>JBKJUR010000046.1:0-113399 GCA_046590165.1 Methylotenera sp.
CTCCGCCAGCAAAATACCATCTGTCATCAGTTTGATATAGCTTGATTCAGAAAGCTTATCGTTAAAACGTACTTTAAATCCAACCACCTCACCTAACGGGCTTTGTAACTCTTGTGCGATACGTGACGCAACTGAACGTGCCGCGATGCGGCGTGGTTGGGTATGACCAATCAAGCCCGAAACACCACGACCAAGCTCCAAGCAGATTTTAGGGATTTGTGTGGTTTTGCCAGAGCCTGTTTCGCCACAGATAATCACAACCTGATTTTTGGAAATTGCCGCAGCAATCTCGTCTTTCTTACCACTGACAGGTAACTCTAAAGGATATTCCGGCTTAGGAAGATTGGCTAAGCGTGCAGCGTATTTGACTTGCGATGCACGCACTTTTTGCGCAACTTCACCCAGCAGACGTTGCACTTTTAATACAGCTGCCTCATCCGTCAGTTTTTGCAGATCAGCAATATCACGCAGCTTGCGGCGCAGCGCATGGCGATCCGCCAGCATGCAGCTTTGCAGAGCGGTTTGTAAGTTAGCAGATGTATTGATAGCAGCAGAGTTGAGGGTTACAGGCTTATTTACGTTCATATAACTACAATTTTAACATGTGACTTTGATTGCTGTGGGATTGGTGTTAGATTACAGTGACAACTGCATCAGCGGAATGTACTTAACACTCAAACTGCACTATAAATCTGAACTATGAATCAGGTGATAAAAAAATTAACGATTAGGTAGCAAAGTTAATGATTCGCCGTAAACCTTGTAGTAAGCGCCAAGAGGTTAAGTGTTTCAAGTATCTCAAGTAATCTGGCGTTTGCATTTTTACGCGGTTGACCAGTGTATTTAGCAATAATCAGTTCGTTTTTCATGGAATGCTCCCAACCTACCAACTCGGTCACGGTTACTTGATAACCTGCGGCTTCTAGTTGTAGGCAACGCAGCACATTGGTAATTTGGCTACCAAATTCACGGGTATGAATAGGATGCCGCCAAATCTCACTCAGTGATGTTTTACCTAAACTTTCATTTTTATGTTGCCGCATGACTTCCGCAACTTCGGCCTGACAACATGGCACTAGCACCATGTATTTCGCTTGTTTTGTTAAGCCAAATTGAATGGCATCATCGGTTGCCGTATTACAGGCATGCAGCGCAGTTACGATATCGACCTTACTCGGCAAGGTATTTGAAGTAGTCGCCTCTTCTACACTTAAATGCTGAAAATCCATACGCTTAAAATTCAAATCTACGGCTAGTTGACGCGACCTTTCTACTAACTCGGCACGTGTTTCTATGCCTATCACCTGCCCTGCCGCCTGCTGCTTTGTAAATAAATCATACAAAATAAAACCTAAGTAAGATTTACCTGCACCGTGATCCACTAAAGTTGGATCTGGATTTTGCAGCATCACATCATTAAGCAAAGGCTCAATAAAATTATATAGATGATAAACCTGCTTAAGCTTACGGCGACTATCTTGGTTAAGCTTGCCGTCCCGCGTGAGTATGTGTAGCGCTTTAAGTAGCTCTATAGATTGATTTGGCCGTATTTCAGGTATTTGAGTTTCTGGCTTTAGAATTTCAGGTGTTTGCATACCTGCATTTTAAAGCAAAAAACCATTACACATTAAAAATGTAATCAGCTAGATATGCGTTTTAAGAGCGTTTATTTAAAACCGAACGCATCTTTCATGACATGAAAAATATAACTTTGCTCTTGAACACCATGAAATAAATAAGCGTTTGGGCCACCTGCAAACACTTCGACATCTTCACCTGAATGCGTTTCTTTGTCTAATGGCACGGTAGCTTCTTCATGGAAATTTGGATCTTCAGTATCCACGCTACCCATATCTTCAACACGGCCAGCTTTAATTGGTAAGTCATACACAGCATCACCTGCTACATTAGTATGATAGCCCTTACCATTCGCGTAAGTAATTGTTGTATATGGCTTTCCATCCTCAGCTAATGCATATTGTGTTGCACCTGGATTGATGACTTTACCTAAAATAGGATTACCTCTTGCTGGGTAGCCACCTATAGTCATGGTATGACTATGGTCGGCAGTAACAATCACTAACGTATCTTCCAAGCTCACTTTTTCTAGTGCTTTTTTTACTGCATCAGAAAGTGCTACCGTATCTGTAAGTGCACGATAAGCATTACCAGCATGGTGCGCATGGTCAATACGACCAGCCTCCACCATTAAAAAGAAACCTTTGGGGTTCTGCAGCAATATATCAATCGCCTTGCCCGTCATTTCCGCAAGACTAGGTTCTTTGGCTTTATGTGTAGATCTATCATGTTCATATTGCATATGTGAGCGACTGAACAATCCAATCAACCGCTTAGTATTCGCGGGGTTAATAGCACCAAACTGCGCCTGATTCCAAACATATCGTGCGCCAAATTTAGTCACATACTCATCTACTAAATTGCGTCCATCGCTACGTTCACCCCTTTTGCTAGTATCTTCCGGGTCAATTACCGTGTTTGGTAAAAACTTGCTACGCCCACCACCCAATAGCACTTCTATGCCATCACCAACACCACCTTTACCAAAATTATCAATCGCTTGTGCTGCAATATCTTTTACCTGTGAACGTGCTGGAACATCACCGTTAGTTTCCCAATCACGCATAGATGTATGTGCATAAGTGGCTGCTGGCGTTGCATGCGTAATACGTGCGGTTGAAATGACCCCTGTAGAGCGCCCATGTAACTCAGCCAACTCTAATATTGTTGTTAAACGATTCTTTTGGATTATCGCGTTATCAGGCTCTTCATTTTTAACTGATTGATTAACAGACAATATGCCGTCATTAGTCTTTGCCCCTGTCACAATGGCTGTCATTGTTGGCGCAGAATCCGCTGTTTGCTGATTTGCCGAATAGGTTTTAGACATAGCAATGTAAGGTAATTTCTCAAATGCCAGTTTGTTGCGTTCACCATCCTGATTTTTTGATTGCCCTTCAAAAATACGTGCTGCCGTCACGGTTGAAACGCCCATACCATCACCAAGAAACAGTATGACATTCTTAGCATGCCTAGTATTAGGCTGTAATTTTTTAGCTTCAGCTAGTGCAGCTTGACCATCCTGAAACCATGTATTGGCATCTTCTACTGCATATATAAGCTGTGAGTGAATAGTCAAAATAACAGCCATTAAAATAGATTGGGGTATTAATAATTTCATTATTTATCTTATCAATTAAAGTCATGTTTAAAATTTTATATAGATTAAAGCCTAATGATGTAAATGTGATGACAAAAATCTAACTCAAGGATAAACACAGATAAAAACTAGAATCAATGTACTAAATGTTAAAATGCTAATTGATCAATGCAGTTAGCATTAATAAGGAAATGAAATAAATGGCAATTCAATGGTATCCGGGTCATATGACCCAAGCACGCAAAAAAGCTGAAGAGACAATGGAGTTCACGGATATTGTCATTGAGGTATTAGACGCGCGCGTACCTGAGGCAAGCCATAACCCTGTGATTAATGAAATGCGCCTGTTTCGCCAGCGCCCCAATTTAAAAATATTGAATAAAGCAGATTTAGCTGACCCCGTTGCAACGCAAGCTTGGCTTAATTACTTTAATCGTCAGCCTAATACCAAGGCTGTTGCACTTTCCTGCAAAAAACCTGGTGAAGCCAACAAAATCCCCAAGGTTTGTTTAAGTCTTACGCCACATCGCGGTACGCACTTGAAGCCTTTGCGTATGCTGATTATGGGTATCCCCAATGTAGGTAAATCTACGCTGATGAACGCCCTACTTAATCGTCGTGTCGCCAAAGTAGGTGATGAGCCTGCTGTAACTAAAAGCCAACAGCGTTTTGATTTAAGCGAAACGATGAGTATTACTGACACTCCAGGCATGATGTGGCCAAAAATTCAATACGAATCTGATGGTTACATGCTTGCAGCGAGTCATGCTATAGGACGTAACGCAGTCATAGACGAAGATGTAGCACTATTTTTAGCTAATAACTTACTTAAAAACTACCCCGCATTACTCAATGCACGTTACAAGCTTGATACCATGAAAGCTGACGGTGGGTATCTTGACGTCTTGAAAATGGATGGCGTAGATTTACTAGAGGCAATTGCCAAACGTCGCTCTTATAAACGCCATGATGGTTTATGGGATACCGAAAAAACCGCAGTTGCTTTTTTAACCGATTACCGCAGTGGCGCGATTGGTAGAATCAGCTTGGAAACACCTTTAAGCCGTGAGGCGATGATTGAAGGCTCCAAGACAGTGACAAGTGAAGATGAACAAATCATCACTGAAGAAAGCAATGTCTCAGAAGGTCATGCCCCCACTAATACTGACATTTAATGGCATTGATTCATTGAAATCTGCGCTTGTGAACACTCGTTTTTTTGACCCTGTTTGAAGCTGTTAGCGAATGCATCCATACCAGATTTAGCTTTATGTGTAACGTTAACAGCAACGGTTGATTCCACAGGTTTTTTACGTTCAATCTGCTTAACATCTGTATGTGCACTGTTCGACGGCTCACTTCTACTTGCAATGTATGCCGGCTGTATTTCACTTTGGGGGTTTTCTTTTGCTACCTTCTGCTCAGCTTTTTTTGCTGCACGTTTAGATTTGGCTAACTTCTCTTGTGCTAATTTATCTTCATTGAGCTTATCTTGTATTGTTAATTTATTAGCCTCCTGAGAAGAGTTGATTACTTTAGCTTCAGGCTTAGCCTCTACCATAGGCGAACTATTAACTTTCTCACTCGCTATCAATGAATCTTTCACTGCTTTATTTGGTTCGGTAGAATTCATCTTAGCCTCATTCTGCTCAACAATTAAAGTCGGCACAACTGTTTCAGCCTGCTCAGGCATCAACGTAGCAAAACCTAAAAGTGCCACAACGGCAAGTAAGCCAGGGGCTGCATATTTCCAATTCACTTTATTTTTTGAAGCTATCTGATCAGTTGACCTGCGGGCATCTTTAGGAGCTTCAGGGTGACTTGTAGTTACATCTTGACCTACATGTGAACGTACAGAATAAATTTCATGCTCACGCACGTGCTTATCGTGTTTAACACCTGAGTAAGCAAACATTTCTGAAAACTCTAAAGTGAGGCGCGAAGTAACTTCATAATATGAACGTGAGACTAAAATTTGGTTAGGTTTAGCGAAACTCATGATACGTTGTGCCACATTAATGCCATCGCCAATAATATTGGGCTGACCGTTGATATCAGTAACGATACGCACTGGCCCTAAATTAATACCAAAACGTACATATAAAGGGTTTGAATGATTGATATTGTTTTTTAAAATCCCATCACGAATAGTCAGTGCCACAAACATGGCATCTTCGGGCGACCCCATCAATGCAATCGCTACACCATCTCCAGTATCTAGAATAATGCGATCATTCTGTGCAACACTTTTTAACGAGTGATTGATTAACTCATTGAATTGAATTTTTACGTCTATTTGGCCAGAGTCAGATTTTTTTGAGTAATCAATGATGTCCAAGAACACAATGCTGCAAATAGAAGTTTTATTGACTCTGTCATTCATAGTTGAATTTCCACCAATCACGTCAATTAAATGACGATAGTTTCAGGAGTTAAAAAATATCTTACATGAAACTTTGGAACCAATTTGGTAACTGAAGCTACTGCCTAATAGCTTTCTGGCCTGAATAGCTTTTTATAACAAAATTTACATTCCAAGTTATGCATAACAATATGCAATTACTATGCCGTTAACACCTATATATCCACATGATTTAACATGCATCAGCTTTTTTGAATAAATACTAAAAGCCACCCGCACAACTGGTAATATGAATCTTGCAAAAGGTAACTGTTATTTAATCAAAGCCTAAAACTGGTGACAAGATTGCCCAAACATCTCTTTCAATTATTTTGCATATTGGTTTTATTGGCGGTCACAACGGTCATTAACCACACTTTTTTCAGTACGCTAGGTAGTACTGGGATAAGTATGCTGTATTTAGTGGTTGTGGTTGCTGTGGCTTATTTCTGTACTTTTGGTATCGCCTCAGGCACTGCAATTACTGCGTTTTTTGCCATTAACTATTTTTTTGTCGCGCCACGTTACACTTTTGAAGTCGCGCATATTGAGTCGTGGGCAAGCTTAATCAGCTTTTTAATCGTATCACTGGTAATCACCTCTTTAGTAAAACGGCTAAAGTCTCAAACTGAATTCTCTATGCTTGCTTCAAAACGCGCCGAGTTCGCCAAGGCTTTAGCTGAAAAATTAGCCCTTTCAAACGACTTAACATCATTAATTAACGACACTTGTGCATTACTGCAACTTGAGTTCAACAAACCATTCGCCATTGCCCAATTAGATGCCAACAATACCTACAAGCTACATTCAAGTAGTATTACTGCACCTGACCAAAAAGCGCTGGTGTGGGTAGCAACCAACGGTAAACCTATAGGCCCTTATACAGATAATTGGCCGGAATCTGCATTTTGGCTCATGCCTTTTAATCGTTTGCCGAGTCAACTTCCGATTTTAATTGTTGGCAATATAAGTACAGATGACAGTGTTGAAATCTATACGGCAATCAAGTCATGTGTCGATCAAATTTCACAAGGCTACCAGCGGCTTATCAATAATGAAAAAGCAAAGCATGCTGAATTGATAGCGCAAGAAGAAGCAATACAAAGTGCGTTGCTTGCTTCAATCTCACATGATATGCGCACCCCTCTCACTTCAATTCTAGGGGCTGCAACTACCTTGCAACAGGCAGATTTAGAGCCTGCTCAGGCAACGCATTTAACCTCACTAATTGCCTCACAAGCGCGATATCTAGCCACCACCACGGAGAACATACTCTCTCTTATTCGCTTAGAATCAAGTGAATTGAAACAGATTCATATGGACTGGCAATCTCCCGAGGAATTAATTGGTGTAGTGACTGCTCTTTACAAAAATCGAGGCGAATCGCTCAATTTAAAAGTCACGGCTAGCGAGCCGGAGTTATTGATTAAAGGTAACGCTAATTTGCTGATGCAAGCGCTAGTTAACCTGATTGATAATGCAAAACACGCACAGGCCAACTTAGCCAATTTAAATCAGGAACCTATCCTGATTGATGTTGTAAAAACTGCCGATAGTATCAATATCAGCGTGAATGATCGCGGCATGGGATTTGATGAAACGTTTACTGCCTCCCAAATAAAAAAGTTTTTTTCTACGAACGCAAAAGGATTTGGCTTGGGTCTATCTATTGTGCAAGCCATTGCAAAATCACATGATGCACGCTTAATTATTCATAACCGGGAAGGCGGCGGGGCTTGTGTAACTTTGAGCTTTAATATTCCAGATACAGAGTATGTTAATGCCTGATAAAAGCCTAATTCTAATTATTGAAGACGACTTGCAGATTAGTCAGTTTCTGCAATCCAGCCTGAAAGTAAACGGCTATCAAACACTTTGCGCGCCAACAATGGCAGATGGTAAAAACCTCATAAATGCACATAAACCGGCACTCATCGTATTGGATTTAAATTTACCAGATGGCGATGGCCGAGATTTTATTGACTATGTCCGCATCAGTTCTGATATTCCGATATTAGTATTATCGGCGCGCCAATCCGAGCAAGAAAAAGTAGATTGTTTTGATTCGGGTGCAGACGATTATTTGGCGAAACCATTTGGCGTGAATGAACTGCTTGCCAGAGTAAAAGTATCGCTAAAACGTACCGCCATGATGTCATTGCGTGATGATATTTTTAAGCTAGACGAGTTAGAAATAGACACTGTAAATTCTAGCGTTTCATTGAATAAACAGCCCGTTCATCTCACCCCAATTGAATTTAAGCTGCTGTTTATACTCACTAAAAAACCTGGAAAGGTATTCACACATCGTCAATTACTCACCGAAGTTTGGGGTGCTGAATATATAAACGATACGCATTACCTGCGCATTCACATGGGCAGATTACGTGCTCGTCTTGAAAAAAATTCAGCTGCACCACGCTATATTTTAACTGAGGCGGGTATAGGTTACAGACTAGCCGCCACCTAAACTTTACGTGACTAAGCATTTAGGATTTCACAATGGATGAATTAAAAACAATCGGCTTATTTATCATCACCGCGTTTGCAGAAATCGTTGGTTGTTATTTGCCTTATCTGTGGCTCACTCAACATAAAAGCGCTTGGTTACTTATTCCCGCAGGATTCTCTCTTGCATTGTTTGCCTGGTTATTAACACTGCATCCAACAGCTGCGGGCAGAGTGTATGCGGCTTATGGTGGAGTCTATGTATGCGTAGCAATTTTTTGGCTATGGTCAGTGGATGGCGTAAAACCGACTATTTGGGATTTAATAGGCTCAGGAATTGCCTTAATAGGTATGGCAATTATCATGTTTCCGCCGAGGAATGTATAAGCAAAATAGTTAACCCATGTTTATGTGATTGATACACTCATACTGATTCAATGACCCTATCTTAATTTTATAAAGGTCATTTTGAATCTATCATGAACACAACGCATATCATAAATACACCATCAAAAAGTGTTGCGGCGCTCACACTTGGCGCTATTGGTGTGGTGTATGGCGACATCGGTACCAGCCCGCTTTACACCGTTAAAGAGATATTCAGTACATCTACAGGTATCGCCCTCACACAAACCAACATCATAGGTGCAATCTCTGCCGTGTTTTGGGCGTTGATGTTAGTAGTGACGCTGAAATATGTCATCTTAGTGCTACGCGCCGATAATCGCGGCGAAGGCGGCATTATGGCGCTACTCGCATTGGCTGTTTCTAGTGCAACAGCTGCACCTAGACGTAAAAAAGTATTGTTGGGTTTGGGTGTATTTGGTGCAGCACTGTTTTATGGCGATAGTATATTAACCCCAGCTATTTCCGTACTTTCTGCGGTAGAAGGACTTGAGCTTATTACGCCTGGTCTCACCGCATTCATCATGCCGATTTCAATCGCAATCTTAATTGCACTCTTTGCATTTCAAAAATATGGCACGAATGCCGTCGGTAAATTCTTTGGTCCTATTATCATCGTATGGTTTACTGTACTGGGCGCAATCGGTCTTTACCACATCACCAAAAACCCTATGATACTAAACGCACTTAATCCTCTATATGCGCTTCATTTTCTGGCTGACCGTGGTGCAGGTGTATTTCTGGCTGTGGGTGCGGTGGTACTTGCTATTACGGGAGCTGAAGCACTTTACGCAGACATGGGGCATTTTGGCAAACCTGCCATTCGTATCGCATGGTCTTGCTTGGTGTTGCCTGGTTTAGCGCTTAACTATTTAGGCCAAGGTGCATTATTATTAGCTACACCTGAGGCTGTCAGCAACCCGTTCTATTTATCGTTTCCACAGCAATTGTTAATGCCCGCGGTCGTGCTTGCCACGCTCGCCACCATTATTGCATCGCAAGCGGTGATTTCAGGCGCATATTCAATTACACAACAGGCCATACAACTAGGTTTTTTACCTCGAATGCAAATATTGCATACATCAGCCAGTGAGTCAGGCCAGATTTATGTACCCGCAATCAATTGGCTATTACTGATCGCGGTAATCATTACCACTATCGCCTTCCAGAACTCGTCTGCCATTGCATCAGCGTACGGTATTGCAGTGACTGGCACGATGTTGATTACGACTATACTCACCTACTTTGTACTGCGTCACAATTGGAAATATCCGTTATGGTTAGCCTTAAGTGCCACCAGCGTATTTATTGCTTTAGATTTACTTTTACTCGCATCATGTTCAGTTAAGTTTTTCAAAGGTGGCTGGTTCCCGGTTGCACTTGGTATTTTATTGGTGATAGTCATGTGGACATGGAAACAAGGCCGCGCAATTCTGCTGCAACATATTCATGAAGATGACCCGAAACTGGAAGATTTTGTAAATAATATCGCCCGTGAAAAGAGAATTAGAATCGAACGCACAGCAATATTCTTATGTGCAAATCCAGATACTGTACCGCAAGCCTTGATGCATAATTTGAAGCATAACCAAGTATTGCATCAAACCAACTTAATACTCACAGTAGAGTTCTTAGATACTCCAACCGTAGCTCTTGAACAACGTTTGCACATTAAAGAAATCGGTTCTGGCTTTTGGACAATTAGGTTGCATTATGGCTTTATGGAAACACCTAATATTCCTAAAGCTTTGGAAGACTGCAAAATTGACAATGTGACGATTGACCCATTCACCACCTCATACTTTGTCAGCCGAGAAACCGTTATTTCAGGACCTAATATCCCAAACCAAAGCGGCAATATGGCAAAATGGCGCGACGACCTATTTGCAGTGATGTCGCGCAATGCGGGTAGCGTGGTCGGTTACTTCAACATTCCAAGTAACAGCGTTATTGAGTTGGGTTCTAGGGTAAATATTTAATACCTTAAAATCTTATTTAACAAACTGTCTCGATGGTAAAGAAAACTTTACTATCGAGGCAGTTTTTATCATTTTTTTACCAACTGCTTGCTAAATTCAATATCCAGTTTACTTACCCGCTTTGGCGTTTGCGGACCATATGCATTCACAAAGGCAACAAACTCATCCAGCATCATTGGCTCACAAAGACGGCTAGATTCTCCAGCCGAGTCTGGGAGTACTAATGAAAACAAACCGCCTCGGTTTAGTGTCATAGAATATTGCTCATTACCGCTTCGTCGTTTTAATCGATCGATTGCAGCACTGGCTTTAGTGGATCTCATATTTGAATCGCCCTCATCGCATTTCCTTTAATCATTTTAATCCTTGATTTTTATGGCTACTTTTCAAATGACAGATTATGGCATGCTTTAATCATCAACGTTTGAGACAATATTAGATAGCTAGTTTCACTCTTAAACGCTAAAATCCACAGTCTAGATTTTTCGCTAAAATTCAATTTTTTTCGAATCAAATTCTTCCAGAACATTTTTCTTCAAGATCATTTTAAAGTAATGCATGCTAAACACCCTTAACTCGCCGCAGCGCGAAGCAGTTAAATATCTAGACGGTCCTTTACTTGTACTGGCTGGTGCTGGCAGTGGAAAAACACGTGTAATTACGCAAAAAATCAACTATCTGATTGAGGAAGCCGGTTATTCACCAAAAGAAATTGCCGCCATCACTTTTACCAATAAAGCCGCACGTGAGATGCAAGAACGTGTCGGTAAGTTGATGCAGGGCAAAAGTACCAAAGGTTTGACGATAGCCACTTTTCACTCGCTTGGCTTGCAAATGTTACGTGCTGAAGCATCCCTGCTCGGCTATAAACCGCAATTCTCAATTTTAGATTCATCTGACAGCTTTAAGATTGTGGCGGATATTTTAGCTACGACTGATAAGCAATTGTTACGCAAAACACAGTGGCAAATTTCAGCTTGGAAAAACGCTTTTATCAATGCAGACCAAGCCAAAGCGCAGGCCGATGAAGAACTTACGCATGCGTCGGCTAAGGTATATCAGTTGTATCAGCAAACGCTTAAAGCCTATCAAGCAGTGGATTTTGATGACCTGATTAAATTACCTGTTGAGTTATTTGAACAACATGAAGATGCGCTCAATAAGTGGCAACGCAAGTTGCAATACTTATTAGTAGACGAATATCAAGATACTAACGCTTGCCAATATAAGCTGATAAAAATGCTCACCGGCGTGCGCGGTCAATTTACTGCAGTGGGCGATGACGATCAGGCAATCTATGGCTGGCGCGGCGCGGATGTTGAAAACCTGCATCAACTCACCAAAGATTTTAGCAAGTTAAAAGTCATTAAGTTAGAGCAGAATTACCGCTCTACCGTGCGCATTCTGCGTGCTGCTAACCAAGTAATCAGTAACAATCCTAAACTGTTTGAAAAGAAACTATGGAGTGATTTAGGCACAGGTGACTTGATACAAGTCTCTGCTGCGATGAGCGAAGAAGCTGAGGCAGAGTCAGTGATTATGAAACTGCAAGCACATAAATTTGAGAATCGCACGTTTCACAAAGACTACGCGATTTTATACCGTGGCAATCATCAGGCACGGGTGTTTGAACAGCAATTACGCAATCATAAAATCCCCTACACCATCTCTGGCGGGCAATCATTCTTCGATAAAGCTGAAATTAAAGATTTGGTCAGTTACTTACGCTTGATTGCCAATGAAGATGATGACCCTGCGTTTATTCGAGCAGCCACGACGCCTAAAAAAGGCATCGGTAATACCACGCTTGAGCGCTTGGGTGAATATGCCAGCGCCCATAAAATCTCATTGTTTGCTGCTGCATTTGAAGGCGAATTTCAAGGTGAGGTTGGCAATAAGCAATTAGAAGATTTACTCAACTTCTGCCAATACATCAACAAGTTGCAGGTACGAGCAGTGCGTGACCCAGCTGGTGAAGTGCTAAATGACCTGCTCACTACAATCCAGTACGAAGCATTTTTATATGATAGTGAAGAGCCACGCGCCGCTGAATCTAAGATGTCAAACGTGATGGATTTTATTGGCTGGCTTACTAAAAAAGGCGAGGCCAGCACCGAATTTGGCAATGAATCCGATGGTAAAAATCTATTAGAGCTTACGCAGATGGTCTCGCTCATGAGCATGCTGGAAGGCCGTGAAGATGGCGAACCAGATGCGGTCAAGTTATCTACCTTGCACGCAGCTAAAGGCTTAGAGTTTGGCCATGTGTTTTTAATTGGCTGCGAAGAAGGTATATTGCCGCACCGTGAAAGTATTGATACAGACAAGATTGAAGAAGAACGCCGCCTCATGTATGTTGGCATTACCCGTGCACAAAAGTCACTCAATATCTCGTGGTGCAAAAAACGTAAACGCGCTGGCGAGATACAAATGTGTGAACCCAGCCGCTTTATTGCTGAACTGCCTAAAGACGATGTACGGCATTTTGGCAATCCTTTTAACGATTCTGAAGCAAGCAAAGACTTCGGTAAATCAAAAATGGCGAGCATACGCGCCATGCTAGCCAAATAAAGTTGTAGCAAATATTGTAAATTCTTGTAAACTACTTATCGTAGTAAGGGTATTAATAATTTTTTAGCAAATAACGCGTTTCTTAGCAAATACTAGCACTATCTTTTCATCGTTATTCTTAACGGAAAAGGACTGTTATGAATGTTGGGCGTAAGTTGATGCTGATTGTTGTGACGAGTGTTGCACTAGTCACAATTCCCTCCGCTGGAGCAATTTACTACTATACAAAGCACAAAGTCTTGGCAAGCGAGGCTGCAACACTCGTTGCTGAAACTAAGATACTGTCTGTATCGCATACTCAAAAACTAGCAGACGCTGGTACCAGCTTAAATGCATTATCACGCTTACTTCAAAAAAAGCTTGCTCCGCCTGCTGAAGCAGATGACGCGCAAGCCTTTAACCTTTTAGTGCAACGTGACAAAGATTTAGCATGGCGTAATGAAAGTAAACAATTTGACGGTAAAGTTGAATCAGGTTTATTTATTCCGGCACGAATTACACTTAATGATGCACAAAAGGCCATGCCACTGCGCACTAAGCAAGTCATCGATTTGTTTGGCAATTCAATTCAATCTCTATTGAATAATGTTTGGTTACTTACACCCAATAACATACTCATTATTTACGATGCTGGCGTGCCTGATTTTGTGGCTAAGACACCTGCAGATATAGACTACAGCGAAACACCTTGGATTACATTAGGTGACCCTGCAACAAACCATGAACGTACCTTACGCTGGACGCCACCGCTATTTGACCCTGTAGTTAAAGTTTGGGTAGTGAGCGCAGTGTTGCCGCTAGACGTGAATGGAGAGTGGATTGGCATGTTAGGGCATGATATTTACCTTAATAAATTACTACCCACAATATTCCAGCCTAGCCAGCGATATCATGGAGAACAACACTTTTTATTGGATACAAATGGCAACTATATAGAAGCTGGCCCATGGCAAAAGGATTTAGAAGCAAATCCAGAAAACTTTAAGCCCACACTGCTGAATGAACCAGATTTTGCAACACTCCTTACTAACAAATTGAGCCCTGAACCAAAAGCATTTAAACAAGAAGTTACTTTACAAGGTCAAAAATACTTGGCTATTGGCATGGTAATGCCATCCGTAAATTGGCAATATTTCAGGCTAATCCCTATTGATGAAATTTTAGCGCCTATGCGACAAGTATTTTATGCATTGGTCGGCATGGTCATTGCTATTGGTTTACTGATAGGCTTTTTGATTGATGGGGCAGTAAATCGCAATATCGTTACGCGATTGCAAGTACTAGCCGATGTAGTTCGCAGATATGCTAATGGTGAACTGTCTGCTCGCGCGAAATTGGTAGGAGACGATGAAATCGCCAAAACATCACAAGAGTTTGATTCAATGGCCGATCAGTTAAAAGCAACACTTGATGCAATTCCCGATTTACTATTTGACCTTGGTCTTGATGGCCATTATTACAGTGTGCATAGCCCTAATGACGCTTTACTTGCTGCCCCAGCAAAAGATTTAATTGGTAAAACAGTGCCGCAAATACTACTCCCAGAAGCATCTGCAATAGTCATGTCAGCACTGCAAGAAGCATATGAAACAGGCATATCTCAGGGAAAACAGTTTAAGCGGGAAACGCCTCAAGGAGTGCTATGGTTCGAACTTTCCGTTGCCAGAAAAAATACATCCATTAATGAAAGTCCGCGCTTCATGATGTTGTCCAGAGACATTACCGAGCGCAAACTTGCAGCCGAAGAAATACGAAACTTAGCCTTTTATGACGCGCTCACGGGTTTACCTAATAGGCGGCTATTGCTTGATCGTCTTAAGCAGATATTGATTGCCAGTAAACACAGTGGCAGGGATGGTGCGTTACTATTTCTAGATCTTGACCATTTCAAAACACTGAATGACACCTTAGGTCATGAAACTGGCGATTTACTGTTACAGCAGGTTGCCAATCGATTGACATCCTGCGTGCGTGGGGGTGATATCGTAGCCCGCCTAGGTGGTGACGAATACGTGGTGGTACTGGAAAACTTAGGTGATAACGCTATTGAATCAACATCACAAGCTACAGCCATCAGCAAAAAAATTCTTGCTGCACTTAACCAGCCATATAAACTGCATAAGCGTATCTACCAGAGCACTGCAAGTATTGGCATCGCCCTTTTTAGCAATCACAAACTATCTCAGGATGACCTGCTCAAGCATGCTGATATTGCCATGTATCAAGCGAAAAAAGCAGGTCGCAATGCCATGCGGCTCTTCGACCCCCAAATGCAAAATGCAATCAATGATCGGGCTGCGCTTGAGGATGAGTTACGCTTAGCCATTAAACAAAATCAATTTGAATTATATTATCAAATTCAAGTAGATAGCTCAGATCATGCAACGGGCGCAGAGTCGTTGATTCGCTGGCAGCACCCAGTGCGCGGCATGATACCGCCTTTTGAATTTATCCCTATCGCCGAAGAATCAAATTTGATATTACCTATTGGTGATTGGGTATTAGATACCGCTTGTGCTCAAATCAAAGCTTGGCAGCAAAACGAGTCCATTCACAATCTCGTACTATCCGTGAATGTGAGTGCAAAACAATTCCGTCAAGAAAACTTTGTGGCTCAAGTACAAGCTGCAGTAGAACGCCATGCAATTAACCCAATGCAACTTAAGCTAGAACTCACAGAAAGCATGTTGTTAGATGATGTCGACGGCACGATTGCAACGATGAATGCTTTAAAAGAAATCGGGGTGCAATTCTCCTTGGATGATTTTGGTACAGGCTATTCATCACTACAATATCTCAAGCGATTACCACTCAATCAATTAAAAATCGACCAGTCTTTTGTACGTGACATTGTCGTTGACCCCAATGACAGAGCTATTGTACGCACCATTATTGTCATGGCAAGAAGTTTAAACCTAGCAGTGATAGCCGAAGGCGTAGAAACAGACGAACAACGGCGACTACTCATAAAAATTGGTTGCACGAACTTTCAAGGCTATTTGTTTGGTAAACCAGCGCCCATTGCACAGTTTGAAGAATTACTTAAGCAATTTAATCTTACTGATTTACCAGTCACCAATTTATATTCCGTCACCGATATGCACTAATTCAACTTCAAATCTATACTGCCTCGGTTATAATGCACCCTTGAAAATTATTAAAAGTACTGGGCTAGTAAATGCTAGTTACTGCATGTCAAACAAACCAAAAATTTAGCTCCCCAAAAAAATAGCTGCAGTCACATAAACACTTCAGCTTTTCTTTGAAATCAGAAATCACTCAAATAATCACCATACGAAATTAAATAAATTATGCCATACATCATCCTAGACAATGCCAGCCTTGCTTTTGGTCACCACGCCCTACTCGATCACGCGGCATTTCAACTTGATGCAGGTGAGCGTGTAGGCTTAATCGGACGCAACGGTGCAGGAAAATCCAGCTTACTAAAGGCGATTGCGGGAACAATTAAGCTAGACGATGGTACTGTATGGCGCGCACCTAACGCACGCGTGGTATACGTACCGCAAGAGCCTGAATTGGATGCTACACATACCGTATTTGAAGCGGTGGCAGAAGGTTTAGGTGCGTTGCAGCAAACCATCATAGATTACCATGCGGTAACCCATGACATGGGCATGCCGGATGCAGATATTGATGCACTGATGACCAAAATGCAAACCCTGCAGCATGATTTGGATACACAAAATGGCTGGGCAGCACAATCGCGTGTTGAGACAGTTTTAACGCGCTTAAAGCTAGATGCAGACGCCTTGATTTCTACGTTATCTGGCGGTTGGCGCAAACGTGTGGCACTAGGCCGGGCATTGGTTGCAGAGCCAGAAGTGTTACTACTGGATGAACCTACCAACCATTTGGATTTGAGTGCGATCGAATGGCTAGAAGACCTGCTATTGGGCTTTAATGGCAGTGTACTGTTCATTACCCATGACCGACGTTTTTTAGATAAATTAGCGACACGCATCACCGAATTAGACCGCGGAAAACTTACAGACTTCATCGGAAACTTTACGCAATATCAAGTAAAGAAAGAAGAGTTAGTAGCGGTTGAAGAAGTACACGCAGCTAAATTTGATAAATTTTTAGCGCAAGAAGAAGTCTGGATACGCCAAGGCATTAAAGCGCGTCGCACCCGTAATGAAGGTCGTGTTCGCAGACTAGAAGCTTTACGCTTAGATCGTGCAGCTCGACGTGAACGTCAAGGTAACGTGAAGTTGAACCTAGATGCTGGTGAGCGCAGTGGCAAGTTAGTAGCGGAACTTGAAAACGTAGTAAAAGCCTATGGCGATAGAACCTTGATTAACGGCTTTAGCACACGTATTTTACGTGGCGATAAGATCGGTTTATTGGGTCCTAACGGTATCGGTAAAACGACACTGCTCAAATTGATATTAGGCGATATCGAAGCCGATAGCGGCGAAATTCAACGCGGCACTAAAATCAATGTCGCTTATTTTGACCAGATGCGCGAACAATTGGATGAAGAGGCAACGTTGGTAGACACCATTAGCCCAGGCTCAGATTTTGTGGAAATCGGCAATGAACGTAAGCATGTGATTAGCTATCTGGAAGACTTTTTGTTCCCGCCACAACGTTCACGCTCACCCGTGAAATCACTTTCTGGTGGTGAACGCAACCGTTTATTACTAGCACGTTTATTTGCTCGCCCAGCCAATGTACTGGTATTAGATGAGCCTACCAATGACTTGGATATTGATACGCTTGAGCTCTTGGAAAGTTTGCTGCAAGAGTTTGCTGGCACATTATTTTTGGTGAGTCATGACCGTGCATTCTTAGAAAATACCGTTACACAGGTGATTGCATTTGAAGGTGATGGCGTATTAACAGAATTTGGTGGCGGTTACGATGATTGGCAACGTTTCACACAACAACGCTTAGACGATAAAAAAGCTGATTTAGCACAAGCTACTAAGGCAAGTGCTAAACAAAACACAGCTAACACAAGCAATAAGCAAGCTAAACCAGCAGTCAAATTAAGCTTTAAAGAACAGCAAGAACTAGATGCGATTCCAGCTCAGATTGAGCAACTAGAAGCTGAGCAAAGTTACATTAATTCACAGTTGGCGGACGGCGATCTTTTTAAATCTCAAGATAAAGCCAAGGCAGAGTGCGTTAAAAAACTACAAGTTAGACTAACTGAAATTGAAAGTTTGCTTGAAAAACTACTCGCGCGCTGGGAAGCACTGGATGCAAAATAAAATTCACTAGAATAGATCATCAGTACAAAAGCTAATTTGAACTAGCTCGATCCATTCTGGCAGTGATCGGATTTTTATGGATTTTCCTCAATCTAAACAGACATTTTCAATGTCTGTTTAGATTTCTGTACCAAATCTACAAGTGTTCTTTATAAAATTTACAGGCATTTTTCCCACTCTTCTTAGCTAAATACATCGCATCATCTAAAGACGTCGCCACTCAACTTTAGGTAACTTGTCACCAGCAGAGTACGAACCAAAGTAACAGCAAAAACCTTAGCAAGTGTGGCAGTTTGTTAGACCATTACACGGCTAACGGCCCCTTCCCGCACTGCATGGTCAGGTTTACCCAAAACATGTACCCAAATTCAATGATTGCGAGCAATATAGTAAAAAAATATAGCAACCAGCGCAAACTCGACTACAGCGACTCCTTTCTGTTTAATTTTCACTTTCACGGCTTTACCCTTTTAAAATCGTTATCAAAACTCAGTGTCTTCCCCTGAAATTCTGATGAACAATCATTTCAGGGGGATAAGCAGCAACTGAGACAGACCATTTATTTCTTTTCCTGTTGTGCTGCATCAGGTGCTGCCATAGTATCCGCAGCGCCTCCCACTTTATTATTAAGCATCAATATTTCCATCTGAGTCAGCGCCATCATTTCATTAGTACGGTATAAATTCACAAACGAAACGACTAGGGCCAACAACGCTAAAATAAATGCCACGGCAGCCCACAAACCCATATTTTCAGGTGCAATTAAGTGTGTTTTTTCAAGCATTACAATCTCCCTCTTGTCTTAGTTAAACAAACAAAAATACTGGCTCTGTAGTAACAAAAGCCTTCCCATGCTGCCGCTAACAACCACGCGGCCTACATTACTTAAGTGCCACAGACTTACTCCAATATTCTGTGTCGGGACACTGATTAAGAATCCAAATCATTGCGCGTTACTAGTAGCTTTTGCGTATTACCATTGAAATAGGCTGTGTGCTGCACTAGATCTCTACCTAGGACCACTCGCAGATTAATATCGTCACGTAGACTGTTGCTCTGCACCATTGCAGCGTATCTAGGCAAACTAGCGCGCAAGTGCTCTGCATCTGCCTGATGACCATACCTATACTGGATTTGGGTCGTTTGCACCGTAAAGGGCTTCCGATTAGTTAGACGAGCCTTCGCATAACCGCTTTCCTGTAGAAAGTACGCCACTTTTCTGGCCATGCCTGTCGTCCCGTTGCCATTGGAAACTTCAAGATGCAAAAGAACTGGGGGTATAACAACCGTGCGTACTTCTATTGAGTCAGGCGGCGCCGCAGGGGAAGGCTGAACCTCTGCCGCTGCAGTTGACACTTCAGTAGCGGCCTTGCTAACGACTTGAGTATTTGGTTCCCTGACAGTTGTCGGCACGAGTTCGGCACGTTTGCTCGGTTCAGATACATTCGGTACGACCTGCACGGTTTCAGCGGGAGTTTCAGTGACGGAAACAGGAACGGGGACGACTGGTGCACTCGTAATCACGCCGCGATCCTTCGGTATAGCCAACGTTTGTACAGTAGGCTTAAGCGTTTGAACAGGAGACTCTTGAGTCGCAATAACTTGCCCTGAACCCGCGCCAGATTCGACTCGAACAGGTTGCACAACGTCGGGCTCAGCTGGTACTCTAGGCGCTGCTACGGCTGAGCTTTCACTGACTGGCTTTGCCGCTTCAGCAAAAACCTGCCGTGACTTGCCTGCCTCGCCAGCCTTGGCGTAGGCCAAGCCGAGATTATTCAAAGTACGCGGATTACCTGGGTCGAGGCTTACCGCCTGCTCGAGCGCAGAAACTGCCTCAGCGTAGGCACCCTGCAAGTAGAACGTGTGACCCAGATTGTTATATAAATGACCAGACTTGGACGCTTGGCTGATAGCAATTTTGAACTCTGTTACGGCTGCATCGTACTTACCTTGCATAGAATAAATCACACCCAAGCCATTATGTGCTTCAACAAAACCATCATCGGCGGCAAGAGCCTTGTGATATGACTCAGCAGCCAGTTCATAACGCCGTTGTCCCTGATAATAACGACCTAATTGATACAGGGCATTTGGATTTTCAGCAGCGACATTATTCACTTTATAAACCGGCTGAATGTTCCATGCTGGCTTTTCCACAGGTTTGTCAGTAGCACAGCTACTCATCAAAGGAATGCAACAAACCATCGGTAAAATCATTTTTGTCGTCTTCATATTAGCCTCCTATATGAAAAATTTACTGTCCTGCCATTGTCGGTAGCAGTACACGATAGATACTGATAAATGCAGGGCCGAGCAGCACCAGCAGCATTGATGGAAATATGCAAAAGATCAACGGGAATAAAAGTTTTACCGGGATCTTTGCAGCAGCTTCCTCTGCACGCTGCCTACGTTTGGTGCGCAAACTATCTGAATGTACACGTAGTGAATCTGCCACACTGGTACCAAAGCGATCTGCCTGAACCAGCATGGCAACCAGCATATCTACTTCCTCCACCCCCGTTCTCAATGCAAGGTTGCGCAATGCTCTTTCTCTAGTGCTGCCTGCGCGCAATTCAAGATTGACCAGATGCAACTCTTCTGCCAAGGTAGGGCTTGTTAAATACATTTCTTCACCTACTCTGGATAGCGCGGCATCCAGTCCAAGACCAGCCTCCACACACACTGTCATCAAGTCGATGGCATCTGGGAAGCTTTCAAATATTTCGCGCTTGCGTAGAGTTATCTTCCGCGCCAGCACAGCGTTAGGCAGAAAATAACCTAGTGCGGCCAATAGTATGAGCAGCATGAGAAATGTATTCGGTTGAAGTTCGGTTCCAATTGTCGCCGCATACAGCAGCAACAGCCCTGGCAAAGCTATTGTCAGGATGGTCTTAGCTGCAAAGAACAAGACAGGTGCAGATGATGTACGATAACCTGCATTCATAAAGCGTATGCGCAATTTAGACTTCTCCCATCCCTCTGCAGGTAGAGAGAGTTTTGCAATTGGGCCACTTAACTTCACTACACGCTGAATCCATGCAGGCGCAGCTGACTCCATCACTGGTTCTCCAGAGCTAGCAAGTTTATCTAAACGTTGCTGCACTAGACGTGGACCGAACTGCGAGAGAATAAGCATAGACACCGCAGACACCGCCACAAAAACTAACACTAGATAAATTATTTGCATATTAGTCATGATTTTCCACCTATCTAAATTCGCATAGACTCCATAGAAACTAGCTTTAACATTTCATGCTTTTTTCTTTCACGGATAGGAGTAGAACGATGTCGCTTTAACGTCCTGCTCATTGTTAAAAATCCGTTTTACCAATCAATTATCCTTAAAATAGCGCCATGATGCTTACACTCGAATCTTAATCACACGCCACATCCAGAACATGCCAAAGATCATGATAACCAAAGCACCAGCCACAATTTTCGGTCCAACTGGGTCAGTCCATAGCACACTCAAGAATTTTGAGTTGACGAGAAAAATCACTCCCGCCAGCGCAAACGGTAGAATAGTTAATATCAATGCTGACAAACGCCCCTCTGCAGACAATACACGGACTGCACCCATCAGCTTCAGCCGTGCCCGAATTAACATACTGATGTTGTTAAGCAATTCAGCCAAGTTACCTCCGGTTTCGCGCTGAATCAGTACGGAAATCACAAAATAACGAAGATCAGTGCTTGGCACCCGTGTGGCCAGATTAACTAGGGCATCCTGTACTGAAATTCCGTAGTTAATCTCGTCAAAAACAATACTGAACTCTCCCGCCACCGGGTCTGCTACCTCTTCGCTCACCATTTTCAAACCGCTCGTGAATGCATGTCCAGCAAGCATGGCACGCCCCATCAAATCAAGCGCATCGGGAAGCTGCTGTTCAATGACCAGCATACGTTTGTGCTTGGCACTTGTCACATATAACAAAGGCAGCAAACCTGCGGCTACGCCAATCACAATGACTAGAAGAGTCGGTAGACCAATTAACAAAGCCAGTAGCAAGCCAACTGCTATCATCAGCAACGTCAAACCCAAAAACCCCGCTACGCTTAGCAGCAAGCCAGACTGCAGTAGCAGTCTGTCCAGTTTGTGAATACGCGGAATCTGCAACAGCATTCGATCCATAGTCGGAGTCTGGGCAAGCATGCGCTGCTTGAGCAAGGAAGATCCTTTGACTTCGCTACCTGCCGACATCGCGCGTAAACGTTTTTCCATCCGCTTCGCTTCAGGCCCTCTATATGAATTCCAAGCTAAGTATGCGCCTTCCAGAAACAGCACCACTGCGAGGAAACCTAGCACTATGAACAAATAGTAAAGATTATTCACGGAGTCCTCCTATTCATATAACCGTGTAGGATCAAAAAGTTCATCAGGCACTTTAATGCCGTGAACACGCAGACGATCAACAAATTTTGGACGAATGCCTGTTGCCCGGAAATGGCCAAGAACAGTGCCATCAGGCGCTACACCTGTCTGCTCAAAGGTAAAAATTTCCTGCATCGTGACGATGTCGCCCTCCATGCCGGTGATCTCCTGCAAGCTTGTCAACTTACGCTTACCGTCACTTAAACGAGTGACATGTATTACCACAGCCAGAGCCGAACTGATTTGTTGACGCATAGCTTTCGGCGGTAGGTTGATGCCAGCATAGCCAATCATATTTTCCAACCGAGTCAGCGCATCGCGAGGGGTATTGGCATGAATGGTGGTCATAGATCCATCATGACCGGTATTCATGGCTTGTAGCATGTCCAGTACTTCAGCGCCGCGTACTTCACCAACGACGATGCGGTCTGGTCGCATACGCAAGCTGTTCCTTACCAGCATCCGCGGCGTGACTTCGCCCTTGCCCTCAATATTGGGCGGCCTAATTTCCAGGCGAACTACGTGCGGCTGTTGCATTTGCAACTCCGCAGCATCTTCTATGGTGATAACGCGTTCGGCCAACGGAATAAAACCAGACAAGATGTTCAGCAGTGTCGTCTTGCCAGTACCAGTACCACCAGCAATCAATAGGTTCACTCTCGCCTTTACTAGCCCTTCAAGGATGGTAGCCATTTCTGGAGTAAGGCTCTTGCCTTGCAAGAAATCTTCCATACGCAAGGGGATGACGGCAAACCGGCGAATTGACAGAATTGCCCCATCAATTGCCAGTGGCGGAATAATTGCGTTCACCCGAGATCCATCGGGAAGGCGTGCATCTACCATCGGGCTTGATTCATCTACACGGCGACCAATACCAGAGACAATCTTGTCGATAATCTTGATCAAGTGGGCATCGTTTTCGAAGCGAACATCGGTGAGCTCCAACTTACCTCTCCGTTCCACATACACTTGCCGGTAAGTATTCACCAGAATATCTGATATTGTCGGATCAGCCATCAAAAGCTCTAATGGCCCCAAGCCAAGTACTTCATCCTGAATATCGCGTACCAGACTTTTACGCTCAGTATCATTGATTGCCAGCGTCTCTTCGGTGAGTAAACGCTCCACTAGGGTTTTAAGCTCTTCCCTCAATTTTGCTGGTGCCATACTTTCCATCATTGACAGGTCAACGCGATCCAGCAGTTTTCGATGGATGCGTGATTTCAGTTCCTGATAGACCTTGCTATCCGAAACCATGCTTGGCCGCATAGGCACAACCAGCGGCTCTTGGGTCGGATCGTTTTTAATATCTTCTAGCCGGTCACGTAATGACATGATTTCGCTCCTACCTAAAATTAACCTTCTGTTGCAATTTAACTAAATACCGAATCAACCCCGCCTGAACAATCTATTTTTCTTCGATAAATTAAGCTGTACGCAATAAATTAGTCAGCCACCCATTTCTTTTAACCGATGTCTCACCTGCCTGCCCTTGGGCTATCGCCTCCAAAGCTTTTGTCACTGGATCGTTTTTGGCAATTTGCATCATAGGCACCCCCTGATTGACCGATGCAGACACAGCCGAATAACTATTCGGGATGGTTTTAAACACTTTTACCCCCAATGTGCGCTCAACGTCTTCTAGTCGAATATCGCCCCCCTCTTCGTGGCGGTTAACAATTAAACGCACTTTATCCTTGGTGTAACCCAGTGATTGCAAAGAACGAAGCACATGATTGGCATCTCGAATAAAAGGTAGCGTCTCCTGTATCACCGTAAAAATAAGATCTGCATGATCCAAGGCTTTCACAGTGACGGCATTAAGGCTTCGACCTATGTCCAGTATCACAAAGTCATAGTGCGTCTTAGCCAGATTCAGCAGTACTTCTATAGCCTCTGGCCTTACCTCTGTAGCGCGTGACGGATCTTCTGGGGCAGCCAGCACACCAAAATTTGGCAGGACCTGCACCATAGCAGAGGCTAGAAAATAAGCATCTAGTCGAGAAGCATTGTTGCCTGCTACATCAGCCAGAGTATTTGCTGGTACGTTATCGGAGACAAACAGCGATGCATCACCAAATTGTAAGTTTAAATCCAGCAAAGCTACTTTTTTACCTTTAGCTGCCGCAAGGATATAGCCTAGATTGGTTGCAAGAAAGGTAGAACCGCTGCCACCCTTGCAACCGATGAAAGCTAGAACTGCTCCTTTCTGTAATGGCTTACCTAGTGCGGCTCTATACTGCACTCTAGCTACAGCCTCTAGCAACATTGGTTTTGATAGGGGTGTAGAAAGCACCTCACGTACACCGACGCGCATCGCTTCAATCAAAAACTCTGGCGACCGCACTGGGCAAAGCAGAATTACCGACATAGTAGGATGACGCATGCTGATGTGTTCGAGGCTTGCCAGCTCGGCAAGGTTGTCACAAGTAGCATCGATTATCAGGATGTCCGACCGATTCTGATCTGCGACAGCCTCGGCCTGCAAGATAGTTCCGATGGTAATGGAAATCTCAAGCATCCCTTTCTCTACAGTGAGAATGCGGCGCAACTCATCTAATAGTTGCTGGTTTTTCGAAACTGCTGCTATTTTCAAGTTCATCCCCTACGCTTATAGTTATTATTTAAGTTACTAACAAAATTTATTTTTTATGCCTTTACTTAACCCGTTACTTATCCATCCATCTCAACCCATCAACTTTTATTACCAATAAATCACTCCAATAAAAACTCACGAGCACACAGGGTTGTTAGCCCCACCGATTGCACTTGCAAGGCTTTCTCGTAACAAGGATGTCTCAGAACTCGGTACTGGAAGCGTTACGTTAAGTAGTGGAATCAAAGGCGTCACGCTAAGCCCTTGTATTTTTACCTTTACGCGTTCGCAAGTAGCCTGCACGCAAGTAGTTGGTTCATACGTTACGGCAACATTCGCTGCCGCAATGGCGGGCATAATCAGTTGCATTCTAGAAACAATCGCAGCACTGCCTATATCACATACCACTGCAACCCTAGCACCATAACGCGTCGCCTCAACAGCAGAGTTATAGGTGAATAACACCCGCCCAAACTCAAGAATCCCCAGCAATAGACTAAAAAACACAATTGCAATCAGTGCGAACTCCACAGCGGCCGCCCCACCTTGCTTTCCACGACATCTTGTTTGATTCCTGATCATTTTAATTTCATCCTTCTTTACTACAATATTTGCCGCATCGTTGTACTAACAGCGCCAAACGTAATATTTGGCAGGCCTACACCAAATCCTGCGACGGTAAAACTGACCAATGATTGAAACTGATACCCTTGAATCGTGACCGTTACAAGATTCACAGCGCCCGCCCCAGTTGCCACAGAAGAATGCGTGCCTGGGCAACTGATTGCATCACACTCCGTGACCATGGCTGTAGTTAAACCTGGCAGCAATGTTGGCGCCACACAGGTCTTATTTCCATAAACGGCTAAACATTGCGCTGTACCAACACCAGTACCTGCTGCTTGCGTTGTAAGATAGCGTGTCGCATCACGGGTAAGCTTCACCAATGTATTGTACTGATACATCGCACGACCAAACTCAGTAATCCCAAATACCATGACAAGCATAGGGATGACGAGCAAAGCAAACTCTACTGCTACCGCACCACCCTGCCTACGCATTTTAGTTTGGCTAGTCATCATTGCACCAAAACCGGCACTAGAGGCCCAGCAGCACCGCCTGGAATCCCAAATGAGGCACAAGGGCTTGTGGCAGAATTAGCCAGGCCACGAACCTCTAGAACCACATTAGTCGGGCCGCTAATCGGGTTTAACATCAATATGCAGGCATAACCAAGCACCGGAATCTGTTGGGTCGGGGATGACAAAGCTGAACAGTCAACGATTGGCGCCACAGCAATACGGCGACTCGCTCCATATTGCGTATGATTGGCTACGGTCGATGCTTTGAAAGGAGGCATTCCCACTCCAGCAGGATCGGTACTTTGATATGGAGATCTAGCGGTCTGGGCTGAAAGGTAATTCACAGTAGTACCGGAGTCTGGTGTACCTGAATAAGCATTCTGTGGTGTAGCAGCGTTAGCGTGTGGCCAAGTAGCAGTTGTATATGCAAGCCCAGTAAAGTCTGGAGCAGCTGTTGTGACATTATATTGCCCGCCATTCTTATAGACACCAAAGCGAGAGTTCCATGCATCAGTCAAGCCAACCACCTGACCTTGTTCACCGACCATAGTTCCGACGGGAGGTAAGCTGCACTGACCAGCACCAGCCAACAAATCTTTGAGTTCACTTGCTCCGCCGATAGGGGGGCTAAAGTCGATCCAGTCATAACTGCCAGTCCCTCCAGAACCAGCTGAGAACTTTCCTGAATACCACTTACCAGTAACCAAACCGAAAGTAGGCGCCGAACCTTGTTTGCATAAACCAATCGGGATAGCGCAAGCTGTTTGCGACGGCGCCAGAGTTGCGACAGCTTCAGCTGCCACTGTCTGATTGCCTAAGCCCATCACTTGCATGAACCACATCACTATTCCTGCGCGGTTGATGGTACACATTGCATACTTGGCAGTTACAGGATTCGCACCTGCAGCGCGAGATAGGTAATTACTGTTCGGACTCAGAGTGACGCTAAATTTGACATTGGCTGGCAAAATAGATACCGCCGTTGCCTGAAGGTTCGCTTTGTTTTGCTGCCCGACTGTTATTCCTGCACTTTCGGCCCTCAATAGCGCATCGGAAGCACCATCTAACTCTTTTGCTGCGGCCAGAGCACAAGAGTCCCCGGCATTCTGCAGCTCTGTTTTGAAAACAAACAAATGCCCCATATCAACCACCAGCCCAATCATTCCAACCAGCACGACAATGCAGATGCCGACAATGATCGCCACCGCGCCGTGCTGGCACTGTCTGGGGTGCATCATTTGTTGCTTCAGCATTTTCATCGCACTTCTCCTCAACTTCTAAACTATGCAACTTAATCTCTATGCAAGCCCTGATTAACGCCGTGTATGGGTGGATTTAATCAGAGCCACCTAGGTAACCATAGCTTTACTTCCCACCCCCACTACTGCCCCCAATACCAATCGTAAAGACATTGCTTTCAACAGGCGGATTCTTGTAAGAATCATGGT
The DNA here is from genome assembly GCA_046590165.1 of Methylotenera sp. GTDB lineage: Bacteria > Pseudomonadota > Gammaproteobacteria > Burkholderiales > Methylophilaceae > Methylotenera. Next base: position 27,721 of record JBKJUR010000046.1, read on the forward strand.
AGCGGTCCATTACCGCACCAGCGGCCTTACCTTCCATGCCATCCGGAGGATTCGTGTTAAGGGAAGCATCAGGGTTAATGGTTTGCAGTGCCTTAGCGCTATTTACAGCGTCGCCGAATTTATCATCCAGTTGTGGCGTTTGAGTAGCACAGCCCGCCAAGGCGGCAGATGCCAGCAAGACGGCCAGAGTCAAATTTATCGATATGTTTTTCATGGTCATCTCCTTCATTTCATCTCGAACCCGTCAGGTTCAGCACCCTCAGGCTTGGTAGCCTTGGGGGCAGGCGCTGCAGGGGCAGGTGTAGTAGTGGCAGACTCGTCAGGTTTTCCTTCCAGTTTTCCCTTCAAGAAGAACTCTTTATCGGTAGGTACAACAAAGCTGTCAGTAGGCAGTATGTAATCTGACGGTAATGGTTTCACTAAGCGCGGTGTAATGACAAATAACAATTCGGTCTTGTCATGCTGGAACTCGCTACTACGAAACAGCGCACCGAGAATCGGAATACTGCCGAGAATCGGGAAGCGCGTAATAGATTCAGTCACGTTATTCTTAATCAAGCCAGCAATGGCGAAGCTCTGACCATCACGCAGTTGCACCGTAGTAGTAACACGGCGAGTCGTAAATGAAGGCAATATGCTTGCATTGGAGCCAGAAGTGATAGCAATACCAGTTTGGGACAACTCGGACACTTCAGGTGCCACTCTAAGATTGATGAGGCCATCTTCCAATACTGTCGGTGTAAACTTGAGGCCTATACCAAACTCTTTTTCCTCTAAGGATATCGTTGGGATGCCACCAGTCACAGACTGTGACACAGGGATGAATATCTTACCGCCCGCGAGGAAACTGCCTTCCTGCCCACTGATGGCGATAATGTTCGGTTCGGCCAATATCTTGACCACGCCATCCTTGTTCTGGGCATCCAGTGTGATAGATGTATTGCCATGGGTGAGTGTCAGGACACCCTTTGTCGCCGACCCTGTCAAAGCCAAGAAGCCAGAAGCAATGGCATAAGCCACGCCTCCGTTCGAACGCGATGCGTTAAATTGTGCCCCGAGCTTATCCAATAGGTTCTTGGAGACCTCAGCCATCTTCACTTCCAGCATCACCTGCTGCGGCGCACTCACCTGTAGCATATTAACCACCTTACTGGCTGAGTTACTGCCCGCAGTGCCTCCTGCATAGGCATTAGCTAAGGTAAGTGCCTGATCCACTTTGACTGAATCTGAAACAGTGCCAGAAAGAATGAACGTATTTTCCACAGCACTCACCTTAATGCCTTTTTGGCTGGGGATCAGTTGGCCTAACCTATCTTGCAAGGCAGCTGCGTCCATCATCACCATTACATTCATCACCGTACATTGGTCATTCTGGCCTTGAAGAATCACGTTCATAGTGCCTGTTTTTTTGCCCAATAAGTAAAGCTCTTTAGGGCTAAGCAGGACAACATCAACATCCGCAACGCCATTCGAGAAAGATGTTTGACCTGGAGCCTGTCGCGCCCCGTTCTGAGCGCCGTCTTTAACTTCTTCTGGCTTGCCAGCATAACCTGAAGACAGTCCACCGATAAATATCCGCTTCGCACTCACTGTGAGCGGGATAATCTCGATTTGACCCAGTGTAATAACGGAGCTCTTGCCTACCTGAACGGATTGGCAAGGTGGTACCGACTGTTTAGTGACTGATGACTTAGTCGCCACGGTGGCGCTAATGGCGGGCAAAGCGATACTCCACAGTGCGCATATCATCCCGCACATCAACCAGGGTAGTACTCGATGCATAAGCACCCATCTGCTATCCATAAGCTCAATATGATTGTTAGGTTTGTTCAATTTAGCTCTCCCTTCCATAACGTGACTGGCTAACAGCGTTTTTATCTCTATACCTTCAGCTTGCCTAGAAACATTCCACATGGCGTGCTCCTTCCTTGATGACTTCCACGCATTCGTGGTCAAGTCTTGATGATTCAACCTTGGCGACACGCGGTTTATGGGTAACTACACGTGGTTTGGATGTTTCTGTTTTAATTATTGGTGCAACTAACTCAGCAGGTTTAGCTACCTCTGTTTCGTTGACACGTTTGAGCAATTGCTGCTTGTTGGCGCCATCTGTAACTACCGCAGCAGTATCAATTTGGTTTCTAAGCACTAGCGATAGTGTGCCAACGCTGCGCGCTAAATCCAGATTCTCGGCCTGCTCCGGTGTCACCTCTAAGGTCACTGCACTTACCACTCTGGGTTTAGTGTCATCACGGCCAGATTCCTGAGCGACTGCCAACACTAAAATATTCTCGAGCACGATCTTGGAAATAGTCTTATTCCGGCCGTCGGGCTTGTCTCTGTCATCATCTGTGTTGACCAAGATATCGACATAATTACCCGGTAGCGCAAAGCCAGCGACTCCAACCACATCGTTGACCCTCACCGTAATAGCACGTTTACCCTCTTTGATTACCGCTGAAAGCCCTCCCTTAGTACCAACTGGCGCCAGCTTGGATTCAAGTATGGGTTCACCCTTAGACACACTAACCTTGACTACGCGAGGTTCTTGCGACTGTGGATCTTTAAGTAGCGTACTTTGCTCCTGAATCGCGCCCGCAGGAACACTACCCCTTGGCCACTCGACCAAGGTAAGCATTTCAGGTGTAAGGCGCGTACCCAAATCAACATCCTTGGCTGCCACGACGACCTTACTGGTTGCTAACGAAGTCTGTTCCGCTATCCATCGCGACGCCATAATGACAGCGAACAACCCTATGACCACTGATACTGCAATCATCACTAAAGCTCTTGTGTTTTTCATTTGGCACCCCTCTTTTCTTGTCTTATATTAATCGTATGTAACGTTAATCATGTGCAAAGTGGTTATTCCACGCCCAATCCAAAAATACTTCAGACAACTCTGTTGGTGCCCCTTCATAGCGGGCTACATCTCTGGCCTGACCCAGTATTTCACGAGGGATACAGGCCATCAGAGGCCTGTTCTCTTTATAATGATGCTCGTTCAACAGGTAGTTGAACCCTTCATTTGTAAACGGTATCTGTAATTCATTGCAGACCTGCCTGGCGACTAATCGGTACGCTTCCTCATCTAATGGCCCAACATAAATCTTGTAACCGAGGCGGCGTAGAAAAGCTTCATCTGCCAGCTCACTAGGCGGCATATTGGTAGAAAACACTACGATTACATCAAAAGGAATCATGAATTTCTTGCCAGTGTGTAGCGCCAGATAATCCAAATGCCGGTCGAGAGGGACAATCCAACGGTTCATGATGTCGATGGCAGGAGTCATCTGCCGACCCAGATCATCAATAAGCAATAAACCGTTGTTAGCCTTTACTTGGGGAGGGGCTTGGTAGAAACGGGCACTTTCATTAAAGTCCAGATCCAACATGGACAACGTCAGTTCACCACCAGTCTTGATTACCGGACGATGGCACATCACCCAACGCTGATCACCTGCCTGCCTGCGATCAAGATGCAAATCTCCGCCCTCCTCGGGAAGAAGTGGTGAGTGTGCAAGTAAATCAAATACCTGAATGACTTCGCTATCTACCACGATAGCATGAGGAATGGCCACATTCCCAGTAAGCAGACCAGCCAAATGTTCTGCGAGAAATGTCTTGCCGCTACCTGCCGGGCCGTAGACAAAAATCGCCCGACCTGAGTTCATAGCAGCGCCAAATTGCCTAAGAATACTCTCCTTCACCACTAGGCCGCTAAATACTCTGGCCAATTTCTCACGTGTCACCACCATGTCAGCAATGGACTGTCTATGCACCTGATTAATATAGGCCTGCAGACTCACTGGTGCAGCGCCTACATACTGACTTTTTTGTAGAAAATCCTCAGCGCGCAAGCGCCCCAACTCGGTAAGGTTATAGGAAGTAGATGTTTCAGTTTCGCTGCTACGAGATACTTCGCACAAACGCTCGGTACGCATAAACGCAAGTAAAGGCTCTAGAACGCCGACAGAAAGTTTGGAATATTGCGCGATATCGTACAGCCTTAGCTGGCCGCGCATGAAAAGGATTTTGGTGAGTAACTCTACTAAGAATAGAAAATTAAGACCAGTTTCTTCTACAGTACTGGGTAGATGTGGCAACTGTTGTGCTGAGCGCCGTTCTGTTTCTACAGCGTTTTTTTGTTCTGAATGTGTGGCAACTATCATTTTTCGTGCCCCCAATTATTCTTGACGACTTGTTCTTGACGGTACCTTTTTCTTATTTCTTATTTCTTATTTCTTATTTCTTATTTCTTATTTCTTATTTCTTTAAATAATTATTAACTAAAAACCTGCAACTTCAGCAATCGGCTGAAACGCAATTCTCTGAACCCTTTATCCAAAAATTTTCTATAGTATCGGTTTACCACCATCCCACAGCATTTATCCACATTAGACGGCGCCACACCATGTAGCCCACCGTACCGACTGCAATTGCCACCGCGTAAGGCAATTTACCCACCGACTGTGATAGATCGTCCATGGTTGGTACTTGTCCAGTACTCATTTTCACTACGCCATCCAGCAACAGAAACTTCACATTTCCCAGCAAGCGCATTATTGCACCTGCTCGTAAAGCAATTACCAGAGCCATGATACCGCCAATAAGAAACGTACCCAGCAATGCACCTAGTACTTGACCTGGCCCGAGAAAGGCGCCCACCATTCCCATCAACTTAACATCACCAGCACCCATGGCGCGCAACCAATAGAATGGTAGCAATACTACCATTCCCATGCCTAAGCCCGTCAGGCCAGCAAGCCATCCTAAACCACCTGGCGCTAGGCTATTAAACCCTTGTCCCTGTGGCATCAATCCATTAAACATAAATCCGAGAACCACACCGACAAAAACAACCCGATTCGAAATTCGATGCTGTTTAATGTCCTGCCACGCCACCACACCAAGCAGTATAACCAACGTTAACAAGACAACAAGATCAATGGTATTCGGGTTCATTGAATTAAGTCCTATTTTTTAACTAACACTTATTCCAAATGTAGCTCACTAAATCTCTGTAGAGCATACACATCTATACACTTCCCAAGCCTTTTACCTCTAGGCTTGCTACCCCCCTGAGCCAAATGATTTATGGCCCAAGAGGAGCATCAGATTTTAATACATCAAGTCCATATGACTAGTTATCAAGCAACCACTATGGACATGCTGTCTGACAAGTTCCATTGCCTGAACCGACGAAGCAATCCGCAACCCTGTTGAACAGACAAGTCAATCGAGTACCTACCAGTGCAGCTGCGACAATGATGGTCACCGCTATTAATGCTGCAATCAAGCCATACTCAATCGCGGTCACGCCTTGCTCATCATCTATGAAACGTTTTACGCCTATAATTAGGTTCTTCATGATAATTTCCTTTAAAGTAGTCACCTTTTAAAGTATGAATCAAGCGCCCTGTACTTAAGACATCAAGCCCACACTCCTAGTAACCAAGCACCCACTATGGACAAACTGTTTGACAAGTTCCACTAGTTGAGCTGACTAAGCAACTTGCAACCCTGTTAAACAAGCAAGTTAGTCGAGTACCGACCAAGGCAGCTGCGACAATGATGACCACAGCAATTAAGGCTGCAATTAAACCGTATTCAATGGCGGTCACACCCTCCTCATCGCCCATAAAACGTTTTACTGCCAAAATAAATTTGTTCATAATAAATTCTCCTTTAGCGTCTAGAAATAATGGAACGATTGGGTGTAACACTTGATCGGAATTTAAATTTTTATAAAGCAAATAGGCCTGAATAAAAATCCAGAAATCTCTTGTAATCAATGTGTTACTACCTTGCGGATTAATCTACGCTTGCTATTTTTTTATACAATAGCCCGAATGGGTATGGTGAGTGACTAAAAATGAAGGGTGTTTTTAATGCTGTTTAAAGTTTTTTTAAGTATTTTTTGATTAAGAAAAAACCGCAAAAAATTAGCTAAAAGGTTTGGATGACATCAGTACGACAAAAAACAATGAGATTAGCTACAAGTAGCTGGTGTTGCAATACAGTCAACACTTTCACCAGTTCTAGCGAGTGCCCCAGTAAGCACGAGGGCGATAAGCGAGGTAATCAGTCCGTACTCGATGACCGTAACGCCTGCCTCGTCATAAATAAATTGACCAATTAACGAGAAAAATACGTTCATCATAATTCCCCCCAAAGTTAATAGACAAATACTTGAAGGTGTCAAAAAAACTCAAAGCATCTGTCAACAATACATTTTTATATAGCCCTAAATTATCTGTGATGTCATTTTTACGCACGATAGTACGTTTGGGTAGGTAGTTAAAAGTATTGAACTGTATTTATACTTTAACTGCTTTCTTTCTATTAAGTGGAAATGAGCTTTCTTTTTGAGCATCAATTCTGTTGATAAAAAACACTTGGGCAAGCCTGGATGTTTTTAATGAATTACCAAAAAACTTATTAGCGGCATGAAAAGTGTCGCCTTCATACAATATTAGTGTGTTGTAGACATTGTTTACTCTCACAACTTCATCAAACATGCTGTGATAGTCTGTAGACATGACTTTTTTTCCAGCTTTAAACAGCGCGTCATTTTGCTCTAAAGCGTGCGAGTATTTTTCTTGATTAAACTTCTCATTTTTCTTAAATAAAGAAGTACCTGAATTTAAAGGTGCATTAGGTGTTAAATAAAGCACAGCAGCAAATATTGTATCCGTATCGGTATGAAGTACACCTTTACCAAACTCCTCTGTAACACTCTGAAAGCTAGTAGAAATAGCCCATCTCATATAATCATGTTCAGTGTTATGGAATATTGATACTAGTTTTTTGCAGATTTTTTCGTGCAATTCAACATCCAAATCAAACAAATCTAATGTTCTAGAGCCAGGATACACATGCTTAATATCCGGTCTTTCATGACAAAATTTATATTTTTGAGCTAGCGCAAATTTTCTAATAGCATCAAGATTTTCATAAAAGTTGTCTACTACTGTTACTGGATACAATTTCATGTTTGAACTCATTAAGGTTAGATACAAGAAGTCTGACTACTTCAGCATGGCGAAAGTATATCAAAAACCTGCTTAAAGCTTAAGCAAGAAGCTGAGTCTGCTTAATTCAATTATGTATCGGAAATAGAGCGTATGGAATGAATTCTATCAATTAAGATATTATTTAACGGAGAAATCCATCATTGGAACTAAGCCAATTAGTGCTTAAATATTTTTGGTATGAAAATATACGTAAGGTCAATTTTAAATAAAAACAGGATTACCTTGAATGACGAAGTGCAAAATATAATATCATCAAAATTATCCTGTTTTTGATTGTTAACAATGACGGTTATTTTGTTGCTGGTGCTGCATTTTCTGGTTCAGTAGGTTGTATTTGATTCCCTTTAGTTGTACCACTGTTTTTCTCTTTGGCTTTCATGACTTTGTTTTTCTTAGTCTGACGTTCCGAAGGGTTTTGTGACACACCTTTTTCGGTACGCCTGTTCTGCTGAACATGTTGGGGAGAATCGGCATTGCCTAAGCTACTACTGTCATCTTTTACAGCGTCCGTACTTAGTTCAGTCGGTCCTTTATCTGTACGGTAATCCTGCTGTTTATGTTGTAGGGATTCTGAAGTACCTATATGGCTTCCATCATCAGTATTGTCAGGTGTAGTAGCAGCATAAACAGAAAATGCACTAGCTGTAAGTGCTGCAGCAAATAGGTAAGAAATTAATTTATTCATTTTGATTCCTTTATACATATAATTAAAATAGCAACTTAATGTGCTTGTAACTCAGCGGCATCACGCAACTGTTTTATTTGATGGTGGTTTCGCCGTGCGCCATTCAATTGACGTAAAACTAATAGCATCACATGTGGTGGCAGCGCTTCATTCGTAGCTTCAACATACGCATTCAACGCAGCGTCTTCACCACGTTCAATCTCGTTGAGAACAGCTAATTTATCATTAGTCAAAATAGCGGTTTTAAGGTCAACCCAACGACGGTGTAAATAATCGCTTATCGATACTGAATCGGCAGGTGTACCGCCAAGTTCGCGAACTGATTCTTGCAGTTCAAATAGACCTTCTTTTACTTCTCTTGATCTACTTAAAAAAAAGCTTTTCAGTTGCGAATCGTCAACACTTTCTGCTGCTTTACGAAAACTATCTTCACCATCTCTAGAAATTTCAATTAATTTATTAAGGGTTGATATAGCATCGTCGTTATTCAACATACTTGTTCTCCTCATTAAAAATACAGCTTTTATAATTTCAGCTTGAAACTCTATTTTTAAGATTTTGAAATAATGCCGATATAGGATGAATGAGTTACTTTCTGTCAGACTCCACTTACGGTAATGTTTTACAGTAATGTCCAAACTCTACAAAGTTGCAGCGAAATAAATTAACTTTGGTCGCATGTGGGGTTAATACGGAAATTTCAGCAACGAGACAGCTAGTTTGTACTGTCAAATAAAATAAATAATTTAAAAAATTGACTATTTAATCAATTACTGAAACCTAAAATTCTCTCCACAAATTCTGTGGATAACTCTGTGATTATCTGTGAAATTAAATTGTAACCTACCGTTTTATAAGGCTTTTTTAAAAACAGTATAAATAGTAACCAATTATTTAATTCATTAAAATCAATAACTTAAAATCGCCCATTGATTTGTAAGAAGTTTTTAGCCAACTTAATGTAAAGCTTTAGATAGTGTGCATAACTCGTCTGAATACTGCATGACAATCTAAAAATCACATCCTTTAATATCAATTACTTACAAACTATTTACTTGTCTGTAACATATAAAAGTCTACAGATATTTCATGTAATTTAAGTATAAATTAATCTTAACAAAACAAAGAAGTAGCTTGAAATACTGATTTGGCAAGTTTAAAACTGACTAAAAAATGTATAAGCTTTTGACGAAAAATCCTCGAGATCCCTGCATTTAACAAATATTCAAAGATATTATGCTTGTAGCTTAATGTCTGTTATACGTTTGCAGAGGGAGGTAGCAGCTTGAGCTTACTACCTTGGCTGGCAAGAGTCACTCACACCGCTTGCGAAATTGATCAAATTTAAAACTTCGGATTGACGTTCACTTTGGGTCGCTTATTGTCAATCGGTCAAAACTAGTAATTCGTTTTCAAGCAACGTTAAATAATAAAACCGCCTAATTGGCGGTTTTATTATTTAACGGATTTATTTCTTAGCATGTGCGTCTTTAGCCATAGGCGCTACATCTTTAACTACTTTTGAAGTACATGTGCCGCCTTTATGGTGCTTACCTGTACCACCTGTTAACACCTCGCCTTTTGGACAGGCCATTGCTGATGCAGTAGCAAAACCAAACGCAAGTACTAGAACTAATGATAATAATTTTTTCATGATATAAATCCTTTGGTTTCGTAAGTAAAGGTTTTTACTACGATTCCACTTTAATCCCAAAACCTTACACAAACCTGACGTGTTTGATTATTAAGTTATATACCTACTGTTAAATCCAACCAAACTTACAAACTAGTGTTCTGTTTTTCGGCAAGATCCTTCAGAAATTCTGCAATATCCCATTCGCAACCACCACAGCCCGAGATAGCGCCAGTCCATTGGGAAATAGTATCCATATCCATACCTTGCTCGAACAGGCTTTGAATATTGCCACGCTTAGTGCCGCTACAAGCGCACATCACTTCATCTGCAGTGTTGGAATTTTTAGTGTTCATGGGATTTTCTTACAGTTATGTTGATTAACCTTAACTAGGTTTAGTATTTTATTTGCTAATCTGACGAGGTCGAATAACCAATCCTAGAGAACTCCCGAGTTGTTGCGCCACATTGTCTAGCACAGAAGTAGTAATCCAATGAAAGTCAGCGTATGTCACTTAGAATTGTTTTCCTTCAATCTATTGGTTTGTCTCAACCTATTTTTACCAGCAACGCTGAGGAGACGAAGAAATTTTGAACATTCAAAATGGTTTGGCGCATTGCAGACCGCTGCGTGACGAAGTCCATCACGCATAGCGGTTAGCTCTTTAATTTTACTATCTATCTCGTCTGCTTTGGTTAATAGTAGGTCTCTATTAATGACAGGCTCTTCAGTAAACATTTCACATATCTCATCAAGTGAAAAGCCTGCGCTACGCCCCAAAGATATTAAAGCCAACCGCTCTATAACATTAATGCTGAATATACGGCGCAAACCATTGCGACCACTTGACTTGATCAATCCTTTTTCTTCATAAAACCGTAACGTCGAGGCCGGTAACCCAGATGTTTTTGCGACCTCAGCTATATCCATTATTTGACCTGCCGTAATTAATACTTGACTTAAAGTCCACTTGAATCTTTATCCTATCTCAGAACATAACCTAGTACAACACTTGTGCCAGTAAATTGGTGGTATGTTATTTACACTTGTATATTTTGAGGAGTTGATATGGAAGCAAGTTTTTGGCATCAAAAATGGGAACGAGGTGAAATTGGATTTCATCAAAATGAAGCAAACCCGTTACTAATACAACATTTTGAAAAATTAAATCTGGCAAAGGGCAGTCGAGTCTTCCTGCCGTTGTGTGGCAAGACACGAGATTTTGCTTGGTTACTTGCCAGCGGTTATCAAGTTATTGGCGCAGAATTAAGCGAACTCGCTATTAAGGAGTTGTTTATAGAGCTTGGCTTAGCGCCAGAAATTTCCAAACTAGGGAAATTAACCCATTACAGCGCTAAAGATATCGACATATTAGTAGGTGATATTTTTGATGTATCTGCTGAGTATCTTGGTTCCATAAGCGCAATATACGATCGAGCTGCTTTAGTTGCCCTGCCTGCAGGGATACGAGAACAATACACGTCTCACCTGATGAGTATATCCAATGCAGCACCACAGTTACTAATCTCTTATGAATACGACCAACTGCAAATGGATGGCCCACCTTTTTCAATCAGTGAGGATGAGATAAAGCAACATTATGGAACTTCATACCAATTGAAGTCAGTTGAAACGAAGAGCGTCGTGGGTGGATTTAAGGGGAAAGTTGCATCAACGGAAACCGTTTGGTTGCTCCAAAAAGCGAATAAATAGACTAAAGTCTATATCCCTTCGGGAGTCAGCTTTTTTTGTGGCGCCCCGACACGAATCGAACGTGTGACCCTCCCCTTAGGAGAAAGTTTTTATAGATATTCCCCAACATTCACCTTTATATATTTATCTATATCTACCTTTTATAATCAGCAAGTTACTGATATTATTCGATTCACCAAGATTCACCAAGATTCATAAATATTCGTATATTTTCATTTAAAAGGTTGCACAATGGTTGCACTGAATAAAAGCCCATGCATTTCATGGAATGTAGTTGTTATACATTTTTTTACACAAAAAACGATGTTTCTGTTACACCCCTCGCTAAGGGTGGGTCTATAAATGAATAAAATTCGTTTTACCAAAGCCATAATAGACAATCTTGTTTTAGAAGAAAATAAAATGCGTTCGATGTTTTACGATGACAAAGCGCGTGGTCTTTTTGTCATGGTTTCTAAAAGCATTAAGACCTTTTATGTATTGCGAAAACATCAAGGAAGAACAGAACGTATTTTAATAGGCTGATATCCAGATACCACAATCGAGCAAGCCCGAACAAGAGCAGGTCAAGTTAATAGCGAATTAGACTCTGGGATCAACCGTAACGATATTAAACGCATGCGGCGAACAGAACTAACCTTAGATGATCTGCACAAGGTCTATATGGAAAGGCACGCCCTAGCACGTAATAAGCGCCCTGAGAATGCAGAAAGTAATTACCGTCTGTATCTCTCTCATTGGGGTAATAAAAGACTATCTGAAATTAAGCGCACTGAGGTTCAATCACACGTAGCAAAATTAGCAAGGGAGATTAGTCCAGCTACCGCTAATATTGGACTAGCCCTACTCCGCGCTATGTTCAATCGTGCTATTGACTGGGAGCTTTTCGGCGAGAAGAATCTAACAGAAAAAATCCCCAAATATCCTGAGGTTTCTCGTGATCGCTTTTTGTATGGAGATGAATTACAAAGGTTTCTTATTGCAACCTCTAAGTTACAAAGCCAAATTATGAAAGATTTTTTTATGATGTTATTGGCGACGGGTGCAAGAAAAACCAATGTACTCACGATGCAATGGAACGATATTAATTTACCCCAAGCAATTTGGCGAGTACCTGACACTAAGAATGGAGAACCCTATCAAGTAGCACTTACTGACATGGCGCTTCAAATATTGAACAAAAGGCGTCAAACTGAAAAGAGTGAATGGGTATTTTCCGCCACCTCTAAAAGTGGTCATCTTGAGGAGCCCAAAAGAGCATGGGCAAACTTATTAAAAGAAGCTGATATCCAGAACTTAAGAATTCATGACCTTAGACGCACCTTTGGTAGCTTCATGGCAGCACAAGGTGCAAGTCTACAAATGATAGGGAAAGCATTAGGCCATAAAAGCCAAGATGCAACCCTGATTTATGCAAGACTTAATCTTGATCCAGTGCGAGAGGCAGTGAATGCTGCATCAAATGCAATGTTTAAAATAAACTAATGCTATGCTTCCATAACTCAATAAAAACTAATAAAAGTGACCTTAATTCTCTTACTAGTATTCTTAGGTATAGTTTTTTTCTTATTAGCAATACCAAAAAACCAAGAGAAAAACACAGAGGCTGAGCTAAGACCTTATGTTTCAAAAAATCCACTTACAGCTACAGAAACTGATTTTTATCATCAATTAATTGAAGCATTACCTGAATACATTGTTTTGGCACAGGTGCAGCTATCCAGCTTCCTTAAAATTGATTGCTCCCTAACAAGCGGCAAACATCACAACAAATGGTTTAACCCTATAGCGCAGCAAAGTGTCGACTATTTAATATGCACAAAAAACTTTCTGATTGTGGCAGCCATTGAGTTAGATGATAAAACTCACGACAATGATGATGCGATAAAACGAGATTATAAAAAAACCAGTAATTTAGCGGCAGCAAAAGTGCCTTTGATAAGATGGCACGCAGAAGCAATGCCAGAAGTGGAAACGATAAAGCAAGTTTTCTTAAATAATGCTACATTAAGCACAAACTCAACAGCCAGCCAGCCAGAATGGTTAGCAGATGGTCAGCAAGCATTTTTTAATCGCGCTAAAAATCAAGCCAACTCAACTTTACTTCAAATCGTATTTTTTGCGATTATTTTAATTGGCATTGCCGTCTGGGGTAAATCTGGAATTAACAATGTAATGAACAAAGTGCAACTTTTAAACACCTCCAATCTTCAACAACCCAAGAATCAAGGAACACCACTAAATCCAGTAGATCCATATAAGGCCTTGTTAGAAAAACAAAAGCATGATCAAGCTTTACTAGAACAAATCAGAATTCAAAATGCTCGATCACAGCAACTTTTAACCCAACAGCAAGACCAACAAAAGTTATTAAATATAAGCGAGGAAGCGCGTAAAGAAGCAATTTGGAATCGCGATTATAAAAAAAGTGTTGAATGCGGCGATACAGAAAATGCAGTGACATGCGGCAATCGATATATTTATGCCCGTCGAAAGTTTGAACAATATTGGGAAATAGAACAATCTAAATAAAGAGTGTGCGATACCCCTATGAACGAAAAAGAAAAACAAACCATACCTGTGAAAACCTCTAATGAAATTTTACAAGAAGTAACAAACAAACTTAGAAATAATAAAGCAGATCCCAGCTCTAAACCTTCTATAGCTGAAGTACTCGGTTTGATTGTTACTTCTTATTCAGAAGTGGTAACCGCAAATGAAGCCAGGAAAAGTCCTGAGCAACGTGCGCGAGAAGCAAAACAGTCGCAGTTAGCAGCACACGCCAATAGATTAGAAAAAGCCCATAAAAATGAGATTGAATTAAATAACTTTTTTGAAGAATGGCTGAAGCGTGACACATGGCTAATTTATGACGAAGCTATGCCTTTAATTAAAGGGGAAAAACCAGAGGCTGAAGGTTTCTTAAATTTAAGAGACACCAAACTTTGGGAACTGGTGCAAAGTTGTGCAACTCATTCTTTAACCTTGACCAATAAAGAAGTAAAACCTAAACAATGGCGTGTAAAACCATTTGAATGGATACGTTGGCTATTGGGAAAAAAAGAAAAAATACATCCACAATTAATAACACTTGTTTATCCAAAAACATCTATTCCACCAGCGCTTAAAACTACAAAAGCAAACAACTCCAGAGAAATACTCAAAAGAGATAGGCAAAAGGCAATTAAGGCATTTGCACTTGAGGCTGAAATACGTGCCAGAAAAAATAATATTGAGTGGAGTAAAGAGGAAATTGCAGTGACTAAATCAGACTTTTTGAAGGTTTTGGGTACTATAAATCCTGTATATAAAAAAATTACAGCTGGAACTTTCGACAATGATATTACTGATATTGGACTGAAGTTTAAGAGGGGAACAAAGTCTAATAAAAACAATATGTTAAATAAACTATTCTCTATCAACTAAATTCCTCAAAGCATTACGAAATACCCCTATTTAGGATCTATTTGCTGTAATTTTTTATTAGTTTCATTTCACCTTTAATTGCGTTTGTGCACTTGCACTAACAAACAACAAAGGAAGTGAAACGTAATGAATACCAAACTACTAACAGCAGAACAAGTATCTGAAATTCTTGGGGTTAATACTCACACACTTGCAGTATGGCGCTGCACTGGTCGTTATAACCTCCCTTACATAAAAGCTGGTCGATTAGTTCGTTATTGCGAAAATGAGATTGCTGCATTTATTAATCGCAGCACAATATCCCATAGCTGTTTTGGCAATAATTGAAATGAGTTACGCCAACCGTAGCAAGTTAGACCCATTCCTGCCCTTTCCAGCGGATGCCTCCAAAGCTGAAATCATTGCTCATAAAGCCGATGAACAAGGAGTATGTGACTGGCCTTTCAGACGTAATATTCTGGATCATCTACCTGATAGGTTTGCAGTACCAGTTGCAGAACGCTATTACTCAATACATCAAGAACAAGGTCGTGCTTTCGGTAACGAGTACCTATTAGACATCAATGATGAGTTATCTGCACTTTCAATATCACTCGCAGCAAATGATGATGATCTAGTGGCCTTTGCTAAGAAAGCAGCAAAGGATTGTTCTTATATGCGCTCACAGTTTAAAACTGCTGAATCAGCGTATAACAATTTAGTGCCTTATATCCGTAATCGTTACGGGATAAATCCTCCACTAGCTTATCCAATGGAAGTGATCAAAAACCCTCTAACCGTTACAGCAATAAATCTGAATTCCAAGTTATCAATTTCCTGTAACGGTAATAGTACCGTTACGGATACCGTAACAGCAAAACCCAAACTCCAACGTAATGTTACGTTATCAGTTACTGGCGCATTAAATCGCCTATGTAACGAATATTGGTGGCGTCGTATGTTACGTAATATAACGTTACGTAACGTAGAACAACATGCGATTGGCTTAGGCTTAGTGCATCGAAAAGCAGGTATTTATATCAGTGAGGAATCTAATCAAAGAAAGCAGCAGCAAAAACGCCGAAATAGATTGGCAATGCAAAGATGTGAAATGGTAAATGAGTTAGGTCAAGAATATAACTTACAAGAATTAATTGATCTGTCTTTAGCTAATCCTGCTAATCGCCGTGCAGAATTAATGGTAAGGATACGAGGTACAGAAGAATTCTCTAAAACGTGTGGGCATCATGCAGTCATGTATACCATTACCTGCCCTTCTCGCATGCATCCTAGACGATCCAAATCTGGCCAAGCTAATCCCAAATACGATGGAACGACACCAAGAGAAGCGCAACAATACCTAACTAATCTCTGGGCAAAAATGAGAGCGCAACTCGCGCGTGATGGTTGCTTATATTATGGCTTTAGAGCTGTAGAACCTCATCATGATGCAACACCGCATTGGCATGTATTGTTATTCATTGCAAAAGAGCATGTTAAAACTGTTAGCGCAGTATTACGTAAATATGCCATGCAAGAAAGTCCAACTGAAAATGGTGCTAAGAAGCATCGCTTTACTGAACTACATATAGACCCTACAAAAGGTAGTGCTACTGGATATATCGCTAAATATATTTCTAAAAATATCGATGGCTATGGCATTGATGACGATCTATATTGGGAGGATGCAAAGGATTCAGCTAAAAGAATTAGTAATTGGGCATCTGTATGGGGTATCCGTCAATTTCAGCAAGTTGGAGGCCCTCCTGTGACGCTGTATCGCGAACTGAGAAGAATTCAAGGAGATAGCTTACAAGGTTTACTATTTGAGGCTTGGCAAGCGGCAGATTCTGCTAATTGGAAGAAGTTTATTAAATTGATGGGTGGCGCAACGGTAAGTCGTAAAGATTGCCCATTGAAGATTGCACGCCTATGGAGTGATGAACCTAACTGTTACGCAGAACCTAAGGGTTACGAGATCATAGGTGTGGAAATGGGTAGCGTAATGATCCCAACCAGAATTCATCAATGGGTTGTAAAGTCATCACCCAACTGTACGCAGGTAAACGTAATTTATAAAAATGAATTTGTTGGACCACCATTAAAGCCGTTGAATTGGAATAAAGGGGAATTTCAAAAAAAGGGGCCTAGTTTTTTAGGCCCCTTGGAGTTCTGTCAATAACTGTACGGATTCATCAATACGGGACAATAAAATTTGACTAACTACTTTTGGTTTTAATCCGAAATAGTAAAAAAAACAGGTTATCTGTCAATTTCGGGTCTACTGCTTTCATTGAGGGTGTTAAATACTTTACAGTCTAGGGGTAGAAAAATCTTCAAAATGAATCCATTTTGCGATAGCGTACGTATATAAAATTAAGAGTTTTATTAATAGTAAGAATATTAATAATAATTTTATTAGCTTGGTTAATTTTGATTGAAATTTTTTTGACTTGAAATTTGCCGGTATGACGAATTTATTTTTTAATACTGTTATGACATTCACTTAAAAATTGATTGTAAAAGGAATTTTGAATGTTACTCTCGTCCCTAAACAGAGGTTTGGCTTCCGGCTTTAATGCACTTTTTTTAACGGCATTAGGTATTAATATTTCTTTTTGCGCCTATGCTGACGAGACAGAGAAAATTCTTGAGTCAGTTACGGTTGAGGCCTCCAGAACTAGCCAGCTTGGCATAGTGGATGCTGCTAGTGCTGGCATCATCACGGAAAAACAACTGGAAGCCCGAACCGTATACAGGCCAGGAGAAGTGCTTGAAGCCACGCCAGGCTTGATTGTCAGTCAGCATAGTGGTGAAGGTAAAGCCAATCAATTCTATCTGCGCGGAATCAATCTTGATCATGGTACAGATCTGCGAACGACAGTAGATGGCATGTTGGTCAATGAACGCAGCCACTCACACGGCCAAGGCTGGACCGATCTTAACTTTCTTATCCCGGAATTAACTTCTAGTCTGGAATATAAAAAAGGTCCTTACTATGCGGATGAAGGCGATTTTTCATCTGCGGGTGCGGTTTCAATTAATTATGCAGACACCCTAGCCCAAGGTATTGCTAGCTTAGGAATTGGGGAAAACGGTTTTGCACGTATTTTAGTGGCCGATTCGCTGAAGAAAGCAGACGGTAATTTACTTTATGCGCTTGAGGTATATCATAATGATGGACCTTTTACCCATCCTGATGACTATAAAAAAATCAATGGCGTTTTGCGCTTTAGCGAAGGGAATTCTGCAAACGGTTTCAATGTGACGGCTATGGCCTACAACGCCAAGTGGAATGCTACTGACCAGATTGCCCGACGCGCCCTTGATTCTGGTTTTCTCTCAAATCGATTTGATGCTATTGATCAATCAGACGGAGGAGAATCGCACCGTTACAGTTTATCAGCGGCCTGGCGTCAATCCACCTCCACTTCATCCACTAATATTAACGCTTATGTCATTCATAATCGACTTGACCTGTATTCTAACTTTACCTATTTTCTTGATGATCCTGTCAATGGTGATCAATTCAACCAACCAGATCGGCGTTGGACGACCGCTTTCAATGCGGCGCATACCTTGCAAATGCCTGTGTTTGGCTTGAAATCAGAAAATACTGTAGGTATGCAATTTCAGAACGATGATATTCATAACGGCTTATTTAATACCAAGGCTCGCCAACGCATATCCACTACTCGTGAGGACCATATTATCGAGAGCAGTCTTAGTGCCTATTTACAAAACACAACTTACTGGACAGACAAATTTCGCAGTATTGCTGGCATTCGTGAAGATTACTATCACAATGATGTGAGCAGCAATCTCGATATCAATTCTGGTATTGCACGTGACACCAAGACTAGCCCTAAGCTGAGTCTGATCTTCGGTCCTTGGGCAAAGACCGAATATTACTTCAATATTGGCAGCGGATTTCACAGCAATGACGCGCGTGGGACTACCATCTCCGTTGATCCCAAAAATCCAACTGCTCGCGCAACCAGAGAACAGCCAATAGTCGGTTCTAACGGCATGGAAGTCGGGGTACGTTCAGAGATTATTCCTGGCCTGCAATCCAGCCTTGCCATTTACCAGCTGGATTTCGATTCAGAGCTACTATTCCAAGGTGATGCTGGTTCCACGGCTGATACCGGAAGGCCCAGTCGCCGAGAGGGATTTGAATTCTCCAATTACTACAAACCCACACACTGGATGACATTGGATGCTGATATCGCTTATGCTCGTGCCCGCTTCCGCAATTTCGACCCTGTCGGCAACCGAATCCCTGGAGCCATCGAAGGGGTAGCTTCCCTAGCTATGTCCATTGACGATCTGGGACCCTATTATGGCGGCTTACAGCTAAGGTATTTCGGGCCACGGCCCCTGATTGAGGATAATAGTGTGCGTTCAAAAAGTACGATGACGCTAAATGGTCGTATTGGTTACAAGATTTCAGCTAGGGCGCGGGTAAACTTGGAAGGATATAATCTAACCAACCGTAAGGATTCGGCTATTGATTATTACTACACTTCACGTTTACCAGGTGAACCTGCAGAAGGCGTCAACGACGTGCATTTGCATCCCATTGAGTCACGATCCTTCCGGCTTAACCTGATAGTCAACTTCTAAGCTGTGATGTAACTAAGGCTTTAAAAATGAAGTTGGACTTTAAAACAGCGGTGAACAGGCTAACTTCATTTCTAACTGGGCATCTATTGCCAATGGCTTTAATAGTTTCAGTAAGTGTTCATCTTGCTGCATTAGGCTTGGTGATGAATCATCGCAAACCACTGATAGTCATCCAGAACACTCAAACTCCTATTTTGGTGACCTTGATGCAGGCTCATTCGTCCGTGCTTATGGAGGAAAGCAAACTAATCATCCAGAGTAAAGTAATTCCAAGACCATCGAGACAAATCGAAGCTCAGAAAGTAATTAAGGAAAAAGCGAAACCAGCCTTTGCGCCACCTGAAAAACTACCAAAAGTTCAGCAATTAGTTGCTATCGATATAAAAAAGGCTTCGCTATCTGAAATTCCCAAGCCACAAATTAAAGATGTGATTGCCACTATGCCAATTGAAGCGAAAGAGGAGGTTTCTCATCAGAAAATTTCATTAACACCCCCAATTGATGCACCGAAAGGAATTGTTAATAATCCGTTAATTGCGGTATCAACGGATCAGAAAACCGCCCCAGTCGTTAAAACGGGTATTTCAATCTCTGCATCTTATGCAAAAACCAATCAGAAGCCTGATTACCCAACACAGTCTAGACGACTTAATGAAGAAGGTACGGTAGTGCTTACAGTATTGGTGTTAGCAGACGGCAAGGCAGGAATGGTGGAGGTAAAATCCAGTAGCGGTTATCCTATGCTGGATCAATCGGCAAAAGATGCTGTAAAACAGTGGCATTTCAACCCCGCTACCATTGATGGAAAACCCATTGATGAATCTTATTCTCTATCTATACCATTTAAATTGAATGGTTAAATTGATAATCGCCATTTATAAAAAAGATTAAATGATTGCAAAATAAACCCTACCAATAGGCTACTTTTTAAATAAAAAAAGCCTCTACTATCATGTGGAAGCATTTATAATATGGCTCGTCGACCTAGGCTCGAACCAGGGAGACACGGGTTAAGACTTCAAGCCATAGCTATGCAGTTTGATTTTTACTACCAAAATTAAGCTAAATATAGCCACATATTAATACTACTATTCGGCTACTAATGAGATGACAAAGGGTTACGTTTTTACGTAACACTTTGATTCTATTGATAGGGCGTGTGGGGATCGAACCCACGACAAACGGATTAAAAGTTCGCTATCATTACTATTTTAAATTTTGTAAACTTGGTTGCACTATGGTTGCACAATAAAATATTGTTACTAAAAAAATTTTATAAGTCATTGATTTAATGGTGCCCTCGACACGAATCGAACGTGTGACCCTCCCCTTAGGAGGGGGATGCTCTATCCACTGAGCTACGAGGGCGTGATGTTCCAGAAGGCAAGCATTATAATGCTTTACAGGAGTTTTAATAAATTTTTTGCTCAGTAACTTACCTTGCTTCTACTTCATTGTAAACATCAGCGTAGATAAATCAGACTAACGACCAGGTATTTAATCGTTAGACTTCTTAGTAAAACGTCCTGCCATCACCGATTAAGTGCGCGTGGCAATCTTTCGTTGCATTGATGCAATTTTCAACCCAGGCCTTATGGATATCTTCATCCCAACCCATGATAAAGTCAGAATGAGAGCTATAGCCTGCATGTTTATCTTTTGGGTAATTATCACTGGATAAGCGCCAATTGGCAGTACCTTTGTCGCTGGTGACAGGATAGTAGATGAGTATGCTCAAAGTAGGTAGCTTTTTAGAATGTGAGCCAGGGCATCGGCCATTCGTTGAATAAGCCACATGGGATTTATGGTCTGCACTGTCTAGGTCTTTACCATTCCAGCAGTCGGGGAACGTGACAGAGACAGTGACTAACCCGCCATTATTACAACTCACCAAATAAGGCCTGCGTGAGGAGTATTTTTCGTTACATTCAAACCATTCGTACGGTTGTGCTGAATCTGATGCCATGTTACCAGCAATCATTTTAAGTCCACGCGGGATTTCCTGGACTTTACCGTGCTTGTAATACAAGAGTGCGTTACGTGGTTTGAGTGGCGTATTACTTTCAGTGTCTATCATGGCGGGCGCCCAATAGGCGGTACGATTCATAATACCGCCGTTGCAAGTGCTATTACCAGTAGTGCGTATGCTTTCCGCAGTAGATAGATAATTCACGCTGGTGTTTCCAAAATAAACATGTAGATGCGCTTTACCTTGTTGATTTGGATAAACAATCGCATCATCATTGTTCATATGCGAGTAATCGCAAGACACGCGGAATGCGCCTTTATCTTCTCGACTTTCAGCAGGCAGTTCTTCGGTATCACGTATTCTGAGTGTGTCGTAGCCAGTAGCAAACGGCGGCACTAAAGCTAGGTTTGGCTTTGGCATGTCGCTCATATCCATGTGCGGTGTTGCATCGGGCGGGGAAACTTCAGGTGGAACAGATTCTGGCATTAACGCTTCTGCATAATAAATCTTACCCTGTGGTTCAGTTTGCTTAACATCTTGCGTAGCTTGTGAGGCCTCATTGGACTTTTGTTGCGGGAATAAACCATTACCAGTGACCTGTATCGTCGCGGCGTTTAAAGGTATACCGGCTAGAGAAAATATCGTGCAAGACAATGCAAGTGATAGCTGTAAAAACCTAGCTTTGTTTTTCATCTCAATGCTCCCAACATAATAAATCGTCAGATTTAAACGAACTTAATCATTCACCTTATGTATTAACCAGTGCATTTTGAACAGTTTGCTCTATTTGTGTAAAATTCAAATCCCCCATTAGTGTTAACATAAACTTATTGCCATTTACATACACCAATAGATATATTAATTATAAAACTACACAGGGTTAACTTCATGATGCTTAAGCTATTATTTTATGTCGGGGTTTTATTGTTAGCTTTTGTTGGGTATCGTAGCTACGCATCCAGTAGCCACCCCTTACAAATTGGTGATGATGCTCCCAGTTTTACGCTGAATGATGCACAAGGCCAAACACATTATTTATCTGATTACAGCGGTAAATACTTAGTGCTGTATTTTTACCCAAAAGATGACACCCCTGGCTGTACTAAAGAAGCTTGTCATTTTAGAGATGACATGACGCAACTAGAAAAATTAGGCGCTAAAGTGGTAGGGATTAGCGTGGACAATAGCGCTTCACATGCTGATTTTGCTAAAAAGTATCATTTGCCTTTTCCGCTATTGGCAGATACTAACGGCAGCGTCGCTGATAGTTATCATGCATTAACCAATTTTTATGTGCTAAAAATTGCTAAACGCTATACGTTTTTAATTAACCCTGCAGGTAAAATCGCTAAGATATATACCAGTGTAGATACATCCAACCATTCACAACAGATTATTGATGATTTAAAAGTTATTCAATCTATATAAGTTAATCGTTTTAAAGATGACTAATTACAACCTACATATCATTGAAATTGCTATTGTCCTAGTCCTACTAGTGAGTTTAGTGGTCGGTGGCATTAGGCATGCGTCAAAATTAAAAGCCAGTGAACAACTGTGGAAATTTGCGTTAGAGGGTGCGGGTGATGGTGTTTGGGATTGGGATATTAATAACGACATGGCGCATCTATCAGGTCGTTATAAAGAAATGTTCGGCTTTAGTGACGATGACATTAAAACCAGTTCACTCGCTTGGAATAACCGCATTCATCCAGACGATGTAGTTTCAATGAACGAAGCGGTGAATGACTATTTAACTGGGAAATCCCAAAAATACATTCATGAGCATAGAATCATCTGCAAGGATAAAAGTATCAAATGGGTATTATCGCGCGGCATGATAGTAAAGCGGGATAGTCATGGAAAACCAGTACGCATGGTGGGTACACATGCCGACATCACCGCCAGAAAATTACTTGAAAGCAAGCTAGAGAACCTAGCACACTTCGATACTTTATCAAATCTACCAAACCGTACATTGCTTAACGACAGGCTTAAGCTGGCTTTGGCTTATGCTAAACGCGAGAAAAAAATGCTCGCCGTGATGTTTATTGATTTAGACCAATTCAAAGAAATCAATGACTTATATGGCCATGAAGCTGGCGACAAAGTACTTAAACAAGTGGCGCAACGCTTAGTTAACTGCGTACGTGAATCAGACACCGTAGCCAGAATGGGGGGCGACGAATTTGTGATTCTGCTACCAATCATAGAAGATGAAAGTGATGCCCTTTTAGTTGCCAATAAAATTGTTGAGGCAGTGGTTAAACCCATTACCATTACAAATTCAGAATCTGCAAACGATACAAAAACCGATGTATATGTATCTGCCAGTATTGGCGTAACTATCTATCCGCAGCACGGTAAAGATGAAAAACTGCTAGTAATCAACGCCGATATGGCAATGTACCAAGCAAAGAAAAGCGGTAAAAACCAAGCTAAATTATTTGATACTGCAATGCTTAAGTAATAAACATTTTTTAGTATCTAGAACTATTTAAAACTAAAAGTATAGAGTGCATCAACCGCACTTTCTGTACCAGTTTCTGCCTGTATCGCCCAGCGTGGGGTAATATTAAAAGTAAGTCTAGCAACATCTAATAATCCACTGATACTCTTTTCGTAACTCAAATATAACTGGGAAGATAATCGTTTACCAAAGGTGAGTGATGCCGTCTCGGCATCTGCCCCTGAAAAGCTAAACTCATCTAACCCCGCAGCCCGTGCAAGTTTTGTTTGTAGGGGCATAGAATCATTTTGAGATAACACTACGCCTGCTGCCAATGAAAGCATCGCAAAATCGTTTTTACCGGCCTGATCTGTGCCGTGTCCAAGCATTAACCAGGACAGTTTTTCTGTATCTGGCACATTCGGCTCTGATACCAGCTTAATGACAGGATCAAGGCCGCTACCTGTGATTTCCACGCCAGCATTGACTGTTTGATAGCTAGCTGAAGAACTGGTTTGACTGAAATTACTGCCAGTAATCTCACCCGTAGTGTTCACTGTTTCTGCGTTTGTTTTTATTAAGCTTGCGCTTTCAGTTGTTGCATTACGCATCGCACGTATATTCAAACCTGGGTTATCAATTGGACCGCTGAAGCTAATAATGCCACGCGTAATATTGAGTATTTGCCCATAGGCCATATAGGTGCCTTTTTTAACCCTGATACTGCCTTCAGCATGCGGGTGATATTGCGTTAAGCCTAATAAAGTCACGGCACCAGACAATTGCGCATCTAAACCACGGCCATGCAAGGTAAAGTCATCACCTAAGTCAATTCGCAAACCGCTTAGCAAGATTTTTAATGCGGATTCAGCTATTAACTCCGTACGCCCAAGCACAATTACGTCATCTTCAAGCTTCGGAACATCATCATCTGCTAGTTCAAGCAAACCTTTTACCACCTTAAAATCACCTGAGATAGAAAATAAGTCTTTTGCAAGCGTGGTTTTGCCATTACCGTTCAATATTAATAGTCGATCTGCGCCGGAGATTGCGGTAAATTTATCCGCTAACCAGTTCAACTCTATTTTAGGTTGCTTGTTTTCCATTAGTAGTGTGCCACTTGTTCGTAAATAGCCCTCACCGCCTTTCCAAGCGGCCTGCGTAATGTGTAGCTCATCATTTTCAAACACAGCATCCAGCGTTCCATCTGTTAGCGAAACACCCTGTGATGGCAGTATTAATTGCAGGTTTTTACCCACTACACTGCCACGCAGATTTGGTTTTTGAACTGTACCATTTGCTTGTAAAGACATGGTTAATGCGCCATCCAAATTGGCCTCTGCCAGTGAATCTGATAATGGCAGCCAGGCAAGGGTATTTAATTGTGCACTACTTGATATAGTGAGCGGCGCACTAGCCATGAGTGAAAAGCCAGATTCAACCTTGGTAAGCGTTGTGGTGACATGGGCATCAAAGTTACCAAGTTGCTGCCCTTTAAGTAGCATGACCAAATCTACTTTATTATTACGCATTGCCAACTCAGCTTTCACTTCTTGCAAGCCCATCGGTTTTGCTACACCACTAGCATTAGTTAACGTTAAATCACCTGACTCTAATTTTAAAACCATACTGCCATTCACGGATTCAACTGCATTAACATCCCATTTACCTGAAAAAACTGGATTACCCTGCAACCTCGGAGGCAGATTCAACAAGCTAGGCGGTATGTCATCAAGCGCTATATTGTTCAAAGACCCTTTACTGATAAAACCTTTGCTTCCAACGTTTAACACATCAATCACCGCGCGGCCTTTTGCTAGCTGTAAAACAGCATTCTCCAAACCGATATCTTTCATAGTCAAGTTCAGCTTTGCTGGTGCTTGTAACGTGATTGGCGTTTCACCTTTTAAGCTAAGCTTTTGAATCAGCCCTTGCCACTGATTTGTTACCACGCCGCCCTGTAAAACAGTTTCAAATTGCAACGGATTCGCTTTGTCTTGTGCAAGCGCTTGTAGCTTTAGCTGATGCGCAGCGCGCGTGCCTTGCAAGGTCATACTGCCATCAAGCACTGCATTATTCGCTATCTCTAAGCCCGTCGCTTTTAATGTTGCATCAAAAGTTCCAAGCGCCCCTGCCAGCAATGTTGCTTGTCCATCCAATTTGGCTAGTTGTATATCGCCAGGTAATTTTAGCTTCTGTGCAGCTAAGTCGAAACGTAATGCCAAATTTTCAAACGTGCCGGCAAGTGAACCATTCGCATGCGCCTCGCCAGAGAACTTTTGACCTAGCGTGCTTAAATTAGGTAAATCTGCCCGCCATTCAAGCTTGCTGTCTGGCGTACCAAGATTACCGCTGGCCTTGATAGAGTTACTGGCAATATCGGCTTTAAAGTCTACATCTCGGAGCTGACCATTAACAAAAATCATTTTACCTAAACTAGTGAATGGCTGGCGTTGGTTTTGCACTTGCAGGTAGCTATCTCTAGCAGATAATTGTAATTGCAGGCCTGCTAGTGAATTAGCTTCAGGCGCTAGCTTGCCTTGCAGATTCATATCAAAATTTAGCTGCCCTGCAGGATAATTACCTAAGCGTTCAGGTTGAAAATCTTTAATCTGTGCCAGTACAACCAACGGATATTCGTTCAACAACCCTAGTTCGCCAGTTGCATTGATGTGCGCTACCGAACTAGCATTTTTACTATCAGCCTGCACAAGAGCAAGTTGATCGTTTTGTAAAACCAGCATTGCATTAGCGTCAAACTTTAGCGTCTTTAGATTACCCGATAAATTAGTTTTTATATCACAAGGCATTGAACCACTATTGCTGTCCTGCTTAATAGTTACTACACCAGTAAGCGCAAACGGACTGATAGTCGCCATATTCAGCATGGCTTCTGTTTGGCCATAAGGCGTTGCCGCACTCAATCTATTAAGCTGTATTGTTTTTGCATCAGCATCTAAATCAAATTGAACATTACTTAATGTATGGCGTTGGGTTGCTGTCTCAATCACGACTTCAACCACTTCAGCCCGCTGGATTTTGATTGGGAAAGGCAATTTAATGCGCTCTGGTAGTGCAGAATCACCCACTTTTTTAGCATCGCCGCGCATGGTAATCAATAGCCTTCGCGCACGCAGTTTTTCTACAAAAAGCTTACCGCTTACAGGCGAAAGTTGCCAGCGAGATTCGAGCTTTTCTAGCTTGAGGTGGATATTATCTAAATCGTAATCAAGTGTATCTAAATTAGAGTTACCGCTGATAGTCATTTCGCCCTGAGCAGGCGTGAACATAAGCATGGCGAAGCTTAGCAGTACGGCGGTTAGGTAGCGTCTCAACATTAGAATGCCACCCCTAGATTAAAATGAACACGGTATTCACCTGTCGCTTCACCGTACGCAATATCTGCGCCTATTGGGCCTATTGGGCTTTTCCAGCGGGCACCCAAACCATAACCGTAAACAGGTTTTAGGTCTTGAATCGTATTAGCCGCATTACCAAAATCCACAAATACCGCTGCACCCCACTGTTTAGTCAGCCATTGCACAACCTCAACACTACCTGTCACTAAATAGCGCCCACCTACTGTCGCATCACCCTCTTTAACACCTAGACTCTCATAAGCGTAACCGCGCACAGATTGATCGCCACCCGCACGGAATAAGAATGCGGCAGGTGCACTATTTTTACCATTCACCATACCGACTTCTGCACGTGCGATTAACTGCGTTGAAGATGTCACAGGATAATAACCTTGCGCCTTAACGTAGGTTTGAAGAAAGCGTCCATCAGAAAGCTGCTCTATTGGTGCTACAGCAAATTGCGTATTGAATAGATAACCGCGCGTTGGACTTCGGTCGTTATCTGTACGTCTTAGGGTAATGCCATAAGAAAGCGTCGCTACTTTTTTGGTGTCAGATGGCGCACCATCAAGCGCTTGATGCTCTATCAGATAAGCAGCACCTATGGTTTGTTCACGCCGGCGTGGCCCCCAACTTCTATTCACGCCAGTCTGCCCAGACGTGGTGATTTGACCTTCAATCACTTTGCGCTCTATCCCGGCATTAATACTATCGCGATAGCCGTTGCTATCCGTTGGCAAGCGGATTAACCCGCTAATTGATTGCGCGCGTTGTTCCGGCTTTAGGCTGCTGGTAAGTCGCCAACCACGATCAAATAGATTAAGGTCATCGTAAGTAAGTTGTGTACGTGCGCCAGTATTAGTGCTGTACCCTGCCCCTACGCCCATTTTGACCGATTGATTTTCCTGTACAACCACCTTGACTGGTGCCACATCAGCATCAGCAGATGCCGTATTCGCAGTCACTTCCACCCCACGAAAATAGCCGCTCTCTTCTAAACGGGACTGAAAAGTCTGTAATCTAGTTTGGCTATATGCACTACCAGGTTTAATCGGGTTTAAATTTTCTATGATGCTAGCTGGGTACCGTTGTAACCCTTCAATTTCCAGCCCGCCAAACCTGAAACTTTGGCCACTATCTACTTCTAAAGCTAAAGCCACTGACCCTGATTCTGGATTCACTTCAGCTTTGCTGTTTTTGATAGTGGCATTTGGGTAGCGCTCTATCAGCATGCTAATCAGCAGGCGTCGTTTTGCCTGACTCCAATCTTCTTGCCTGAATTGTGAGCCAGGTTGCAGTAACCAGTTTTGTTTAAGTTTTGCGATACTGGCTGATCTTATGGATGAAGCAGTAGCATCCTGCTGCAAAATGCTGCCACTGAATTTCAAGTCAACCGTACTGACCAATACAGGATTGCCCGGATTGACTAAAAAACGTGCTTTAGACACACCACCCACATTATCGATTGATGGCTTAATCTCTGGTGAAAAGTAACCTTCTGTCGCTAATAAATCTGCAATTGCACTTGGCGTTGCGTGGTATAGCCTGAGCCATTCCGAAGGTGACATGCGTGAATTATCACGCCATTTGATAATTTCAAGATGCTTTTGCATTAAGTCTTCTAAACGTAATTGCTGTTCATTATTGATCTGCGTTTCAGGCAACACAGAAATCTCAACCGCATAACTTGCATCAGCCGCTAGAGCGTTAGAAATTCCACTTAATATCATCAAGCAGGCAAAAAAACAGATCGTAATTGAGTGGAATTTAAATCTGTTAATTTGACTTGAAAAGCCTTTTAAAATAGGCCTATGAATGCGACAAAAATTTATCATGTAAATGGATATTAGACAGGCAATTCTGTCTGGTCAAGCTAATACCTATCTATATACTAAGTATCCATAAACAGTGCAAGTTAATCCCGAATAATGACTAAATAAACTGCTGCTAATCCAAATCCACTTCAACGTAGTGTTCTTGGTGATCATCTACTAAAGGGATTGCGCCTCGCGGTCTTGAGGTTGCATTCATGCCATCGGACAAATCTTCGTTTAACACTTCACCATCCAGCGTCACACAAATAATATGCTTTGATTTTCCACCTATGCAATTGACGGTAATATGGTAAAGCGTGCCTCGATAGTGATAATGAATTTTGTACGAATCCCAATGCGCTGGAGTACAGGGTGTAAGTTTCAAATATGCACCTTCTTGCATAACTTCCAAGTGCATGCCCAGTAGCGTTTCTGTAATTAGCCGGTACATCCAGCCCGCTGCCCCCGTATACCAAGTCCAGCCACCGCGGCCTGTATGAGGCACAGCGCCATAAATATCTGCGCACATTACATATGGCTCAACCTTGTAGCGCTCAATATCTGCCTGCGTACTACCATGATTCACTGGATTCAGCATATTGAACAACTCCCAAGCACGCACCTTGTCACCCATCATGGCAAACGCCATGGTAGTCCAGATCGCAGCATGGGTATATTGACCACCGTTCTCACGAACGCCAGGTACATAGCCTTTGATATAACCAGGCTCAAGGTCTGAGGTATCAAAAGGAGGTGTAAGCAGTTGAATTAATTTTTCATCACGTAGTACTAAGCGCTTGTCTACCTCCGC
The DNA here is from genome assembly GCA_046590165.1 of Methylotenera sp. Taxonomy (GTDB): domain Bacteria; phylum Pseudomonadota; class Gammaproteobacteria; order Burkholderiales; family Methylophilaceae; genus Methylotenera. The sequence goes on from JBKJUR010000046.1 coordinate 57,223, forward strand.
CAGCGCTTGTTGTGCTCGCGCAACATCGCCGCCTTTTGAAATAACAGCCCAGCTCTGGCTAATCGAATCAATTTGACATTCAGCATTTGCTGATGAACCCAAAGGCGTGCCATCATCAAAATAAGCTCGTCGATACCAAGCTCCATCCCATGCATTGGCTTCAATATTACTAAGCAACAATGAAGACTGAAGTGTGCAAACTGCAGCAAATGCCTCGTCTCCGTGGTTTCTCGCCAAATCAGCAAACTGTTTTAGATTGTCATATAAAAACCACGCCAACCAAACGCTTTCGCCTTTTCCATGCTGGCCAACTAAGTTCATCCCGTCGTTCCAATCGCCACAACCCATTAACGGTAAATGATGCTCGCCAAAACGTAAGCCGTATTTAATGGACCGTACACAGTGCTCGTATAAACTCACGGCGGTTGCTGAGCGCTGTGGTTGGTCATAGTAAGCCTCTTCATCAGGCGCCAACTCGCGGCCTTCTAAAAAATGTACAGATTCGTCAAGCACACCAGTATCGCCCGTTGCTAGCACGTAACGACAAGCTGCATAAGCTAGCCACAGATAATCATCTGAAAAATGTGTACGCACGCCTTGACCATTAGGTGGATGCCACCAGTGCTGTACATCCCCTTGTGGAAACTGACGTTCAGCACAACGGATCAACTGCTCGCGTGCAAGCCACGGTGCCGCGTGCATCAACGCCAGGGTGTCCTGTAATTGATCTCTAAAACCGTAAGCACCACCAGACTGATAGTAGCCGCTGCGTCCCCACAACCTGCAAGAGAGTGTCTGGTAAATCAGCCAGCCGTTGGTCAATAGATTTAATGCTGGGTCTGGTGTCTCAACTTGCACCATCCCCAGGGTATGATTCCAATGCTCCCATACTGATTCCAAAGCTTGCCGCGCGCCAACCGGGCCACCAAATCGGTGAATAAAATGTTGTGCCTCTTCCACACTTTTTGCTGCGCCAAATACAAACACCATCTCGCGCTCCTGTCCGCTTTGCAGCTCTATTTGACTTTGTATCGCTGCGCATGGATCAAGTGCCGCACCTGTTTTTCCAGATAAACGCTTGCGACGCATCGCTGCAGGTTTTGCCAGCGTGCCATTACGGCCTATAAATTCGTTGCGGCTTCCTGTAACGGTAAGTCTAGGCTCATTGATTTCAGTGTCACTTCTTTGTGAATGACCAGACCTCAAGGCATTCACATGTGCAAATACAATACGATTTGCACATTCCTTACCATACGCATTACGCGCAAATACTGCACCAGTGTGTGGGTCAGTTTCAGTCACAATATGCATCATATTGGCGTGTCGCAACTCGCCAAGCACTAGCTCCCAATAACCTGTTAATGAAATTTGTCGCGTATATTTAGAGTGATTGCGCAGTTTTACTACGACAAATTTAACAGCCGCATCCATCGCAACGTAGGTGAACATCTCCGAGGCAATGTCATTTTCAGTATGCTCAAACACACTGTAGCCAAAACCATGTCGGCATATATAACCTGATTTTCCACGTGCAGGTAGTGGCGTTGGTGACCAGAACTTGCCTGTTTCTTCATCACGAATATACATGGCCTCGCCGCTACTATCACTAAGCGGGTCGTTATGCCATGGTGTTAAACGGAATTCATGGGCATTTTCTACCCAAGTATATGTACCACCACTTTCACTCACCACAGTACCTATGTGAGGGCTAGCGATTACATTTACCCAAGGTGCCGGTGTATTTTGGCCAGACTCAAGGGTAATCACGTACTCGCGTCCGTCAGGTGTAAAACCGCCTAAGCCATTACAGAAAATACGTTCATTTACAGACAATGGCTGTTGAGTGGCCTCTGCAAATTTCAGCCATGACTCAGAGTTGTCTACAATACTCTCTGGCAAACGATCCATCACCCGATCTTCTGAAAGTCTGCGTACCACTTGCTCAAGTAAGCTGCCGGCATTATCAGTGAATACAACACGAGCAACAGTTTGAAACAGTACGCGTGCCTCTTCAGAAAGCTCTTCAGCACGCCGTAAAAATATACCACCCGGTTTATCAGTTATTTGTGCGTCCGGCCCCGTATTGATTAAGCCCATAATTTGGTCATGTAGCACAGCACGATAACCTGAGAAGTTATCATTAAATATGACTAAATCAACAACCAAACCTTTCATGCGCCAATAGTAATGCGCCTGAAGTGCTTGTTTAACTAAATCAATACGACTTATATCGCTAATACGTACCAATACGATGGGTAAATCGCCAGAAACACCAAAACGCCACAATCCAGATTGACCCAACTGATTTCGCGCAATTAAACTGGCAGAAGCTCTTAATATGGGGTTAGCGTAGATCACTGCACTTGCTAGTCGGCCAAAGATTTGTGCTTCAGATTCTGTTGCATTGATACGGCGCAATACCTCCTGACTTTGAAACCAAGCCATTTCAAAAGCACGATCCACAAAATGGCGGTCACAATACTTATCCAATAAAGCTAAGGCTTCCTCACGTGTATCTGCTACCCCTGAGATGATTTGCAAAGTGGCCGAATCATCAGGCGGCAACGTGACAGTACGCCGAATAGCCACAATAGGATCAAGCACAGAACCCTCGGTATTTGACAGCGAGCTAAACCGTTTAACTTGGAAATCATTACTATCAAGTGCTATTGGATTGGCGGTCGTACGACCACGTCCGATGAATTTTGCACGATCAGTCTCATAAGACGATTCACTGACGCGGGCACCAGGCGCTACTACAAGGTGAAACATCCACGAAACGCTTTCGCCTGGTGTACGGCGACGACGCGTGCAAAGTATCGCCTGTCTATCAGCCAGAATTTCGGTTTGTACAAACAGGTTACTGAAAGAACGATGCGCTAAGTCAGCACTTAAAAGTGCCAGTACCACTTCAGCATAACTTGTTACTTCTATACGACGGGTGCGAGAAGTTAGATTTGAAAGTTTTATACGACGAATTTCAACGTCATCTTCAGGTGAAACACTGATTTCAGTATGTGCCTCAATTGACTGATCACGTAATCTATACTCAGCCCTTGCCTGTCCAAAAATAGCTTCGTAATGCTCGGCTTTACGCAAGGTTGGCTGATAAGTAGTTGACCAATAACGCCCATTGTCGCTATCCCTCAAGTAAACAAACGTACCCCAATTATCTGCAGTTCTATCTTCACGCCAACGGGTAACGGCAAGGTCACGCCAGCGCGTATAGCCACCACCGGCATTGGTCGCCATTACATGATATCTGCCGTTAGACAGTAAATGCACTTCTGGGATTAAGGTATCTGTATTAGAAAATACACGCATGATTGCTCCCGCTTCCTCAGCGGCAGGTCGCGCTGACGCCCTCACCTCGGCAGCATGTGGATGCAAAGTAGCACCTTTTTTCGGTACACGTTCCTGTAATAGCAACTCCGTCGCTTGAATAATCGGTGCGGACATAAATCGGCGTTGCATAGGCTGGTTATGTAATACATGACTGAAAGCTAAAAAGCTCATGCCCTGATGATGCGCCATGTATGAGCGAACGATAGCATTACTCTTGCCTCGAGGCACTCGTGATGGCGTATAGTCAATCGCCTCATAAAATCCATAAGCGCCCATGAAATCACTGGCGGCTAGCAGTTCCAAGTTGCGGCAGGCTTCCATCGGCATAACTGTTAATGCAAGCGCACTGGCATAAGGTGCAATCACAAGGTCATCCCCCAGCCCGCGCTTGAAGCCTAACCCAGGCACCCCAAAAGCTCTGTATTGATATACTTGGTGCATATCAGTTGCGCTATAGCAAGATTCAGAAATGCCCCAAGGCACGCCACGTTGCCGGCCGTAGTCAATTTGGCGCATGACTACCGCTTTGCAAGTTTGATCTAACAGTGTATTAGCATAACTCGGCATCATTAGCTGAGGCATGAGATACTCAAACATTGAGCCACTCCAGGAGATTAAGCTAACTTCTCCACCATAACTTGTAAGTAAGCGCCCAAGAGAAAACCAATGTTTCTGCGGCACTTGACCTTGTGCGATGACTAAATAGCTTGCCAAGCGCGCTTCAGATGCTAACAAATCGTAACAAGAGACGTCACGACGGCGCTCACCTACATCGTAACCAATCGTCAGTAATCCGCATGAGGTATCATAAAGAAATTCGAAATCCATCACCGCCAATTCGTGACAACGGGCAACTAAATCATCAATGATAGTTAAACGTTCTATTGCGTTGGTATTAGATGAAACAGAAGCTGCAGCACCAACTAACCATAAATTTTCTATACCGGAAACTTTATCAGTAGCCAATTCAAGCGGTGTCGGAATGCTGTTGTAGTGATGCGGCATAAATACCATGAACTTAATATCATCTAGGATCATTTGGCATTGCTGGTTGAATGACTTTACCCAGTAATGCGACTCGCTATTCATATCAATATCTAGCGGTAGAGATGAAAGCAGCGATTCTCCAGAAACTCTAATCTCATTAAGCAAACGACTCGTTTCAGTCACTATTTTAGTATAGTCATCTGTGCTGTATTTAAGATGCGTAAGTGAGCGTAGTATCTCCTCAATATGTTTTAATTTTTCGATATGATTATCACCACCGTCCGCCGCAAGTTGTTCAGTCAAGATTAGCAAAGTATCTTGCAATCCCTTGCATGCATTGACCGACAGCACTGGTTGATTTTTCAGTTCAAGTAGCCCGGCTTGCAAAGTTAGTAAGCTGCCGGCCAAATTGCCGCTATCTACTGTAGAGACATATTGCGGATGCAGCGGCGCCAGCGTGCGGGTATCGTACCAGTTATAAAAATGACCATGATAGCGCTCCAGCTTTTCCATGGTAGCCAAGGTATTTTCGGTAAGCTGCAATAACTCTCCGGCCGTGATATATCCAAAATCATAAGCAGCCAAATTCGCCAGTAATGACATTCCAATATTAGTCGGCGAAGTGCGTGAGGCGATAACGGGTGCTGGGTATTCTTGAAAATTATCAGGTGGTAGCCAGTTCTCTTGAGATGAGACGAATTCTGCGAAAAAACGCCATGTGCGCCTGGCCGTAGTACGAATAAATATCTGTTGGTCAGCACTTAAATCGGCGACGAGCGGCGCGAGTGGTTTGCTGATCCACCAAGCAATGACCGGGGATAGTAGCCAAAGTAACAAAACAGGTACGCAAGTAAAAAACTCAACTGTCTGACTTGCCGTAAAATTGAAGGCCAAAATGACGCACATAGTGACTGCCAAGGCGGGAGCCACCCACATTTCTTTAAAAAAATCAGTTAATGTGCTGCGTGCATTGCGCGATACGTAAGATGGCATGTGCCATAGTAATAATCCGCGTTTAGTGAACAACATGCGTAAACCTGAACACACAATTGCATCAAGACAGATTAACGTATCGTAGGGTAACAGCACTATCGTTAACGTTGAGACTTGCACTGAATGATAGGCAGATTTACCTGTCGCCATCATATGTACTAACCAATCACGCTCTTTAGGTTTGCGAATCAACTCGAGCGTAGAACCTAGTAAGCTGGGCAAAAAAACGATAGTCAAGACGAGTAAAGTCCATATCCAAACTGGTCCTGCAGCAAATAACCAGCCACCTAAGAGCACTGCCAATAATGATGGCGGTACCAAGCTGCGTCTGAGATTGTCGAAAATCTTCCAAATTGACAAAACTGTGAGTGGATTTTGCTCGCGCTTATTTTGTAAAGTAGCTAACTTACCTGACTCACATGGTTTACTTGCCATAGGCACGCTCGGTAGCAACCAACCTGCCAGTTGCCAATCGCCTCGAATCCAACGATGCCTACGACTGGCATCTATGGTATAACTTGCCGGGAATTCCTCCACAAAATCAACATCAGTGACCAGCGCTGAACGCGCATAAGCACTTTCCAGCAAATCATGACTAAGGATGAGATTTTCTGGAAAACGCCCATCGACCGCTTGTCGAAAAGCATTTACATCGTAGATACCTTTACCAATAAAAGTACCCTCGCCGAACACATCCTGATAGACATCGGAAACTTCTCGGGTATAAGGGTCAATCCCCGATTCACCTGCAAACAGTTTAGTAAACAATGATTGCCCTGCACTTATAAGGCTGATGGAAGCCCGCGGCTGCAGAATCGCGTAACCTTCAACAATGCGCCCTTTCTCAGCATCGTATACTGGACGATTAAGTGGATGTGCCATATTACCTATTAGGGTACGCGCGGTATCACGTGGCAGTTGCGTATCGGTATCTAAGGTAATGACATACTTGATAGAACTGAAAATGGAGGTATCGCCCACGATTTGTGAAAATGCATCTTGCTCTTCGCCCTCCAGCAAGGCATTAAACTGCTCCAGTTTTCCCCGTTTACGCTCGTAGCCCATCCACACTTGCTCATGAATATTCCACACTCTAGGTCGATGGATAAAATAGAAAATGCAAAGCCGATCTTCCTGATATGTTTCGTTAAGCAATTCAATAGCGGCTCGCGCTTGAGCGATTAATGCTTCATCTTCTGGTTGTACGCATTCTGGTGCATCGCGAAAATCCGTCAATAACGCAAAAAATAGATTAGGGTCACGATTACCGAGATACCTTATTTCTAAAGCCTCAATGAGTTCTTGTACTTCTTGTGAAGTGCTAATTAAAGTCGGCACTATCACCATAGCGCGATGAACAAGGGGAATGCCCTTGGAGAAATCCAATCTGGGTAATACACGAGGCGGCAAGATTGAGGTTACAAATAGATTGATTAACGAGATTGCCAGTGCCGAAAAGCTAATCATGCAGGGAATTGCAAATATCCAGTATCGCCAATTTTCTAGGCCAGAACCATTTAAATACCACTGATTAAAATAAAACAGTACGGCTAATGTCACTGCTAGCGTCAGTAGAAAAACAGATCCAAGATACAGTGATAATCGATAATTATTACAAATGCGACTGGCACGCAATTTCCACGAGACTTGAAAACCTACAGTACACTCCAGCGTTTGCCGACCACGATCAATTAGGTAATAACCAACGTGTACAGCACGCTCTTGCATAGCTTGGTCATGATTATTTGCAACTCTCTCGGTTAATTGTGTTTTGGCCTTTTGTGCCAACACAATCGCTTCTTGTGCTACAGCTAATTCACTACAGCTACTATCCCTGGCTACTTCTTCAATGACATGGCGGTAACGGTCACGGGTGGCAAAATCTTGAGCAAGGTACATTGCACTTGGATCTTGCCGTAACACCTGCTCAACAGCACTTAAAGATTCAACGTAATTGCGCCAATCCATGGTGTCAATGAATCGTAGACTGCCGACGCTATTACTAATGGATATTTGATTAGCAGCTGCAGTACGACTAGCTGCTTCAGATAGTTGTGTTGCAGTGACGCCCTGCTCTAGTAACTTTTGCTCTAGCCAAGTTTGAACAAAAGTCATTGCAGTACTGTGTGCTTGAAGTCTTGCATAAAATTCTTCAACAAATGGTGCGGTAAGTGGCACATCTGCATTAGCAAATTCGGCAAGCAATTGAATCAGCTGTTTAGGTTCTTTCTCTGCCGTTTCCAGCATGCGATCAGCCCAGATAATTGCAGACTCTCTCTCTTCTCGCCTTCTTGCGATTCTTAACGCAATGCGGCGCAGATTTTCTAACAATGCCAATTGCAGCATGATAGGAAAAGCCCACAGTTCGCCTAAACGTAATGAATCGACACTTTGATAAGCCTCAATAATTTGCGTGGCATTATCGTTGTCAACACGGCCATCCATATGCGAAATCAGGTGTAGAGCCAAATCATAAATGCGGGGGAAACCAGCAGACGGCCCATCAGCCAAACGCGGTAATTGCCGACTATAACCACGTGGTAAATGTCGACGCGCTAACACTATCTGTTGCTCTATAAGATAGAAGTTATCTAGCAGCCAAGACTCAGCCGGCACTAAACGCTGACCCGGAGAAGCAGCTGTGGTCACAACGTCATAGGCTGCCTGCAGAATACGTTCGTTTTCATCCAGCCTCGGCAATAGCTTATCTCGGCCAGGACGCGGATTGATTTTATGTTGCCCTGCAAGTGTTATTGCATGACGCTTGAGTTGTTCTGTACTGAACAACTCTGAGCGCAACAAATCAGTATCTTGATCGTTGCGCCATGCGTGATGAATGCGTGCAAAAACACCTAATTTTCTAATGACGATGATGTGCTCCTATTAGAACTTACACCTCGTTAAGGAAAGTGCCGGTAAATAATATTGGCAAGGCAAAATTGACTGTCATATTTTCATGACAAGGCTTTGCGATAGTCTACAAAAACGTTAAAAAAACGCTCTTTAAGTACCATTAAAAGATACGCCATCGACACAGAATGTTCTGTTCGATGGCGCACATAAACATTATGTAAAGACTAAAATTGGTCTTATGACAATGCCTACAAACTATATGACATAGAAGTCGCTCTAGACTGGCTTCCAGAGCTATACTCAGGCACAAACGGCATTAACCTGTCTTGCTCTTTTTTAACCATTGCATAACATTCGCAACAACGGTGCTCCAGTAATTTGCGATTGAGTACTGTGATATGTCCACGACAATAGTTGATGACGCCAGCTTCTTGTAACTTAAGTGCAGCAGTAGTCACACTTTCGCGGCGCACACCTAAAAGGCTAGCTAACAGTTCTTGTGTCATGACTAAATCATCAGCCGGCAATCGATCTAAACCTAATAATAAACGACGACATAATTGTTGGTCGATTGAGTGGTGACGGTTACACACGGCAGTCTGCGCGATTTGTGTAATCATGGTTTGAGTGTAGCGAAGCAGCATATGTAACAATGGACCGTCTCGATTGACAGCATTTTTAGCTGCTTGCGTGCGTAGTCGATAAGCCTGACCCGAACTTTGAACCATCGCTTGATTAGGCGTTTCATTACCGCCCATGAACACAGAAACCCCTACCACGCCATCATTGCCTACTACCGCAATTTCAGATGATGTCCCTTCTTGCGTTGTATAAAGTAAAGATACAATTGCTGTGGTTGGGAAAATCACATGTGTGTGTTTAATGCCTGGTTCGCACAATATTTGACCTAGCTTTAAATCCACCAACTCTAGCTCATGCTCCCAAAGGCTAAGCTCAGAGTATGGTAACGCAGCAAGCAAGTGATTTTGACGTGGACCAAGTGTGTCTGGTGACGTATTTAGTGATGTGTTTGGTAGAGTATTCATTTGTGCGCTCCTTACATTCTTGAGCCTCTATAATGAATAAATACTAACGTCCAAAACATAGGTGATAATCGTCATTTCATGTAAGAATTTTCCTACCAGTACTGATGACCTTCTGCTAATAACGCTATGCCACAATAGACTTGTTATATATGCCGGGGATATTTACAAATAACTAGCATTAACATCATTGAACAGATTTACGGCTCAAACCTCTCAAACGTAACGCATTAGAAATCACCGACACCGAACTCAAACTCATCGCTAATGCCGCAATCATGGGTGACAACAGCCATCCAGTAAATGGATAAAGCACACCCGCGGCTAACGGTATGCCTAGAGAGTTATATACAAACGCGAAACCAAGATTTTGCTTCATATTAGCAATGGTTTCCTCTGATATCACACGCGCTTGGGCGATGCCTCGCAAATCGCCTTTGACGAGTGTTACCTGTGCACTATTCATTGCTACATCAGTGCCAGTGCCCATCGCCACGCCTACATCAGCTTTGGCTAACGCTGGCGCATCGTTGATGCCATCGCCCGCCATTGCAACAATACGGCCCTCACGTTGCAACTTATCTACCAAGGCCAATTTATCTGCTGGCTTAACTTCCCCATAAAATTCATCGATACCTAACTTGGATGCAACTGCCTTAGCTGTCATCACCCCATCACCTGTAGCCATGATGATTCGCATGCCAGATGATTTAAGAGCTGCGAGCGCTTCAATCGTGCTGTCTTTAATAGGGTCGGACACGGATAGTAAGCCTGCTGCTTGACCATTGACCGCCAAATACATCACGCTAGCTCCTGTTATACGTAGTGACTCAGCCTGTACTTTTAAGGGCTCAATCTGCACATTGAGTTGAGTCATCAATGCTGTATTACCCAGTGCCAATTCTTTGCCACCCACTCTGCCGCGTACACCTATACCAGTGCCAGACTCAAAACCCTCGGCCTTATCTAATACCAAACCACGCTTATTAGCCGCTTTCACGATAGCATCTGCCAATGGGTGCTCACTCGCTTGATCTAGACTTGCCGCCAAGCGCAATACTTCATCTTCGGTATACCCAAGTTTTGCCACAGCAAGATTAAAGCTTGGTTTACCTTCTGTGAGCGTGCCCGTTTTATCCACAATAAGCGTATCAACTTTACGGAAATTCTCGATAGCAGCTGCATCACGAAATAACACACCTTGTGTTGCAGCTTTGCCAGTAGCAACCATGATTGACATCGGCGTAGCTAAGCCAAGTGCACATGGGCAGGCAATGATCAGAACCGCTACCGCGTTGATTAAACCATACACCCAACTGGACTCGTTTGCCGAACTGGGTCCAAAAAATCCCCAAATGAAAAAAGTCAGTAACGCAATACTCACGACTGCGACCACAAAATAGCCTGCTACTTGGTCTGCCATACGCTGCATCGGTGCCTTAGACCGTTGTGCTTGAATGACCATCTGCACGATACTGGCCAATACGGTTTGCGAACCTACTTTTTCTGAGCGCATCACCAGTGCACCATTGGTATTAAGCGTGGCGCCAATCAGTTTGTCACCAATGCCTTTCGTTACTGGCATTGGCTCGCCAGTGAGCATGGACTCATCTACCGCGCTGCCTCCATCTATCACCACCCCATCAACTGGTATTTTTTCGCCTGGGCGCACACGTAACGAGTCGCCAACATGTACATGGCTAAGCGGTATATCTTCTTCCGTATTATCTTTATTGATACGTCTGGCAGTTTTTGGCGAGAGGCCCAGCAAAGACTTAATCGCAGCGGAAGTTTGTGATCGTGCTTTAAGCTCAAGAATCTGGCCAAGCAGCGTTAGAGAAATAATCACAGCCGCGGCTTCAAAATAGACTGATACACGTCCCATAGCCATAAAAGATGTAGGGAAAACATTTGGAAAAACTGTGGCAACAACGCTGTATATAAAGGCCGCAGATGTGCCTAATCCTATCAATGTCCACATATTCGGGCTGCGATTGATTACAGATTGAACGCCTCGCACAAAAAATGGCCAGCCGGCCCACAGCACGATAGGTAATGAAAGCGCAAGTTCGATCCAGCTTTGTGCCGCCATCTCAAACCATTGAAGCCTGTGACCAGCCATCGCCAGAATGGTAACGATGACAGTAAGCGGCAGCGTCCAAATAAAACGGCGCTTAAAGTCCTGCAGTTCTGGGCTATCCCCTTCATCTAAAGTAGGCATTTCTGGCTCTAATGCCATGCCGCATTTAGGGCAAGCACCAGCGTGGTCTTGCCTTACCTCAGGGTGCATCGGACAGGTATAAATCGTACCAGCGGTAACAGAATCCGATGGAGTAGATTTTGTTTCTAACAATGTGTTAACAGAGTTTAAATCTGTATCCAGATACTTAGCTGGGTCAGCAGCAAACTTAGCCTTGCAACCAGCACTACAGAAGTAAACCTGATGACCGTCGTGACTGAGTACATGTTGTGATTGATCTGTCACCTTCATCTCACACACTGGATCTTTTAACGGTTGCAATGCTGGCTTATCCAGATTCATAGTGTTTAATTTCCCCTGATTAATGTTAATTTAAATGATTGATGTTAATTAGTCATAGTATCCATTTTCAGAATTAGATTTATGAATAGTGTTGGTGGTGTCCACGTCATACCCAGCTTCTTTAACTGCAAACTTCAATTGCTCAGGAGAAGTTAGTTTTTCATCATATTGCACTCTAGCTCTACTACATGATAGCGACACAGCAACCTCACTCACACCATTAATTGCTTTCAGTGCATTCGCAACATTGTTAGTACAGCAACTACAGGTCATTCCTGTCACTTCTAAATGTTCAATTTGCATGATGAAATTCCTTATGCATAATATTTAATAAATTATTTGCTAAGATATCATCTAGAAGTTTGCACTCACTGTCTGTTCGCCAACGCACTTTAATGTAAAGTACGAATGGCAATAGCAACTTGAATCATCCAAAAATAATCATGATTGAAATAATTTTGTCTCAGATTTAATCGTAAGCTCTTTTTGCCAGTTATTAAGATTCAGCTTGATTGACAACACCATCGAAAGTATGTGGTAATGGCTTAATCATTACTGTTATTGCGGAATTCATATCATCATGGCTGACCAAAAAATTGAAGGTGAATCAGCGTCAAAGCCTTTGATAAAATCGGTTGCTAAGAAACCTGAGCGTAAAAATATAATTAAAAACATTCCCAATGCTCATTTCCGTATCGTTGGTATAGGCTCTTCTGCAGGTGGACTAGAAGCTTTAGAACAGTTCTTCCACAATACGCCAGTAGTCAGCGGCTTAGCTTTCGTGCTGGTATCACACCTTTCTCCTGACCATGTCAGTATGCTCACAGAAATCCTGCAACGTAGCACTGAGATGTCTGTATTTGAAGTGCAAGATCAAATGCAGGTTTGTGTTAACTGCGTTTACGTCATACCACCCAACCGGGATATGGAGATTTTTCATGGCAAGCTGCAGCTGAGCATTCCTGACGAACGACATCATCGAAATTTACCTATAGACCATTTTTTCCATTTCTTAGCTCAAGATCAGGGTAAAAACGCTATTGGTATTATTTTGTCTGGCACTGGTACTGATGGCACATTAGGATTGCAAGAAATTGTTAACGCAGGCGGTGTTTCAATAGTGCAAGAACCTGCCTCAGCGAAATATGACGGAATGGTAACTAGCGCCATTAAATCTGGTTATGCCAATTATATTTTGCCCGTTGAAAAAATGGCCGGAGTCCTTATTGCTGACTCCCCTACAGAAATAATAAATCAGGCTATTATCTTAAAAGATAGTCTTTTACAGGGCAACTTTCTGCAGAGCAATTTAATAAAGCAAAGTTTAAATCAGCAACATTTGCAGAAAAAATTAGCACAATCTTCAATTTCAGACAGTGAGATGACGCACATTTTAATGCACTTGCGAACGATTACTGGTCAAGATTTCTCACTGTATAAAAAAAGTACTATCGGCCGCCGTATTGAGCGCCGTATGCTAATGCACAATATTGATAACGTTGAGTTATATTTACGCTATCTCAAGGATAATCCAGCTGAGGCGCATATCCTATTTAAAGAACTGCTCATCAATGTCACTAATTTCTTTCGTGATACCAATGCGTTTGAAGTATTACAAAAAGAAATCTTGCCGCAATTATGCATAGGCATGCTTGATGACTATGTATTTCGAGTATGGGTAGCAGGCTGTGCTACTGGTGAAGAAGCCTACTCTCTCGCCATACTATTGCGTGAACTTAAAGATAAAACGCATCAAGAGTTTAAAGTGCAGATCTATAGCACCGACCTGGATGATAACGTTATTGCTATTGGGCGCGCAGGTTTATACTCAAATAATATTGTTCAAGATGTCTCACCTGAAAGACTGCGACGCTTTTTCGTTAAAGAAGAAGCTGGTTATCGAATCAAGAAAGAAATCCGCGAAATGGTTATATTCGCCGTACATAACGTGTTTAAAGATCCGCCATTTACCAAGCTTGACCTGCTGACTTGCCGTAATTTAATGATCTATCTTGAACCCGAGTTGCAAAACCGATTGATTCCTGTGTTTCACTATTCGCTCAAACAAGACGGAGTGCTGTTTCTCTCACCTTCTGAAAGCATTGGCAATCACACAGATCTATTTACACCCATTAACAGGAAATGGAAATTTTATAAGGTCACACAAACTATTTCTTCAGCGCGCACTTTGATGACCACTGAATTGACTTGGGTTAAAGGAAGCCGTGGCAGAATATTAGAGGGGACTATGACAAAAAATAAAGGTACTGACTTTAAAGAGCCTAACTTTGGCGAAATGACACGCAGATTGCTGGTTCAATATTTTGCACCAGCATCTGTGATTACTAATATTAAAGGCGAAATACTTTATGTGCATGGTGATACTGGCAAATACCTACGCCCAGCACCAGGTGAGGCTAGCCTAAATGTAGTTGAAATGGCTCGCCAGGGCTTAGAGCGTGAACTTCGGTCTGCGATTCACTTGGTGACAATCCAAGGTATATCTACCATTAACAAAGAAATACAGGTAAAAACAAACGGTGGATTTACCACTGTAGGTTTAAGCGTACGACCGTTTCCTAAATCAGAGAGTACTTTAGAAAATAACTTGGAAAGTGATGAAGATACTCAGAATCTGTTGTTGATTAGTTTTCAGGACATCGCAACGCCAATTATTGACCCCAAAAAGAAAAGTGTAGCCAAACCTGTCGAAACTGGTCGTATAAAAGAACTGGAACAGGAATTAGTGTTTACCAAAGAAAGTCAGCAAGCGACCATAATGGAACAGCAGGCGTTCAATGAAGAGCTGAAATCAACTAACGAAGAATTGCAATCTACGAATGAAGAATTGCAATCTACGAATGAAGAACTAGAAACCTCTAGGGAAGAATTGCAATCGGTGAATGAAGAACTGATTACTGTAAATGCGGAATTACAGTCTAAGATTGAACAACTCGCAGGTATGCAGAATGATATGAAAAATCTGCATGACAACATTAACATTGGTACGATATTCCTCGACCAGAATATGAATATTCGCCGATTCACGCGCGATGCAACTAAAGTTTATCGCCTGGTCCAAGCTGATTTAGGTCGATCTTTGGCAGACATTAAGTCTGACCTTGCTTCTGTCCCTGAAGCTGATACAAAGGCGGAAGAAGATTTACTCAATAAAGCGCAGAACGTGCTTGAAACATTAGTGTCATTTGAAAATGAAGTAAATACTAACAACGGTGCTTGTTATTTACTGCGCATTCAGCCTTACCGTACACTGGATAATGTCATTGAAGGCGTAGTACTTACCTTTACAGATATTAGTCAGCGCGTAAAAGCAGAAAACGCTGTAAAACATGCATTAGAACTATCAGAAAGCATTATCGACACCATACGAGAACCATTATTGGTACTAGATGCTAATTTGCAAATCGTGTCTGTCAATCGTGCTTTTTGCCAGTATTTTCAAGTCACGTCGAAAGATACTTCTGGCAGGAAAATATATGATTTGGGCAACCGCCAGTGGAATATTCCTGCCTTGCGTGAACTGCTGGAAACAATTTTGCCTCGAGATCAGACTTTTGAAGATTACATTGTGGAACACAACTTTCCCTCTATCGGATACCGAAAAATTAAGTTGAATGCACGCCGTATAGATGGCAAGATGGGTGAACCGTCTTTGATTTTGTTGGCGATGGAAGAAGTAAAATCCGAATTAAAAGAGGTAAACCCATCATGAACAAAAAATGGAATAACGGGGATAGACGTCGATCGCTAAGATCAGAAGCAGAGGGTATGCTCTTGAACTTATCTCCAGATGAGCTTAAAGCTCAGCCTAACGAAATTTTATTGCATGAGCTCATGGTGCACAAAGTAGAGCTGGAAATGCAGAACGAAGAATTGCGGAAAACGCATCTTGCCATGGAAGAAGCGCGAGACCGTTATTGGCATCTCTATGAATTTTCACCCATAGGCTACATCACTGTTAGCCGTGAAACCATGATTAGCGAAATCAATCTAACTGGCAGTTCAATGCTTGCCGTGAATCGCTCTAAAATACTCAATCGTCGATTTCAAAACTTTGTCGCACCTCAAGAGCAAGACCGTTGGCATCGGCTATTTATGGGCATGATGAACAATACCGAAAATGAGAAACAAGCGTTCGATTTGGAGATGCAACATGAAGATGGTTCTCTTTTTTATGGTCATTTAGATTGTATTCGATTAAAAATTGAAGATGCGCCACCACTATTACGTATCGCGTTGACTGATGTCAGTAAGCTCAAACAAGCGGAAGCAGACCTGCGTATTGCAGCAACCCTTTTTGAATCTAAAGAAGCGAGAATGGTAACTGACGCTAACACAGTGACTCTGCAAGTTAACCAAGCCTTCATTAGCAATACTGGTTATACGACAAAAGATATTGCAGGTCAGAAGCCAAGCTTCCTGAAATCCGGTCGGCATCAACCTGAATTTTACAACGCCATGTGGGAAAGCATTAATCACAAAGGTTTTTGGGAAGGTGAGATTTGGAATAAGCGGAAAAATGGTGAGATTTATTCAGAATGGCTGCAGATTACAGCAGTTAAAAATGACTTAGGTGATGTTACAAACTACGTTGCGGTTTACTCGAATAATAATGATTCGTAAAGCAAAATAACTTAAACAATATTTGAATTGTTATCGCGTTACTAATGCTAATTGTAGTTATGCCATTAAATACCCCCTCTTTTGTCATTCCGTGCTTTGGCGTGTGAATAATGCAATTTATTGCATATATTCCACGGACAAGACCTTTCACTCAGAATAATGCGCTTTAGCACCTATATTCTGTGGGGAAGCCAAATACTGGCTTACGGTCTCGTCGGTATGTCGATTGTGAATGATGAGTGAAATCATAGGTTTATTTGGCAGAATAGCTATTCTAGCCATTACAGTTTATGCAATCATTAAATGATTGCATATTTTTAAATGTGTGCAGTCGCACAGATAAATTTTAAACTTATGTATATATTCCCACTATTGGCGAGGTTGTCTTATGAAATAAAAAAATCCTGTCAACTTCTAAATGGAGAATATTGAACGTGGAATCATTATATAAATGCCGATTAAAATGATTAATACTGTGAAAGATTTTCCTATCGTTTGTGTAGGTGGCTCTGCTGGCGGGCTTGATGCCTATATTAGATTATTGAGTAATCTACCAAGTGACATGGGTGTAGCGATTGTTATCGTAAATCACATGAGAAGCATGCCAACCCATCTGCACGATATTCTGCCAAGTTACACCACTATGCCAGTCGAACTGATTACTGATAGTTTATTAATCAAACCTAACCATGTTTTTATCATCCCTGAAAACCGAGATTTACACGTACGAAATGGCGAATTCGATTTGAAACCAATCTCAAAACCTAGAGGCTGGCCTAATGTCATTACAATTTTTCTACGTTCTCTTACTAACTATTGGGACGGTAAGCTTATCGCAGTAATCGTATCTGGTTATGATGGTGATGGCTCTGAAGCCTTATGCGAGATTAAAGAAGTGGGCGGAATTACAATTGCACAAAAACTCAATACAGCCAATCAACCAGATATGCCAGAGAGTGCAATTGCGAGCGGCTGTATAGACTTTGTATTGTCTCCTGAAGCTATCGCTCAAGAAATTGTGCGAATTGCTCGTAATGAAGACTTATGAACTAAAAACCAACCCCATGCGGACACACCTATCCATGATAGTGTTAGTGTTTCTTAATTCTCAAAATATCGTCAGTTGAAAGTAATATGCATAGTGATTTTCGCATTGCCACATTTAATATCCATAAAGGCTTAACCCATTTTAACGCGCGATTTGCCCTGCATCATCAGCGTGAGTTATTACAAAAATTACACGCAGATGTGGTGTTTTTGCAAGAAGTACAAGATGTGCATGCACTTAAAAGCAAGCGTTTTGCGAAATGGCCAATCGCTGGGCAAGCAGAGTTTTTGGCTGATTCAGTTTGGCCAGATTTCGCTTACGGAAAGAATTCAGTCTACCCTGCAGGCCATCACGGCAATGCTTTACTTTCCAAATTTCCGATTATAAAAACTCACAATCAAGACATCTCTGCCCACACATCAGAGCAACGCGGCATGTTGCATTCTGAAATCAATATTCCACAATGGGATAAACCCTTACATGCTATTTGTCTGCACTTGGGTTTATTTGCACACTGGCGGCATCAACAGTTATTGGCTGTGGCCGCGTATATTGAGCAAAATGTACCCGCAGATGCGGCTTTGATTATTGCGGGAGATTTTAATGATTGGAGCACACGGGCAGGTAAAGAATTTGCGACCCGTTTACATTTACATGAAGTGTTTGAGCATCACACAGGCCAGCATGCGCGTAGCTTTCCATCCTGGTTACCCATGTTAAGATTAGATAGAATTTACGTGCGTGGTTTTAACGTAAAACATGTAGAGGTGCATTCAGGACCAAAATTTATTAAACTATCCGATCACGCTATCTTAACTGCTACTTTAACTAAAATATGACGCACTTTCTTGGCGGCAATCAAATACAGTTATTACGTAATGGCGCTGAATATTTTCCAGCGCTTGAAATTGCCATTGAAAATGCCGTTAATGAGATTTACCTACAAACTTATATTTATGAAGCCGATAAAATTGGTATTCGTATCGGCAATGCCCTTAAACACGCGGTGCAGCGTGGTGTGATAGTAAATGTATTACTTGATGGTTTTGGATGCAAGGACTTACCCGAATCTTACGTAAAAGAATTAGAGCTAGCCGGCGTACAGGTGATGTTCTACAGACCAAAAATATCACCTTGGACATTGAAAAAAAACCGGTTGAGACGATTGCATCGTAAAGTTGCAGTCATAGACGGTAAGATTGGTTTTGTAGGCGGTATCAATATTATTGATGATTACAACGTACCGGCCAACACACCGCCGCGTATAGACTATGCCGTACAGATAGAAGGCAACTTGCTACCTGCAATGTTGGCTAGTATGCACAAGCTCTGGCGACGCATTGCATGGATACACTTACAACCTATCAATTTGCAGCCTGGCTATTTAGATGGCCATAGATCTAATACTCACAGGCTAGATACTGCCCAAGAGCATGCAAAAAACGGCATGAAAGCAGCATTTGTGATGCGAGACAACATGCTACATAGGCGCGATATCGAAAATGCATACTTAACTGCGATAGCGCATGCGCACACTGAAGTCATAATCGCCAATGCGTACTTTGTTCCTGGCAGAAAGTTTCGAAAAGCATTGCTAGATGCTGCCAAACGAGGTGTAACTGTCAGGCTATTATTGCAAGGCCGTATGGAATATTTTTTAATGTTTGCCACGCACGCTTTTTATAGCGTTTTTTTAAGAAATGGCATCGAAATCTATGAATATCGTAAAGGTTTTATGCATAGTAAAGTCGCAGTCATCGATAGCCATTGGGCGACTATTGGTTCATCCAATATCGACCCATTTAGCTTGTTGTTGGCGCGTGAAGCCAACGTGGTAGTGCAAGACAAAACATTTGCCACTACATTACGTGAAGACATTATGCTGTCTATTGATAATGCAACCCATCATGTCTCACCAAAAGAATGGATCAAAGGGCACCGCTTAAAACGTCTGGTGTCGTGGCTAGCCTATGGATTAGTCAGGACGTTTCTAGGTGTGATTGGGTATTCTAAAGAACAATAATAACGATTAGCTGAAAACTGTCTCTTTAAGTAATGTCAAAGTGTGACGTGCAATCTGCTCGTCTTCATTTGAAGCAATCACACGTACTGCACAACGCGAGACATAATCATGTATAGAATTATCTTCGCTTAAATTACTACTTGAGTGGCTAAGTGACCGATTTTTAGTTTCATCAAGGCTAATACCGAACCAAGTTAAGCCCTTACAAATTTCAGCGCGAACCTCATGATCATTTTCTCCAATACCGCCAGTGAAAATAAGCATGTCGAGACCGTTAAGTACCGAGATCATCGCTGCTATCTGTTTTTGCACAGAATAACAAAACATATCAATCGCTAATCTAGCGTTTGGATTTGATTTTTCAGCCTCATGCAAATATCGCATGTCGCTACTGATGCGTGAAATACCTAATAACCCTGATTGATGATCAACTAGACTTTCAAGCATAGTCGCATCGAACCGCTTCTCTCGCATCAGGTAAATCAAAACACCTGGGTCAAGATCGCCACTGCGCGTACCCATCATGGCGCCACCGGTGGGTGTCAACCCCATGCTAGTATCGATTGATTTTCCTTCTTTAACGGCGGTCACACTGGCGCCATTGCCAAGATGCGCAATGACCAGCCGTTTAGGTAAGCGATTCGGCAGTTCAGCACTAAGGTTACACACAATTGATTGACACGATAGACCATGAAATCCGTAACGCCTGATACCTTCCGATTGCAACACTTTAGAGATTGGTAGAGTACTTGCGATTTCCGGCATTTCAGCATGAAAGGTCGTATCGAAACATGCCATCTGCGGCAGATTAGGAAATAACGTCTTTGTTATTTTAATGACAGAAAGCGCAGCCTGATTGTGTAACGGTGCAAAAGGTCGGGCAGCTTCAAGTTGCTGCAGCACTGCATCGTTTATTAAACAATGTTGCCGCAGTTCTGGCCCGCCATGCACCACTCGATGCCCTATCGCATTTGGCGCTGGTAAATTAGATTCAGCAAGTAACCTGACGATATGGAGAACTGCTTCTTTATGGCTAGGGAAGTATGTTTTTTCAGCAATTGATTGATTCCCAGTAAGGTTTTTACCTACTAAAGTTTCAAAACTTACCTCTCGACTTCTTGAATCTTTTGCATAGAACTTTCCAGCACCATCTCCAATAGACTCAACCTCACCAGATAGTAATATTGAGACGTGAGAGGGTTGAGGATCTAAAAGCTGGGCTCCTGAAGCTTGAGTTTCAGAAGCATAGCTTTCAAAGGATTTAGTGAGTGAAGGGTCAAGCCTGTACAAACCAAACTTCAGTGAAGATGACCCACAATTAAGCGCTAAAACAATGGTCACACTCATAATTTCTGGCGCCTATTCCAACATCTATTAATATATTCTGAATTAAATAAACACATGATTAGTCCAGTAATTTTATATGAAAATTATCGTGCTAAGCATCATCCCACGTCTGTACGTAAGCGCACACAACCACAACAGATATTGCGTATACGCCTTAATACTGAATCGCTAAGTATGCAACAGGACAGATTAATAACTCCATTTAACTCATTCTCTTTATGCAACTATTTAATTTTCTTAATCAATAGGTTAAATATATTGTTATGAATCAAGAGCAGTGAATCAAGCACGTTGAATTGAGTATCTTTAAATTAGTGTTAATCTCTCTTAGAATGTAAAAAGTAATAATAGTTTAACTCGGAGCTCGCTATCATTAACACTCAAATTACTAATGGTCACTTGTTAGTACAAACTATGTTTGAACCTGCACTACCGCTGCGATTAGTAGATGCACATAAAGGCTCTAACGGCAGTGTAGCTATCATTGGCGGTGATAAAGGCATGGTTGGCGCAGTATTGTTGGCGGCCCGTGCTTCTTTAATGAGTGGTGCTGGCCGCGTCTATGCAGCAATGCTTTCCGATGAAGCACCAGTAGTTGATTTATGCCACCCTGAAATTATGATGCGCTCTGCATCCAGTCTAAAACATTTATCACAGCTTGATTGCATTGTTATTGGTCCTGGCTTAGGTACATCAAACAAGGCTATTGAGCTACTCGAATTTAGTGTGGCACAAAATGTACCTTTATTACTTGATGCCGATGCCCTTAACTTGATCGCCATGCATCCTCATTTAAATGCTCTCGCTAAAGACCGACAAGCTGAAACTATCATTACTCCACATCCAGGCGAGGCGGCGAGACTACTTACAAGCAATACAGAAAATATTCAAAAAAACCGAATAGAAAGTGCGCTAGCACTGGCTACTCATTTGCACGCCACTTGCGTATTAAAAGGTGCGGGCACGGTGTGTGCTCACTATGACGGGAGTTGGTTTATTAACACGACTGGCAACCCTGGGCTCGCTAGCGGCGGCACTGGTGACGTGCTAAGTGGTGTAATCGGCAGTTTAATCGCCCAAGGTTTAAGTGTATTTAAAGCTGCCAAACTTGGTGTTTATGTACATGGTGCTGCTGCAGATGCACTCGTTGAACAAAATGTTGGCCCGGTTGGATTGACAGCATCTGAAGTTGCGCAGCAGGTACGGCATATAATTAATCAGCTGAATAAAATCAGTCCAGATTAACGAAAGTTTACTTCGCCGTAAATTACGGTGTCATAAATTACTATTGCAATTGCCAGCGCAGCCAAGTGAATAAAATGTTGCCGTTACCATTGCCGCCAGGAATATAAGTGGATTGTACTGCTAACTTTTTATATTCTAAGGATGCAAGCGGCACGATAATAGGTATGGGAATGTAGTGTAAATCTGAACGGATTGTAATACCTACACTATAGCCAGCACCTAAACGAACATTTTCAGTTGGATGCCACATTTTTTGAAAGCCATAACCAACTAAAGGCTCTACTTTATTGTGGGAATCCAAAAAGGCCATGCCATATAAAGCATGCCAATCACCGTCTTCATCATAGCGATATTTACCTATGCCCAACCCCCAGGGCTGCTCATTAAATTCGTCTATTTTATCTGAGTCATAATAGCGACGGTTATGCCAAGTACTTACGGGTATGTAAAGTTCGTAATTTGATGACTGCCATGTTTGGGCTAAGCTGTCTTGCACACGGGACGAGGCAGTACCACGTGCTGACTCGTCCGAAAACTCATCTTCGGCAAGCACTGCCGCTGAAACCAGCAACATACTGAATGCAAGTATCCAGTGTAGAGATTTTTGCACGTACGAGATAATTAAGTCTTGAAAGTTTACTTTTACTAATGGTTCTGTAGTCTGATCTTTTATATTACTTTTCGTGGTTGTCATACTTTTCTTTTTTTTAGAGCGATTTTCATGATATTCCTTTAGCGGATTCATAAAGATGTCGCCGTGTTAATGGTAGCAATAAAGCACCTGCTACACGCTTGCTTGCTAACACTTGGTATATACCAATCTCACCGGATTCAAACTCGAGAGCACAGGTAGCCATATATAGACGCCATATACGATAGGTAGTCTCATTCACATATCGCAACGCCTCATCATGATGCTGTTCAAGACGCGCTACCCAATGTCTAAGCGTCTTCGCGTAATGTGGACGTAAAGCTTCAACATCGGCTATTTCAAATTTGCTACGTTCCATTACACGCTGGATATTGCTAATCGTATCAAGCTGCCCATCGGGAAAAATATAGCGATTGATGAATTCAGTAGATAAGGTTTTTTCCCAACCTTCTAAATCATGCGTAATACCATGGTTTAGAAATAAACCTGTGGGTTTTAATAAGCGATGCACAGTAGAGAAATAAATAGGCAGATTCTTTAAGCCTACATGCTCAAACATACCGATACTGGCGATTTTGTCATATTTATCATCACCTTCAAGATCACGGTAATCACATAACTCTACGGTCACTTTATCTTCAAGGCCTGCATCAACTATACGCTGACGTGCTAATTCAAGCTGCTGTTGGCTGAGTGTAATACCGTGTGCTTGCACACCGTAATGCTTAGCTGCATGTAACACCAGAGCGCCCCAACCACACCCAATATCAAGAAATTTATCACCCGGTTTTAATAATAATTTACGACAGATATGATCAAGTTTGGCTGTCTGGGCTTTTTCTAAGGTATCGTCAGGTTGCTCAAAATAGGCACAAGAATAAATCATGTTCTTATCTAGCCACAAAGCATAAAACGCATTAGAAACATCATAGTGAAACTGGATTGCATCACGGTTTTCAGCTTTTGAATGTGCTCTAACCGCGCTTTGGTAGGTGACGGCACGCTTATTATTAGGCGCTTCATCAATATTTAGCTCAGCTTCATCAACAACAGGTAATCTAACTGCGCTAAATAATGTGCCAAGTCGGTCACGTAGAGACATACGAATAATATTCAGATGATCTTTAAGGCTTACCGCTGCGAAAAAATCGCCTTCAATATCAATATCGCCTCGAAAATAAGCATCTGCCATCCGTAGTGGGTCACGCCCCAACACCATAGAACGAATGACATTGGGATTACGGCAAACCAAGGTAAATTCCGGCTCTGAGTCCTGCGGATTGGTGTTACTAAGTGTAAGCTTGTCGCGCCTTAAGCCGTCAAATTTCAACTTATCATATTTCAGGCTATCAAACTGCAAAGCATCTAATGCAATGCTACCGAGCTTTAAGACCCGACCATTCCACAACCTAAAGGTAACACTGCCATTGAAGCTGCGAAATAAGCGTTTTAATAGATCCGCAGCTTCTTCAACACCTTTATTGGACAGATAGACGGACTGATCAAGAGGATTAGTGTTAGCAGATTGAGTAGCGTGCTTGGAATGCCTCATCACTTGTCTCCCATATAATTTCTGAATTTACAGCGCTGGTTTAGCACTTGAATATCATCGAATAACGAATTGAGACTTGCTAATATAATCAGTTCAATAGCTTAAATTTGATAACTGTACTGACTGATTAAATTTAAGAACTACAATAAGTCTAGATAAATTTTATAAGGAAATCAACATACTGTATGTACGGTGTGACACGTATTAAGCAAAAATCGGGAATAGATTGAGTACTGATTCAAGAAACTTTCTATCTTATAAAATATGCTTATCTTAAATATGCTCATATTAAAAAGCGTCCTAAAAATGGAGTCTTGAATAATATAGCCCTAAAAGAACCAAGTCCTAAAGTACATAGTCCTAAAAAAACATAGTCCTAAAGTATCGAGTTTTAGAAAAACGGTTCAATACAAATTTGCCAGTAGTTGCTGAAATACTACTGATGAAAACACCCCAGACAATGTCTATAACAGCCAGATTGATTGGCCAGTTTTTTAATAAAGCTAGGTTAGTTAAATCGTAAGAGGCGTAGACAAAAAAACCGAAGGTTGCAGCAGCAATCGTTGTTTTACGCAAACCAGGGTTAGACGCATACGGTTTAATACTAAAAATAACTAAACCCAGTACATAAACCATATAAAACAACGCGGCATAGATTAAATTCGGTTGTGATGCCATCAAATGCCCAATACCACGTTGGTAAATTGGTTCAGCAATAACAGTAAGCCAAATAAAATCTAACACGACCATTACAAGCGCGATAGCTACGTATGCTGCAAAGTATTTTTTCATTTTTTGAAATGCCTCAGAACCAGTATTAATAAATTTCCATCAATACTACTCTGAAAAAACGATGCCGTTTAGTAAGATTTAAGTTAATAACTCGAAGCTTAGTTTTTAGGCAGCTATGTTTTATTAAGTCTAGTTTTACCACTTAATTTTATTAGCAGTCACACGCCAGACCACATTTCCCACATCATCTGCCACTAGCAATGCACCTTGTTTGTCAATTGCCACGCCAACTGGTCGACCATAGGCATCACCTTCCGGACTAATAAACCCTGTGAGTACGTCAATAGGCATGCCATCAGGTTTGCCATTTGCAAAAGGTACGAAAATAACCTTGTAGCCACTAAGCGGCTTGCGATTCCAAGAGCCATGCTGACCAATAAACATGCCTTTCGTATAAGGTTCTGGCAAGCTGATATTAGCTGAAGAAGCCAAGCCTAGCGATGCTGTATGAGACCCTAGCGCATAATCTGGTGCTATTGCTTTACCCACTAATTCAGGGTTGGGTGGTTGCACACGCTCATCCACATTTTGACCATAATAACTATATGGCCAGCCATAAAAACCACCCTCTTGCACTGAAGTTAGGTAATCTGGCACTAGGTCGTTACCTAGTTCGTCACGCTCATTCACTACTGTCCATAATGAGCCGGTTTCAGGCTCCCAAGCTAGGCCATTCGGGTTGCGCAAACCATACGAAAAAACACGGTGTGTGCCAGTCTTGATATCGACTTCCCAAATGGCAGCGCGGTCTACTTCTGCTGCCATGCCGCGCTCTGCTATGTTACTATTTGAACCAACGGTCACATATAATTTAGTGCCATCGGCATTGGCGATTAAATTTTTAGTCCAATGGTGATTAATCGGCCCACCTGGTAAATCCAAAACCTTAACACCAGGCGCACTGATTTTTAAGTCACCGCTAGTATATGGAAACTTCACCACAGCATCAGCATTAGCGATATATAGGTCACTACCTACCAGCGTCATTCCAAAAGGTGAATTTAAGCCCTGCAATAACACCGAATGGACATCTGCTGCACCGTCACCATCAGTATCACGTAAAAGGGTAATACGATTTGCACTTTTAACCGCAGCACCGGCTTTCTTCATCACCAAACCCATCACCCAACCTTTAATGCCTTTACCATCTTCAGGTTTAGGTGGTGCATTGGTTTCCGCGACAAGCACATCACCGTTGGGCAGCACATAAAGCCAGCGAGGGTGGTCTAAACCTCGCATAAACGCAGCAACGGCAGTACCTGCTGCTGCAATGGGCCTGCCGTCATCATGCCAACCTATAGCTGGTGCGATGTTTAAAGTTGGAAGGAGCGATTTTTCCGGTAGCGGTAAGGTAGGATTTGGGCCTACTCCAACACCAACCACAGAAGCCTGCTTAGTCTCTTGACTGCAGGCAACTAAGGTTATCATCGTGCCTGCAATCACCACCGCGCCCAAATATTTATGAATATACTTGGTTGCTAAATGGTGATGACTCATGTTAAATGCGTCCCATTAACAGCAAGACGATAACTACAACTAAAACAAGCCCCAAGCCGCCGCTTGGCCCATAACCCCAGCCTTTACTATGTGGCCAGCTTGGAACAGCGCCAATTAACATTAAAACCAATATAATCAATAATATGGTACCTAGGCTCATGATGCTCTCCAGAAATAGGTCAATTTAAAACGAATAAGTTCTAAATGACCAAGTTTGAATTAGAAAATTTAGTTAGTGGTTGTAGATTCCGCAGGCGGTGTCACAATCACAGTAGTAGTACTTTCACCAGTTTTCCCAGTTTCACCCGTATCGCCTTGAACACCTGCGTCACCAGTATTGCCTTGCACACCTTTATTGCCTTGAACACCAGTATCTCCGGTATTACCAGTGTTACCTGTATCGCCAGTTTTACCCGGTGCGCCAGGCGCACCTGCTGGTCCAGGCACCACAATGGTTTCTGCTGGCACATTGACTACTGTCGGCTTATCGCAAGCTGTAAGACCTAATGCAGTGATACTCAGCACGGCAAATAATGCTGATGTTAATTTTGAATGGTTCATCATAAAATCCTTTAATATAAAATGGTGGCACGAACGTTTAAAACCATTAGGGTTTGAAGCCACTCGGACACCAACCAATACATTTAATTAGTCGAATTGGTCGTAAATCAAGCATAGACCTACTCAATAGTTAAGCTCTGTGCGCTATCGAACACTAGCTAAACTTTAATTAATTACCGTTTGATTTTGGCAGCACTTCTTTGCATCAAATCCACACAACCAGCCGCGCGACGTTTAGCCTCTTTAGTATCCCCAGTGTCTAACAACGGAATCAATGCAGCCAACGGATTTAACATCGCCAGAAAAACAGAAGTTGCAACTTTTACCCCTATCGGTTTTTTTTCTAAAGATACTTCAGGATTAGCAAAAGTACCCTTAATTTGTAGGGGCGAGCGTAATGTAAGCGGGCTAAAGTCTTTTGGCATTACCATCGCGCGTAAGTCAAGCTTCTCGGTAGCCAGTGACAACGAACCATCTACCCAGACAGCAGAGTCTTTGGTATCGAGAACCATCACCCTTGGACGGAAAATACCATCTTGTGCGACTAGATCAACCACTGCACATTGCACAGGTAATACGTCGTCGCCACTAAACAACACGCCCATGGCCTGTGCCAAGTCTAGTCCAGCCACCTCAATCACTAAGTGAGATACTGCACCTTCTTGTAACTCCATGCGAATAGTGCCTTTTAATGTCGATAATATCTCGGCGGTTGATTTACCCTGCCCTTTTAATAAAGCCTGACCATTCAATCTGCCTGATATATAAGGCGGTAAACCATTGTCTCGCACCTGTTTGACCCAATGCTCAAGCTGTACACCATCCCAACGTAAATTTGAATCCCAAAGCGCTTTAGATCCTCGCCCATCTAGACTCAAGTCACCTTTCAACTTACCCTCTGCAGTGCGTGCATCAAGGTCTTTTAACGTCAAAACCCCGGTTTTCAACTGCAAGTGTCCTCGTAGCGGACGCAATGGTTCTAAAAAGCTAGCATTCAAATCGACATATTCAATATTGATTAAGACATTTGCATCCATCACGCTCAACGATGCTAAGTCAAATGGGCGGCTTGGCAACACCTTGTTCCGCTTAGCGGCAACCGGCTCTGCACCAAATGCAGGACCTAAATCAGTTATCAGAAGCTTGCTGCCACCAAGCTTGCCAGAAAGCAAAGGCACATCGAGGCCTGACTCATAAATAAAGTTTCCATTTAAATGGCTGGCACCTAAATCTAGGTTATTGACCTGTACATGCCAAGTGCTACCTTTTTTATTAATGAAGCCGACGGAAGTAAATTCAGCTGTGGTCGGTAAAGTTACACCTAACAAATCCCCTACAGCAGCCATAGATGGGCCTTTTAAGTTAAATTTTCCTGCGAAATCAGTCATTAACATTGCATCTGCAGCACCGCCTTTAAAGCTTAGTGTTGCCCGCCCTACTTTGGCATTGATAATAAGCGTAACTGGAATGGTCAACGGCTTATTAGCTGGTAAATGATCTACTGTAGATTTATCAGAAATATTGGGTAGTTGACTGGTAGAAATCAGCTCGACTTTTAACGGTAACTTACGATAATGCCCAGTGACATTTGCTTGCAAAGTGCTATTGAACTTAGAAACAGGTGTTTTTATTTCACCAGAAGGTGGCACATCTGCAAGCCGTTTAGTTTGATTCTCAAAGGAAAAATCAGCCTGAATATCAGTCTCTAATGGCGCGTCACGATAGCTGAGCATGCCTTTATTGACGCGCAGGCTACCAAATGACGGTAGTGCTATTAACTTGTTCTTAGCATCAACTGGTGTAGGTTTATCATCAAATTGCCATGATGCACGGCCATCCGCTAACCGCTCTAAATGGCTATCCAGCTCAGTGGCTTGCAGGCGCTGGATTCGCAAATATTGAATTAACGGCGACTGGTTTTCATTAGAGATATCTTGAGACGACTGCGCGCGATACAAACGCCATAAATCAACATAACGTAACTCTAAAATAACATCTCTGGCAAGCAGCATGTACGGAGATTGACTCCATACTGGTGCAGAAATTTTTAGTTGAGGAGCTTTTAAGCTTATGCCGCCTAAAAAGCGAATACTAAACTCAGTAATAGACCTTTCATCCGAATCAGCAAACTTAGGTTGCGGTTCTTTCTGATTGGGCGCTATTAACTCTGTTGGCTTGAAATCAGCAGAGAAGCTCACTTGTCGTGAAAGTTTTTCTGAAAGAATCCGTTCTAAAGGCTTAGCTAAGAACGGCCAGCCTAAGTACTCACCTATTGCAATACTAAAGGTTAGCGCCAACAAAACACCAATAGCGGCATGTTGCCAGCGCAGTTTATTTTTTAATATTGGTGTTTTGACCTCCATTATCAGAAGGTATCAGAAGGGTTTGTATTTAAAGTAGCAGCATCTTGCGAGAGTTTTGTGAGGTCAGTAAGTGTATCGTGCTCTCCCAAACCGATAGGCTCGCCAGCCACAACTGATATGGCTAAGCCAAACATGCGCATCATTTTACTGCGTGGTGCATCCCAGTACTCTGCTGCGTTTGGCGTAAATTTTAGCAGTGTTAGATTGGGTGATTGAGGACCATCAGGAAACCAAGGTCTGGCTAATGGCGTCCATAATCGTTCAATATGCTCGGCATCTTTCTCAACCTCACCATAGCCTGAGATTGAAACGTAAATACCTCGCGACTCGTCGCTAAAACTCAAATTTGCAACGCTTAAATGTCCAACTCTTCCGGTACGTACGTCAGTAAAAAACCATAACGCGCCTTGGTCATCTATCTCCAAAAGCCTCATTGGATGGCTAACCAACCCGTTACCAGAGTCTAGCGTCAACATAGCTACGGATATATCTGCGATTAATTCAGAAAGCTTATTCAACTCAGGGCTATTTTGCGGTTCAATCTTCATTAAGACTCCTAAATTGTTAAGTAAATATGATTGCTTAACTAGTACGAAAATAATATTGTCCTTCAGGTTATTGTGAACACTGCCAATTGTCTGTGTTCTAGCTAACATAGCGTCAGTTATAGATTTATTGAGAGTTTCTTGTGGTCTCATGTAAAATAGCCCCAACCCTTGGGGAGTAGCCTGCTTCTTATCTGAAGCGCCTGTGTCAACATAATCGACTTACGTCGTGGTACAGGCAGCCGTCTGGTTGGTGAGACTAATGGATGTCAGCACGATATTAAGTCGGGCGTGTATGGCATTCACTATTCTTTGCCCGACTGGAAAAACGACATATGAACATCACTTCCACCGCGCTTCTCGCGCTTGCTATGTCTACCGACGCCTTTGCTGCGGCCGTTGGCAAAGGTGCAGCGCTTCATAAACCTAAACTCTCCGTTGCACTGCGTATGGGGGTTATTTTCGGTGTCATAGAAGCGTTAACTCCATTGATAGGCTGGGCAATTGGTCGCGCCGCAACTCAATATGTTGCAGCTTGGGATCACTGGATTGCCTTTACGCTGCTTGGCTTACTTGGTCTTCATATGATTTATGAGGGCATAAAAACTGACAAACCCGTTGAAGAAAAACCTACCCATCATTCCTTCATCGTGCTTGCTATCACCGCTTTTGCCACTAGTATCGATGCAATGGTGGTAGGTGTGGGGCTAGCTTTTATTAACGTGAATATTCTTGCGACAGCGGCAGCTATCGGATTTGCAACGTTTTCGATGGTAACCATTGGCGTTATGCTGGGCCGCGTGCTTGGCATCATGGCGGGCAAACGTGCCGAGATTTTAGGCGGGTTAATACTAATTGGAATTGGAACTTACATTCTTTATGAGCATCTTCACGGCTTAGCTTGAGTGCTTGGCTTGAATTTTTGTTTTTGGCTAATATAGTTTTCACATTAGTTACGCCTAATCACACGTCTTATTTATTTTGGTTTATTTTGGAAAGTCAGCGCCTCGTGAAACCTCCTCCCATACAGCAAACTCGTTGCGTAGATCTTCGAGTTTTGCTGTAGCACCTTCATAGGCATCATTGCCTAGCAAAAGACGGTGTGGCGGGTTTTGCGACTCAATCGCTTTTACAATGGCATGTACGGCTCGAACTGGATCGCCAGGTTGCTTGCCTGAAACAGCACGCACTTGGCTACGCCATACACCTGCTGTAGTCGCATAATCATCAATTTGACGTCTGCTTTCGTTTGCTGAACGCCCAGCCCAGTCTGTTCGGAAACCACTTGGTTCAACTAGCATCACCTTGATGCCCAGTGGCTCTACTTCCTGCCAAAGCGCTTCTGACAAACCTTCAACTGCAAATTTAGTCGCATTGTAATAGCCAATTGATGGGAACGAACGTAGCCCGCCGACGGAGGATAAATTCACAATAAAGCCTTTACGCTGTTTGCGCATGTTAGGCAGCACGGCATGTATCATTCGGCTCAAACCAAA
Organism: Methylotenera sp.; assembly: GCA_046590165.1. GTDB lineage: Bacteria > Pseudomonadota > Gammaproteobacteria > Burkholderiales > Methylophilaceae > Methylotenera. The sequence continues at coordinate 88,751 of JBKJUR010000046.1, forward strand.
AAAGTTAATCTCAAACATCTTCCGTATTTGCTCTTCTTCACTCTCTTCAACCGCTGCAAAATAGCCAATGCCTGCATTATTAACAAGTACATCAATGCGACCAAATTTATCTTCAGCCGCCTTGATAGAGGCGTTGACTAAGCCCTGGTCGGTGACATCAAGCTTTAATATCAATGCTTCACCATAGACTGACAAGTCTTTGATCTCTTCAGGATTACGCGCGGTGACTACAACACGATAACCGAGTGTTAGCACATGCTTGGCTAGCTGGCGACCAAATCCTGTCGAACAGCCCGTAATAAACCAAACAGGCTTTTCGCTAACAAGTGCCGAGTTAATTGCTGAAGTACTATTTGTCGCCATCATGGTCGAAAATTCCTGAATTATGTATGTTAAAAAACCTATATGCATAATTCACTGCCATCTAATTACACGTCTGTGCGCTAACGTACATACGAGTGATTGTCGTTTTATATAGTATTAGGACTAAGCAAATTATGTTGTGAACAGCATTGCTATGCTATTTAGAAAAGTACTGTCAACACCTACACTCAAACATGCGTCCTTAAAACATAGGTTTGATTTTGACAGTGAATTCGACAGTGAATTGGATAGTGAAAAGGTCTAATAAAGAAAATGACACTTTTTAAACTAGAGCAAAGTAAGGTGCAATTTTTTATCGATATTGCGCTTTATAGCCTCGCTATTTCAGCATTAACAGCTTTCTTAATAATAGAAAGTCCACGTCAACAATGGCTACAAACAATGGTCTTCTTTGTATTGGGCGTAGTTAGCTGGACCGCAATAGAATATGTAATTCACCGATTCATATTGCATAGTTTGCAACCGTTTCGTCAATGGCATGCAATGCATCATTCTCGACCCAAAGCGCTGGTATTTGCACCAACGATATTAAGTGCAACATTAATTGTTACGGTCGCTTTTCTCCCAGCGTTATTTCTAGGTGGTTTATGGCTTGCATGCGCGCTTACCTTAGGCGTAATGATTGGATATTTGTTCTACACGATTGTTCACCATGCGATTCACCACTGGCATGCAGACAGTGCTTGGCTCAAGGAACGAAAACGCTGCCATGCATTACATCACCATTACAACAACTTATATGGTTGCTATGGCGTAACGAGTGCTTTTTGGGATCATGTATTAGGTAGTCATTACCAAACAAGTTATTCGGAGCCAAAATCACTTACACCGAAAGAGGAGTCAAGTTATGACACAAGCTCAGTTCTCCACCTCTAATGAAATTAGCAACATGCCTTTAAGCACCACTATTAATAGAAGATTTATTCTAAGCTCACGCCCTGTCGGCGAACCAGTTGCTGATAACTTCCATCTAGAAGAAGGGTCTGTACCAGTGCCTGCAGAAGGTCAAGTGTTATTACGCACCCTATATCTTTCGCTAGACCCCTACATGCGTAGTCGTATGAACGATGCGCCGTCTTATGCTGCACCGATTGAAATAGGTGATGTTATGGTGGGCGGTACGGTATCACAGGTGGAAACCTCGCTTAACCCCAAGTATCAAGTTGGCGATTTAGTATCAAGTTCCAGCGGCTGGCAGGAATACGTGCTGTCAGATGGTACTGGCCTTACTAAGCTGGACAACAAATTAAAACATCCATCACTGAGTTTAGGTGTACTAGGCATGCCAGGGTTTACTGCTTATATGGGCCTGCTCGATATAGGTAAACCCAAAGCAGGCGAGACTGTAGTAGTGGCTGCTGCAAGCGGAGCTGTCGGTTCTGCTGTTGGTCAAATTGCTAAAATCAAGAAATGTCGAGTAGTTGGTATTGCAGGCGGTCCGAAAAAATGTCGTTATGTGATTGATGAGTTAGGCTTTGATGCCTGTATTGATCACTATGACCCTAACTTTGAGCAATTGTTGAAGGCAGCCTGCCCAGTAGGCATTGATATTTATTTTGAAAGCGTAGGCGGCAAAGTATTTGATGCCGTATTACCGCTACTCAACGTGAATGCCCGTATACCAGTATGCGGACAAATTGCTAAATACAACGATATTAACTTGCCACAACGGCCTGACCATTTAGGGCTGCTAACGAGTACATTACTTACTAAACGAATCAAAATGCAAGGGTTTATCATCTTTGATGATTATAAAGATCGGTATCCAGAATTTTATAAACAAATGTACGCCTGGGTTAGACAAGGCAAAGTGAAGTACCGCATGGATATCATCGATGGTCTGGAAAATGCACCGCAGGCATTTATCGGACTACTCAAAGGTCAAAACTTTGGCAAACTAGTAATTAAAGTTGGTGATGTATAAGCAAACGTTTTTGTTGATTTAAACCAAATTACTTAACACTAAACACTATAAAAGAATCTAACCTTACATCTTGTTGGGCATTTGGTTAGATTCTTTTTTAGTGTATTTTTCAGCCTTTTCCTCTTTAGGTATTTTGGCTGCCTGCTCCTTATCAGCCTTGTTGCTTTTCTGCTCTTTGCTTATGTCTTTAACTCCCAGAATTAATGAGTGAAAAATAGTCATTAAATCACTCTATTTACAGATGAAACTAAGTCTGTGCAATAATGTACTTAGACTCCAAATTTGTATAAATACACTATGTGTTAGCTAGCGCGCACTCTCGCAAGTACGTTCTCCCTTACATTTAATTAATGTTTCAATTTAAACTTTGGTTTAAACTATTTTATATCCACAAGTACTAATAACAATGGGTGCGCAGATGTCTGATTTACACAATCCTCGACAGAATCATCTGTTGGATGCTCTGCTAAATGCAGAATACGACCGTTTGTTTCCTGAACTTGAACTGGTACACATGCCACTAGGCAAAGTCATTTATGAGTCTGGTGAGCATTTAAAACACGTATATTTTCCTACTACCTGTATCGCATCGCTACTTTATGTCACTGAAGATGGCTCATCTGCCGAAATTGCAGTGGTTGGCAATGAAGGCATACTTGGTGTTTCTATTTTCATGGGCGGTGATACCACACCCAGCCGTGCTGTAGTACAAAGTGAAGGCTATGGTTATCGCCTAAAAGCGCAATCTATTAAAAACGAATTTAATCGTGCTGGACCAGTATTAAGACTTTTGCTACGTTATACACAAGCATTGATTACACAAATGTCGCAAACCGCTGTATGCAATCGACACCACTCGGTTGAGCAACAACTTTGCCGCTGGCTATTGTTAAGTCTAGATCGTTTATCTAGTAATGAATTGATTATGACGCAAGAGTTAATTGCTAATATGCTAGGGGTGCGCCGCGAGGGTGTCACTGAGGCAGCGGGTAAACTTCAGCACGCAGGATTAATTCACTATAGTCGGGGCCATATCAAAGTAATAGACCGCCCAAATTTAGAAAAACGTGTCTGTGAATGCTATCACGTTGTTAAAGCCGAGTATGACCGCCTACTACCTTCACTCCATGCTATTGCGCACTAACGTATAGACCAATCACATCTCACTACAAAATCTAATGTTTTTTCACATGCTTTTGCTTTATCAATTCAGCATAGCCTTGCTCATCAATCTCAAAAACTTCGCTAAAATTATTGTATTAAATTTTTCAGCAACTCATTACATAGGCTTGCAACTATCAAACCCCTTGATATTTTCTCTTATGTTCGTTGAAGCACAGACCTGTTAAGCCAAATATCGATAATAGAGTGGATGATTCAAATGCCCCGAATGCAAAAGGTAGCTAAAGCATGTGAATTTACCTTTTATAACCATGCAGCATTCGGTTTAAGTGATAGAGATCATGCAGAATACAATACTACTTCTTACAAATGACCCGGCTGAAGCAAACGCACTGAAGGGTGTGTTAAGCAAGTCAGTAGATGGCGCATTTGAAATAGAGTGGCTAACACAGCTTTCGGCTGGGATCGAACGACTAAGCAAAGGCGGCATTGATGCCGTAATTGTGGATTTGTTAATGCACGATAGTAAGGGAATCGAGGCATTCGATCAATTACTAGCCACCGCCCCACATACACCAATCATTACACTGAATGAAGTGGATGATGAAAGCTTAGCTTTAGAAGCAACAAAGCGAGGTGCTCAAGCTCACCTATCTAAAGGACAGTTTGTCAGCAGCTTAGTACCACAAACCTTGCATTGTATTATTAGGCGTAAAGCTGCCGAAGAAAGTCTATATAAAGAAAAAGCTCGCGCTGAAATTGCGCTTAATTCCATTAGCGATGCCGTCATTTGCACCGACATACTCGGCAATATAGATTACCTGAATATTGCAGCAGAGACTATGACGGGTTGGTCTCGCGAAGAAGCGCGTGGGCACCCGATAACGGATGTTTTTAACATTGTCGATGGTCTTACACGTGAGCCGCCTGAACAAAATCCAGTGCATTTAGTACTTCAGAGCGACGAGGCGATGGGATTAAAAACAGGTACTTTACTGATTCGTCGTGATGGCTCAGAAGTAGTAATCGAGGATTCTGCCTCACCCATCCATGATTGGGAGGAAAAGTTAACTGGTGCTGTGATTGTGTTTCATGACATTAGCGTGGCACAGACAATGTCCATGAAAATGTCTTATCTTGCTCAACATGACTTTTTAACTGACTTACCAAATCGCGTGTTATTGAATGACCGTATCGAGCAGGCAATTACATTGGCAAAACGTCGTGGTACGCAGCTTGCCGTACTTTTCCTAGACCTAGATCACTTCAAGCACATTAACGATTCACTGGGTCATGCAACTGGCGATAAGTTGTTACAGTCAGTGACCCAGCGATTAAACAATTGCATACGCAGTTCCGATACTGTGAGCCGGCAAGGCGGTGATGAGTTCGTGATTTTGTTAACTGAAAGTAAGCATGGGCTAAATGTCGCTGCGATTGCGGACAAAATAATTACTGAGCTATCCGTACCACATGTTATAGCTAAATCTGAACTGCATATCACCACCAGCATCGGGATTAGTGTTTATCCTGAAGACGGTCAAGACTCAGATACATTAGTCAAAAATGCAGATACTGCGATGTATCACGCAAAAGAAAATGGTCGTAATAATTACCAATTTTTTAGCGCTGAGATGAATGTTCGTGCCGTAGAGCGTCAATTCATAGAAGCAAATCTGCGGATTGCAATTGAAAAAGAAGAGTTTGTTTTACATTACCAGCCCAAGATTAATCTCAATACAGGCAAGATTACAGGGCTTGAAGCACTAATACGTTGGAACCACTCAGAATGGGGCATGGTACTGCCGGAACGGTTTATATCAATTGCAGAAAATTCAGGGTTAATTATACCCATTGGCAATTGGATATTACGTGAAGCTTGCATGCAAATAAAGCAATGGAAAGACGCAGGCTTACCCACGATGTCGATTGCTGTGAACATTTCCGCGATTGAGTTTCGCCAAAATAATTTTGTAGAAGGTGTACGCACAATTTTGAATGAAGCAGAGATAGCGCCGCACTGCTTGCAGCTAGAAATTACTGAAAGCGTGTTGATGAGCGATGCTAAGTCTAGTATCGCAATCCTCAATGAATTAAAAAATATGGGGGTACGGCTGGCAATTGATGACTTTGGAACAGGCTATTCAAGCTTAAGTTACCTGAAACAGTTTCCAATACATGTATTAAAAATTGACCAATCATTTGTGCATGATATTGGCACTGCCAGCGATAACGGCATTATCGTAAGCGCCATCATTGGCATGGGAAAAAGCCTTAGATTAAGTGTAGTAGCTGAGGGTGTGGAAAATAAAATGCAGCTAGCCTACCTAAAAGAACTTAATTGCGAGGAAGGCCAAGGCTACCTTTTTAGTCAACCAATTCTGCCAGAACAGCTTGCCGTATTGCTTGAAACTGACATTAAACCTTGGTGCAAACACTTTAAAACTGATACGACTAGCCATTTCTCCACCGCTATTTAAAAGAATATCAGTGAAAAATCATAGGATTTAAATTACGAAAACATGAGTGGTTGGCGATTTCCGCCAATCAAAGGTAAACATAAAGGATTTAATAATGAGCATAATCACTACCAAAGACGGTACACAAATTTACTATAAAGACTGGGGCATGGGTCAAGCTATTGTATTTAGCCACGGCTGGCCACTAAGCTCAGATAGCTGGGAAGCACAAATGTTATTTCTGGCCTCTCATGGCTATCGCTGTATTGCCCATGACCGTCGTGGGCACGGTCGCTCTAGCCAAACCTGGGCTGGCAATGACATGAACACCTATGCCGATGATTTGTCCACGCTTATCGAAACCTTAGATTTAAAAGATGTGGTGCTAGTTGGATTTTCAGCAGGGGGCGGTGAAGTCGCGCGATATATTGGTCGCCATGGCACAAAACGTCTGGATAAAGCCGCATTGATTTCCGCAGTGCCGCCGCTCATGTTAAGAACTGCAGCGAACCTTGCAGGCTTACCATTGGCTGAGTTTGACAAAATTCGTGATGGCTCGCTAGCCGACAGGTCACAATTTTATCAAGACCTTGCCAGTGGCCCATTTTTTGGTGCGAACAGATCCGGCGCTAAAGTTTCTCAAGGCATGATGGACTCATTTTGGCGTCAGGGTATGTTAGCTGGCCACAAAAATACATTTGATTGTATTAAGGCGTTTTCAGAGACTGATTTTACTGAAGACCTGAAAAAGTTTGATTTGCCTACGTTAATTGTCCATGGCGATGATGACCAGATTGTTCCCATTGGCGCTTCAGCGTTAATGTCATCGAAACTAGTAAAAAATGCAACGCTCAAAATTTACAAAGGCGCACCTCATGGTATTGCAGATACACATAAAGACCAACTTAATACTGATTTGCTCGCGTTTCTTAAAACCTAAGCTTGTCTTACGGCAATGACTTCGTCACTAAAATTTATCACACATATGTTGGCTATCGTACAGAAGATGCTAATCACTAGGTGCAATATGACACTAAAGCAGCAACCTATGCAATTAATTTCCTCAATCGGTTCATCATTAGGAAGATATTCAATATGAGTTATGAAGATCGCGATACTTACGGTATGTACCGTAGTAATGATAGTGACGGCCCAGGCCCAAGATTAATGGGCGCTAACACATTAATCGGTAACGACGTGTACAACCATAAGAACGATAAACTTGGTGACATTAAGGAAATTATGCTGAACACCTACAGCGGCAAAGTCTGCTATGCCGTATTGTCTTACGGGGGCATTTTAAGCTTGGGTGAAAAGCTGTTTGCAGTACCTTGGAAAGCGTTAATATTAGATACCGTTAATAAACGGTTTGTTTTGAATGTTGACAAGGTAAAACTTGAGAATGCACCTGGATTTAATACTGATCACTGGCCCAATATGGCAGATGAGCAATGGGCAACCATCATTCATAGCTATTACGATATTGAGTACGTACACACCAATTTATAGCGTCCTATTAAATATGACAATCTCCCCTATGCCACCCCCCTTGGTATAGGCTATCCCTCGAAGTTTGAGGGATTTTTTTGTGTGTAGCGTGCAATAACTAAACCATATATTATCTAATGCAAATATTAATTAGTATTTGCTAACAAACTGCATAGAAAGCGTGCTATGAATACTGAATCTAAAACTGATGACAACACCAAGGCATTAGACACAACAATCTTACCTGCCATTAACGACCCAATACAGGTGAAAAGTGTGACATTGGTAGTAATTATGACCATCGCGGTTGTGTTTGCTTTAGACTGGGCGCAGAGTTTCATCATCACGATGTTGCTTGGCATACTGCTCTCACACACTTTAAACCCTATAGTCATATGGTTAGAACGCTATAAAATTCCAAGAGCGCTCGGATCTACCGTAGTAATCTTAACCTTAATAGGCGGGCTAATTTTCTCTGCTTACGCATTACGCGGGCAAGTACAGTCAATTATTACCAAGCTACCTGAAGCTGCGACCAAACTCACTTCTAGCCTTGAGACTAAACGCGGCGACCCACTCACCAGCCTGCAAAAAGTGCAGATTGCTGCGAACCAAGTTGAAACTGCAACAAACTCTGTAGAAAACGCTAACGCTTCTCGCAAAAAAGCAACCATGCATGTGGTCATTGATGAGCGAAAATTCAAATTAGCTGATTATTTATGGCGTGGATCGCTGGGATTTTTTGGCTTTATCGGTGAAGCAATTACTATGATATTCCTTGCTTATTTCTTACTGTTATCAGGCGATATTTTCAGGCGAAAACTGGTGCGACTCACTGGCCCATCTTTATCGCGGAAAAAAATCACTGTGAATATTCTCGATGAGATCAATCACTCAGTACAGCGCTATATGTTTATGTTGCTTGTGACGAATGTCATGGTGGGTCTGCTAATGTGGGTCGCGCTTCGTATGATAGGGTTGGAAAATGCAGGGGCATGGTCAGTTGCAGCAGGCTTTATGCATTTAGTACCTTATTTCGGCCCAGTCATCACAGCGGCAGCTACTGGCATGGCGGCTTACATGCAGTTTGATTCGGTATTTATTGCTCTCACAGTTGCAGGTGTTTCTATGTTAATCGCTACTATCATAGGCATTTTTGTCACCACTTGGATGACCGGTCGTATTGCAAAAATGAATCCAGCGGCCGTCTTTATATCACTATTATTCTTTGCATGGCTATGGGGCTTATGGGGTATGTTGCTAGGTATCCCTATCATCGTTATCGTTAAAGTCATCTGTGAGCATATTGAACAATTTCAGCCTATTGCTGAATTGCTTGGTGATTAACTTGGTAATTAATAGCCTAGCTACGATACTGATGCACTAGCTTTTATTACGCTAGTTACTTAGTCGTTAATTTTGAGGTGGTTTTTGCAAGTGGCTTTGCAATGATTTTGTCGAGCTCAACCTGCTGCTTTTTATATTGCTGCAAACTGCCGAAACAAAGTGCATATTGCCGAGTGAACTCCGCACCTAAAAAGAAAATCTGCGCTGAATAATATACCCACAACAATAATGCAATGACAGAACCAGCCGCACCAAAGCTTGATGCGACGGCGCTGTTACCAAGATACAAACCAATAAGATATTTGCCAAGCATGAACAAGCTTGCGGTAAAAATCGAACCAATAGCAACATCGCGCCAAGATAAAGGCGCATCAGGTAACATTTTATAGATGATTGCGAACAGACTGGCTATCACGCTAAACGAAATCAGCCAAGATAGCTCGGAAAATAGCAACGCCGAGCTACTCCAAACACCACCAACATAGTGATGAAGTAAACCTAGAAATGCGCTCACAACTAAAGAAATAAGTAGCAAAAAAGCAAGCACTAACACCAAACCAAACGACAACAAACGTGTTCTGAGCAATACGCCAATGGGCGACAACTTGGATTTTTGTACGCCCCACATTTCATCTAGGCTACCTTTTAATTCTGCAAATACGCTGGTCGCGCCTACAAGCAACAACACAATTGCCACAATGGTTGCCATTAAGCCGCTTCTTGGGTCATTTGCTGCAACAAGTAGGGCCTGTATAGCCTGCGCACCGTTGTGGCCAACCAGACTTTGTATCTGATGAATAATCTGACCTTGTGCAGCCTCCGCACCAAAAAAATATCCTGCAATTGCTATGGCTAAAATTAATATGGGGGCTAATGAAAATAAGGTATAAAACGCTAGCGCAGCGCCTTTGCTTGCGCCTCGATGATCAATCCAAGCATCTAAAGAATGGTATAAAACTTTGGCTAATGCCTTGATATAGCTAATTTTATTTCTAAATGATAATTGAGCCACTTGTTAATTACCTATGCTGGTTTAAGTAACGCATCCATTAAGATATATTAGAATTAACGAGTTAACATCTCAATATATTCATGAATAGTATCCCATAAATAAATATGATGGATAACGTCACATAGATTCAACTTTAATAGTATTGAGCCTGCAAACTAGATTTTTTCATAATTTTACGAATCTCTTGTGCGCGAAATAATGGCACTGCCACAATCATTAGTACGCCGCCTTCTTGTATCCGTTTTTTATACTTGGCCAAGTCTGTGTTAAAGATATTAACACCCAACATTGCAGCACCTACCGCTACAGCAATAGCACCAAAAACGATGGTGATGCCTAACACCACATACCAAGGTGAGTGAGTGAACCATAGTGGCGAATAGGTGAGCCAACGAGGTACAGCCAGTACATATAAGCCGCCTATCAAGCCTAACACGGCACCTATCAATAAGCCTCTTTCCCCTTCATGAATGATATTAGTTTTTTCAATAGCGGTTGCTTGTTGTAAATCGCCTAAATCAGTGCCGGGTTTAGCTAAAAAATGAATATGCTTATCTTCAATGCGGGCAAGTAGCATTTCATCTCCAGCCTTATCTGCTGCTTTTACATCTGGCAGCATAAACTCTAGTTTTATTTTCATGTTTTTTTATTCTCTTATAAAGATGGAATTGGTTATTGCAACGACTAGCAGGCACATAAACGGCTAGTGTGTTTATAGAAAATTAGCCGTTCATTCACCAATGTTATGAATTGATGTTTTGCATTAAAGATGCCAAATCATCAGCATGCTCTTCTTCCATCGCTAGAATTTCTTTTAGCATACGTTGCGTCGTAGGGTCAGTGTCGCCCAAATACACAATCATTTCACGATAACTTTCAATCGCGATTCTTTCCGCGATTAAATCTTCTTTAATCATGGCTTGAAGTGTCTCACCAGCCACATATTCAGCATGGCTGCGGTCACTCAATCCATCAGGTGAAAAATCAGGCTCGCCACCTAGTTCGGTTATACGTTTTGCGATACGATCTGCATGCGCCATCTCTTCATTAGCATGTTCTAGAAATTCAGCTTTTACTGGCTCGGCGTGGATACCCTTTGCCATAAAATAATGGCGCTTATATCGCAATACACACACTAACTCAGTAGCTAGCGCCTCATTTAGCAACCTAATGACCGATTCGCGATCAGCGGCATATCCAGTGGTAACTGCACCTTCTTCAATATGTCGGCGTGCACGTGCACGCAAGGTTTTTATATCGGTAAGTGGTGATTTATCATTTAACTTACTTGAAACTTTTTCGCTTGTTGATTGCAGCATAACTATCTCCTTAAACCATTGATTGCATCATCAGTCACCTCGGCATGCGCTCTGGTAAGACTTAGTTTATTGTTGTACTCAATATGTTCTACTCTGTCATGACGAGGCCTTCTTGTAGTTTTGTATATAAAAATTACAACGCCTGCCAACAATAAAACATGAATACCACCGCCTAGTTTATAGCCACTACCAAGCCCAACTAACCACATGACGATTAACAAAAATGCTGTCACATTTAGCATGAAACAAATCTCCTTTGGTATAACGAATCTAACTGACAGTTAAGATAACAAGCACGCAATTTAATGCTCCTGCGTGCGTTAACTTTTTGTCATCAATAGACTCGCTATGTGCTAACAATTACTGGCCAAAGCTTACTTTTGCATCGCTCATACACTGATTTTTTGCACTGCCGGCCAATGCGTCGCATTTCTCCTTCGCTACAGCATAGTCGGCTTGACGCTTTTCCGTAGTTGCATCCTTGTGCGCCTCCGTTGCCTTTTCCATTGCCTTAACATTGGCTTCGGTCGCTTTTTCGTTGGCAACTGCATTCACCTTTGAAGTACTCATTTGTGCTTTTGCATCTGCCATTGCATGTACTTTTGCAGCTTTAGCCTCTTTCTCACAAACATCTTCTTCATTACCAGCCTTAGCATCACACTTTTCCATTGATACTGAATAATCAGCATCCGCTTTGGCAACATGCAAGTTGTAACGTGATTTCACAGTATTTGTATAGCTATGTTCAAGCTCAGCTTGAGCCACATTTTTTTTACCTTTTTCTTCTGCGTAACAAATATCTTCAGCATTACCTGCTAATGATTCGCAGCGGACCTTGGCATATTTATATTCAGCATTGATTTTGGTTTCTTGCAGCTTATACTGATCTTTCGTGATATTTTCGGCCGTGGCAGTCATACTAAAAGCCAGCCCTAATACTAATGTAAGTGCACTGATATTTAAATTGTTCATTGAGTTTCCTTTTGTCTTGATACGAATAATGTGCTTGAAGTCTAAGTTGACTTAGAATTTAAGTCTGTTTGCTATCGCACATAACCCAGCTTGAATATTCGTTACCTGTACGTAACACCGTGCCGGTAACCTTCTGCTATGCAGGGATTTAAGAAGCTTGTGATGGCAAAGTAAGTGGCTTGAGACGGGTAAATTTTGAATATCTTTATGGCAACGCCGCTAGGTTAGAGACGACATAAGTATGAATAACTGCTACGTCTGGAATCTAGACAGGGTTTTTACTGCCTGATGCTTGATACTTACTTCCAGCTCAGTCTTAGCCAGCCTGTTTTTGGCCTTAGCACTTGAAACGCAAAGATTATTCGCTACTCCAGATAATAAAGAACATTCAATATTGGCCGCTCTAAACTTCGATTCAATCAATTGCTTATGCAACTTATATTCATCGTCTGTCATATTTTTTGACATCACCGCAACGCACAGCAATATCCAAATGATTACTGCTACTGCGCTAATGTTAAATCTTCTCATCTTAAAACTTTATTAAACTCAATGATTAGAATCTTTCGCTTTGATATTATCTTTGGTGATTTCTTCGTCAGATTTAGCCAAATTTGTAAGCATTGTTTGCCAATCAGAAAGCTGCTTGTGTGCTTCATCTTTGCTAAGGCCATATAGCTCCTGAATCTTGCCGGATAGCTCATCACGCTTACCTGCGATCACATCCAAATGATCATCTGTGAGCTGACCCCACTGCTGTTTAACGTTACCTTTTAGTTGTTTCCAATTACCTTCAATTTGATCCCAGTTCATTTTCATTCCTTTTTAATTAAATAAGATTTTCAAATAAATCTAGAAAGTTACTCATCAATGATGACTGGCAAATCTGCCTTATGCATCTTGATTTTATTTATAGACTACTTAGATTAAAAGGCTTTGTCCGTGTGCTAACACACATAGTTTTTCTGGGTTCTATCAGTAAACACAACTAAAAACCAATGAATCTGTTTTAAGTGCGTCAGCGAACAGACAGCCGCAACGCCCCGTATTAATTTAAGCAATACTTCAAAAACTCTAAGATGAGGTAAGCCCTATGACAGTTCCAGCAAACTACTCTAATGATTTCTGGCAATAGCTTATTTATTGACTTAGCGCTTAAAGTTGCCTTACGAAATATCTGAATATTTCGGTTCAGAATCGATTAATACAGATGCATTAATGGAGATGACACATGTCGTCCACTCAAATTAAATCTGCAAGCAACATGCTATTAAATAGACTCTCGAAAAAAGATCAGCACCGATTCATTGAAAACTGTGAACTGGTACAACTGAATCTTGCAGATGTCATCAGTGATGCTGGCGATCCAATCCACCATGTATATTTCCCTTTAGACTGCATTATCTCCTTGGTCAATCCTGTTGATGGAAATGTAGGAATGGAGGTGGCATTGATTGGCAACGAAGGCATGTTAGGTATGACACTAATGTTAGGCTCTGATGCAGCACCATTTAAAGCACTGGTCCAAGCTCAGGGCTCAGCATTACGCATCGCTTCTCAAGCATTTCTCGCTGAACTGGAATTACTCCCCGCATTGAGTCTACACATGAAACGCTATATCTGTGTCTCCTTTAGCCAGTTGGTGCAAACTACCGTGTGCAACCGCTTCCATGTAGTTGAAGAGCGCTTAGCTCGTTTACTGTTAATGATTCGTGACCGTAAACATTCTGGGCAGTTTTATATTACACAGGAACTACTTGCTCAGATGCTAGGTGTACGTCGTGTAGGCGTTACTAAAGCGGCGAGTTCTCTACAGTTAAAAAAACTTATTAGTTACAGTCGCGGAGATATGAAAATTAATGATGCCGCTGGTTTAGAAGTTGCTTCGTGTATTTGTTACAAAACCGATAAAAGTACCTATAAGCGCATTTTACATACCAAAAATATCTTCGAATTAATTTAAAAATCTTTGAATTAATTTAGAGGCACAGCAGTTGGAATGTGTTTCTAGCAGAAGCTAGGCTAAAATTTAGGCAACGTATCTATGTACACCTCTATCATGATGACGACAGTCATCATGATAGATTTAGCGATATTGCACTACCTAACATGCAAAGGGTTACTTTTTAAGATGCATATCATTTTTAACTGATGTAACACCTTTTACGCCACGTGCAACTTCGGCTGCTTTTTGAATATCTGCTTCCGAGTTAACAAAGCCACTAAGTTGAACCACACCTTTAAATGTTTCTACATTAATTTCAGAAGATTTTAAGGTAGGTTCATTTAATACGGCAGTTTTGACCCTTGTAGTAATGATACTGTCATCAATATATTCGCCTGTACCTTCTTTTTTAGCGGTTGATGCACAACCTATTAGAGTAGCCATTGCAACCGCAACAAGGACACTAGAAATAGTTTTAAAATTTTTCATCGCTGTAAACTCCATAAAATTAAATTGTGGATTATTCAATCAAGCAGTACATCTTGCTCAAATATCATTCATCTATTGAATAACTATGACAAATTAATCATCTGCCCATTATTTAAAACACTCTGTGTGTTAGCGCACTTATATTAAAGATTCTTTCTGATATATTTTTGGTTAATGTTAGAAATACTATTATTAAATATACTCATTGAGGACTGTTGACAGTGATAAAAGAAATTAAAAAAGTCAGCTTACCAAAACTCATAGTAGTTTTAGGTACAACACTGCTTGTAGGTTGTTCATCTATACCGATGATGGTGCCTGATATGGCGATGCAGTCACCGCATAAAGTTAAACTAGAGGGCGCGCAAGGCGCATTAACTAATGAGCAAAGCAAAGCGATACTTGCTAAAGTCAAAAAGAATGGTGAAGACACTAATATTTTTGACAAACATTTAGCACTCGAGTCAGAAATCGTCGGCAGTCCGCTGGTTGTTGGTAATAAAGTGGATTTGCTGATTGATGGCCCCACTACCTATAGCGCGATGATCTCAGCCATACAAAATGCAAAAGACCATATCAACATGGAAACTTACATTTTTGAAGACGATGAAATTGGTCAGAAATTTGCCGCGCTACTCATTAGCAAGCAACAAAGCGGTGTGCAGGTAAATCTTATATACGATAGCGTAGGCTCAAGTAGCACACCTAAAGCATTTTTTAAAACCATGATTGATAGCGGCATCAATGTGCTTGAATACAATCCAATCAACCCACTTGTAGCACGCAAAGGTTGGGATGTAAATCAACGTGACCACCGTAAATTATTGATTATTGATGGTCAGATAGCTTTCGTTGGTGGTATCAACATCAGCAGTGTATATTCAAGCGGTTCATTTGGACGAGGCTCATCTGATAACAACAAACCTAAATCTGAGCCTAAAAAAGTAAAGCCGAATCAAGATGATTTAATTGTGGCTAATGAAGGTCTTAAAACCCCAGCCCAAGAAGCCTCAAGTCTAGAAGGCACTCCCTGGCGAGATACCCATATGCAAATGGTGGGGCCCGTGGTGGCTGAGTTTCAAAAACTATTCATTGAAACTTGGACTGTACAAAAAGGCGAAAAATTAGCGTCTAAGAATTATTTTCCAATGCTGACCAATCAAGGTAATGAAATAGTACGCGCCATTGGTAGTTCACCGGACGAACCTTATAGCCAGATTTACTCTACATTGCTCTCTGCTATTAATAGTGCAGAAACTCAAGTTTTTTTAACCAACGCTTATTTTGTACCTGATCCGCAATTGCTTGCATCTCTTAAAGAAGCCGTTGCACGCGGCGTTGATGTAAGGCTGCTATTACCGGAAAAAACGGATTCAATCATGGTGTTTTATGCATCTCGTTCGTATTACGACGAATTGCTAAGTTCAGGTGTAAAAATCTATGAGCGGCAAGGTGCCATGCTGCATGCCAAAACTGCACTGATAGATGGCGTATGGTCGACGATAGGCTCGACCAATCTGGATTGGCGCAGTTTTACTAATAACCAAGAAATTAATGCAGTGATGTTAAGTCAGGATTTTGGCGGCAAGATGCAAATGATATTCGAGAAAGACTTAACTACCTCTAAGCTCATTACATTAGAAGCTTGGAGAGCTCGTTCAATCGGCGCACGGGTAAAAGAAAGAGCCGCACGTTTATGGGCAAGGCTGTTATAACTTTATATGAACATTAATCAATTAACTAAAAGTAATCCCTTAGCATGGATAATTACTCTATTTTTAGCATGCGCACTTAGTCTGATCTACAGCAAATCTTTTGCAGTTGAATTGGCTATTTCGTCCCAAGACAACTCCGCCAAAGCACTCAATGCAAAATATACAGAGTTATCTAAACAACTTAAGAATAACCAATACAAACGGGCACTGTATCTTAACTCTGAAGAGTCATCCAACAATCTAAAAGGTGAAATTTACGCTGTAGTAGACCACCCTTTTGCCACTGTGAATAAGGCGCTTAATAATTCAGCCGATTGGTGTGATGTTCTGATATTGCATATTAATATTAAATATTGCCAAGCTTCTACCGACAAAACTGGCACCACACTTAATGTTAATCTCGGTAAGAAGTTTGACCAGCCACTTGAAGACACTTCTCGAGTAGAGTTTAACTATCGTGAAATGATGACCACCTCAGATTATTTTGCAATACAACTCAATGCTAAAGAAGGCCCTTTTGGTACATCTGATTATCGTATCTGGATTGAAGCCACTCCACTTAAAAGCGGACAGACTTTCTTACACTTCACCTATACCTATTCATTTGGTTTAAGTGGTCGCATGGCAATGAAAGGCTATTTAGCGACAATCGGTAGGGATAAAGTAGGATTTACTGCTACGGACAAAGACTCAAATGGACAACCTAATTATATTCAAGGGGTACGTGGCGTGGTTGAACGCAATACCATGCGTTACTATCTAGCGATTGATGCTTACCTTGCCGCCCTCGCCTCACCTCCTGAAAACCAGTCAGAAAAACGATTTCAGCTTTGGTACAAGGGCACTCAAGCCTACGCACGCCAACTACATGAAGTAGAACAAGATGAATACCTTACGATGAAACGTAAAGAATATAAACGACAGCAAGTGGCGATTTAAAGCTATTAAGCATTAATCTTTGCAAACCAAGAAAGCGTGAAAACTAAAAGTAACTAGATATATAACTGAAGATGTTTTGAATGAAGATTATAAAAACTATTCAAAACATTTAATTGGTGCCCGGAGCCGGAGTCGAACCGGCACACCCATAAGGCGAGAGATTTTAAGTCTCTTGTGTCTACCAATTTCACCACCCGGGCGGATGTAAGTAGCTACGTTTAATACGGAGCGTATTCTAACACTTACGGAGATTTTGTCAGCAAAATTTCTTAGCTTTTTCATATATTTTTTATATTGGATTGAAAATGCGCCTATTAATCTATTAGCCTGCAAGAAAGTCAGCGGTAACAAAAAAGCATATTACTTTTAAAAGTAATATGCTTTTTTTAAACACTAATACAATAAAATCTAGATTTACTCTATAACAATTTATAGCGCGCTAGTGTATCTCTTTACTTATTCGTTAGTTCACGCACAATTTGCCACTGGCTATTCGTGCGTTCAAACTGCAACTCTTTGTTCACAATATCACTAAAGCTTTTGGTTGCAATACGTTTCATGTTACATACTTCACAGCTAGTATCAGCTGTTTTTATAATTTTATAGGTAGTGACACTGTAATCTTGTTTAAATTTAGCAATAGCTTTATTGCCTTCACAAGTCACCTCTATATCATCTACTTTAAACGCAATTTTACCACTAGTACTTAAGCGTACGCGGCGTAGTTTACTCCATGCCGCTTTATCAAGCGTCCCTTCTGGTGTAAATGTATCTGCATAAAATTTCAAATAATTATCTACGTCTTTTTGACGCCAAGCTGTTGCCCAATCATTCACGCGTGTTGTTACGTCAGCAACACTACATACTTTTGGCTTAGTAACGACTTCAGTGCCTAATGGTTTTGCTAATGAAGAATAAGTACTCGATAGTGGTTTTGCATCAGCCAATAAAGCTGCCTTATCTACAGTCACTGGAACTGGAGATATTGCCTGGCAAACATTTTCATCATCTAAGTATTGCTCGCGTTTATATTCAGGTAAGTCACCACGTGCTGCGCCAATTTTATTAAGTAATTCCCCTTGGCTTGCATAGGTTCTTGCAAACGCTGTTTGAATATCGTATTGCGTATTACTTAAGCTGCGTTTAGCTTGAAAGTATTCATTTTCCGTATCTAATAAATCAAGCAATGTACGTTGGCCAATATCAAACTGCTTACGATAAGCTTCACGTGCATTTTCAATGGAATTTTTATGTTGTGTGCGGTAATTAAGTTGTTCTTTTAATTGCTCAATATCATTGTAAGCAATCACTAATAATTGACGAGTATCTACACAAGCTTTATCCCGCATATCTTGCGCATTATTTAATTTCTGCGCGGTTGCTTTAACCTGATTTTGATCAGAAAAACCATTGAACAAATTAAAATTCATTGTAAGTTCAAGTACATCAGCTGCGCTAGTACTGTCGCGACCATCTGAGCTTGTGCCTAAATTCTTACGCGCTTGTAAATCTAACCTAGGCAGATAGCGGCCTTTGCGGGTTTTCACTTCATCTTTTGTTGCTTGAATATCTTCTATGGTTGAAAGCAAATCAGGATTTTGCCGATAAGCTACTTTTAAGGCTTCAGCAGAGGTTGGCTCCACGCCTGAGTTAAAGAATACTGGCGCTTCTAGTGTGTCAGGTGGTAACTCACCATATAAACGCTGTAAACGCGCGGTTACATCGTGCAAATTAGTTGTTTCAGTCAGCAAATTAGCTTCTGCCAACGCCAGCCGACCAGAGGCTTGCTCTAGATCTACTTTTCTAGCAACACCAGCATTTACACGCTCTTGGATACGATCAAATAACTGTTTGTGCACCACATAATTATCTTTAGCAAATTGACTAAGTTCGCGATAACGCATAGCATCAATATAAGCACGCATAAACTCAAGCGTAGTATTTTGCATGGCACTTTGTAATTCATAGTAACGTGTGCGGTTAGCATGACCTAAACGCTTAACTTCGTTATTAGTCATAAAACCATCAAAAATCATTTGCTTGAGTACAAGCTCATTATTCATACGTGGAATACCAGTATTACCAACAATAACGCCGACTTCTTCTTGCTTTCTATAAGTCGATACGATGTCAGCTTTTGGTAAAAAAGCACCTCGTGCTACGTCTTGATCAAATCCAGATTCTAAAAATTTATGATAGCGTGACTGCACTTCAGGGTTAGAAGTGACTGTTTTTTCAACCATGTCTTTTAAAGATACGAGTGGCTCTGCTGCAAAAGCGCTATTGATTAAGGTGCTAACACTAAGAGTCAAAATCAACGCAATTAGTTTGTATTCAAAATTTCTATTCAAAATATTACTTCCCTCTAAGACTTATTTATAAGTTATGACAACTTAATCAGTAGCGACTATTTATAACAAAAATTATCAGTCCAAACAGTAACTAATTTTTTTTATGTAATTTAACGATTTCTTTTTACACAGCAGCAAATTATATGCCTAGTCTTAACTAAGCCATTTTTAAAGCATATTAACGAGAAACTTAGAGTTGTAACTAAATACGAGAATTGTTCATGATGGTTATTAAATTACCCACATATTACTTGCAGGTTTAAATTTAATCAACAAACCTATGTTTTATTTAGTTATTTTCCATTGTATGACTTTAATTATAACTAGGATACGAAGCAGTGCTGGATTCTTTTTAGATTACTTTGGATGCTAGCTAACAATATGGATCTTTTTAGTAATTGCCCACATCAACCAATTACGTATTTTTCTAAAGCTTGCACTTGATCAAATCGGTTTTTGGTGTCAACTTTTCAACAATACGTTTATATCCTCAACTATTTTTTTATTACTAGAATGGAATTAACCGATGAATTTTCATCAACAAAAGATTTTTACTTACTTTTATCATACAAAAACATGCCCGTAAAACTTATTAAAAAATAAAGCCTTTAACCAAAAGTTAAAGGCTTTATTTTTTACATATTTAGTGTTGAAGCAACTTCTGACTCACAGCTTATCATCGTAATCTTCCATAAACAAATTTACGGCAATTTTATAAGTTATCCTTTAAGTACATAAGCTGTTGTATCATCAATTTACATGAGGATTAAACCTCATGTAAATTAAAAAAGCTTTTCTGGGCTTTTAAAGTTAATCCACTAATAGTTTATTATTCGACAACAAAGCTTGTATGACTTGTTGATCAGTAGTAGAGGCTCCTATTAAATCAACACCAGTAAAGACTATTTGCTGAACATCTTGAGTAGCCAACGTTGCGTTCGCACCCACCGTATTGTTATCTCCATAGGTACCACTACTGCTGATATGCAAGATAGTGTCACTTCCAGACTTCTCAAAGTGTAGATAATTGTCAAGTGCTGCTGCAGTTGTCGCCGATCCCGTAATAATATCTCTTATATCCAGTTTGTCGCCCCCAGAACTTGCTGATACCGTTGAGAACGTAGTGATGGTATCAATGGCTGGTGAGCCTACCGTACCAGCATCTGCTAGATTCCAAACAAATACATCAGAGGTAGTGTCATTAACACCAGTGTTACCGCCGGTCATGGTGTCGTTACCTGCGCCCCCAGTAATCGTATCAGCACCTGTGCCGCCAACCAAGATATCATCGCCTGCACCACCATTTAAAGTATCGCTTCCAGCTCCTCCATTGATGTAGTCGTTGCCACTACCTCCAGTATGAGTAGAACTAGCACTTCCCCCAAGGATTGTCATTGAAGTAGTGGCGCCATCTACTGTTTCCAAACTCATTGTTGGCGAATACCCCACAGATAAAGCTGTGCCGGTGGTTAGAAATATTTTATCTGTACCTGTTGTGCCTGTAGAACTGCTTAATAAATTCGTATAAGCAGTTAAATCGTATATTCCTCCAACTGGATTTAATTCAATATAAGAACCGTCCGCCTGCACAACTGATAGAGAAACAACATCTGCAGGAAGATCACTCAATTTGAGACTAGTAATAGTTTCAGATGGGTCTGCTTTTAGAGCGTACAAATCGATTGGATAAGCGAAACTTGTGCCCGTAATCGAAGCATCAGGTGTAATAGTAGAGATTTGGAAACCATCATTGTTAGCAGGCGCTGGCGAATATGTTTTATTTGTATCTTGTGCTATAGAAAAACTCGTCATATCAGTGCTGATATTAAACGTGGTTCCACCAGTACCACCGTTATTAAACAACTCACCATCTACTATAGCGATCACATTAGCAGTGGCGATAGTTTTACCACCTGTGTTGTAATTTAAGCTCCATGAGCCATTTAAAGCCGAGACTGTTGCATTGAAGGGTGTGCTAGTTGTGCCGTCAGTATATTTAAGCACCAAACTTACCTGCATATTCAACAGTGAGGGAATACCTGTAGCTATAGGACAAGTGATTTGACCAGTTATAGTGCCAGAATTAGCTAAATCTGGCACTTCTAATCCGGCAGTTAACTTAACCGTGTCACTTGCGGAATTTTTAATTCCCATTGACACATACTGCATTCCAGCCGGGAAAGTAAACTTAATAGATTCAGTACCTTCAATACTATTATCTCCATTTCCAGACTTAACGCCAAGCGAATTACCACTCGACCAGGTTAATGGTGCCCCACTTCCACTGGAGACAACTATTCCGTTCCCAAAGGTGTAACTAGTCTTACCATCAACTAAAGATCCGTCGCTTCCAGCCAAATTAAGATTGTTATTAATAGCAGCGCCAACGACTACCGATACACTATTTGGGTCAGAAATAGGATCAGAAATCGGGGTGATATTGATATTCACGGTATCAGTGTCAGTCAAGGTGCCACCAGACCCGGTATTACCTAAGTCACTGGTGGTCATGGTCAAAGCAACTGTGCCACTAGCATTGGCCACCGGGACATACACCGGTTGATTGGCAACCGTAGCCAAATAGGTGTTGATGTTGGCTACGGTACCAGTCAAAGTGATGCTGGCGGTACCTGAGTTGGTGACCGTCACACCGCCTGCCGTAGCAGCGGTGATGGTGCCACTGGCAACCGCTAGATTGACAGTGATGTTACTTGCAGCGACATCGACATCCACTACTGACAGACCACTCAATTTAACTGAAGTGTCTTCATTCGTGGTGTAGCTCGCTGGCAAGGTGTTCACCGGCGCATCGTTTACAGCTGTCACGGTGATGACCTGATTGGCCGTCGAAGTGAGGCTGCCGTCAGTGATGACATACGGGAAGGTGACCGTACCATTGAAGTTGAGTGTCGGTATGAAGGTGATGATACCGGCTGCACTGACGTTGACAATACCACCCGTCACATTGATGGCTTGAGCCGTGCCTGGGGTTAAGGTGATGCTGTTGATACTTTGGATGGTCGGTGTGGTGCCGTCAACATCGCTATCACCTGTTAATGGGGTGAGCGTGATGGCAGCACCGTCTTCGGCCATGCTGTAGTTGTCTGATACTGCAACCGGTGCGTCGTTCACACTGGTCACGGTAATAGTGGCCGTTGCAGGGGCCGCTGAAATGAGTCCTAGATTGTCTGTAACATTATAGCTAAAGCTGGTATTGCCGTTGTAATTAGCCACAGGTACAAAGTATAAGGTACCGCTAGCGTAGGCAGTGCCCGTAGCCGCTAAGGTGGTCAGTGCAGCGTTCGTATAGAGCTGTCCATTTGCAGGCAGACTAGTCAGGGTATAGCTGGCAATCGTGCCGTCAAGATCACTGCCGCTTAAAGTGACGGTGATGCTGGCGCTGTCTTCTGTGCCACTGGCGGTTACAGCATTGACAATAGGCGCATCGTTGGTGCCGGCAATGGTGACGGTGAGGACTTGGGTGGTGCCGTCAGCCGTAACCACAGTGACAGTGTCGGTGTAGTTGGTACCGGCCACGAACTCATTGTGGGCGCTGTTCATGGTATAGGTCCAGACGCCGGCCGCGTTGATGCTGAAGGTACCGTAGTTGTTGCTGCCGGCCACATTGGTCTGTACCACGAAGGTGTTGCTGCTGTCGACGGCAGTCGCCGTCAGTGTGCCGCCGGTGCTTTGTACTGCATTGGTTTCGGTTAAGTTGGTGCTTGAAGTACCGGTGATGACGGTGGGGTCATCGTCGATGATGCTGGTGCTGACGCTGGCGGCGCCTAATACCGCATTGCTCGGTGCACTTAAGGTGACGCTGTAGTCTTCTGCCGCTTCGTCTAGTACGTCATTAGTGATGGCCACGGTAATGAGTTGTACGGTCGTACCTGCAGCAAAGGTCAGTGGCGTGCTGGCGATGCCGATGTAGTCGCTGCCGGCTGTGGCGGCGCCGTTGGCAGTGGCGTAATTCACAGTGACGGTTTGACCAGAGGCCGCACCTAGGGTGACGGTGTAAACGGCGGTGCCGGCGGCTTCATTGACGGTGGCAGGTCCGCTGATGCTGATGGTCGGCGTGGCGTCGTCGTCATTAATGGTGCCAAGGCCTAGGGCGTCAGCAATCGTGGCGTTGGTCGCGGCACTCAGGTTGACGTTGAAGGTTTCGTTGGCTTCGTCGAGGACGTCGCTTAAGGTGGTAATGGTCACAACTTGCGTGGTGACGCCCGGTGCAAACGTGAGTGCGGTACTGGCAACTGCCGTGTAGTCTGCGCCGGCGGTCGCTGTGCCGTTGCTGGTGGCGTAGTTGACGGTCACGGTTTGGCCGGAGGCGGCACTTAGGGTGACGGTGAAGACGGCGTTGCCGGCTTCGGTGATGCTGACGTCGTTGATTGAAAGTGATGGCGTAGCGTCATCATCATTTATCAGGCCGGTACCTGTCACCCCACCTATAGTGAGTGGAACAGTTTCGTCCAACTCATCCAATGTGTCATTAGTAGTTGGCACCGTAGCTGTAAAGCTCGTTACACCAGCGGGTACGGTTAATACGCCTGCAGTTAACGTGACCCCATTAGTGAAAGTTGGTGGTGATGTGTAGTCGGTAGCAGCGGCAGTACCTCCACCTAAACTATAGGCAAAGGTAGTTGAAACAGCACTTGGTATATTGAGGTTAACGCTATATACCAAACTTGTACCTTCAGCCACCGTTGGGCTGGTAATGCTGGCAATCGTTGGTGAATCATTATCTAAAATATTAGTTGATGCTGTTGCTGTACCGAGAGTTGCATTAGTAGGTCCAGAAAGATTTACATTGTAACTTTCAGTGGCTTCAGCAAGTACATCATTAGTAATTGCTACCGTAATCAGTTGCTGTGTAGTACCTGCAACAAATGTTAATGGGGTAGATGCAATTGCAGTGTAATCAAGGCCTGCAGTAGCAGTGCCACCGCCAGTTGCATAATTTACTGTCACGTCTAAACCACTTACAGCACTTAAAGTCACCGTATAAACTGCTGTGCCTGCCGCTTCATTAATAGAAACAGGACCTGCAATATTTACAGTTGGCGGTAAATCGTTGTCGCTGATCTGGCCGGCGCCGGTGACGCCGCCGATGGTCAAGGGCACGGTTTCTGCCAGTTCGTAGATGCTGTCGTTGACGGTCGGTACGGTGGCGGTGAAGCTGGTGA
>JBKJUR010000039.1:0-40773 GCA_046590165.1 Methylotenera sp.
TATTGATGCGGATGGCGTGGAAAAACGTAAGCTCGCAGGCCAGTTAGTCAGGCGTTTACGCGACAGTTTTGCGCCTGGCGGCTTATTGTATTTTGGGCAAGGCAAATGGTACCCAGGCGAACCGCTACCGCGTTGGCAGCTCGCTTGTTTTTGGCGAAAAGATGGCAAGCCGGTTTGGCGAAACCCTGAACTGCTAGCCGATGAAAACAAAGACT
The DNA here is from genome assembly GCA_046590165.1 of Methylotenera sp. GTDB lineage: Bacteria > Pseudomonadota > Gammaproteobacteria > Burkholderiales > Methylophilaceae > Methylotenera. Next base: position 216 of record JBKJUR010000039.1, read on the forward strand.
ATGGATTTGACCGTGAACATGCCGATGCTTTTATTCGTGACCTCGCAAAGAGGCTAGGGCTCAAAGGTAGTCATATATGCGCGGGTTATGAAGACCCGCTTTACTATTTATTAGCCGAAGGCTTAGTACCAAAGAATCTTAATCCGCTTAAGTCGGATTTGAAGGATGATTTAGAACGCAAGCGTCTGACAAAAGTGTTAACAGGTGACCTAGGTATGCCAGTCGGTTATTTATTGCCACTACACTGGAGCCATCAGCGTAATTCATGGAGCAGTAGTCCTTGGGAGTTTCGCCGTGGTGAGATGTTCCTTGCGCCAGGAGATTCAGCAATGGGCTTGCGCTTGCCCTTGAGTTCACTGCCTTGGGTAGCGTTTGAAGATCGCGACCATGAACATGAGCGCAGCCTGTATGAAAAAGTAGAGCCGCTTGAAGAAATGGACTCTGAAATCAGCCGCCGTTACAGCAAGTTCATAAAAGAAAATGCACGTGCCAATGAAATGGCTGCTGTTGAAGAAGAGGCGGTTCAAGAGGATCCTGAATTTACACCCCACACCGCATTGTGTGTGGAAGAGAGAGGCGGACGACTTCATGTTTTTCTACCGCCTACCAATGCACTAGAGCATTATCTCGACATCATTGCTTCGATAGAAGCAACGGCGAGTGCACTCAAACTGCCAGTGGTGATTGAAGGCTATCAGCCTCCTCATGACTTAAGGTTGACGCGTTTACCCGTCACTCCTGATCCAGGTGTTATTGAGGTTAATATTCATCCTGCGGCAAGTTGGAAAGCATTGGTTCACAACACGAATACGCTTTATGAACAAGCGCGTTTAACTAGGTTGGGTTCTGAAAAATTCATGCTGGATGGTCGCCATACGGGTACTGGCGGCGGTAATCACGTGACGCTTGGCGGCATTACCCCAGCAGATAGTCCGATATTGCGTCGCCCAGATTTACTGCGTAGCTTAATTACTTATTGGCAGCACCATCCTTCTTTATCTTACTTGTTCTCAGGTCTTTTTATTGGGCCCACTAGCCAAGCACCACGCGTGGATGAGGCACGAAATGATAGTCTCTACGAGCTGGAAATCGCCTTCCAGCAAATGCCAGACGGCGAAGTACCCGCACCATGGTTGGTCGATAGACTATTACGCAACCTGCTAGTGGATATGACCGGTAACACACATCGTAGCGAATTCTGTATTGATAAACTTTACGCACCCGGTTCTGATACTGGTCGATTGGGTTTATTGGAATTGCGTGCCTTCGAAATGCCGCCGCATGCGCAAATGAGCTTGATGCAAATGCTGCTATTGAGAACACTGGTGGCCAGATTCTGGAAAGAGCCTTACAAAAAACCACTCGTCAGGTGGGGCACGCAATTGCATGATAGATTCATGCTACCGCATTTTATTACGCGGGATATTGAAGATGTCGCAAACGATTTACAAAGTGCAGGTTATGCGTTTTCTAAAGATTGGTTTGCGCCCTTTATTGAATTCCGTTTTCCACGCTGTGGCACTTTAAGTATTCAAGATATTGAACTTGAGCTACGCACAGCGATCGAGCCTTGGCATGTGTTGGGCGAAGAAATCACTAGCGGCGGTACTGCTAGATACGTGGATTCATCAGTTGAGCGTTTACAAGTGAAGTTGACTGGCATTACTGGTGGACGTTATGTGATGACCTGTAATGGGCGCCGTTTACCATTACGTGCAACTGGCACACAAGGTGAATTGGTTGCTGGTGTGCGCTACCGCGCCTGGAACCCTCCGTCTGCATTGCACCCCAGCATTGGTGTGCAAGCACCACTGATATTTGATGTGATTGATACGTGGAATGGCCGTTCGATTGGTGGTTGTACTTATCATGTTACCCATCCAGGCGGACGCAATTATGATAGTTTGCCTGTCAATGCATATGAAGCTGAAGGCCGACGTGTAAGTCGTTTTACTGTGCTTGAACATACACCAGGTAACACTAAGCCGCAGAAAAAATCAGCTAAAAAGGGTTCGGCTGAAAAAGAAACTATCAAGCTTATGTCACCACCTACAGAGAACGAAAACCGCGATTATCCGTTTACTTTAGATTTACGTTGGCACGCGACTTAAAGATTTCAAGCGATATTTCTAGAGGCTGATTGGCAAATACTCAATCAGCCAAACAAGCCACATCTACTGATACTTCCAATTCATGATTTTGACCACCAAAAATCACGCCTTTTAATGGCGTGACATCATTGTAATCTCGTCCCCAGCCTAGTGTGATGTGCTGATTACTAGGCACGACATTGTTAGTAGGGTCAAAATCAAGCCAGCCTTGTTCTGGCACATACACTGAAAACCACGCATGTGACGCATCCGCACCTATCGTTTTGGCTTTGCCAGGTGCGGGTAGTGTTTCTATGTAACCGCTTACATAGCGTGCTGCAAGACCATGCGAACGTAGGCAACCAATCGCTAAATGTGCAAAGTCTTGGCAAACACCACGTCTATGTTCCAGCACGGTTGCAAGTGGCGTTGCCAAAGTGGTGAATTCTGCATCGAAAGTGAAATCTTGGTAGATACGTTGCATCAAATCATTCACAGTATCGGTAATCGATCTGCCTTCAGTAAAAGATGGCAGCGCATATTCAGCCAGTTGCGGCGTTGTTTCTATGAGCGGCGAATTAAGTGTGTACTGGCGTGCATCTATTAATTCATCGCTTAGGTTTATTGCAGACAAGTGTTGCCCAGAAAGAATGCTGCGTACATTTTCCCAAGAAATTTTATGATAAAAGTCGAGTTGAGCCGGGTTTCCTAACAAAAGTACCTCACTCACTGCTGTGACGGTGAACACTTGATGCGCTTGTTGTACTGAAAAGTAGGCTACTTGATTGCCAAAAAAATCTAGCCTAGTGCGAAAATCGTTCGCATACGGCTCTATATTGAGTGTCGATGAGATGACTTGTTGATTTGCACAGTTACGTGGCATTAAGCGCGCTTCGTTATACGAGAGGCTTACATTCTCATTATATTCATAGCTTGTACTGTGAGTGATTCTGTAATGCATATTGGCTAATCTCGTTTAGTCAAACTTACGTCGGCTTAATCTCAGCACGCGAATGTTGTAGCTGTCCATGCTGAAAATAAGTCGTCGTCACGGTATCCGATAAAGTAGTCAGTAAGTAATAAAGACGGCTTAATGTTTGGTCAAATTTTTCGCGTACATGGTCATCTGTAATGAGTAGTAGATCGTTTAAATTGAGCAAATCCAGTTGACTGCTGGCTTCAAGAATCAGCCTTTCCTCCTGACTTAAACGTGAGTTCATGTCAGGGCGAGGCATTTTGCTCACATGTTCTTGAATTCGGCTGATTTGGAATGCGAGTGAGCGAGGGTTATTTTTGTCGAGTATGAGCAATTCGATGAACGAGGGCAGCTCAAGGTTGCTGCGATAATGCTGACGATAGCAAATCAGATTGTCGCTAGTGTCCAGCAAAGATTCCATCAATAGGTTTTCAGTGCCATCCGTTTGCGAAGTTGAAAAACAGCTGCGTAACAAAGAAATCAGTAATAACGCGCGTTCTAATCGGCGACCCATGTCTAAAAAAAGCCAGCCATTACCGCGCGTCATGCTCTCCATAATCAGGCCGCTAAAGGCAGATAATGCGGTAATCAGCATATCCATATGGTCTTGAATCGTCCAAAGTGTAGACTCAGTGAGTTGCTGTGATTGTTGCAGGTGATGTTTAATTTCATCCATCACACGCCATGTGTCAGATGACCATAGATTTCGAACCGCGTAACCTGCTTGTATCAAACTGCGTTGATTATTGGCAATGCTACCAACCTTATCTTCATCTAACATCAATGAAAGTAGCTCACTATCTGGTGTGTTGAGCAATTCGTCAGAATCTTTGTTAATAAAGCCCGGATAAGTATTCGTCAGGTTAGTAAGCGCACGCAATAAGGTATGCAAGCTGCTTTCGTGATATTGATTGCTGACATCTGGATTAATATATATTTTTTTAATCGTGGCCCTAAGCAGGCGAATGCTACCTTCAGTACGCTCCGCATAACGGCCTACCCAAAATAGATTTTCTGCGACACGGCTAGGTAATGTGTTTGTGTAAATACCCGTCGCCAGAAAATTTGACTTTATGCTATCAGTGGCATGCTTTTGATGTTGATTTTCGCCTGTAATAATCCATGTATCTTTACTGATAGCACCACTCTGATTTGATACTAGCAAATCATCTTTATTCACGGCACTGCGAGTAAGGCCACCAGGCATCAAGTTGTAGCCATCGTCCTTAGCCACCATAAAACAGCGCAAAAGCGTTAAGCGTGGCTCTAAGTTCCCCTGTACTAAAGTGGGCGCAGTAGAAAAGCTTTCATGCTCCTGACCCACAAAAAAAGCAGGGTTTGCACGAATACGATCACGCCACTCGGCAAGTTGCTGTTTGCTTAATCGGTTATAAATTACTGAAGTCATGGTGCCGCGAGAAATATGCTTGATAATCAATTTATCTAGATTTTGCAGTACGTAATTCAACTCTCTTGACTGGCCACACCACCAAGTTGCCGCGGAAGGTAAGCTCAGCCGTTTGCCAAAAAAGTGTTTTGAGATATTGGGTAGAAAAGGCAACAAGCCCGGACTTTCTAGCACGCTACTGCCTAGCGGGTTAGCAATAGCAACATTGTTGCGTCTTGCGACTTCTAATAAACCTGGTATGCCTAACCTAGAATCATCACGTAATTCCAACGGGTCGCAGAAGCTGTCATCTACGCGCCGCAAGATGACATCTACACGTTGTAAACCGCTTAATGATTTCAGCCAAACAAAACCATCGCGTACAGTGAGGTCATCGCCTTGAACCAATGGATAACCAAGGTGGGAAGCTAGATAGGCATGTTCAAAAAATGTTTCATTGAGTGGGCCTGGTGTGAGAATGACTACATTAGGCGTATCAAAATTTTGCGGCGCTATTTGCTGCAGGCCTTGGCGCAAAGATTGAAAAAAGCCATCTAATCGTTCAACGCGAGTGTCTCGAAAAATGTTGGGAAACACACGTGACATCGCAGATCTGTTTTCTAATGCATAGCCTGCACCAGACGGCGCCTGTGTACGGTCACCGAGTACCCACATGCGTCCATCGGGGCCTCGTGCAAGGTCTGCTGCATACAATATCAGCTGGCGTTTACTAAGTAATTTAACCTTATCACAGGCGCGGAAGAATCCGCTGTGGTTGAAAAGCAGGTCTGCCGGCAATAATCCTTTGCGAACAAGTTCTCGCGGACCATATATATCAGCAAAAATTAAATTAAGGAGTTCTGCCCGCTCAACTAAACCAAGCTCAATATTGCGCCATTCTTCATGTGAGACAAGTAGTGGAATTGGATCAAGTTGCCAAGGCCTATTGCTACCATCAGGGTCACCGTAAACGTTGTATGTAACGCCATTTTCGCGTAATAGTTTGGAAATTTCTTGATGCCGTCGACCGACTTCATCAGCCCCAAGTTTTTGCAGGGCTCGAATGAAATATTCCCAATGAGGACGTATTTGGCCTGATTGATTTAGCAGTTCATCAAGGGTTTCATGCTCATGGCTATACCCGGCAGCTTCTTTTTGCCAAATATCATTATTGTGACGATCTGAGTATTGATTTGAAGTTGACATGTTAAGTCTCTAGCGTTGTCACATTTTATACTTTAATGCTGCGAGCATGTGCTTATATTAAATGTGCAACGCATAATCCCAGAGCGCTTAATTTACAGGGTGCTTGTAGTCGTTGTATACGTAACCTGTTAGCAAATATGACCATAAAACGGGTTGCTAGTAACCTCTTTAAAACGCTATGATGACACTTTGACTTATCTAGCAGCTATTATGACTTATTGTGTAGGCGTACTACTTGAATCTGGGTTCGTGATGGCGTCAGATACTCGTACAAATGCGGGTGTTGACCAAGTAGCGACATTTTCGAAAATGACTACTTTCGAAGTTAATGGCGAGCGTTCGATAGTCATGCTCACAGCGGGAAACTTAGCTGTTTCTCAAGCCGTATTACAGCATTTGCATAAGGGTATTGCAACGAATGGGGCTACTAATCTTCACAATGTAAGCAATATGTTTGATGCCGCACGTGTTGTGGGTGAAGCTATTCGAGCAGTTCATCGTGAAGACGCAGAGCATTTGCGTCATCACAATGCTGATTTTAATATCTCCGTTCTTTTTGCCGGGCAAATTTTAGGTGAGCGCCCGAGACTTTTTAGTATTTATTCGGCGGGTAATTTCATCGAGGCAAGTCAAGAAACGCCATTTTTTCAAACGGGTGAAACTAAATACGGCAAACCTATTTTAGATCGTGTCATTAATTACAAGTGTAGTTTAGAGGATGCTTTAAAATGCGTCCTGATTTCATTTGATTCTACAATTCGTAGTAATGTTTCAGTTGATTTACCAGTGGATGTGTTGGTTTACCGTAGTGATAATCTAAGTATCAATTGCCGCCATCGCATTAGCGAAAACGACCCATATTTTTTATCGATACGCAAACACTGGGGCGAAGGATTACGTAAGGTATTTGCTGAGATCCCGGAACCTGATTGGTGTTAACTTTGGCGAATTTAGGATTTATTTAAGGATATAAAATTAGAGCATGATGTTAGGTAACCTTTTTATTATTACAGCTGCTTCTGGCGCAGGAAAAACCAGCTTAATCAAAGCGCTGCTGGCTAAAGATACGCACTTAAAGCTCTCTATTTCTCACACTACCCGTAAAGCTAGACCAGGTGAAGTGGATGGTGTGGATTATCATTTTGTGGATGATGAGACTTTTTTAAGTATGCTAGGTGAAGCACAGTTTTTAGAAAGTGCTGAAGTGCATGGAGCGCGGTATGGTACTTCTCAAATTGCAGTGAACGGGCCATTAAAGGCAGGTTTTGATGTTATTTTAGAAATTGATTGGCAAGGTGCCGCACAAGTACGTAGGTTATACCCAAAAGCAATCGGTATTTTTGTGTTGCCGCCTTCAGTTGAAACTTTAGAGCATAGGCTCAATACCCGTGGCCAAGATAGCAGTGAAACGATTGCTAAGCGAGTCGCAGCAGCTCGGGCAGAAATGCGCCACGTGAGTGAGTTCGATTATGTTACAATCAACGATGATTTTAATGATGCGCTGCAAGACATTAGCGCAATCATTCGCACGCAAAGCCTAGTGTGCGCATTGCAATTGCAACGTTATGCTAGCTTAATTCAAACTCTCACATAAGCTAATAGCTTTAATTTAACACATTGGAAACACTATAATGGCACGTATTACAGTAGATGATTGCTTAGAAAATATCCCAAATCGCTTTCAGTTGACTCTGGTAGCAGCGTATCGCGCGCGCCAATTACACAATGGTGCTGAACCGTTAGTGAATGTACAAGGTTTACGTGATAAACCAACAGTACTTGCACTGCGTGAAATCGCGGCAGGAAAAATTGGGGTAGAAATTTTAGCGAATGTTAAGCCTTAGATAGTTTTAGTCTTATTATTTTAATATGCTAGTTTTCAAGCCTAGTTTTTAGCTTAAGTAGTGAAAACGTCATGCCAAAAACCGCACCATCACATCAAGCGGATGCGTTAAAGCCACATTCCCCACCCTTGCTGCCTGCGGACAGCGAGGACTCTGCCCTCAGTTTACGTCTTAAACAGTACCTCAAACCTCCAGATATTGCCCAAGTTTGGGAAGGCTATCGTTTTGCGTTTAAAGCGCATGATGGTGTAATACGCAAAACCGGTGAGCCCTACATCACGCATCCTGTTTCGGTCGCCTGTATTTTGGCCGAATTGCATATGGACGTGCCGACCATTTTGGCGGCTTTGCTACACGACGTGGTAGAAGACACCCCCGTTACGACCGCTGAAATTAATGAAATCTTTGGTCAGCAAGTGGCCGACTTGGTGGATGGACTAACTAAACTCGATAAAATTGAGTTTCAAAATGCTAGTGAAGCACAGGCAGAAAATTTCCGAAAAATGCTGTTGGCCATGTCGCAGGATGTGCGGGTCATCTTGGTGAAGTTGGCTGATAGGTTGCATAACATGCAGACGCTGGAGGCGATGAAGCCAGAAAAGCAAAAGCGTATCGCCAAAGAAACACTCGATATTTATGCGCCAATTGCTAATCGGCTAGGCCTGAATGCCATCTATCAAGAGCTTGAAGATTTAAGTTTTAAATACATGTATCCCATGCGCTTCAGGGCGATTTCTCAAGCCATTAAAGCAGCGCGTGGCAACCGTAAAGAAGTGGTTAGCAAGATACTGGAATCAATAAAACAGCAACTAGCTAGCATGAATATTGATGCTGAAATTTCTGGTCGAGAAAAACATCTTTACAGCATTTATAAGAAGATGTCTGGTAAAACTACCGCTTTTTCGCAAATTTACGACATTTATGGTTTTAGAGTCGTGGTGAAAGATTTAGCAAGTTGTTATCTTGCTTTGGGTGCGCTGCATGCGCTTTATAAGCCAATTCCTAGTAAGTTCAAAGACTATATTGCTATTCCAAAGGCAAATGGTTACCAGTCACTGCATACAACGTTGTTTGGTCCATTTGGTACGCCAATTGAGGTGCAAATCCGCAGTGCTGAAATGCACAATATTGCGGATGCGGGCGTGGCCGCACACTGGCTCTATAAGGCCAGTGACGCACAGTTAACAGCGCTGCAACAGCAAACACACCAATGGTTACAGCGCTTATTGGATATTCAGAGCGAGAGTACTGATTCACTGGATTTTCTTGAACATCTCAAAATTGATTTGTTCCCAGATGAGGTCTATGTATTTACCCCCAAAGGTAAAATTTTTGCCTTACCTAAAGGCGCTACTGCGGTTGATTTTGCCTATGCTGTGCATTCTGATGTGGGCAATAGTTGCGTTGCGGTACGTATCAATCAAGAGTTGGCGCCGTTGCGTACAGAGTTGCATAACGGTGACCATGTCGAAATTGTCACTGGTGCACTCGCCAAACCTAACCCAGCTTGGCTTAACTATGTAATCACTGGCCGTGCACGTGCACATATTCGCCACTTTTTGAAATCACAGCAGTCTACCGAGTCTGCACATTTAGGTGAGCGTATGCTCAACCAAGCGTTGCGTGCCTTGCATGTTGAACCTAGCCAAATTACTGAAGCGCACTGGCAAAAGCTGATAAGGGACTATGGCGTTAAGAAGAAATCTGAAATTTTGGCTGATATTGGTTTAGGTAAACGTCAAAATGTCATGGTGGCGCATCAGTTGCTGGCAATGACGGATGATCATTTAGAAAAACATACCAAGCTACCATCTAAATCGTTAGATACCATTACAATTCGCGGTACTGAAGGTATGGCGGTGCAGTTTGCGCAATGTTGCAGACCAATACCTGGCGATCCGATTTTGGGATTTATCAATAAAGATAAAGGCCTGGTGATTCATACACACGATTGCCCTAGTGTACGAAAATTCAAGCTAGACCCAGATAAGTGGCTGGATGTGGAATGGGAGCCAGAAAATAATCGACTTTTCAAAACCAACCTCAGCCTTACAGTAGCCAATCAGCCAGGTATGCTGGCAAAAATTGCTTCGGGAATTGCTGATGCAGGCTCTAACATTGACAATGTGAGTGTTGAAGAGGCTGATGGTAGCGCCTATGCCAATTTATACTTTACAGTACAGGTAAGTAACCGTATCCATTTGGCAGATTTAATGCGTGGACTACGGAAGATACCGGATGTAGTGCGAATCAATCGTACAAAAGGCAATCAGCAAGGGGCTAATGCGGTAGGTAATGGTGCAAAACAATAATCTCCAATAATGGGCATTCAACTTACTCATTTACCTGAGGGACTGCCAGTGCCGATTGATGATGGTTTAGCGACACATTTAGTCGGCATGCAGTTACCCGATATCAAACTTGAATCCACAAGTGGTAGCTTAGTGAGTTTGGTCGACATTAAAGATAGGCTGGTTATCTATGTTTACCCCCTGACAGGGCGCCCAGATATTGCTTTACCTGAAGGTTGGGATGAAATTCCAGGCGCAAGAGGCTGCACTCCGCAAGCTTGCGATTTTAGCAATCACTATCAAGAACTATTGCAACTAGACACAATGGTTTTTGGTCTGAGTTCACAAACAACAGATTATCAATTAGAACTTAAAAATCGTTTACACCTGCCTTTTGATTTATTGAGTGATTATGGGTTTCAATTAAAAAAAGCTTTAAATCTACCAGTATTTAAGGTGCAGGAATTACTGCTTTACAAGCGGTTAACTTTGATAGCAGAACATAATGTAATTAAAAAAGTTTTTTATCCTGTGTTCCCACCCAATAAAAATGCAACACAAGTCATTGACTGGTTGAAGAGTCACCAGCCAGCATGACTAAGCTTGTACAAACTACACTACTGGCTGAAATAAAGGCTTTCAGTAAACCGCTATCAGCTAACTTGGCTAAGCTTGGCATTAACAATATTCAAGCGCTGCTTTTGCATTTACCCCTACGTTATATTGATGAAACGCATATTACAGCAGTGCGTGATTTACGGCTTGGTGAGTCATCGCAAGTTGAGGGTGAGATTGTGCATGCAGAAGTCACATACAAGCCACGTAAAGCTTTAATAGCAAGACTGGAGGATGCTAGTGGCCAACTCACGCTGCGTTTTTTACACTTTTACCCGAGCCAAATTGCCGCGCTAAAAGTGGGCACAAAATTGCGCGTTTATGGCGAAGTCCGGAGTGGTTTTTTTGGGTATGAGATGGTGCATCCCACTTGCAAAGCAGTAGGCGATCAAACTACAGTGGCAGAAACTTTAACGCCGGTTTATCCAACGGTGGCAGGCCTTACCCAGCCTACTTTACGTAAAGCGATTGAGCTTGCTTTTAAGCAAAGCGCGCTTTCACAAAATACTCTAAATGAAACTTTGCCTGCTAGCGTGTACCAACAGTTTCACTTCCCGAGGTTTGCGGCGAGTTTACAAGTTTTGCACAACCCGCCTCCAGACGCAGATTTACAAAGCCTGGAATACAAAACAACTCCAGAATGGCAGCGTCTAGCTTTTGATGAATTGCTTGCGCAACAGCTTTCTATGCGTAAACATTATGAGCGCCGCCGCAGTGTGGATGCACCGCAGTTCAAGAAATCTCAGAAACTAGTGTCAGCACTACTTAAAAGTTTGCCGTTTGCGCTAACGCACGCACAGCAAAAGGTTGCAGTTGAAATTGAACATGATTTAATGCAACCTCATCCCATGCAGCGCCTTTTGCAAGGTGACGTAGGGAGTGGCAAGACAATAGTAGCTTGCATAGCTGCATTACAAAGTATAGAGAATGGTTGGCAAGTTGCGCTGATGGCACCTACTGAAATCTTAGCAGAGCAGCATTATCGCAAAATGATGCTTTGGCTCACACCGCTTGGCATTCAAATTGCGTGGTTAACGGGCAGTCAATCAAAAAAAGACCGTACTGCCGCGTTGGAATCTATAGCGAATGCAACTGCGCAACTAGTAATAGGCACGCATGCCTTGTTTCAGGAGGCAGTGCAATTTAAAAAGTTAGGTTTAGCCATTATTGATGAACAGCACCGATTCGGTGTTCAGCAACGTTTAGCTTTGAGACAAAAAGGTCAGCCAGAGCCCCACCAATTAATGATGACAGCCACGCCTATTCCGCGGACTTTATCCATGAGTTATTACGCAGATTTAGATGTGTCAGTGATTGATGAATTGCCGCCAGGGCGTACACCGATTGTGACTAAGTTAGTATCAGATACACGCCGTGATGAAATTTTGCAGCGTGTTCGCGGGGCTTGCAAGCAGGGTAATCAAGCTTATTGGGTATGCCCGTTGATTGAAGAGTCTGAAGCACTGCAATTAGCGACGGCAAATGATACTTATGCCCTAATGCAAACTGAGTTTCCAGAATTAAAAGTAGGTTTAGTGCATGGGCGCATGAAGCCAGCAGAAAAACAGGCAGTAATGGCAGCGTTTAGCGATGCAGAAATACAATTACTAGTAGCAACCACGGTGATAGAAGTCGGTGTGGATGTGCCTAATGCCAGTTTAATGGTCATTGAGCATGCCGAACGCATGGGTTTGAGCCAATTGCATCAGTTACGTGGTCGAGTGGGTAGAGGCGCCGCAAAGAGCACTTGTATCCTACTTTATCAAAACAAACTTTCTGAAACTGCGAGGGCTAGGCTAAAAGTGATTTATGAAAGTAATGATGGTTTTGCAATAGCACAGGCAGACCTTCATTTACGCGGGCCAGGTGAATTTTTAGGTGTGCGGCAAAGTGGCGTACCTATGTTGAAAATTGCAGACTTAGAGCGAGATATAGCATTATTAGAGGCCGCAAAATCTATGGCGGATCGATTGCTAAAAGACTACCCGATGCAGGTAGATCAGCACTTAGATCGATGGATGGGCAGTGCAGGGGATTTGGTGAAAGTCTAGAAAAATGCCAGTGAACATATAAAATACCTGTGAAAGCATATTAGTGAAAACGTATTATTTGAATCAACATCAGCATGGTCGTTCTCATTGGCTAGATAAGCCAATGATGAGTGGTCAATATCATCACTGGTTGATTGATAGCCATTCATTGACGATGCGATTGCAGCGACGGTATCCTAGTTTTTCCGTAAAGCCTGTATTGGTCAAGTATGCGAAACCTTTTTTGGATGAAGCATCCCTATTGGGCATTTCATTACGCACCACTTTATTGACTAGAGAAGTGCAACTGATAGGCAATAATCAAGTAGTCGTATTTGCGCACAGCGTGTTACCACGTAAGAGCTTGCGAGGTGCTTGGGTAGGCTTAAGCCACTTGGGCAACAAGCCGCTAGGCGCAACCTTGTTTGCTAATCCCCAGGTTAAGCGCGCACCTTTAAGCTATAAAAAACTATCACGGCAACATTTGCTATACCAACACGCAACAAAGAGCATGCCCAACAAACCTCCCTACCTGTGGGCACGGCGTTCGGTGTTTAGTTTGAATTGCGCTAATATTATGGTCACTGAAGTATTTTTACCGCAATTGCTGAAGGCATGAGTCTGCAGCATAAATCAATATTTTTGAAACTATCTCTATGAGTGCACAGAAAATTATCCAAAAATTAGACGCTTACGAGCGGTTAATGCGTCTCGATAAGCCGATTGGTATTTTGTTGTTACTTTGGCCTACGTTGTGGGCATTGCTGATTGCCGCTCAAGGTAAGCCAGACTGGATAGTAGTGTTGATTTTTGTTACTGGCACAGTGTTAATGCGTAGTGCAGGCTGCGTGATGAACGACATTGCTGATATGAAATATGATAGTTTAGTTGAGCGCACTAAAAATCGCCCATTAGCGAATAATGAAGTGAGCAAAAAAGAAGCTTATATCTTAGCCGCGGTGTTAAGTTTGGTCGCGTTTGGTTTGGTGTGTTTTCTCAATAAACTTACTATTCAATTATCCGTACTTGCATTGCTGTTGGCCGCCAGTTACCCATTCACTAAGCGATTTTTGGCAATCCCACAAGCATATCTGGGCATTGCTTTTGGCTTCGGTATTCCTATGGCGTTCGCAGCAATTATGGGCTATATCGCCCCAATTGCTTGGGTGTTGCTATTAGCCAATATCTTTTGGGCCATTGCTTATGATACCGAATACGCGATGGTTGACCGTGACGACGACCTGAAAATCGGTATTAAGTCATCTGCCATCACATTTGGTAGGTTTGATGTTATTGCGGTGATGCTTTGCTACACGCTAACACTTTTATTGCTTGTGATAGCCGGCAAGTGGTTGTCCTTGAGTTATGCGTATTATTTGGGTTTAGTCTTAGCCGCAGGCATTGTTATTTATCATTATTATTTGATTAAAAATCGTGATAAGGACAAATGCTTCAAGGCTTTTTTGCATAACAATTGGTTTGGTTTTGCTGTGTTTTCAGGCTTGGTAGCTAATTATTTAATTCGTTACGTATATTAAATAGAAGGTCAAATAAAGACCTTTCAACTACTTTTTATCTAGATCTAGTTTTGGCAAATCCCACTCAATAAGATTTGATGCAGTTTTTTCAGCGGTTGGCTTGCTTGACTTAACTTTTTCTATTGGTTTTGCATCAGGCTTATCTAGCTGAGGCTTTTGTTCAGGTGCAACACCTTCAATATGCCCTCCAGTGTCGAGTATTATTTCCTCGTATAAAAAGTTGGTATCAACTGTTAAGTCTGCTGCAGTATTTTCAGCTGGAATTAAAAAATCAATTTCATCAGCCGTAAATTTTTCATCAATGTGTAGAGTCGGTATTTCTGGCGCTTGATTTGAGTCCAAATCATCAGGACTTTGTTGAGGACTCTCAGTTTCTTCAATGTCAAACAACATGCTAACTTCGTAAGAGGGATCAGGAGGGCTGTCCAGAGACAAATCGGCAAATTTCTTAGCCGCCTCAAATTCAACAGCGCGCTCATTCTGGGCATTACTAGTACCGCTAAGCGTATTACTTAGAATAGCAGCACTGAATTTTTCAGTTTTATTGAGAGGTTTAATGTCTGCAAACGCTTCTTGATTTAGCGCTGAGCTTGCTACAGAAGGTTTAATGGAATCCGTTTGATATAAAGTTGATGGTGAAGATGAATAATCAGAAATTGAGTGATTTGAAAGCTGAAGAAGCTCAGCAATCTGTTTTAAGAAGAATAATTCTTCAAACGTATTGTGTTCAAAACCCTCTCTAGGTTGAGAGCGTTTGTTATAAATTAGGTCATTTAAAAAGCCAACCGCATACTGTGAACCCCATGCACCTTCTAAACGAGTAACAATATCAGGGTGGTCTTCAATACTTGAAATATCATCTATTGCCGCCTCGGCAAAGCTTCTTACCTTGATATTGTAATGCTTATTACATTCAACAACGGCAACATCATATTCTGCTTCAGTGCCATGTTTAGCCAACAACTTAAGTAGTTTTAGCCAAACCGCTGGTGATTCAGTAGGTAAATCATTCAGATGATTTTGCAGTAATTGAATCGCTAGCGTTGGCCGTCCATGTTCGATAAAGACGTCTGCGTGGTCAATAACGCTGCTGCTATCATCTTTCTCTTGTACCGCAAAAGTAGCTGAGTTAGAAAAGCCACTATTTTGACCGGATAGATTCTTAAATGAAGTTTCATCCGTAGAAGAATCGGCGAAAGTGGAGGTATCAAAACGATTAACAGATTGCCCAGCAGAGATTGCATCTTCGTTAGAAGTCAATGCTTCTGCACCTGCATCGAACCAGGCGGCTTCTTTACTGGCGCGTATGCTCAAAATTTTGCGACGTAACCATTCCGCAACCGCTAAAGTTGCTAATAAAGCCAACCCAATAAGTAATAGCTGTAGCCAGTCGGGGCCGGCTTGCTTAGCTTTCTCAACGTCAGCAAGTAATTGCGTATTGCGCGTTTGTAAGCTCACTAGCTGCTTCTCCAAATGCGCTAGGCGATTAGTCATGACCGTGACTTCATCTAGCGTGTCAGAAGCGTTTAAGGGAGTGTCTGCCGGCTCAATTCTTGCTAAATCTATTTGCGTTTCGAGGCGTAAGGATAAGCTTGGTGTTGCTGTGTTGTTGTTTGTAGCTGGATTGCCGCCAGAAATAATAAGATAAGGTTTGTCAGTGCTTGTAGGCTTTTCAATTGGCTGACTGGTTATTTTATCCGCAGAAGTGGATTGGTTGTTGAGAGCAGATTGTTGTTTGCCAGTATATGCCTCCGCCAGTTTTTGATTAACAGATTGAACGGCATGGACTTCTTTTTTTCTTTTTTTCTTTTTAACGACTTTTGTAGGTTGCTGCGCAGTAATCGCATTCTCTCCAGCATTTTCTGCAATTACACTTGCTGTTTTAGACGCTTGTTGTTTGTTTTGCACAGAATTATTAATTGGGCTAACGGCAGTATTTTGGTCGTTAGGAATTAAACTAGTTTCTGCTGCAGCGAATGCTACTGGATCTAACAGCAATAAATAATCACGGTTAATTTGTGGTTCGCATTGAACAGAAATACGCAAATTTACGATGGGTTCTGTAATCACGTTTTTAGTCGTGATAGTCAGTAAGTAATTACCATTGGTCTGTTTTAGCGATACAGAAGCTTTTCTGAATGCAGAGGAGTCACTAATATCGGATATAGAAAAACAAGTAATGTCGGGCGTTGATTCAGCGTCGGTAAGATTAACACTAGCCAGAAGAGGCTCGCCTAAATTAGATTTCAGGTCAATCTCACCCAACCCTAACGCTAAGCTAAGATTAGTATAGGTAACTAGTAGTAAAAAAATAAAAAATTTCAATGCGCAGTCAATTCCAAATGAGTAGTAATCGCACGATATTGATTTAGATATTTAATTATCTTTAGTTAAATACTGATTATTATGAATAACTTTACGGCGATATCCAATTTTATTCTAGCATAAGCTGTACAAAATCAAACAATTAAGCAGACATTCTCACCCTTTCGGATCACATTTTTCTGCATAAATGCATCATATAGTGCATACTGCTGAATTAGCTGATATTTCAGAGTTAATCAAGTACATGTGCATGCGGCGTAAAAGTTCGCAAATAAGCGCACATAACGTTTGACAAAACACTGTGCTTCAGCATAAAATCCGCCTCTTAAATTTTTTAGCTCATAGTATTGGTTACACGATGAAAACCTTTTCAGCAAAATCACATGAAGTGAAGCGTGACTGGTTTGTGGTTGATGCCACAGATTTAGTGCTAGGCCGTTTGGCTAGCGGAATTGCACACCGTTTACGCGGCAAACATAAAACTATTTACACACCTCACGTAGATACAGGTGACTATATTGTCGTGATTAACGCCGACAAATTAAAAGTTACCGGTAACAAAGCAGACGGTAAGCTTTACCATAGTCACTCTGGCTACCCAGGTGGTATCAGCACAACGACATTCTCTAAAATGCAAGACCGTTTTCCAGGTCGCGCTTTAGAAAAAGCAGTTAAAGGCATGTTACCTAAAGGTCCTTTAGGCTATGCAATGATTAAAAAAATGAAAGTTTATGCTGGCGACAAGCATGAGCACGCGGCACAACAACCGCAAGCATTGAAAATCTAAGGGTATAAAAGATGATCGGTAAATATAATTATGGTACAGGCCGCCGCAAAAGCTCAGTAGCGCGCGTGTTTATGAAAACTGGTAAAGGCAATATCATTGTTAATGACAAGCCTGTTGATGAATATTTCTCACGTGTTACAGCACGTATGATTTTACGTCAGCCACTAGAATTGACTAACAACCTTGCTAGTTTTGACATTATGGTCAACGTAATTGGTGGTGGTGAATCTGGCCAAGCGGGTGCTGTACGTCACGGTATTACACGTGCTTTGATTGACTTTGATGCAAACTTAAAAAGCGCGTTATCACAAGCTGGTTTCGTAACACGTGATGCTCGTGAAGTTGAGCGTAAAAAAGTTGGTTTCCGTAAAGCGCGTCGTCGTAAACAATTCTCTAAACGCTAAGGTTATATCTGGCGGTTGGATGATAAAAAGGTCGCTGATGCGACCTTTTTTGTTTTGGCGGCAGTTTCTGCAGTAGTTTTTTTGATGGTATATTTTGTGATCTGATGTTTGTTATGATAACGCTATGACGAATAAAAAATTAAAAGTAGGTATTGTTGGCGGCACTGGTTATACGGGTGTTGAGTTGTTGCGTCTGTTAAGTATTCACCCAAATGTGGCGCTTACGGCAATTACTTCACGTGGTGAAGCGGGCTTGCCTGTGGCTGATATGTTTCCGAGCCTGCGTGGTTATGTGGATTTAGCGTTTACCGACCCTGCGAAATCCAACCTAGGTGAATGCGATGTGATCTTCTTTGCCACACCTAACGGTATTGCGATGCAGCAAACGCGTGAATTGCTCGCTAAGGGCGTGCGTGTCATTGATTTGGCGGCAGATTTCCGTATTAAAGACATCCCTACTTGGGAAAAATGGTACAGCATGACGCATGCATGCCCAGATTTAGTAGCAACAGCGGTATATGGTTTACCAGAAATGAATCGTGAAGCGATTAAAACTGCACAATTAGTGGCTAATCCAGGTTGTTACCCAACCGCAGTGCAATTAGGTTTCATGCCCTTACTAGAAGCCGGGGTAGTTGATACCAGCTATTTAATTGCAGATGCTAAATCGGGTGTGAGTGGCGCTGGCCGTAAGGCAGAAGTGCATAGTCTATTTGCTGAAGCGGGCGATAACTTTAAAGCGTATGGTGTAGCTGGGCACAGGCATTTGCCTGAAATCAGTCAAGGTTTGAATGGTATGGCAAATACCAAGGTTGGCTTTACCTTTGTGCCGCATCTAACCCCATTGATTCGCGGCATTCATGCTACCTTGTATGCTAAATTAACCAAGCCTACTGATTTACAGGCTTTGTTTGAGTCGCGTTATGTCAATGAACGGTTTGTAGATGTGCTGCCAAAAGGTGCACACCCAGAAACGCGTTCTGTGCGTGGCTCTAATATTTGTAGAATAGCGGTACATCAACCACAAGATAGTGACATTGTAGTGATACTTTCGGTGATTGATAACTTAGTAAAAGGTGCGGCAGGCCAGGCAGTGCAAAATATGAATATCATGTTTGATATACCTGAAAACACGGGATTGGAAGTCGTGCCGCTGTTACCATAGGCATAGATAATTAATCTAAATGAAACCTGTAAGAAGAAGAATCCGTAGGCATTTTGGCTTAACTGCCAAACAAGTGGCGGTTCGCTCACAGCGACCTTGGTATTTTCAATGGGGTGTTGCAGTGTTGTTTGTTATTGCTGGGTATTTGATTGCATGCTGGCAGTTTACTGGTGGCGGTGAGAATTTAAGTGAAAAATTAAAGCAATCTACACTTGAAAATCAGGGCATGCAGACCAAAATAATCCAGATGGGTCGCCAATTACAAATTGAGCAGGCTGCACAGGGCAATCTTGCAAAAGAGTTGAACCTTGTGCAAGATGAAAATATTAAGATTAAAGAAGATTTGTTGTTTTACAAAAGCATGATGAATAAGAAGTGAGTTTTAGGAAATATTTAAAATATTGCCTTGTTTAGTAATGCTATGTTTATCATTGCCGGTCATCAATCAACCTTAACGCATCAAGATGGGAATCAATATGTTTTTTAAGAAAAGTAACCGAATTCAAAATAGCATTGATACTCTTATTGGTGTAGATACACGTATTGAAGGCGATATCCATTTTATGGGTGGTTTGCGTGTGGATGGTGCGATTCGCGGTAATGTAAGTGAACCAAATGCCAGCCCTAGTACACTAATCCTAAGTGAACATGGCCGTATTGAAGGTGCGATTAATGCATCTAAAATAGTGATTAACGGTAAAGTGACTGGCCCAGTGAAAGCTAATCAGTTTATTGAGCTACAAGCAAAGGCACGCATTACGGGTGATGTTTATTACAAATCATTAGAAATGCATACAGGCGCTGTGATAGAAGGCAAACTTGTGTATTTGGGTGATAGCGCGCAAGAAGCAGATGGCGATAACACTTAAGCACAGCTCTCTATGCTGACTACAAAATTAAACATAGATTGACCTTGTTGAGATGCAGTAGCATAATGATTTTATTGAAGAATTTTAGGAGTACAAGATGAATGCAGTGACCGATTTAGCCAGTACAGATTTAGAGCATTTGGATATACCAGCACCGTTGGTATTTACTGATAATGCGGCAAAGAAAGTAAAAGAGCTCATTGAAGAAGAAGGATCGCCTGATCTTAAATTGCGCGTGTTCGTGAGCGGCGGCGGTTGTTCAGGTTTTCAATACGGTTTTACATTTGAAGAAGAAGTGAACGACGACGATACCCAAGTGCAAAAAGACACAGTGACATTGTTGATTGACCCGATGAGTTTGCAATATTTGATGGGCGCAGAGATTGATTATCAAGATAGTTTGCAAGGTTCACAATTTGTTATTCGTAACCCGCAAGCAACAACTACTTGTGGTTGTGGTTCATCTTTCTCTGTTTAGATTAATTAATTTAATAGTTTAAATTTAAAAATTAGCCACATAGTTAATTATTAATGAGAAAGTTTTTTTTAATTGTGATGATGTTTTTGCTACCACACCAGTATGCGTGGGCGATGGTAGCAAATTATGATGTGCATGATACTGACCAGCATAATACGCAGGCTAGACAGTCGCATTTCGGCCATCATGAGCACCACATAAACCCAATTGATGTAAAAGCTAATACTGCTGATAAAAAATCATCAGTTCTTGATAATAAAGATGCCAATAATCAAGCAGCTGGCAATCATGTGCACTACGGTTTCAGCCACTTATCATGTGGTGAAGTGTTAAGTTATAGTTTGCCACTATTTGAAGCTACAAATGTTCAATTTTTGAGCCAATATTCATTGGTTTATCACGCACCTACCGCCAATGCGTTAGACCGTCCTAAATGGTCGCAGCTGACTTAGTTCGGCGTAGCGCCATTTAGCACTTTTTTAAGAATTCCCTCCAGCTTCTAGGCGCTCGCCGATTTTTCTATTTTTAGGAGAATTGGATGAGTATCCTTCGACGTTTATTTTTCATATTATCAATATTTTTTGTGTTTATAGGTTCAGTCTTGAGCTTAAGCACGCTGGCTTTTGCAGCTGATAGCGTCATTACGCTAGATGAAGCGGTTAAGCTTGCGCTACAGGCTAATCCTGAGATTACTGTTGTTCAGCATGCGCGAGAAGTTGAAAGCGCGGCTACATTGCAGGCGGCTGTTCGCCCCAACCCAACGCTATCTGCGCAGGTTGAGGATTTGCACAGCCAGTATCGAAATTCAACCATACTCATTAGCCAGCCATTAGAAACTGCTGGTAAACGTGATACGCGGATGGCGGCGGCAGATATTAATCTGGCAATAGCGGATGCGGATATCTTGATTGCACAGGCAGAAATCAATGCCAAAGTGTATGCCGCTTTTTATCAGCTATTGGCGGCTCAGCAAGCGCAAACATTAGCGCAAGAACTATTGCAAATATCAACACAATCAAAAGAGACAACGGCTAAGCGTGTGCTGGCAGGTAAAGTTTCACCGGTTGAAGAAACTAAAGCAAAAGTGGCTGAGGCTGGTTTGAAAATGGAGCTGGCAACGGCGAACCAACAGTTAGCTTCATCCAGAAAGCGTTTAGCTAGTTTGTGGGGCAATGTTCGTTCAGATAACTCTGCATTTACTGCTGTCGGTGAGTTGGACAATATCAATGAAATTGCTACTCTCGATGAGTTAGTAGCACAAATACAAAACTCTCCACGGTTACAAAAAGCCACGCTTGCTATCACACAAAAACAAGCTTTGCGCGATATTGAAAAGGCTAAACAAATGCCAGATGTAACGGTTAGCCTTGGCGCTAAACGTAATGAAGAGTTAGGGGGCATCACGCAGGCGGTGATTGGACTATCAATTCCTATTCCGGTATTCGATAGAAATCAAGGTAACTTACAGGGAGCGCAGGCAAGGCAACTACAATCAGAGAGTGAAAAAATCGCCTTGGAAAACCAGTTAACAAAAGAGTTAATGGACGCTTATAGTCGTAGGCAACTGCAAATTGAAGCTGCACATACCTATAACAGCGATATTTTGCCAGGCGCGCAAAGCGCCTATGAAGCAGCGCGTAAGGGATTTGAATTTGGCAAATTTAGCTTTTTAGAGGTGCTAGATGCGCAGCGCACTCTATTCCAAGCTAAAACACAGTTTATTCAGACACTTGCATTAGCGCGTGAGGCGCAGGCGGATATTCAAAATATCTTAGGCATCGCTTACAAATATCAATCAGGATCATTTCAAAAGGAATCGCCATGAAAATGACTAAGCAAAAGTGGCTGGTTATTGCAATTTTAATTGTAGGTATCGTATTAGCTGGCTTAATTCTTAAAACAGAAAAACCAGCAATGGAGAGTGATGAGCACGATGATCATGCGCATGAGTCGGCAGTTGTTGCACCACCGAAACACGGTGAACCAGGCCATAATCACGAAAAAGATCATATCGTATCATCTGAAAGTCAAGAGGCCGCAGGTGAGCAAGATCATGACCATGCTGCTATGGTGGTTGAAAGCGTTAAGGGTCCGCATGGCGGTAAGCTGTTCACTGATGGTGACTACGCACTGGAGGTTACGATTTTTGAGCAAAATCAGCCGCCGCAATTTAGGCTTTACACCTATTTAAGTAATAAGCCGTTAGTGCCGGCAAACAATAGCGTGCGATTAACATTGTCGCGTTTGGGCCGCGAGGCGCAGTTATTTGAATTCACGCCAGAAAATGATTATTTAACTTCCAGGTTAATCGTATCAGAGCCACATTCTTTTAAAGTTGCTATTAAGGCGACACATACTGGCAAAATACATCAATTCGCTTACGACCAGGTAGAGGCAAGGGTGGCGTTGACGGCACAGCAACTTAAACATAATGCCATTGAAGTCTTAACGGCGGCACCTGCCAATATTCAAACCAATTTGCGTTTATTGGGAGAAATTAAGTTAAACGCAGACAACGCCGTGCAGGTGCTACCGCGCTTGGGTGGCATAGTAGAAAGCGTGACAGCAAACGTAGGCGATCAGGTAAAAAAAGGCCAAACGTTGGCAGTGGTTTCTAGTTTAGGGGTAGTAGATAGTCGCGGTGATTTATCAGCAGCACAGCAACGGCTGAGTCTCGCTAAAACAAGTTTAGTTCGTGAAGAAAGTTTGTGGCGCGAGAAAATCTCTGCCGAACAAGATTACCTATCAGCTAAAAATGACCTGCAGTTAGCACAGATTGAATTGACACGGCAGCAGCAAAAATTGGCAAGCATGGGTATTGGTGGTGGTAGCGGCACCCGCTATGCACTTAAAGCGCCGATAGATGGAACAGTTACGCGTAAACAAATATCTATAGGGCAGGTGATTGAGGCTACGCAAATGGTCTATGAAGTAGCTAATTTAAGTACCGTATGGGCGGATGTAAGCATTCCCACTAAAGATTTAGGTTTAGTCAAAGTAGGGCAAAAAGTGACTGTCCGTGCTGCGGCATTTGAGCAAAGTACGGCGGGTACGATCACCTATATTGCACCATTAGTAGCCGAGCAAAGCCGCACCGCGACGGCGCGGGTAGTGTTAGCAAACGTTAAACAAAACTGGTTGGTTGGCTTGCCAGTCAACATTGATTTAGTGGCCGAAGAAGTCAATGTGCCACTGGCGGTTTCAATTGAAGCGATACAAAATTTACAGTATGGCGATGTAGTATTTGGTCGTTATGGTGATTATTTTGAAGCTCGACCAGTCGAGTTGGGTCGCCGTGATAGTAAATATGTAGAAGTGCTCTCAGGGTTGAGTTTAGGCGAACAATATGCGGCTGGTAACAGCTTTGTGGTTAAAGCTGAACTTGGTAAAGCCGGAGCTAGCCATGACCATTAAGCCAGAAAGCAGTGATGTAGATCAACACAAGGCAAGCGGCATTTTTGAAAAATTGATTGCGTTCGCGATTGAGCAGCGCTGGTTGGTGATGCTTATGAGTGCAGGCATAGCAATCATGGGAATCGTGAGCTATCAGCACTTACCGATTGATGCTGTGCCAGATATTACCAATGTTCAAGTGCAAATTAACTCGGCGGCTCCGGGTTACTCGCCATTAGAAACTGAACAGCGTATAACCTACCCAGTAGAAACGGCCATGGCTGGGCTACCCAATCTAGAAGAAACACGTTCAATTTCACGTTATGGTTTATCACAGGTAACGGTGGTGTTTAAAGAAGGCACTGATATATACTTTGCGCGCCAGCTGGTTGCTGAGCGCATTGCGCAGGTAAAAGAAAAGTTGCCGGCAGGCATCGGCTCAGAAATGGGGCCGACTGCTACAGGTTTGGGTGAAATTTATATGTGGACGGTGTCTGCCAAGCCCGGTGCATTAAAACCTGACGGCACACCTTATACCGCGATGGATTTGCGTGAAGTACAAGATTGGATCATTAAGCCACAGCTTCGAAATGTTCCGGGTGTAACAGAAATCAATACTGTCGGAGGCTATAGTAAACAGTACCAAATTGCCCCTAATAGTGAGGCTTTGGTAAGCTACGGTTTAACGCTCTCAGATGTAGTCAATGCGCTAGAGCGCAACACAGGCAACGTGGGTGCGGGTTATATTGAAAAATCAGGTGAGCAGTATTTAATCCGCGTGCCCGGTCAACTGGTTGCGAATAGTGTGAATTCAACACAAATACTCACAGACCTGAGCAATATTGTCATTGATACACGTAACGGCACACCAGTACGTGTTGCGGACGTAGCGAGTGTCTCCATAGGTAGTGATTTACGCACAGGCGCTGCTACCATGAATGGGGAAGAGGTGGTGCTAGGTACGGTGTTTATGTTGATGGGTGAAAATAGTCGCACGGTATCACAGGCGGTAGCAGTAAGACTTGCTGAAGTGAATAAAACATTACCAGCGGGCATTACTGCTAATACAGTATATGACCGTACGATTTTGATTGATAAAGCCATTAACACCGTCAAAAAGAATCTGATAGAAGGGGCATTGCTGGTCATAGCGGTATTGTTTGTATTTTTGGGCAATATACGCGCTGCCGTTATTACCATGTGTGTGATTCCCCTCGCGATGCTCATGACTTTTACCGGGATGGTAGGTAATAAAGTCAGCGCTAATTTAATGAGTTTAGGTGCACTGGATTTTGGCATTATCATCGATGGTGCAGTAGTGATTGTAGAAAATGCCATGCGACGCCTTGCACATAGGCAAAACGCACTGAGCCGCAACTTAACACGTGAGGAGAGATTCGATGAGGTGTTCTCCGCCGCGCGTGAAGCAAGGAGGCCTCTCGTTTATGGCCAACTGATTATTATGGCGGTGTATTTACCTATTTTCGCCCTCACGGGAGTAGAAGGCAAAATGTTCCACCCCATGGCATTTACTGTAGTGATCGCACTGATAGCGGCAATGATTATTTCTGTCACCTTTATTCCAGCTGCGATTGCACTTTTTGTGACTGGACGTGTGGAGGAAAAAGAAAATAAGGTGATGCAATGGGCAAAAAAAATATATACACCAGTGTTGGATTGGACACTAGTCAATAAAGCAGTAGTACTTACACTCGCTGTAACAGCTGTAGCGTTAAGCGGTTTGCTGCTCACCCGCATGGGAAGTGAGTTTGTACCTAGTTTGGATGAAGGTGATATTGCATTACATGCATTGCGTATTCCCGGTACCAGTTTGAGCCAAGCATTGTTAATGCAGCGAGAACTTGAAAAAACCATTAAGGCTTTTCCGCAAGTGGATAAAGTTTATGCCAAGCTTGGTACGGCAGAAATTGCTACTGATCCTATGCCGCCTAGTGTGGCAGACACATTCTTAATTTTAAAACCAAGGTCGGAATGGCCTGATCCCAGACTATCAAAAAATGCTTTGATTGCACAAATTCAAGTAGCTGTTGCTAAAGTACCAGGTAACAATTATGAATTTACGCAACCAATACAAATGCGTTTTAATGAGCTGATTTCTGGCGTACGCAGCGATGTGGCGGTAAAAGTATTTGGTGACGATTTAGCATCAATGAACGAAACTGCAGAAAAAATCGCTGCCATATTAGAAAAAACTGCAGGCAGTGCCGATGTTAAAGTTGAGCAAACGACAGGTTTGCCTGTTTTAACGGTAAATATCGATCGTGAAAAAATCGCAAGAATCGGTGTAAGCATGCAGGATGTGCAAGAGGCGGTGAATATTGCTATGAATGGCAGTCATGCCGGCGCTGTGTACGATGGCGATAGGCGATTTGATATCGTAGTGCGTTTAAATGAAGCGCAACGAAATGACATGACCGTGTTAGAAAGACTGCCGATTAAACTCAATATCAATAACAGAGTGACCTTTTTACGGTTAGGGGAGGTAGCGAGTCTTGATATTGCGCAAGGTGCTAACCAGTTTAGCCGTGCCAATGGTAAGCGTAACGTAGTAGTAACGGCCAATGTACGTAATCGCGACATCGGTTCGTTTGTGGCGCAAGCACAAGCAAGTATTGCAGAGGGCGTAAAAATACCAGCTGGCAATTGGTTGGAGTGGGGTGGCACATTTAAGCAATTGCAATCAGCCGCGGACCGATTGCAAATCGTCATACCATTAGCATTAATCATTGTTTTTATGCTGCTTTACGCCGCAATGAATAATGGCACCGTAGGAAATGATGAAAAATCTGGTAACTTTAAAGATGGTTTAATCGTGTTCAGCGGCATTCCGTTCGCACTCACAGGTGGCGTTACGGCCCTATGGCTCACTGGTATACCACTTTCAATCTCTGCAGGCGTAGGTTTTATTGCATTATCGGGAGTGGCAGTGCTAAATGGCCTGGTAATGATTACTTTCATCAATAATTTACGCGCAGAAGGTAAAACTTTAGATGAGGCGGTGCGTGAAGGTGCCCTCACTAGACTACGCCCTATATTGATGACAGCATTGGTAGCTTCTTTTGGTTTTATACCGATGGCAATAGCAACAGGCGTGGGTGCTGAGGTGCAGCGACCGTTGGCGACAGTAGTCATCGGCGGCGTATTATCATCCACATTACTGACTTTGTTAGTATTACCATTGTTATATGCTTGGATTTACCGAAAGCCTTAAAAGGCAATGGCCAAAACAACCATGTAAAACAACAAAACCAAGCGAATGCTTGGTTTTGTTGTTTTGGGTACTAAATCAAAAAGTTATTTAAAAGGGTACAGATACTATATAAATGAATACAAAAGAGTACCTTGAGTGATTAACTTCCATTTTTCATCTCAAATAATGCTTGTTTAGAAATTTGTATAGCTGCAGATAAACTAAGCCCTGCCATAATAAGTGCCACCAGCAAATCAGGCCATGCATTGCCGCTACCAAATACACCAACGGCCGCGAGTATGACCGCCAAATTACCAATAACATCATTGCGGCTGCATAACCAAACAGAGCGCATATTGGCATCTCCTTCGCGGTAAGCGTATAACATAAGCGCAACGCTTATGTTAGCGACTAAGGCCAGCATGCCTATCAAGCCCATGGTGTAGGGTTCAGGTACTTTTCCATGCATAAAAGACCATGCCGCGCTGGTCAAAACGAATAGACCAAATGCGCCCATTGTTAAACCTTTAAAAAGTGCTGCACGCGCTCGCCACATTAAGTGCATTGATAAAACTAACAACGAAACTCCATAGTTCATCGCATCACCAAAAAAGTCGATTGCATCCGCCATTAATGATACCGAGTTAGCACTAAACCCACTCAATACCTCAATAATGAACATCACTAAGTTAATGAATAGGGCAATCCAAAGTATCTTTCTATACCTTGGTGTCTGGGCTTGATTATTACTGCAGCCAGTGTCACAACATGCTTTAGCCATGACTATTTTTTTCTTAACAACATATAAGCCGCGGGTAATACAAATAAAGATAATAGCGGCGCGGTCAGCATGCCACCTACCATCGGTGCGGCAATCCGACTCATCGCTTCAGAGCCTGTCCCTGTACCGATTAAAATAGGGATTAACCCAGCCAATATCACCGCCACTGTCATGGCTTTTGGCCTAACCCTTAACGCGGCACCTTCAATCAATGCTGCGTACCAATCCTCTGTAGTATTAAGTTTACCTGCAGCACGATAACGTTCAATCGCATCATCCAGATAGACCAGCATGATGATACCGAACTCAGCTGCCAACCCCGACAAAGCAATCATGCCAACACCGCTGGCGATGGAGAAATGATGCCCTAGAAGATAGAGAAACCACACTGCACCTACCAAGGCAAAAGGCAGGGTACCTAAAATCAGTATTGCTGGTGTAATGCGTTTGAAAGCTAAAAACAATAAAATAAAGATAATGCCTAACGTCATCGGCACCACATAACTTAGGCGTTTTGAGGCGCGCTCAAAGTATTCAAACTGCCCTGACCAAGCAAGAGAATATCCTGCGGGTAATTGCAATTCCTTATCAAGCATTGCCTTGGCATCTTTTACAAAGCTGCCTAAATCACGGTCATGAATATCCACATACACCCAAACGTTAGGGCGTGCATTCTCACTTTTAATCATCGGCGGGCCATCGGTGACCTTGACCTCAGCGACTTCGCCTAATGGTACGGTAGCACCTTGCTCGGTGATAATAGGTAGGGATTTGAGTTTCTCTACCGAATCACGTAGTTCTCTTGGAAATCTTACATTGATAGGGAAGCGGGCCAAGCCATCAATTTTTTCACCGATGTTGTCACCGCCAATTGCCGTTGACACGAGCATTTGTACATCATCAATATTCAAGCCATAACGCGCGATTTTGAGTCTATCGATTTTGACGTCAATGTATCGCCCACCAGTGACTCGCTCAGCAATCACCGAACTGGCGCCTGGCACTTTTTTCATGAGACGCTCCACTTCTTGACCAATTTTTTCGAGGGTAGCCAAATCAGCACCGCCTATCTTGATACCGACGGGGCTTTTGATTCCTGTAGAAAGCATATCGATGCGGTTACGAATAGGCTGCACCCAAACATTCGCCATGCCAGGTATTTTTAGCTTGGCATCAAGCTCTTCTACTAATTTCTCTGGTGTCATGCCTGCACGCCATTCTTCACGAGGCTTAAACTGGATGGTAGTTTCTAGCATCTCCAGCGGTGCAGGGTCAGTTGCTGTTTCGGCTCGACCTGTCTTGCCAAAGACTGACTTCACTTCAGGTACGGTTTTGATAAGCCTGTCACTCAATTGCAATATCTCAGAGGCTTTGGAAACAGACAGGCCAGGTAAAGCCGTGGGCATATAAAGCAAATCACCTTCATCCAAAGGTGGCATAAATTCACTACCTAGTTTACTTAATGGATAAAGCGTTATTAAAACCAAAACTAAGGCGACGCCAAGTGTTACCTTTGGATAATGTAAAACCTTGCCTAGCAGTGGTTTGTAGATGGCTATCAACCAGCGATTAAGTGGATTGTCATGCTCTGGTCGAATGTGTCCACGAATGAAGATAGTCATCAATACTGGAATCAGCGTGACTGACAAACCGGCGGCGGCGGCCATGGCGTAGGTTTTGGTAAAGGCTAACGGTGCGAATAGCTTGCCTTCTTGGGCTTCTAGCGTAAATACAGGAATGAAGGACAAAGTAATAATCAGTAAAGAGAAAAACAGTGCAGGTCCAACATCACTTGCAGCATCAATAATCACTTTAATGCGCTGACTATTGCTGGGTTCTCCGTGTTCATTTTTGTAACTTTCAAGCTGTCGATGAGCGTTCTCAATCATCACAATTGCCGCGTCTACCATTGCACCAATGGCAATGGCGATGCCTCCTAGTGACATGATATTGGCATTGACGCCTTGATAGTACATGACGATAAAACTCACCAGTACGCCAATCGGCAGCGCTACTATCGCCACTAATGCCGAACGAAAGTGCCATAAAAATACAATACACACCAACGCAACAACGATGAATTCTTCTATCAGTTTATGCGTTAAGTTATCGACTGCCCGCTTGATTAATTGCGACCTATCGTAGGTTGTGACTATTTCCACTCCCTCAGGCAGACTCTTTTTTAAGGTGGCGAGCTTGGCTTTTACCGCATCAATCGCTTCTAGTGCATTCTGACCAGCACGCATGACAATCACGCCACCCGTGACTTCGCCTTGGCCATTGAGTTCTGTTACACCACGCCTGAGTTCTGGGCCAATTTGTACTCGCGCAACATCAGACAACAAAATCGGCGTGCCATTACTACTTACAGTCAGTGGGATATTTCTAAAATCATCTAATGACTCCAGATAGCCATGCGCACGCACCATGTACTCGGCCTCAGCCGTTTCTACCACCGCACCGCCTGTTTCCTGATTGGCCGATTGAATTGCTGAAACAACCTTAGACAGAGGAATGCGGTAATTGCGTAACTTGTCAGGGTCAACTTGTACTTGGTACTGACGCACCATGCCGCCTAGGGTGGCCACTTCTGCGACTCCAGGAATGGTCTTTAACTCAAATTTTAAGAACCAATCTTGTAATGCGCGCAGTTCACCTAAGTCGTGCTTACCACTACGATCAACCAATGCATACTCATACACCCAACCAACCCCAGTGGCATCTGGTCCCAAACTTGGGTTTGCGCCTTTTGGTAAACGAGAGGATATTTGGCTTAAGTATTCCAATACACGTGAACGCGCCCAATATTGATCAGTGCCATCGTTGAACAAAATATAAACGAAAGAATCGCCAAAGAATGAATAGCCGCGCACGGTCTTCACACCTGGCACTGAGAGCATGGTGGTGGTGAGCGGATAGGTGAGTTGGTTCTCGACAATCTGCGGTGCTTGCCCAGGCCATTGGGTGCGGATAATGACCTGTGTGTCTGACAAATCCGGAATCGCATCCAGCGGTGTTTTGAGCATAGCAAACACGCCCCAAGCCACTACCATTAATGTTGTTAGCAGTACCAACAATCGATTATTGGCTGACCAACGGATGAGTTGAGCAATCATGGTTTTGCTCCCTTCATGCCCTCTTTCATGGTTGCTGCTTTTTCAATACGTTCAATCACATATTGTGCTGGTAAATCAGGATTTGTTGGTTCGTCAGCTGTTAGATCAAACTCAACTTCATCACCTGCTTTAAGATTGCTTAATTGTTTGTTATCTTTAACCTTGAAACCCATAGTCATGGAAGGCCAACCAAGCGCTGCAATCGGTTCATGATTCAACGTGACCTTACCTGACTTAGCATCAACATCTACCACTTTGCCATGACCTTTAGGCATTTTCTCAGATTGACTAGCAGGCATCTTTTTATCCATATCTTGTTCCATGGCTTTATCTTGTGGATTCTGATTTTGATTGGATAGCCGTGCTAGAACACCAGATAATGAAGCTTCAGAGTCAATTAAAAATTGACCTGATGAGACAACGTTTTCACCTATAGATAAGCCACTGAGTATTTCTGTATAGCGATCACGCTCTTGACCTGTTACAACCTCTACAGGACGATAGCCACCGGATTCTTTGACAATCACAATTTTGCGCTTACCGGTGGCGATGATACTTTCCGTAGTGACAGATAAAGCTTCATGTGTTTGTCCAGTGAACGCAACATTGGCATACATGCCAGGCCTTAACTGATTCGCCTTGTTAGGCAGTTCAATACGTACCTGTAATGTTCTAGAGGTATCATTCAGCATGGGGTAAAGATAACTCACTTTGCCTTTGAACATCTCAGTTGGCAGACTTTGTAGTCGAACATCAGCTTCAATGCCTGGTTTTAGCCTAGCTGCATCGCGTTCAGGGACTTCAGCTATCAGCCAAACCTTGGATAGATCTGAAATCTGCATCAGTGAACTGCCAGACATCAACTGGCCACCTTCTCGAACGCCTAGCTCGGTGAGTACGCCAGAAGCGGGTGCATACACACCAAACCTTGAGCTGGGTTTGCCAGCTTTAGTAATAGCCTGAATTTCACCTTCCGCCATACCAAGTAGCTTTAAGCGATTACGTGCTGCAAGTTTAAGCGAGCCATCAGCATCTACTTGGGTTAATGACATTAGCGTTAAATACTCTTGCTGCGCAGCCAATAATTCTGGTGCATAGATTTCAGCGATTTTCTGGCCTTTACCAACCGGGTCGCCCACGGCACGAACGTACAAACGCTCAACAAAACCTGAGATGCGAGTTTGCACGACGTAAAAGCGCCTCTCGTCAGGTTCTATACGCCCAACTGCAGAAAAAGACTCGCCGAAATTTCTAGATTCAACTTTTTCTAGTCTTATCCCTAAGTTTTGTGCAGTTTGCGACGAAATACTGACCCCGCCTTCCTCACTATCACCGCTAGTTTCAGTGTATTTAGGCTCCAGTTGCATATCCATAAATGGTGACTTGCCTGGTTTATCAAACTTTTGGCCTGGTACCATGGGGTCATACCAGTATTTAACTGTTTTACCGCTGCCATCTTGGACTACACCATTGATTTCTCCTGTTTCCATGTTTTCGGACATGGGAGCTTTTATGTTCTTCTCCCACAAAAACCAACCAGAGACTGATAGTAAAACTAATAAGACAGCGATGATAATGACGTAATAGCGTTTCATAATTGACTACCCTTATTCATTTATTCAGCATATTGAGGTGCTAATTTCATATCCATAAAAGGGGATTGACCGGATTTGCTGAAATGTCTGTCTGGCAACATAGGGTCATACCAGTAAATGACTTTCCTACCGCTGTCATCCTGTTCAATCACGCTGGTTGTGTCATCCGCTTTTATTTCATTCTGTAGCATCTCAATTGGTTTTACTTCGGTTGCAGATGGCATTACTTCCATCGATTTTTCTGCTATTGGCGTTTCAATAAGCTCTTGATTGTCTTGTTTAGAGCAACCTAATATCGTTGCTAATAGGACTGTGATGGCTAAAAATTGTGTGGTTTTCATGATGTATCCTTTGTAATTTAATTTGGTTCGAATAGTTGCTTATCGTTAGTGAGATAAGCCAGTTTAACTGCAGCACGTTGGCGATCTGTGAGAATAGCCCAATGGTCTAATTCGACTGCAATCACGTCTCTTCTTGCTTGCCAAACATCGCTTAGTGACTGCTTGCCAGCACTATAAGCTGCTTGAGCCAAGCTTAGTCGTGCCTGTGCATTTGGGATCAGGCTGGTTAGATGCTCATTCTCTCGAGCTTCAGCCGCTTCAGCGTCTGCCTCTGCATTTTGTAGTTCAGCGTTAAGTTCTCGTCGCCTATCTTCAGTAAGCTTGTGGGATTTTTCAACAAGCAGTAGCTTTTCAGCTGTACGCCGGTCTTGTCGGTTTGCCCTGTCTAGTTGTAAATCAATTGAAACCTGAAAACTCAACATGTCACTACGATCCGCAAAGCGTTTACCATAACCAACCTCCCAGCCCCAGTTGCGCTCAAGATTGGCTTTTGCAGCGTCTACGTCTAGTTGGGCAACTTTTTCAGTTTGATAGGCATTTTTTAACAAAGGATGTTTTTCAATCTCGCTTTTCACCTCATCACGCGTCAAACTATTGGCTATGACTGGAAGTTCAGAAGCAATCGAACGTGATGCTGCAACACCAATCCAACGCGATAAAGCAGCGCGCGCTTTACGCTCGTCACGTTTGGCAAATATAAGCTTTTCGTGGGTCATCGATACCTCGGTATCCATACGCAATACATCGCTTGACTTAGCTGCGCCTGAGCTGACGCTAGCAGCCAGAACTTTTCGCTCAGCTTTCATGTTATCAACCACATGCTGATAAAGCTCACTTTTACGCTGTGCCTCAAAGACATCAAGCCATACCAACGCAACATCACGCTTGATTGAACTAGTAGTGGCTTGTTGTTCTGTTTGAAACTGATCTGCCTCTGCGGACATACGATTCGAGGCAATTTCACGCTTTTTCAAGGGTATTACATCTTGTGAATATCCAACGTTGACCATGGTTTGATCATCGCGGTTATAACGTAAAGCATCACTTGTTGTGACAGGAAGGTTAATGATGCCGAGTTTAACTTTGGGATCTGGAAGCTGACCTTCTGCAATCGCCGCTTGGCGTGATGAAGCTGCTGCTGCATCTAAAGATTGCAGTAATGGCTGATTTTCAGTCGCAAGTCTAATCGCCTCAGCAAGGGTGAGTGATGGTTCTATTTTTGTTATATCTGCTTTGACAGAAAACGTAAAGAATAATAAAAAACCAAACAGCAACCAGCTGTAAATTGGCTTTTTAGCCAATAAGGGTGAATACATGAGAGCTCTCCTAAAACTTAAATATGATGGGCTGGGGCGAGTTAAGCCCCAGTAACATCAATTCAAGCAGGAGGTTTTAATGGCGGGGATAAATCTACAGATTTTTCGGTGGAGTCGAATCTAGGGAATGAAATATCGGTTGAAGCTATCAAAGCGCACTTCGATGATGAGTCGGTTGGTGTGGCTTGTGAGGAGTGGCACCCCGCACCCATGGTACAAGATTGATGGCTGGCATCAGATTGATTATTGTGATTGTGGGTTGAATTTTTTTGAGCAGTGCTTTTATCGTTGGACGCTTCATGACAGTTCTTCATCGTAGACATGTCGTCATGACTTAACGCAGACATTACAGTTTTAGACGTGCAAGATACAGCACAGCTAGCAGCAAGCGCAGGGCTTACAGCCAGTGTCATCATTAATAAAACTGTAATGATACGAATACATTTCATGTTAAGCAGACACTAACAGTGATATAAAGTTTATTCAAGTGAAAATTTCAAATGAAATTTAAGTAAATAATGACTTATCAATGAATGTCTTGGTAACAGTCGTAATATTAGCGTTCAGTTACTGGAACAAAATCTCTACGCGCATTACCTTTATAAAGTTGGCGTGGTCTGCCGATTTTATGTTCCTCATCTGAAATCATCTCCGACCATTGTGCAATCCAGCCTGCGGTTCTAGCCAACGCGAAAATGGCGGTGAACATAGAGTTAGGAATACCCATCGCGCGCATCACGATACCGCTGTAAAAATCGACGTTTGGATAAAGTTTACGTGAGACAAAATACTCGTCTTCCAGTGCGATTTTTTCTAGCTCCATTGCTAATTTAAACATCGGGTCGTCGTGGAGTCCAAGCTCATCCAATACTTCATGACAGGTGGAGCGCATAATTTTCGCACGCGGATCCATATTGCGATACACGCGATGGCCAAAACCCATGAGGCGGAAAGTGTCAGTTTTGTCTTTGGCGCGTTTAATAAATTCACCTATGCGCGAAATGTCGCCAATTTCCTCAAGCATTTTAAGCGTGGCTTCATTGGCACCGCCATGCGCAGGGCCCCAAAGTGAGGCAATGCCTGCTGAAATACAAGCGTATGGGTTAGCACCACTTGAACCAACTAATCGCACAGTGCTGGTAGAAGCATTTTGCTCATGATCTGCATGTAAAATTAAAATGCGTTCAAAGGCTTTAGCCAGCACAGGGTTAGGGGTGTATTTTTCACATGGGGTAGCAAACATCATATGCATGAAATTTTCAGCATAATTAAGATGATTTTGCGGGTACATAAACGGCTGACCCAGATTGTATTTGTAGCTCCAAGCCGCAATTGTTGGCACTTTGGCTAATAAACGGTGTGCTGAAATTTCACGGTGTTTAGGATCGCGTATATCCATTGCATCAAAATAGAATGCCGATAGCGAACCTACTACACCCACCATGACCGCCATTGGGTGGGCGTCACGCCTGAACCCACGAAAGATATTGCTTAACTGGTCATGCAGCATGGTGCTACCGTTAATCGTATCGGTAAATTGTGTCGTTTGCTCTGCGCTTGGCAGTTCACCATGTAGCAACAGATAGGACACTTCCATAAAACTACAGTGTTCGGCTAATTGTTCAATTGGGTAGCCGCGATAATACAGCAGGCCTTTTTCGCCATCAATAAAAGTAATGTTGGAGTTGCATGCAGCGGTAGACATAAAACCTGGGTCGTAAGTAAATACGCCATTTTTTCCGAGATTACGTATGTCTATTACATCGTTTCCAAGGCTACCAGATAGCATGGGCAGTTCTATTGGCGCAGAACCATTATCAAAAGTCAGCGTGGCTTTAGTAGGTTTATTCATGATGGCTAGTCTTTAGTATTTAAATGCTTTTGGGATTTCAAAGTTTTATCAGACACAGAGTCTTATACGTTTTAACCCTTATTGGTAGCAATTATACGTGATAGATACGGCTAATTGCTTAATGAAATACGACTTACAGCTGCGTTTTTAGGTTGATGATACCGTTAGTTTTGGTAGATAGCGCCTAATATGCGTGCGCCCCTAGCGCCAGTCACTTTAGGTAAGTTGGCTGTTTGTTGAGTAATGCATTGTTTCGCCAGCCAAGCAAATGCAATAGCCTCTACCCAATCTACACCCATACCTAATGCATCCGTAGTATCAATTTTTATTTTTCCAGATATTGAGTCGTTCAATAATATTTCTATTTCATTTTTAAGCAAGCTGTTGTGTGCACCGCCTCCACATAAGTAAATCTCATGAACCATTCCACAATCTTTTACAAGGGCGCTGCAAATGCTATGTGCTGTTAACGCTACCAAGGTGCGCGCTACATCTTGTGGCAAATAGTTTTTATTTAATAAATGCTGATTAAGCCACTCGTCGTTGAATAAGTCGCGCCCAGTGCTTTTAGGGGGTGGTAATGCAAAATATGGCTCAGCTAACATGCTCGATAGTAACGGCGTTATCACTTGCCCACTACTTGCCCACGCGCCGTTAGCGTCGTAATCTAAATTTTGGTGTTGTTTAATCCATGCGTCCAACAGCATATTGCCTGGGCCAGAGTCAAAACCGAATACTTGATGAGCATTAGTTTCATCGGCTTCAGAAATATAAGTAATATTGGCTATACCGCCAATGTTGATTAGTGCTCGATTGATTTTATTGCTGGCAAATACTGCTTGGTGAAATGCAGGTACTAACGGCGCCCCTTGGCCGCCTGCGGCAATGTCGCGGCTTCTAAAGTCTGATACCACGGTAATACCTGTTAACTCACTTAATAGCGCAGCATTGCCAATTTGCAAAGTAAAGCCAATGACATCTTTGAAGCCGGGCCTGTGTCTAATAGTTTGGCCATGACATCCGATTGCAACAATATTTTCAGGTGATATTTGATTGCTAGCGAGTAATTGGTTTACTGCATCGGCATAAATCTGCGCCAGCGTGTTGCCCATGAGCATGGTAGTCTCAAGCTCATTATAAGTAGGATGCTGCAACGCTAAGATTTGTAAGCGTAACGCAGGAGGGTAAGCCAGAAAATGAGTGTTTCGTACTTGCGGGAGCTGGGCGGTATTAAATTCAACCAATACAACGTCTACACCATCAAGGCTGGTGCCCGACATCAGTCCGATGAAAAGCTCGCCAGCCATTATGCTTGATGGGTTTTTTTGAAATTAGAGTTAAGATTATTCTAGTGCAGCAATATTGCTTGTTCCAAGTAAATTTAGCTGAGCTGTGAGTTGCTTACTAATTGCTTGAAATTGTGCTTCATTATTAGCTGTAATAGGGTTGGCTTTTGGTAACGCTACCGTCATTGGGTCGCGATGTTGCCCATTCAATAAGAACTCATAGTGCAAATGTGGTCCTGTTGCCAAACCTGTCATACCTACAAAGCCAATAATTTCACCTTGCGCAACTTTAGCACCACGGCGCAAGCCATTCGCAAATCGAGACAAGTGACCGTACACCGTACTAACACCATTATTGTGTTTAAGCACAATCACATTACCATAGCCGCCTTTTTGACCCACAAAATCAACCACAGCATCGCCAGAAGCCTTGATGCGAGTGCCAGACGGCGCTGCCATATCTACGCCTTTATGGGCTTTCATGCGCTGCAGAATTGGATGAAAGCGGCCTAAACTAAAGCCTGAGCTAATGCGTGTGAACTCTAATGGCGAACGTAAAAACGATTTATGCAGACTTTTGCCATCAGGCGTGTAGTAGTGCATTTCATTGTTAGCATCTCTAAAGCCTACCGCACGGTAGGTTATGCCTTTATTGACAAACTCAGCGGCTAGCACATCACCTGTTTTTAATAATTCACCTTGATCGTAGCGGCCTTCATAAATCACGTTAAAGTGGTCTCCACGGCGTAAGTCTGTGTGAAAATCAATTTCACTTTCAAACATTTCAGCCACTTGCACCGCTATGTAATCAGGAATATTGGCATCATCAGTCGCACCAAAAAGCGAGCTTTTAATTTCAGCAGATTTTAATATGGCACGCATTTCGAGTGGGTGCGTAATCTTGTTTGCAACATAACCTGCTGTAGTTTGCTTGATTGCAATGAACTGATCAGCATCCAATTGGTATTCAAGAGACACTAAATTGCCGTCGCTATCAGTTTCAGCCTCAATTTGATGTCCTGGTTTTAATGCAGTCGCGATTTCGCTAGCAGCAGAGTCATTGCGAATATAATCGATTGAATCACGATTACGAATATTTAAACGTGATAATAAGGTGTTTAAGGTATCGTCACGGCGCACGTGTTCTTTATACCAAAAATGTTGTTCAGTAGCTGGGTTGGCGGGCTCATTTGAGGTTGGCATTAGAATTTCTTCAACGACCATTTCTGTAGAAATGTTACCAGTCATTGTTTGTGGTGCAATACCAAAAGCTGCGTAAATGCCAAATAATGGTAAGCAAGAAATTGCTAAAATCCAGCGTAGTTTAAACCTACGTTCAGCTTTATCAGTGTTTTGCGCTAAAATAGCATCTGCTTTAAAAGAACCGCTGAATGCAGTATTGCTTTGATTAAGCTCGTTAATTTCCACGGGCTGACCTCTATAAAAATTTGATACGGCCTCAGATATTAACAGAAAACCTAATTAAAACAAGTAAATGACCAGTTTAAACTAGGTTCTGTTTAACATCGCTTTAAGTACATTTTAAGGACACAAAGACGTGAATATTGACATCAATCAGCAGCTCGCCATCATTAAGCGCGGCGCAGACGAGCTTTTAATTGAGGCTGAATTAGTTGAAAAACTTAAAAAAGGTATGCCACTAAGAATTAAAGCAGGTTTTGACCCCACAGCACCAGATTTACATTTAGGCCACACGGTTCTTATTAATAAGTTGCGTCAGTTTCAAGAGTTGGGTCATCAGGTGCTTTTTTTAATCGGCGATTTCACTGGCATGATAGGCGACCCTACTGGAAAAAGCACAACGCGCCCGCCGCTAACTGCTGAACAGGTAGCAGAAAATGCCAAGTCTTACACTGCACAAGTTTTTAAAATCCTTAAGCCAGAGCAAACGGAAGTAGTGTTTAATTCCAAGTGGTTAAATGATTTGGGTGCAGCAGGCATGCTCAAACTGGCAGCCAGTCACACCGTCGCTCGTATGTTAGAACGCGATGATTTTTCTAAAAGATATAAATCTAATCAGCCGATTGCGATTCACGAATTTTTATATCCTTTGCTGCAAGGCTACGATTCCGTCGCTTTAAAAGCGGACGTTGAGCTGGGAGGTACCGACCAAAAATTCAATCTGTTAATGGGGCGAGAACTACAAAAGCAATCGGGACAAAGCCAGCAATGTGTACTTACCATGCCATTGCTGGAAGGATTAGATGGCGTCAACAAGATGTCTAAATCCTTAGGTAACTATATAGGCATTGCTGAAGCGCCTGAAATAATCTTTGCAAAAATCATGTCAATCTCAGATGAGTTGATGTGGCGTTATATAGAGTTGCTGTCATTTGAATCATTAGAAACCATCGTCAGGTGGAAGGCGGATGTCGCCTCTGGCAAAAACCCGCGTGATATTAAAGTAAGCTTTGCGCAAGAGATTGTGGCGCGTTTTCATAGTCAGGCCGATGCTGAAAAGGCACTAGCTGATTTTCAAACGCGCTCAAAAGGCGGCATTCCTGATGATGTGCCTGAAGTAACCGTGACAATAGATGATGTAAGCATAGGCGTAGCCCAATTACTTAAGTTAGCCGGCCTAGTCAGTAGCACGTCCGAAGCTTTTAGAGCCATTGAGCAGGGCGGCATTAAATTAGATGGTGAAAAGGTCACAGATAAAGCGCTAATCCTCAATAAAGGCATAAGTGTTGTTGCGCAAGTAGGAAAAAGAAAATTCGCACATGTAACAATTTTGTAACAGATTAAATAAGCCTTGACCAAACTTTTTGCCCCTGTAGAATGCGGCCTTCGCTAACGAAACAAGTTAACGAAACGTAGCAAAAAGAAATAAATTAAGTATTAACAAACGCCGTCAACAATTACCTTGACGTGCTCTTAAAGCGCTGTATAATGCGCACCTCGTTGACGCAAAGCGTCACTGAGAAGACTTTCGAGTCACCTGATCTTTAACAATTTAACAACTGATAAGTGTGGGTGCTTGTGGATTTAGACAAGCTCACTTAGACGCAATTGCCTTGTTGGTGCCGGTGTTAAAACCGGCATGAATTTAACGCAATTGTTTGGTTTAAGTGCAGCCTCAGAAAACAAGTGCTTACACTTAAATTTATGACAAATATGTAACGGTTCTTAGCAATAAGAATCACACAGACCTTGAAATGAATTTGAGTCATTCATCTACAACGTTCTTTGATTATCGTCAGGGAATAGGGTGAATAAAGCAAAAGCGAAATACCACCTCGAAAGAGGAAAAAGTAATAGTCATACATTAAACTGAAGAGTTTGATCATGGCTCAGATTGAACGCTGGCGGAATGCTTTACACATGCAAGTCGAACGGGCTTAAAGGGCTTGCTCTTTAAGTTAGTGGCGAACGGGTGAGTAATGTATCGGAACGTATCCAATAATGGGGGATAACTAATCGAAAGGTTGGCTAATACCGCATACGCCCTACGGGGGAAAGCTAGGGATCTTCGGACCTGGCGTTAATGGAGCGGCCGATATCAGATTAGCTAGTTGGTGAGGTAAAGGCTCACCAAGGCGACGATCTGTAGCTGGTCTGAGAGGACGACCAGCCACACTGGAACTGAGACACGGTCCAGACTCCTACGGGAGGCAGCAGTGGGGAATTTTGGACAATGGGCG
>JBKJUR010000028.1:0-38553 GCA_046590165.1 Methylotenera sp.
AGCCACCCGCGTACTTGGCACTACACCTGACATTATTCCCAAGCCAGAAGTATGGCAAAAGATATCATCTAAAATAATGCATATATTGCTTTATTTGCTCATGATTACAATGCCGATATTGGGTTGGCTAACACTTAGCGCAGCAGGAAAATCGATTCCTTTTTTTGGGGTTAGCCTTCCTGCATTGATTGCAGAAAATAAAGATCTAGCCAAAACCATCAAGGAAGTTCATGAAACTATTGGCACCATTGGTTATTACATGATTGGATTGCACGCAATAGCCGCTTTGTTTCATCACTATATCAAGCGAGATAACACACTAATCCGCATGCTTCCTACTTTTCGAAATAAGAATTAATTTTTTTGTGAAGATTTAGACCGTAAATAAAAAAACGAC
The DNA here is from genome assembly GCA_046590165.1 of Methylotenera sp. Classification (GTDB taxonomy): domain Bacteria; phylum Pseudomonadota; class Gammaproteobacteria; order Burkholderiales; family Methylophilaceae; genus Methylotenera. The sequence goes on from JBKJUR010000028.1 coordinate 398, forward strand.
TTATGAATAAATTCGTAAGTCGTTTATTTTATTGGTGGTCGAAGACAGAGTCGAATTGTCTACACGCGGATTTTAAGAAGGCAGTTAATTTAAAAAATTATTTAAATCAAAAGTTTGGGATTTCTGCAATTTTGCAAATTAGTGTTGTGTATATTAATAACAACCCTTAACTGGTGCCATGTTTTATTAGACCACTACATGGTTCAAGCCAACGATCAAGCCAAAGTTCGAACAGATTTTTCTCTGTCAAACTGGCGAGTTTTCGCCGCAGCAATAAAAGCATCAACTTCTGAAACATTCACTACACCTTTATCAGCGGTGATATTCGCTTTAGCCAATAAGGCTTGACCACCTGCATCTAATACAATCGCCTTTAAATGACCAAACGCATCGCGAATAAAGTCGATTGCGGCTGATTCGGCAGAAAGTAATTTTGCACCTTCGCTCGAAAGGATAATGGCTACCGCGTCAAATAGAACCGAGGGAGTGCCAGCAAGCTGACCATCCACTGCATGCATAGCGCCATCACTTAATTTTGCTCCGCCAATCTTAGGCCCAACCACTTTAACGCTTGCGCCGGCTTTAATTACAGCTTTTTTAATGTTATTAATAGCAGTCACGTCAGATCCATCGGCTATTAAAATACCAACACATCGTCCCTGCAAGGTGTCTTTCATCTTTCCGATTGTTTGCAATGCAGGTGACTGCGGCATTTCCTGTACCTTTGCAGCAGCTTTAGTGGCGACGGGCATTTTATCCATGCCTAATCCTGTTGCAACCCGATTAGCCAAGTCTTCTGAAATATTCAGTAAATGCGCAACCATCGCGATTCTAATATGTAAATGTTCCACTTTAGAAAGCTCAAAAACTAAGGCCGAAGCGATATGCGCTTGCTCATAACTGGTTTGGCTATTAAAAAACTGTCTTGCCTGTGAATAGTGGTCTGAGAAGCTTTCTGGCCTGATTCTGCCTTTATCCCCAGGCTCATTCACACTTGCGCTACGAAACCCTGTTGAAGATTCACGTGGAGACTCGGTGGATAACGAATTAGGCTCATAGGAAACTCTACCCACGGGCTGACTCATCTGCATGTGACCATCACGTTGATGGTTGGCAAAGGGACATTTTGGCGCGTTAATAGGAATTTGATGAAAATTGGGTGAGCCCAAACGAGAAAGTTGGGTATCTAAATAAGAGAATAAGCGCCCTTGCAACAGCGGATCATTACTAAAATCAATGCCTGGCACAACATGAGAAGGGCAATAGGCGACTTGTTCTGTTTCTGCAAAGAAATTGTTCGGCCAACGATCCAGCACCATACGACCAATGACTTTCAAAGGAACCAACTCTTCTGGAATTAGTTTAGTCGGGTCTAGATGGTCAAATGGGAATTGCTCCGCTTCCTCTTGTGTAAAAAGTTGAACGGCAAATTCCCATTCTGGGAAATTACCCGCTTCAATCGCTTCAAACATTTCGCGACGTAAGAAATCCTGATCAGCACCAGCAATTTTAACAGCCTCATCCCATACGGTAGATTGTAGGCCTAGTTTGGGACGCCAATGGAATTTTACAAAAGTGGAATCGCCATCTTCATTGATTAACCGAAAACTATGCACACCAAAGCCCTCTATCATGCGTAATGAGCGCGGGATTGTTCGATCTGACATGATCCACATGACCATATGCATCGATTCTGGCGTCAAGGAAATAAAGTCCCAGAAAGTATCATGCGCAGAAGCCGATTGCGGAAATCCACGATCTGGTTCCATTTTCACAGCATGCACTAAATCAGGAAACTTGATTGCATCTTGGATGAAGAACACTGGAACGTTATTGCCTACTAAATCCCAATTACCTTCTTGCGTATAAAACTTTACGGCAAATCCACGTACATCTCGTGGTGTATCGACAGAGCCTGACCCACCAGCGACCGTAGAGATTCTGGTGAAAACTGGAGTTTTTACACCAACATCAGTCAGTATTTTTGCTGTGGTATATTCTTGCAATGAGTGTGTCAATTCAAAAACCCCATGCACTCCTGTTCCGCGTGCGTGAACAATACGCTCAGGAATCCGCTCATGATCGAAATGGGTAATTTTTTCTCGTAAGATGAAATCTTCTAAGAGTGTTGGGCCGCGAGGGTTGGCTCTAAGAGAATTTTGGTTATCAGATAACCCTAAACCTTGGTTAGTTGTTAATTGCGGATGATTACCGCCAGCTTGTTGATGAATTTCTCCGCCATTGCCTGTTAGTAGATTGTCATCAGACGATGTTTTACTATGGTTATTTGATGATTTGTCGCTGGTCATATAGTCATCCTAAATTTTTAATTAACTAATCAAGTGTTGGAATAAATTAAGCTGCCTGAGCAATTAATTGTTGCTTACGAGCAGACATTTGTTCACCTAATTGCAATATATCAAGATTAGTTTCTTTTGCTTTAGGGAACATTTCGTTTTGTTCTTCTTTAACGTGATGCTTCACATATTCACAAAGCACTTTTACTTTAGCTTCATACATCTCACCGTCTGGTTCTTAACCTGCCTGCCAAATATCCGCCCATTCCAGAGGAAAGTACTTGCGTGACTGTCAGCCAAATTATTGCAGCTATGCCAAATGCGCTGGCACTTGCACCTTTATGTGCCCACGGTGAAACAGACGACATACCTAGTCCAGCCCCTAGAAATAAAAGAATGAGAGATAAAGCGGCTGCGGCAGTGGCACCTGCAATAATGGCGCCCCAAGAAACTGCAGCACGATTTAAATGATTGCTTTCAAGATACGCATGTGATGGAGATTCGCCGAGGACTAATTCTTCTGAGTTTGTTAAATTGGATAAAGACACATTGAACCTCCATTAATTTATGATTTAATGGACTAAGTATTACACCAATGATTTAAGATCTCTGTTTGATAACGTACATAAATTAAAAAATTCTGCTTAAGTGCTTTCTCAATTTATGGTGTAATTTGACTTAAAATATGTAAACATGAGTTGTCAATAAATTTAGCGGAGCTAAATCAGTGAGTAACTTTTTTAAGAAGGAAATTATAAATTAAGAAGATTGATGTTAATTCTTACGATCTAAATTTTCTAAAAGACAATTATTAAAAATAATTATTTGAAAGGCTCGAAGATGGAAAAGCAACAATCAAGTGCGATGTCTTTAAAACTTAAAATAGCTGCTTCGCCATTTCAAGCTATCTGCGATTCTTTATTAGATTTAGCCACAACTGTTTGTGGAACAGATTACGCAATCATTAGTTTGAAAGACTCTTGCGCTCATTTGTTTGTTTCCACAGTCGGATTCAGTGGTATACAAGAAATTGCCTTAAATGATTCTTTTTGCCGTCATTCAGTACCAAATGAGCTTATAGAAATAGAAGATGCTCAGGCTGATGATCGCTTTTGGGATAATCCATATGTAAAGGGCGAGCCAAATATCCGCTTTTACGCTGGCGTACCAATAACAATGCCGCTTGGAGAACAAATAGGTACGATCTGTGTTTTTGGCCAAACTCCTAAATTACTGGATAGTCATCAAAAGGATGCATTACTTGGTATATCAAAAGTTCTATTTAATACGATAATTGCTCAAGAGTTTGTGTTAAAACAATTAGCAAATCTGCCATCAACTGATTTTATACAAGAGTAAAGATATTTATTCGTGCTTTGTGGTTTGGACTTCCCAGAAGTCAGCAGACATTCAATAATGTCGAAATAGAGCTGGAGAAGTCAATGAGAGGTAAAAGATATATAGCGGATTAAAACTGCTTTGTTAAATTATCCTAATATCGGCACTACGATTCTCTCTCGGCAAAGTGATTAGAATAAAATCGATAATTTGGAGATATTGATTAGGAGACATGAACTAACATTCTTTTTAAATTTAATTCTTATTAATTTGATGAGTACTAGAATACCCAATATAGATCATGTGAAGAAAAATCCTGTAAATGTAAGACTGCTTTAAATTAAATGTTTTATGAAAAATTTTTGAAATTGTTTTTATGGTAATGGCTTGCAGAAAATAAAGTTCTAACCAAAACCATCTAGGAAGTTCATGAAACTTTGGCGCCGGTGGTTATTGCCTGATTTGATTGCACGCAATAGCCGCATTGTCTCATCACTATATCAAGCGAGAAAACACACTAATTCGCATGCTTCCTAATCTTAGAAAGAAGAGTTGATTTTTTGTGAGGATATAGACCGTAAATAATAAAACGACTTATGAATAGATTCGTAAGTCGTTGATTTTATTGGTGGCCGGGGACAGAATCGAACTGTCGACACGCGGATTTTCAACACAAGGCAGCATTGACCCATTAACCTAGTAAGTTACAGATTCCTAAATAATTTATCAGTTATCCTTAGTTGAATTTAAAAAAACCGAACTGAAATACCGAAACTAGGGAGCTAAAATTCTATGTCGAAATTGTATCAGACGAACTAACTCAAGGTTCATGACATATCATAGTGTCGAACCTGACCGAACTGAAACTGAACTTTGAATCGGTCAGCACCCAATATGCTAATAAAGAGGAATGTAAAACTAAAAATATAGAGCTTCCTCTTACTCATTTATCAACTATAGGCACAATAAATAATGAATATTCAAACGTTGATCACCCATGAAGAGCGGTACTGAAAGTACCCAATACTTGCAGAAAAAGTGAAAAACAAATTCAAAAGTGAAAGTTTTGAAGATTCACAAAAATTCTATTTTGCATAAAAGTTAAAAAGCCGAAAGTTCTTTTTTTAAATGTTTAATTTACTGGTGTTTTAATGTCCATTAAATCCGGTGGATTCAACCGATTGATGCAACACATGCATTAAAAATGATAGCGTTACTTAAAACAAATCGAGATATAAATAACATTAATAAAATTATTAATGGGCTTAATCATTTTATTAATAAATTATGGTTGTTCATTTAGGTGTTTTGTAGATAACTGCAGTCATTAGCCTCACTTGAAATTATTCCCCAAAGCGAACATTTGAATTATACCTGAAAGGTAAATGTTCGTTTGTCCGCAGTATTTTAATAATCTTGCTATAGCCAACTAATAAAAGATGAATCAAGAACTAAATCCTATCTTCATTAAAAGGAGCTGTATTCCACAGCTTTATCCAATCAAGCATTTTGTCTGCATTCATTGGTCTGCTCATAAAGTAACCTTGTCCATAATCGCAGCCCATAGATTTTAGGGTATCCCACACGCGCTTACTTTCAATCCCTTCTGCTACGACTTTTAATCCCAAATTGTGACCAAGTTCAATGGTAGATCTAACTATAGTTGCATCATCTTGATCACGTTCTAAATTCATGACGAATGACTTGTCAATTTTCAGCTCATTGACTGGTAAGCGTTTAAGATAGGCAAGTGATGAGTAACCAGTACCAAAATCATCGATGGATAATTTGATGCCCATTCTAGCGATGCGTTCTACGATATCTAAAGCGCGCGCCGGATCATCCATAATGCTACTTTCGGTAATTTCTAATGACAGTGAATTTGCGAATAATCCATGCTCAGTTAATATCTCTTTTAACTTGTTTGGTAACTCAATATCAATTAGATCTCGTGCTGATAAATTCACAGCCAGCGTGATATCTAAACCTTTTTTTTGCCAAATTTCTGCATAGCGTGCGGCCTCAGATAACATCCAATAACTGATTTTACTTATGTGCCCAGTTTGCTCGGCAAAAGGGATAAACATATCTGGAAATATCAAGCCTCGTTCTGGATGGTTCCACCGCACAAGTGCTTCTACAGCCAGCACTTTACCTGTTGCAAAATCAATTTTTGGCTGTACAAATAAACACAGTTGGTTTTGTTCAACAGCTATTTTAATTTCACTAATGAGCGATAAATTCTCTTCATTCGTTCCATCTAAATCACTGTGATAAACACTTACCCCGCCTTGCGTATTTTTAGCGGCGTACATGGCAATTTCAGCGCGGCTTAGCAATATTTCTATGTTTTGGGTGTGTTCTGGAAAATTCGCAATACCGACCCCTGCACTTAAATCCACAAATGAATCATTAAGTGCGATTGGTGTTTCCAGTGCAGTCTGTAAACGGCGAGCCACCTCTAGTGCAGTTTCAGTATTGGTATTGGCGAGAATGATGCCAAATTCGTCGCCGCCTAACCTTGCAACTATGTCGTTTTCACTTTTACAGCTACCCTTAAGTCTTTTAGCCACCCCGACTAATAGTCTATCTGCTACAGAATGTCCAAGTACATCATTGACGTGTTTAAAGCGATCTAGGTCCATCATTAATACTGAAAAAGTACGATTATTTTTTTGATGGTTTTCAGAAAAAATCATTAACTGCTCAGTAAAAAATGCACGGTTGGGTAATTGTGTTAATTCATCCCAATACGCAAGTTTACTGATTTTACGTTCACGTTCAGCAATTGCTTCCCGCATGCGGTCAAATGTTCGGCCCAGATTGCCAATCTCATCAGGACTATCGGATTGAATCGCGACGCTGTAATCACCTTTCTCCAGTAACTCTGCGGTGCTAACCAATTGAGTTAGCGGCTTGGTAAGGCGTCTTGCAGTGAAAATACTGCCTGCGGTAAATACCACTGCTCCTAAAATGGTCAGTACCAGCAAATTGAGCTGAAGCGTAAGGAAAGGAGCCAATGCTTCATTAATCGAGCGTTGCAAGACGGCAATCAGTACCTGGTTTTGATCATTTAATAATTCCACATAACGTGTACTGTAATTTAAGTCATTGATTTCGACTTCAATATCCTGTGTTTTAGGTTGCGATAAAATAGGGCTTAAATTTTGATGAGACCATTGCGCCGGGATGTTGCTAATAATAGCTTGTGCTGTATTTTTACCCATCGTGCTAGAGGAAAAAAGCCAATTGGAATTTGTCGAATGTGTTGATGAAGCCTGCAATGAGGCCGATGATAAATTGTTTTTATTATTAGAGTCGGCTTTAGTAATAAAACTGACTTCCAAATGCGAAACGGCATGGATATCATGCGCCCAGCTATCATCGATTTTAAAGCCGGTTACGATCCATGCAATCGTTAAAGGTGCTTTTACCGGCACAGCTACTAGCAAATAAGGCACACCATTAAATATGAATGATCTGAAAGAATTACCGCCCACTTGCGCCGATTCTATCAATTTAAGGATGGGCGCATCTGCCATGTCGACAGGAATGCTGCCCGACACTACCTGCCGGACACCTTCAGGGCTATATAGCATACTGACATTCGATTCGATTCTAGCGCTATTATTTTCTAATGCAGATTGAATGGTTTCACTATCATTACTTGCAATCGCCTGACGAAATCCGTAGTCGTTCGCTAAGATGCGTGCGCTTAGCGTTAAGCTTTCACCGCGTTGAATTATAACTGTGCGGAGAACTTCTTCTCCGACTTCTAATTGCTCCGTAATCGCAACCCGTGCGTTTTTATTAATGCTTAACCATATGGCCACAAAACCCATAATCTGCACTACTAGAATTAGCGTGAGAAATAAAAAAGTGATGCGACTTTGTAAGCTTTTAAAAGGCAACCGCATTACAGCTCATTGATTAATTTAATGTGAGGCACGGATTACTTTCTTGCAGGTATCAGAAAGGGCTTAAGTGAGAGATTAATCATAATAATTTCTGAATCTTTTACTGCAATTGGTTTTTCAAAAACTTCTTTATCTTTTGCTAAGGCATAGTGCCAAGCTTTAAGAGTGTAATTTCCGCTGGGCAAATCTTTTAATACAGCCTTGCCCATTTTATTGCTTTTGGTGAAGTATGGCGTATCCACTACTTGAATGAAAGCAACCATATAATCATGAATATTACAGCCCAATACTACCGTGCCTGCTTTATCAAACTGAACCGGGTTAGCTGGCACACCGGAATATAACTTTAGCTCAAAGGTTTTTGCTGGCGAGAAAGAGTAAACATGATGCCGGACACTATCAAAATTAGGGAAGGTAATCTCAGCACCAGTTTGTATTACACTGACCAAAGGATTGAACTGCTTACCACGCTGTTCAATGATTGCAGCAGCACGCGGTAATGTCACTTTGTTTTCAGGTTCGGCATATACCACTGCATTTTCGATAGCTGTTCCTGAGCTATCCAATACATTTATCGTAAGTTCTGCGGCATGTAGTGGTAAATAGATAATGCTACAAAATAAAGTTGTTACTAAACATTTATTTAACAATTCAATTCCCTATTCACACTTAATTGGGTTAACTTCAAGTAACAATCTCACGCTTCATTGGGGCCAAAATCTTTAACAGTTGATTTTTTTCAGTGGTAGCTAAATATTTATTCAACGTAGTTCTAAAGATAGCCACGAAAGCATCAAACTCTGTTTCAGTAATCTTTGCATCGCGATGCGCATTTAACATGGTTTCTCCATCGTAAATACAGGGGCCTCCCGTTAATTTGCACAGTTGAGTAACTACACTTTCCTTTAATGCTTTTAATTTAATACCATCGAATGAGCGCTTGGTCCTAGGTGAGGTAGCTACTTCATCAATAAACTCATCAACAATTTTATTCAGCACAGGCAAGCCTCCAATGCGGTTGAACAAACTGTTATTCTGAATGTCTACACGCGTTAATTCCTCATTACATATCAGGCTGGCACATGAGGTTAAGCCGAATACTAAACCTAAAATAAATAACTTTAATAAAAATTTAAACATCCATCATTCCATTTCTACTATGTTCAAAAACATGCCATTTATATGTAAAAGTGATTGGTCTGCTTCTTGCTGATCAATAAATAAATGCTAATTAACTTTTTAATGCGTTATGCAAAAAATTCACCCTATGTAGATTTACTTTTAGGTCAAATGATTCAAATTTTTTTTATTTATATTCCTCATATGCGCAACCTTAGATTATTATCGATTTTAACATTATTATTTACCAGTATTGTTTCACCCTCATCAATGGCTGGTGAGCGTTTATTAGCAACTGGCGGTATCATGCAGATCGAGGGTTCCGCTGGTGGTGGGTTAACGCCATGGGCATTGATAGCAGGTTATGGCACGAAAGGCGAAACAGGTGCTTCTTCTTTTTACACACAAGCTAGAACGCAGGGTGGTTTTGAGATGCATCTTGGAGGTGCTGCGGTAGGTTTCAACAATCGTGTCGAAATTTCATACAGCCATCAACGTTTCGGATTGAGTGATACCGTACCAAACGAACACATCCGTATGCATACCGTAGGCGCAAAAGTAAGATTATTTGGAGATGCAGTTTACGATCAAGACACATGGGTGCCGCAAGTTTCAGCTGGTATCCAGATTAAACATAATGTTGATTTTGATAAAGTACCTAAAGCGCTGGGTGCGGAAAGCGCAACAGGGATAGATGTCTATCTCTCTGCCACTAAATTGTATCTAGCTGCGATTGGCGGCAGAAATGTGCTGTTAAACGCCACCTTACAAGCTACTAAAGCCAACCAATTTGGTTTGCTAGGCTTTGGGGGAGATAAGCACGATAACTACCAATTACAACCTGCAGTATCTGCTGCATTAATGTTAACTGACAACTTGTTAATCGGTACTGAGTATCGCGCGAGACCTGATAATCTAAATTCTTTTAAAGAAGATGACGCGAAAGATTTGTTTATTGCATGGTTCCCTACCAAGTATTTGGCGCTAACTGCAGCATATGTTGACTTAGGTAATATCGCAGATAAGGATAATCAAAGAGCTTGGTATCTCTCCGGACAACTTTCTTACTAGCCCACTGCATGATGTGAGGTATTTAGTAAATTATCAAATCCTAAAACTTCTTACTCTGATTTTCTGCTTAGGGGTGTGAGTTCAACTGATCGATGCAACACGTTATTCTAATTAAAAAGGATGTGGTGTTGAAAATGTGGAATTAGTTTAAATCACATCAATTCAAAAAATATAAAGCGGTGACTAATTTTCTAATTTTTAAAAAACATCAATGCCAAGGCAACATAATGGCGCCTTTTCAGTAACGGGATGGGGTAAGGTAAGCCGCGCGCCAATCATGTGAGTATGGGTTGCCGGCAGGTCAAGGCGAGCGAATTTTCGCACTTACCTGACCCACCGTTTCACCAATTTATCTTTCTTTTACTAAGCTGCTTTTTGAGTCTCTTCTATAATTAGTTTTGGCCGCATAAGTGAAGACAACTTTTGCGACACAGAATTAGCTGCATTAAGCATCGTCGTCGTATTCAAGTGCGCATAACGTTGACTAACCCTAGTATCGGCATGACCTAACAACTGTGAGACTTCATAAATAGTACAGCCATTGTTAACGCACATTGAAGCATAAGCATGACGAAGATCGTGCAAACGCAGTTGAGGCAGTCCAGCCTTAGTCCTAATCCTGTTCCAAGGTTTGAACACGTTAACAAATGGTTTTTGTGTTTTTGCATTGGTAAACACATAGACATCTGTTTCCTGCTTTTCTATCAGGTTTAATATCACCAAAGCACTTTCATTCAATGGAATCGAACGTGGACGCTTAGATTTAGACGATTCATGCGGTACCGTCCAAAGCTTTTTATCTACCGATACATGTTGCCACTTCGCAGACAGCGCTTCATTCAACCTACAACCCGTTGATAACAAAAACTGTACCAACAAACAGATAGGGCGATTACTGTCAGTATTAAGCACATGTATCAGTTTCTGCATTTGACCATCATCCGGGATATTTTCTACACCGTTAAATTCATGAAAAAGCTGAATACCACGAGCGAAGTTCACTTCTAGATAACCCCACTTAATAGCCATATTGCCTAACCTACGCATCAATTGGCCGTGGTGGTCGGCACTACTACCTGACAAGCCCTCATTACGAATAGCAATCATTAAGTTTTGTATTTGCTTCAGTGTAATTTCACACAATTTAAGATGGCCAAATTTAGGCTTGATTCTAATGCGGTAAAGCTGTTCATCTCTAACATATGAGCGTTTATGTGACTTGGCAAATTCGTAATATTCCAGCCATAAAGCATCTAACGTCATATCTCCTTTTTTAACGGTAAGTAAACTAGATGCTTCAGTGCTATTCACGATTGCTGCTTTAAGCTCAACTACTTTCTTGCGGGCATCGACTAGGCTGATTTCAGTGGTGCGGCCTATTTTTTGATGACATGTTTTGCGGTTTATATCCTTGTAGCGTAAATAGTAAGTGCCATCACCTTTGCTGGTAGATCGCAGTTCCACATATAAACCTGATCTGTCATCTGATACAAGTTCAATGCGATTATCTTTTGCATACTGTTGAAGAGAATTATCAATCAACTTTTGTGTGAAATTTATAATCATTGTTTCGCTCCTTAAATTTAATCGAAATTAAAATTTATTAAGGGTAACCATATTTTTTTAGGCTACAGTTACCCTATGTGCGTGTTATTTGAGTTGATAACGTTTGGTCGGAGTTCTTTTGTATCGTACAAACTTAACTGGGAATAGTTGATAACTCACCATATGGGCGAAACATCTACCTGCCATCCATTTCCACCATGTAGTAGGTAAAGCATCCCAAAAGCCATCACCACAAAGTGATTTTGTGGTGTAAAGGGTTTCAGGTCTCATGGCAGATACCCCAAGACTAACGTGTTTATATACTTCTTTATAGAAAGTCGTCGGAACTTTAAAGCCATTTAATAAGTACGTCATTTCCGTCGGTTTAGTCATGTTAAATACCTTCTTTCTTAATGGTGATTGTGCGGTTTTTGCCGCGCGTAAATGAGATATTGATTCCTTGTGTATATAAACTTGCCTGTAACGGTTTGAGACGTTTTGAAAGTGCAATTGGGTTTTGTGGCCAGTCGCGATCGCGCTGTGTATTTCTATCAACACTGCGATTTAGTTCACGTAACAGCTCAGCAGGTGTAGCTGACCAATCACATTCAGCGCTGGCAAAATTTACCATTGCAGCAGCCAGTGTGTTGTCCAGTAAACTATCCAGTTGACCTTGATGGACAGCCTCGCTAAAAATTGCTTGGTAGACGCCACTTGGTACATTCATCGCACTTTCCATTGCTGCCAGCCAGTGCACAAAATCAATCATGCGTTCTGGGTTAGTTACTTCAACGGTAGGTAAGTAAGTCATAATTGACGCAATACGATCTAATAAGCCTCGCATAATTTCTGGTAAATCAGCGTTTAACTCTTGGATTAATTGCTTTTCGGATTTGCGGTCATTTTCTGATAATTGATGTAGTTCAATAGGAAGGCAGCGTTGTGCTAAGTCAGGCTGATCGATGAAGCTATGAATGCCATTAAGTACAATCGCAGAATGCAACTGGATGACTGTTTGCTCTGCATCGGTATATAACTGCCTTGCCGTTATTGCTCCACCTGTAGCTGCAACACATAATGCATCTGCCATGGATTGACGTAATTCACGTACATTATCAAAACACACTACATGTTTACGGTGTACAGCTACCGCTAAATCTTTGGTGTTAGTTGGCATGAGTTGCACGCCAGTTGAACTTGGATCGAGAAGAGCTAAAATGATGTTTTTACAAAGACTAGATTTGCCACTGCCTTGATTGCCTTGTAATACTAAAATTACGAATTTAGAGGCTGGCAATTTAGGATGCGCCATGGTGTAAGACAGCCATGCAATAAACAGAGTTTGTGAAACGCTGTGCATGTTAAGATATTTTTTTAGTTTATTGATATCGCCTGTTTTAGCTGGTAAAACCATGGGTAAAGCTGTTTGTGAGCGATAAAAAAGGGTGTCTGAATCTTTTCCGATTATTTCTACCTTGCCAGGCGTAACTCTAAATCGTGTTTGCGCATCATCACCTACATCCAACTCAATTCCATTTTGATACGGTGCAACACGGAACCAAACTTCAGCTCGATTTGATGACAATTCAGCTTGTGCTTGTAAGCCATGATTGATATCGATTAAATCGTTTCTTCGCAAGCTGATATTGCAATCTTGTGCAATTTGTCGAATACGATTATCTAATTGGCGTGAACCTACTTGTTGGGCATAGGTGTTACCATAATCTCTATTCACAGCAAATGCTTTGCCATGTTGATCTAAGGACAGACCAAAAATAAATGGTAAGTTCAAAGGGAATGGTTTAGGTTTTGTTGTTTCGGGTATAACGGTGTTAGGTGAAGTAATAGAAGATATTTCAACTTGACATGGTACGGTATTACTAATTTGAAGGTTTTGACTTTGCATCGTCTTTCCTATCGGCTTAAGCCGTTGTTAAAGAAGATGCAATTTTGAAAGAGCGTTTAACGCTTACAAGTGATTTGTTCTGTTGGCTTTGAAGGCAATTAGATGCTGGCTAAGAGACAAGTTGTTATTAAAACTTTCAGCGAAAGTTTGAGAGTTTTATCCAAAACTAACGTTTGAAAATGCTTTTAGGATTGTGTTAGGGTTAAATGGCTTTTTTTGACCTCGTTTATTTATCCCAACATTTTTTAATAAATTTGCAACTTGCGTTGCAAGAAGCTCGCGCTTATTAGCTAGGGTTGGATTCTCCCGAACTAGCTCCCTTGCAAAAAATCTTGCTGGTATGTACCATTTGTACTCGGCTTCAGGGTCTCGAGAGTCAGGTATTAGCCATGGCTTATGGTCCGTATTGATCTGATTGTCTGGCTCTTGAGGCTGCATTATTACTTGCTTACTAGATATCTTATTTTTAGCTTCAGAGGGGATGTATGCTTCAGCTACACTTTTGTTATGTTGCCGACCTTGAAGTTCTATCGCCCATTCCATAAGACTAATGGAAGTGATAAATAGTGATTGTGGCTTTTCTGATGTTGCTGGAACTATTCTCAAAGCAGAATGACCACTCTTGGCGAGTTCATCAATGATATAGCATAGATATATTTGAGATTTACTAAGCATCGATTTACATTCCTCAAACTCAGCTAATTTTCCTGCAATATCTTTAGGAGAGAGTTTTTCATATTTAGCTTCTAGATAATCTGCTTCAGCATTTTCTTCATTAACTCTCATTTCAGTGAAAGCAGAAAAATCGTTATAAAAATCGAGGTCTTCAGAAGTTGGATGTTCAGGCAGTGCATAAAACGGTATAGAAATATGCTCTATCCAATACATTAAATACCGAACTGCATCTTCTTGCGTGCAGCTTGCAGGAACACTAGAATGATAGCCAGGTATAGGGCCATAACTGTCGTGAAGTTCTTGCATAGGTTCTCTTTTAAAATAATGAGCGTGAACTCATCCTACCAATAATTTACTAATTTGACATATACTTAATGTCATTTCACACAACTTAATTTTTACTATAAGTTAGAAATTTACATTCTAACTCGACTCATCCGACGCCTTGACGTCATCCCATGTACCCTATGGGTTATAAACCAGCGTCAAGTGCGTCATGTCGTCGATTCGTTAGTCAATCGCCCCCAAAATCCCCCGAGCCTCTGCATGCTCCAGCATATACTCCCGCAACAGATGATATTGCTCAGCACACGGTTTAGCAAGAATCGGGTTGCCTCTGAATGAGAGATGGCTATAAGTGTATAAGCACGCTGTAATCCCTAAAGCATCCGCAGTCAATTTACCTTCATAGCCATTGTAGCAAGCTATATCAAACAAAATGTCATCATTAGGGGCCATATAGAAACCGCCATTGCTTAATGTAAAGAAATGCCAAAATCCACCTGTGTAATCAGAGGTAATGTTAGCGGTAATACTATAAAGGTAAGGCTCTATATGCATTGAAAACTGAATGCCGAATATATCAGTAGTGACTTTGATACGTTGCGATGCACTTACTAACTGACGCGTAATTGATTTTGTCATGAGTTAAGTCTCCAAAAAAAATGAGAACTAACACCAACCCCATTATCAACACACGCAAGAGTTCCTCTGCTTAATTGCAGAAAATTTGATTGGCGTGTGAGTAATGAGGGAAGGTGTTAGTGGTATTGCAGGTTGCTTGCGGTATTGCTTAATTATACAAATGGTAATTATTTCCTAAACTGTAATTAAACATGGCATCACATGCCCAGATTTCTTCAGCATCAAATCCTGCCAGTAGTTTGGCCTGATCATTTATCGCCATAGAAAACAATTCATCTGGCAGTTCCCAAGCAAGTACAGTTTCAATAGCATCAAGAAGGTAGTTTTGGTTGTGTATAGACATTGAGATTTCTCCGTTTACATAATTTAAAAACATGAATACATCCCATCACTAAAAGTAATAGAAATGCGAGGGGATAGAGCAACAGCAAAAACGTAATGCCAATAACGCCTATCATTCTTGTTGATTTGAAAACAAGACGTATGGCGCCTACGATAAACAGCGTCAGAAAAACCACGAGTGGCTCACGAGGTAAGTTGATAATCAAAGGTAATTTACAAAAAAGGTCGGTATTGGGTCGGTATTGGAAAGTTGTTTCGGGGTAAAACAGAAGGGGCCTTGTCAGGCTTAGGATTTAGAGCAATTTAATTTTTAGAGCTGCGGATTAGTAACACAAAAAAATAAGGGTTTATTTCATAGAGCGAAGTCATGCATTGAGTGCTTATTGCTTATTGAGTCTTTGGCTATCCAATGGGCGGCCAGATTTCTTCTTCAAACTTTTGCTTACTGGACCTGCTTCAAATAGTTGAACCCGCTGATGCTTCTTTTTAGGGGTAGGTAAGACTTCGATATTCACATTAGCGCTGATGAGTTGCTGGATTTCAGTTATGAATGGATGAGTGTCGGTTGTGGCATAGCAACGTTGATTGTCAGGGTGAATTTGCATCAATCCTTCATTAAGCATGGCAGCTAATAGAAAAGCAGGGGTATTAACTGACTTACCATTGAATAACGAATATAAGGCCAATGAAGTGGTGGGAGTGTGGCCCGTTTCAATGGCTTTTTGAATGGCATCGAGCGATACCCATTCAGGACTAAAGTAACCGCCGCCGCTATTCTCAAAAATGCGAAAGTGAATAAATGCGTCTGTATTGCAGCCGATATGATAAGTAAGTTTGTGTTTACCTGACACATTGGTGCATGTGCCAACTTTAACTATACGCATCACAGGTGGTGCAATGCCGTTATCTACTGTAATTTCACTAACTGATTTTGTTGGTGTATTCATCGCCTAGCTCCTTAGTTGAATTGATAAACAGAAGAAATAAAAACATTGACCTTCATATAAGATGGTTAAAAAGCCGCATCACGAATTTCAAGCAGCATTACTTAGTGCAATATGCTCGGAAACTCTTGCTATCTGCCATAAATACTTAGGCACATAATAAATAGGCCCACCTGCATTGTTCCAACACATCAGAAAAAGTACCCATTGCGGCTCTCCTGATACTTCATCTAAATAACAGCAGTTATCCCATGTCATGGGTATTTCGGTAACATTAGGCCAATCACCATGTGATTCAGCCCATGCAAAATCACAGCCTTCAATTTGCTTCAAATCAATAGTGGTTTCACAGACAAACATCGCGCCACCTAGTAAGTTTGAATAATCAAGCGATGCTTCTGGCTGCTGTAGCAACCATTGAATATCGGGATCTGTTATAGCTAAAGCAGCACTACATTCAGGATGAGTATTAGCGCATAGCCCGATCATGACAGCAGCCTGATCTTGTAATAAGCGAAATGGTATAAGCCCAACCGTATATTGCTCGTAGGCTTGATTAAAATTGTGTGAGGTAATCATATAGCTCCTTATAGAAAATGGACGTAAAAAAGCCCGCATGCAAAAAGCGATACGGGTGCAATAAAAAATCAATTGGGTGGATTGCGTTGAAGAACTATAGAAGTGCGATGTAATACTTTTTTATGAAAATAAGAGCTTGAACAGAACGTAGATCAAAATTGCGGTGAAAATAAGACCGAGCACAATGCTAAGTAATGTCGTTAAAACCAACATCAGCATAGGATTAATATATCCCCACAAGACATCCAGAATAAATAGAAGATGATCGACGAACCAACGCATCAAATCATCGAACCGGGTAGGTATCTTGCCAGAATCAATTTGCTGGATCACTTTAAGGAGCACTCGCTGGCGACGGTCAATACGTCTGAGATAAGCATGCCAATAATTACAGCGCTGTATAGCTTCCATAAGGTTAGTAACTTCTCGAGAATTGATGTGATCTGTTACCATCCATTTGACAGTTTTTTCGATGCCTTTAACAGCATCATTACTCGTTCTATTTATGATTTGATTTGCAACTGAGACTAACCTAGAACAACTTGTTTTGCGTTTGTGTGATTTCAATATAGCCATGGCATCTCCTGAGTAAACAAAAAAGCCCACAAATATTTAAACTTATGGGTTGAGGTGGTGTTGAAGGGAATGTTTAACTGCCTTAAAGCATGCTGAAAACCTAAAGGGTGCTTAGTTAAGATTTCAAAGCCATATAAAACATGTGCTTATTGATGATGAAATTCGGAGCCGGCCCAATACACTTTAATGGCAGCCTGTTAGGTTGTGGGATACTCTGATCATCACGCCATCACGTTCGGTTGCGAAACAGCCAGAAATGTGGCTCGGTAATGATGAGTACTATACGAATTATCAGCATATATAGAATCAATAAAATGGGCTGAATAACACCCCATATCAAATCCAATACAAACAATAGATAGTCAATAATCCAACCAAATGCAATTCTGATGTAGCAATCTGTTTTGCCAGTTTGGACTAATCATTCATGTGCTAGATTTTTTCTATGCATACAACGATTACTGAATTTAATGTCTCCAAAGATTAAAGTTAATACTTTGCTGTGCCCCCATGATGTTGGTATATCGGTTGGTTGTTTTGTTGGTTTCAGATTGATGCTTTGCTAGACCACGAGTGATTTTGTTTGCTACGCTTGATGAAGCGTTTAGAAGGGATGTTGAGACTTGTTTTGTGGTGGTGCTTAGTTTGGGTTGGCGGTAGGTGATGAATTTATTAGGTTTAATGTTAGCTATAGCTAATATCCTCTCTCTGAGTTCTTGATAAAAAAAAGCCCACAACTCTGGGAGCTTTATAAATATGAAGGCGGACTGGAATAGAACCTGTGACTCGTTGAATTTAAAAAGTAAAATCATAATTTCAAGACTATTTTAGTTTGCTAAGTTAAGTATTAAGAATCTGCCATTTTCAATTAACTTACCAAAATAGTGACTTTAACAAACTATTAGAATAGTATTTTGCTAAATATAAACTTTTTCAGGTAATTAAATATTAAGACTAAAATGATTATTCACTTATCAGAACTAACATCTGTTTTGTATGGTTTGCTTGTTTTAGTTTGGGGTTTAATACTAGCTCTCTTTACATATCACTTCTTGAGAACTCGGGAACAAAACAAAACATTAAGTCTATTAATGATTATTTTGGCTATTGATGCTTTCAGGACACTCTTTGAGTCTGCCTATTTTGGATTATATTTTAGCCACGCTTATGAATCCATTACCAACAGTGCTATCTATCAACCTAATTATCTGATTATACCTAAGCTGGTAAATCTGGCATCTGCCTTAGTGATTATCTTTCTATTAATTAAGCATTGGATACCAAATTTCATTGCCAATGAATTAAGTATAAAAAACAATTTTGAGGAGAGTGAACAAAGAAGAAAGTTTGCATTGGATGCAGCCAATATTGGTGATTGGGACATGGATCTTCAAACAAATGTTGCTCGCAGATCATTAATACATGACCAATGCTTTGGTCATGAAGCTTCAGTCAAAGATTGGGGCTATGAAACATTTCTTTCACATGTTAATCCTGAGGACCGCGACAAGGTAGATAAAGTTTATAAAAAAGCAATGGCTGGTGGTGAAATATATGATGTTGAGTTTAGAGTTATTTGGCCAGACAACAGCATCCACTGGCTTTGGTCTAAAGGTCGATTTTATAACGACGAACAGGGTAAGCCAATTAGGGTCTCAGGGATTCAAGTTGATATAACGAAAAAAAAATCTGAAGAGATTGCGCTAAGGCTAAATACCTCTGCAATTGAAGCATCAAATGCTGGAATTGTGATTGTTGATGCACTTCAACCAGAATTGCCGATAGTATATGTTAACCAAGGCTTTGAACAAATGACGGGCTACAACAAAGCTGAAGTCATAGGGCAGAATTGTAGATTCTTGAACAGTTCTGTTAGGGATGAGGAACAACTAAATCAGCTTAGGCATGCTCTTGATGTTGGAGAAAATATTGAAATTGAGCTTCTTAATAAAAAGAAAGATGGTACTCGCTTTTGGAATCATTTGAAAATTTCTCCATTAACAGATGAAGATGGAAACGTTACACATTTTATAGGAATCCAAAATGACATCAGTGAAAGTAAAAATACGGAAGCTGAACATAAAGCACTTAATGAAAAAATTAGATATCTTGCTTACTATGACAGCTTAACCGGATTGCCCAACAAAGAGTCGCTAAATAGTTATTTGGATGAATTGAGTAAATCATCTAGCGTAGCAAAAATGTCTCATGCCATATTGCTAATGGATGTGGATAATTTCAAAAAGATTAATGATACTTTTGGTCATCATATTGGTGATACATTTATTAAGGAAGTTGCTTATCGTTTAAGTGCATTCGTGGATAGCGAATGTTTCATTTGTCGTTTTGGCGGTGATGAGTTTATATTTATTATAAGTGACCAAGAAAAGTTCTCAGATAGACTTTTTGAAAGAGCTAATAGTATTGCAGAAAAGGTACTTTGTTCTGTCAGAGTACCTTTTAAACTGAATGGCTTAGAGTTTTTTTCTTCAGTTAGCATTGGTTTAAATCTTATAAAGGATGATTTAAATGGCATAGATGCAGTTAAGCAGGCTAGTTTGGCAATGTATCAAGCTAAAGGTTTAGGAAAAAATAATATTCAAATTTTTGATAATGAACTAGAGAAAGCAGTTTTATATAAAGCACGATTAGAATCCTATCTTAGGAATGCAATTGATACTAATGAGTTTGAACTTCATTATCAGCCACAAATTAATTCTCATAATAAAATATTTGGTTGTGAAGCATTAATACGCTGGCAAAGTTCAGAAATCGGTAGCAGTGTATCCCCAGCAGAGTTTATTCCAATCGCTGAACAGACGTCCTTGATGATACCAATTGGGCAATGGGTGCTAGAAACTGCTTGCAAAACATTAGAAAGATGGCATCAGATTGAAGAGTTTAAAGACATTACACTTTCAGTAAACATAAGTGCCATACAATTTAAAAATAGTAATTTCGTTTCAAACCTGGAGAAAGTGATATCAGATTATAACTTTAATATATCAAAGCTTAAGCTGGAGCTAACTGAGACCATGCTAGCTGACGATGTTGAGAATATGATTAAAGTCATGACCCAAATAAAAGAAATGGGATTAACAATTTCTCTGGATGATTTTGGAACTGGGTATTCATCATTATCTTATCTAAAATCCTTTCCAATTAATCAGTTAAAAATTGACCGTGCTTTTGTAAAAGATATTTTAATTGATAGAAATGAAGCAGTAATTGCCGAAGCCATCATAAAACTATCGCAAACTTTAGATTTGGAAACTATTGCCGAGGGGGTTGAAACTGAAGAGCAGAAAGAATATTTAATTAAATTAGGATGCAATCAGTTTCAGGGTTATTTATATAGTAAAGCGCTTAGACTTGGTGATATTGAAAAGTTTATTAAAAAATTTAATACGTAAAACGTGTAAAAAGTTATTAACAAAAAGTATCCAGGCTAATAAGCCATAATAATTGCAGCTAAAAAGCTACTAATCCGTTGGAAGCTCAATTTGTCTATTATGTAAAAAGCTGTCTTTGGAAGGCATGAGCGAAAGCTTTTGTCGATTTTCTGGATGTGTGTTTGAATAATTAATTATCGGAATGAATCGTCTGAAAGGTTCGTTCTATTAAATATCGATTGACTACGATGGTCACTATTTTTTGCGAGATACATGGCATTGTCTGCATGTTTGAGTAGCTGGTGCTCGTCATCACCATGTTCGGGATAAAGTGCGATTCCGATGCTCGTCATAATATTCAAGCAGTGGCCGCTTATATCGAAAGGGCGACTCAAGGCATTTCGAATTTTTTGAGCCACCAGATCGGCCTGTTCAGGCAATGAGATGCTTTGTAGTAGTATGACAAACTCATCACCACCTAAGCGCGCGACGGTATCAGATTCACGCACACACTGTTTCAAGCGCTTGGCGACCTCTTGCAGCAAGAGATCTCCGGCATCATGACCTAAGGTATCGTTAACCTGTTTGAATTTATCTAAATCAAGATAAAGTATGGAAAATCGCCCATGCTCTCGACGAGCAGTTGCCAGCGCAACTTGAAGACGATCATACAAAAATACGCGATTAGGAATAGCTGTCAGTTGATCATACTGCGCCATCTGTTGCAGCTTGGTTTGCATTTGCTGGCGCTCTATAACGTTTGCAATCTGAGTTGAAACGAATTCTAGTAGTTCCTGATCTTTTTCGCTGTAACACGAACCACCAACATAGGTTTTGATCATCAAAACACCGATCATATTTTTATGCGATTTAAGTGGGACACCAAGCCAGCAAAGCAGATTCTTGGATACGGTAACTTGCAACTCCTTTAGGCGAGTAGCCATGCTATCCGGTGTCAGCAATAAGGGTTTTCCGCTACGAATAATTTCTGCACAGAGTGTCCCAGCGGCTGGTTTAGGTATTTCAGATGCCTGTTCGTACTCATCAACATGATATGGAAAACTCAGCTGATCTTTTTCACTGTCGTATAGCATTACGGAAAAATTATCTGCTGGTAGCAACGTGGCAATAATCTTATGAATACGTTGAAACAGCGCAATCAAATCCTCAGCGGCATAAGCCGCTTCGGAAATTAAATAAAGGACAGCTTGCATAGATTCTGCTCGTTTGAGTTCGGTGATGTCACGCGCAACACCGATCCGCAATTGATCTGCCGGCGACCAGCGTGCTGACCACATGATGTTAACAATTTCCCCACTCTTGCGGATATAGCGATTTTCAAAATGCAATTGGGGTTTTCCCAATATCACGTTACGCGCAGACTCCAGGGTTCGTTCACGATCTTCTGCAACAATCATATCGAACATGCGCTTTCCGATCATTTCTTGCGGCGTGTATCCAAAAATACGCTCGCAAGATGCACTAGCAAAGACGACGCATCCATCGGCATCAACCGCAAAAACTGCATCAATTAATAGATCAACTAAACTGGCAAGCGTTGCATAAGACTTCATTTCCATGCGGAAATTATAGTGCATTTCATCAAATCGAAATTCAAATTTATTGTATTAGGTGTACTTGAATTGATTCACGAAGAGCAATTTCCATAAACGCAGTATTTCAATGCGGAGCTCTATATAAATAACGATCTGGAGATTCCGCCTAAGTCATCTATATTTGTTCCCCCAGTGCGTCGAACTGAGCACCAACGGATTATGAGTGCGAGCGAGCACCCACACTCACTACTGATAGCCACAGATTTGTAAGTGATTTTTTAATGGTGAAGCACCGTGCCCTACATACTGAACCTATGCTGAACTATTCTTTACTAAAATGTATTATTTAATTCACGAAACCCATACAAAACAATCAGTTAACTTTTCCTAAAGCCGAACCGAATAAGAACCTAGTATCAAAAAATTTTGGCATAAAGCATACTGGAAACTAGTTGACAAAATCGTATCTGGTCAAAACTTTGATTTAATTGAAACATTAAGTGAAGTTTACTAGACGGATATCACTCTAAACGTATTAATGGATAACTTGACTGTTAATTTAAATTAAGTAGACTAACAAACTGTAAAAAAGCCTACCCGACTGAAAAGAGGGGACGCAAAGTCACCGGTCTAAGGAGCATTGTTCTATGACAGCGGAACCGCCAATAAAGTATCCATTCATTGGAATACTATTCTATCCGTGCATTCTGCCTTCACTAATCGTGTGATATCTTTGATTTAATCCCTGCTTTCTAAATGTGTAGCGATTTCAAATAGGTTTAATAAAATTTAGCGAAATGCCTAAACTAAAAATTTATTATATTAATAATATTGTCACCTTGCTGTACAAAGGACTAAATAATGCAAATACCGCTTATTCCACCAGACGAAAAAACTCGTTTAGACACACTAAGAGCCTTGAATATTTTAGACTCAGCGCCTCAGGAACGTTTTGACCGTGTTGCCCGTTTGGCTAGAAGACTGTTCGGTGTACCAATAGCATTAGTCAGTCTTATTGATGCAGACCGTCAATGGTTCCTCTCTGCCTTTGGTATTGAGGTTAAAGAATCTTCTCGGGATATATCATTCTGTGGGCATGCAATATTGGGAGATGAGATCTTTACTATACCTGATACGGCACTCGATCCTAGATTTAATGATAACCCCATGGTGACTGACTCACCAAATATTCGTTTTTATGCAGGCTGTCCTATAAAAGTATCGAACGGTAGCAAACTTGGAACGATATGTGTAATTGATCAGTCCCCACGTAATTTTAGTGATGATGACAAGGAGTTGTTACAAGATCTTGCAAGAATGGTAGAGCAAGAAGTAGGTGCAATACAACTTGCTACTCTAGATGAGTTAACTTTGATTTCAAATAGACGTGGTTTTCAGGCTCTTTCGAAACATGCACTTTCGCTTTGTAAACGAATGAGCATCCCATCTTGCTTACTTTTTATTGATCTTAATAATTTCAAGCATATCAATGACCAATATGGTCATGCTGAGGGTGATCATGCGTTGCAAGTATTCAGTCATATCTTGCGGGATAATTATAGAGAGTCCGACGTAATAGGTCGAATGGGCGGAGATGAGTTTGCAGTATTATTAACCAGATGCTCGCTGTCAGAATGTCAAATCAATCTTAATCGTCTGCTTGATTCTGTGAATAACTACAATCAAAAGGCAACAAGAGGTTATAACATTGAGTTGAGTGCAGGATTTGTGGAATACGACTCTCAAAAACATTCATCCATCGATGACATGCTGAATGAGGCTGATAATTTGATGTATGAGCAAAAAAAGTTAGCTAGTATCTAAATTATGAAGGGTTATTATAGTTAAGATTATGCTATGAAACGAATGATTCAAATATTAATGCTCACACTTACATTTTCATGGTCAATGATATGTTTTGGCACAAATGAAATTGTTAATACTGGTCATAACAATAATAAACCTTCCACGAATATAACTCTCACCCCTAGTGAGATTGACTGGCTAAATAAAAACCAAGGTATCCGTGTGGCAGTCAAGAATGGATGGATGCCAATTGAGTTTCAGTTAGAAAATGATAAACATCAAGGTCTTTCGATTGACTACTTAAGCGAGTTAAGTAATCTTTTACACCTTAAGTTTATAGTGGTTAACTACACGGAGAATATTGATCTAATAAATCAGGCGGATATGATTTCAGGTATTGGCAATAACACAATTGTAAATTCTAAGTTTGAGCCACTCGATCAACCTTTTTTGACCTTTCCGTATGCAATCTATACCAATATAAACAAAAAAATAAATTCAAAAATAAACTCTTTGGAAAATCTTAACAACTTGCATGTAGCTGTTTATAAAAATGCGAATATTGCTCAAAAAATCCGTGAAAATTATCCTAAGATTAAACTTATATACATAGATATTGCGGATGAAGCTTTTGATGGTTTGAAATCAGGCACTATTGATGCCTATGTGGGTAATGAAATGGTCATTGATTATCACATAATTGTGCATCGTATCGATTATGTAGAAAAGTCAGGTATCACACCCTATACATCGAGTGTCACGATGGCTGTCAGAAAAGATATGCCCGAACTAACTTCGATTCTCAACAAGGGCTTACTAGAACTTGAACCTAATAATAAGAAAATACTTAATAAATGGAAAATAAATGATAATAAATATTATGGTGCATTAATTGGTGCACTTGGTATTGCATTCATAATATTTTTATTTGTTTTATTCAGAATTTATCGCTTAAAACAAGCCAACAAAAAACAAAATGATGAGTCCAAACAACAAATTTGGTATCAGTCAAATTTTGATCACCTGACTAATTTACCCAATCGAGATTTATTAAATGACCGTTTAGAACAGTCAGTCGAAAGAGCATATAGCTCTAATTTACAACTTGGAATCTTATTTATTGATTTAGACAATTTCAAAAAAGTGAATGATCAATCAGGTCATTCAGTAGGTGATAGATTGTTAATAGAAGCAGCGCGGCGTATAAGTGCCTCCGTAAGATCAGATGATACAACCGCTCGATTTGGAGGAGATGAGTTTATTGTGATTGTGTCTGAAATAAAAGATATGACTGCTTTAGAAAAAACCTGTCAAAGAATACTCAATGAACTTCAAAAGCCATTCATCGTTGAAAGTGAAGTTTTTTATCTTTCAGCTAGTATGGGTTTAACTGTATATCCAGATGATTCTCGAGTTCCTAATGAGTTGTTGAGTTATGCTAATCAAGCAATGTATGAGGCTAAGAAGCTTGGTCGCAATAGATTTCAATTCTTCACGGAATCAATACAAAGTGCTTCACTTAATAGGCTATCTCTTACTAATGACATAAGAGAAGCATTGATAAAAAATCAATTTGTGATGTATTATCAACCGATTATCGATCTCAATAACTCCAAAATAATAAAAGCTGAAGCGCTGGTTAGATGGAATCATCCTAAAAAAGGGTTTGTAAGTCCGATTGATTTTATACCACTTGCTGAAGAATCAGGCTTGATTAATGAATTGGGTGAATGGATATTTAATCAAGCAATAAAGGATTTTCTTGTTATAAGAGAAAATTCAGGAATTGAGTTTCAATTGAGCATTAATGTTTCACCCTATCAATTCAACAATCCAGCAGATATGTTGATGTGGGTCGAGACTATAAAAGCGAATGGTATTCCTGGCAGATGCATTTCAATCGAAGTAACAGAAAGAATTCTATTAGAGCCATCAACTGCGGTAATAAACATCATATCCGTAATGCGAGACTTTGGAATTGAGTTCTCTATAGACGATTTTGGCACTGGCTACTCAGCGCTTGCCTATCTGAAAAAATTTGATATTGACTATGTGAAAATAGACAAATCATTTATTCATAATCTTGAAACAGATAATTACGATGCCACTCTTTGTGAAGCCATTATTGATATGGCACATAAGTTAGGTATCAAAGTTGTCGCTGAAGGCATAGAAACAAGTCTCCAAAATGAATTATTAAGTCAATTTAAATGCGACTATGGTCAGGGCTATTTATTTTCAAGACCAGTACCATTAAGCCAGTTTGTAGAACTAATAACTCCAAATAGTGGACTTCAGCCGCTTTAATAGACTTCTATTTGCTTCTGACTATAAAGCTAACCTTACGGGTATTCCTTACTAATAAGATTTTGATGTCGTTCAAGAGGGATTGAATCATTTAGCCTAGTGACTATGCTTTAGTTACAGCTGTGATTGGTGTGCTAGTAATTTTGTTAAGAGTTGCTACTACTTCATCTATTGCAGATAAGTAATTACTTAAGCCTATGTTCTCGGATGTGGTCTCGGCCATTTCCGTTCAACATCCAACCACCACCAAACTTGGTACTAATCATTAGTATCAGCTTCTTAATTATGGAACTCTCAATTGGAGTATGTTCGTTCCTATTGGTGATCAATAAACCGTCTTCAAGGTCTGGCGGTAATCGGTCAATCATCTACTTAGAGTGGTGGACGTGGTGGTTCAGCACCGTCCTTTGTCCAAGCTAATGAATACTTATGTATGCTTCATTACCTTCAGGCCAATTACCAGAGGAAGAGTTAATTAAACCCCATCCTAAACCCAAATACGCATTCACTTCCTTATGACTTTTGGGTTCATAAATGTTTTTTACTTCTGCTAAATCTATACTCATTCTAACTCTTTATTTTCAGGCAAGTCGCCTATATGTAAGAGATTGGGAAAAAATAAGAATCATCAAGGACAATAAAAAAAGCAGATCACTATCGTGTCTGCTTGCAGGGGAAAATTGACTATCATCAAATTTTCAATCAGTTTTTGCTGTATTTTTAGTTCGTTGGAACACTGCGAATTTGGTGGCCGGGGACAGAATCGAACTGTCGACACACGGATTTTCAACCTATAGTCATTTAATTTATCATGAAATAAACCATCCGTTCCTAAACTCATAGATTCAAACTATCTTTTAAAACTTTTTTGGCTTCAATTTTAATTTGATAATTACCTCTTCCCGCGCCCTTTGCTTGGTATAAAGCTTCATCTGCAAGCTTTATGGCTTCCTTGTAACTGAGTGAAGCTTTAGTCACGAAGCCAATGCCTATGCTGATAGAGGGAGTAAAGTTAGTAGTATCTAATTGTATGGGCTGGTGAATAGTACTGAGTAGTTTCTGTGCAACCCGCTCTGCTGCCTCTTCTGATTTGATATGAGGCAAGATAATAAGAAATTCATCGCCACCAAAACGGCCTATATGATCGGTCGCGCGCACTGTCAGTTTGATGCAAGAAGCAATGTGATTGATCAGTTCATCCCCGGCATGGTGACCTAAGGAGTCATTGACCTTTTTGAAATGATCAATATCCATAAACATTACTGCCAAGTGATCCTGTAATGTTTGATGATATTCCAGTTCTGATACAAGCATGTTGGCGATACTTTGCTTGTTGAGCAAGCCTGTCATGCTGTCTAGTGAAGCTTGTTTTTTGTATATAATTTCTCGGTGCTTTGCCTGTGTGACATCCCAGACAACAATGTAGAAGCCTCGGACGATACCATTAAGATCAAGATCTGGAATATAGTGGCCTTCAATATAGGTTTCTCTTCCTTGAACTTCCAGTGCGCGTTCAAATGTTGTTTTAACCCCATTAAGTGCAAGTTTTACAAGATGCTCGATTGGCTTGTAATGTTCGGAGCCCAAAAACTCTTCAATAGTTTTGCCAAGAATTCTCTCTATATTAGTATCAAAAAAGGCTTCAAATTGCTTATTACAGTACTGGTATCGGGTTTCAAGGTCAACATATGCTACTAGGGCTGGAATGGAATCCATGATGGTTCGAAGAAGTATTTCTTTGGCATGAAGCTCAGCTTCATGAATTTGCTGCTCGCTTACATCGTGCATGGCCACGACAGCGCCTAAAGCAACTCCCTGCTCGTCATAAAGTTTTTGCCCACTTACATTCAGCGTTCTTTTCTTCCCGTCAGTAGATGCAATTACTATGGCATCATTAATGACGGCTTGCCCATGCAATGCCTTATAAAGGGGCACATCCTTTGGTTCAAGCAAAGTGATGCCATCTGCCTTGAATAAGCTGTAATGCTCGGACCATTGCTCAGAATGCACATCAACTTTTTCAAGTCCATGCAGCTCTTTCGTCGCCCGGTTGAAAAGCGTGAGCTTGCCTTCGGCATCACAAGCTACGATACCGACATTAATTGTTTGCAAGATGGCATCAAGCAATCTTTGCTTAGTGCTAAGTTCGTGCGTACGCGCGATGACACGATCTTCCAATAGTTCTCTTGAATGCTGTAAAGAAAATTCGGTTTGTTTTCTTGCCTCAATGTCTTCAATAATGGCGATAAAGTACAGCGAGTTGCCAAACTCATCCTTTGCCAGAGAAACGGTCAACTTGATCCAGACCAAATGTCCTTGCTTATGTATGTAGCGCTTTTCAAGGGTGTAAGTTTCCGTTTCATGGTTCCATATTTTGTTGGCTAAGAGAGTGTCCTTCTGCAAGTCCTCTGCATAGGTGATATCCTGAAAGGTGAGGCCCAACAGTTCTGCCATCGAATAACCGATAATATCGCAAAGCTTCTTGTTGACCCGTAACCAACTCCCATCACCGGCCACATGTGCAATGCCCACGGCTGCTTGTTCAAACGTATCTCTTAACTGCCGCTCACTTTTAGCCAGAGCCTGCTCCGCTTTGTTTCTTGCCGTGTCGTCTTGGACAAATGACAAGATGGAAAGCATTTTTCCGTTGTCATCAAAAACGATAGTATTAAACCAGATGCAATGGACCACTGAACCGTCTTTACGATAATTGCGATTACGGCTGATATTTTTGATTTCCTTGTTATGCAACAACTGTGTCATTACGCGATTTACAGACTCAACATCATCTTTGTATACAAAAGCCCAGGAGCTTGGGGTTTTACCTAGCACTTCACCTTTGGCCCAACCGAATAGTTGTTCAGCTAGTGCCGACCAACCCTTGACTGCAAAGTTAGCATCCCATTCCACCATGGCCAAAGGGGATTTTTCGATATGCTGTGATAGAAGTACTTGTGTTTCATTAAGTAAGCTAGCTTGACTCGCAAGATGTCCTGCCAATAATCCTCTGCTAATTTCTTGTTCGACCACTGCCGCCAAATCCTGCAATGCCAGCAAATCAAATTCATTTTTTAGCCTAGGTTTTGTATCAATGAGGCAAATCGTACCAAGCACATGCCCGGATGGACCTTTGATTGGACATCCTGCATAAAATCGAATACCCGGTTTTTTTGTGACTAAAGGATTGTCGACAAAGCGCAGATCTAACAGTGCATCCTCGACGATTAAAGGCTGTCCTGATTCTAGGGTATGGGCACAGAACGATATATTTCTCGGGATTTCGCATACATCCAAACCATAATGCGACTTGAACCATTGCCGCTGATGGTCTACAAGAGAAATAATCGCGATAGGAACACTAAACAGCTTACTGGCAAGTCGCGTTATGCAGTCATATCTTTGTTCCGGAGCGGTATCAAGAATCTGCAATGCATGCAATTCGGCTAAGCGGGATTGTTCATTCTGAACTAAGGTTGACTTTGGCATATTGACACGCTTCCATTCTAGGCAGATTTAGGTATGAAAAATCACACTACTTAAAATAGGTCTTATTTGATTTCCTACGATTTTATTTGAGTATAGTTACATTCAACAGCATAAGCTTTTCCGGACTAAGAAGATATGCGCTTAAGCTTTGATGCAGTACATCAAAAGCTGCAAGCCTTACCGCGAAAGCTTCATGTTTATTATTGTAATTTTCTGATGTAGCTACATCTCATGGAAACATTAAGCAGAAACGATAGGCACAAAAAAGCCCAACTGGTTAAAGTCAGGCTAATTTCGGCATTACAAAATTTGGTGGCCGGGGACAGAATCGAACTGTCGACACGCGGATTTTCAATCCGCTGCTCTACCGACTGAGCTACCCGGCCGTACTGCAGAATTTACTCATGCAAACTTCGGTAAATGTTTGCAAGCCGCGCATTATAGCAAACTTCCAAACAAAATTACAAAGAAAACCGTTAAAGTTTTTCAAAAAGTAAAAGTGTGTGAGCTAAAATCTTTCCAAGTAACAGCTTATTTGGTTGTGATACTTAGCTGAAGCTAAACGCACTCATGTAAAATCATGGTTATGGAATTTAATATTACACAACCTAGCCAGCTAATTCGTCGCGAGCTTACTGAAAAGATTAACAATAAAACCAAGCCGTTAGGCGCTTTGGGGATGTTAGAAGAGCTTGCTTTAAAAATAGCCTTGATTCAACAAACGCTGACACCACAACTCACGCAGCCAACGATGTTGGTTTTTGCAGGCGATCATGGCATTGTGGAGGCAGGTGTAAGCCCATATCCACAAGCCGTTACTGCACAAATGGTATTAAATTTTCTGCACGGCGGTGCGGCTATTAACGTGTTTACCGAGCAAAATAATATGTGTTTGCTTGTGATAGATAGCGGTGTTAATTATGATTTTTTACCGAATGCATATTTAATAGACGCGAAAATCGCGCCAAGCACCCGCAATTTTCTATTAGAGCCAGCCATGACAGTGCAGCAATGCAAACAAGCGCTGAGTCGTGGGGCAGAAATTGTCAAAGCACAAGTTACTGAGAGCTGTAATATTTTTGGTTTTGGTGAGATGGGCATCGGTAATACTTCGTCTGCGAGCTGTTTGATGAGTGTGCTGTGCAGTTTACCGATTGAGCAATGTGTAGGCCGTGGTACTGGTTTAGATGATGCTGGCTTGGAGCATAAAACAAATATTTTGGCACAAGCTATTAAGTTGCATCATTTAGATGCGACTGATGCAATGAAGGTGCTGACAACTTTTGGTGGTTTTGAAATTGCCATGATGGTCGGCGCGATGCTGCAAGCTGCAGAAAAAAAATGTACTTTGTTAATCGATGGTTTTATTACGACAGCAGCTTTATTAGTGGCAGCGAAATTACAGCCTGAAATTTTACATTATTGTGTATTTACCCATAGTTCAGGTGAATCTGGGCATCAAAAAATGTTGGATTTTTTGAATGTGAAACCGTTACTTAATATGGGGTTACGTTTAGGTGAAGGTACAGGTGCTGCATTGGCCTATCCACTAGTATTAGCTGCAGTTAACTTTTTAAATACGATGGCTTCATTTGAATCGGCTAATGTTTCGAAAATTAGCATTTCGTAAACCAGTATTTCTCAAACAATATGCATCTCATCATCAAGCAACAATGGCGCTACTTTTTAACTGCCGTCATATTTTTTACACGCATACCGATCAAACTTAACAATTTTGATGAAGCAGATTTAAATAAATCAACACGATTTTTCCCCTTGATTGGTATTTTGGTGGGTTTGGTTGGCGCTTTGGTATTTTGGCTATGCGATATTTTATTGCCTTTGGAGTTAGCTGTTTTATTGAGTATGGTCGCAACTATTTTGTTGACAGGTGCATTTCATGAGGATGGCTTTGCAGACAGCGCAGATGGTTTGGGTGGTGGCTGGAGTAAAGATCAGGTGCTCACTATCATGGTGGACTCTCGCATAGGCAGCTACGGTGCAATTGGTTTGGTGATGGCGTTGTTGATGAAATATCAGGCGCTCAGTTATCAAGCTGCAGCATTAATCCCAGCTTCAATCGTGGCTGGTCATGCGCTTAGCCGGTTATGTGCGGTACTGGTGATGTTTACGCAAAGCTATGTGAAGGCAGAAGGTAAATCTAAACCACTTGCGACACAATTAAATACTACAGAACTCATCATAGCAACTTTTTTTGGGTTACTGCCCATGGCGTTTTTAGAGATGAAATTTCTAACAGCGCTAATTCCTGTCGCGTCGGTATGGTTGTGGTTTAGTGCAAAACTTAGAGCGCGTATCGGCGGCTATACGGGTGATTGTTTAGGTGCCATGCAACAACTGACGGAGATTGTGTTTTACATAGGCCTGCTAGCGAGTGCTGCATTTTTTGCAAGGGCATAATTGCCTGAAATAAATCTAGCACAAGAAAGCTAGCTTAATGAAACCTAGTTTATGAAACTTACTTTAGTTCGCCACACTTCTCTAGATATCGCCTCTAACATCTGCTACGGACAAAGCGATGTAGATGTGTCTACGCAGTTTGATATTGAGCGGCAAGCACTACAAGCTAAATTATCAAAATTTAAATTTGATGCGATTTATGCAAGCCCGTTACAGCGTTGCCATAAGCTTGCATATGCGCTGTGTGCAGACGCCAGTTTAGGGTTTTCTGCTAACGACATACAACTAGATACACGTTTAAAAGAGCTGCATTTTGGTGATTGGGAAATGAATGCGTGGGATGCAATTCCGCGCGAGATATTTGATATTTGGGCGAAAGATTACGCACATTTAGCACCACCAAATGGAGAAACATTCACTCAGCTACACGCACGGGCTACAAGTTTTATAACGGACGTAAGTGGTCACTCACATGATAAAAACATTTTGGTGGTTACGCATGGCGGTTTGATTCGTGCGTTGATCGCCGAGGTTTTGCAAATGCCCTTAAAAGGCCTATTTAGAATAACAATTGATTATGCAAGCGTCACACAATTAGAGTTTAAGGATGCAATACCTAAAGTACATTTTGTGAATCATTAACAAAATTTTTTCAGCCTAGTGAGCTATTAATACACTTGCCCAGCTAGACTAATCTTACTTTGAAGCTGGCGAGGTACTTTATTATTTAAGTTTTAATGGCAATCCAGCAGCTACAAACGTGACCTCATTACAGATGGTAGCAACGGCTTGGTTTAGCCATCCTTGTTCATCTTGAAACTGGCGGTTGATTTCACCTAACGGCACAATGCCCATGCCAACTTCGTTGCTTACCAGTAAAATCGTTCCTGGTAAATTGGGCAGGGAAGCTAGTAAGTCGCTACGCTCCTGCTGCCAATTCACGCCTTCAGGTGGTGCACAATCTGGGCATATGCATTGTGCAAGCCAAAGTGTTAGACAGTCAACGATTAGACAGCGGTTACTCGCAGCATGAGCTTGTAGTGTCGCTGCCAGTTGGAATGGTTTTTCTATAGTCTGCCAGTGCTTAGGGCGGCGTACTTGGTGTTCTGCTACCCGTTTACCAAACTCGGTGTCATATACTTGTGCAGTGGCAATGTAGGTCACTGGCAATAGGCTTTCGGTGGCAATTTTTTCTGCAAAAGTACTTTTTCCAGAACGGGCACCGCCTAAAATTAGGTGTGTAGCCATGTATTCTCCATTACCATTTCATCTAATGACTTTGCTGTTGCCCAGCCAGTTTCAATCAACATCGGTTCTTTGTAAAAACTATTCACATGCCCTAAACATAGCACCGCAATTGGTTTTGCATCGTTCGGCATATTGAGTAATTTTGCCAGTGTTACGGGGTCAAAGATTGATACCCAGCCCATACCTAATCCCTCTGCGCGGGCAGCTAGCCACATGTTTTGAATCGCGCAACTCACAGAAGCTAAGTCCATTTCAGGTAAAGTTCTACGCCCAAAAATATGCTGCTCACGTTTATCACACAAAGCGACTACCAATAACTCGCCGCAATCTAAAATACCTTCAACTTTTAGCCGACAAAATTCAGCCATGCGTGCAGTATTTTCATATTCACCAATAGCTTGAGCAGTTTTAATGCGCTCTTCATCTACTAACTTATGTATGCTTTTGCGCATATTAAGGTCAGAAATTCTGATAAATCGCCATGGTTGCATCAACCCCACACTCGGTGCGTGGTGAGCCGCTTGTAATATCTTAGTCAGTATTTCAGGTGCGACAGGGGAAGGCAAAAAATGCCGCATATCTCGCCGCTCCTCAATAGCGCGGTAGACAGCAGCAATTTCAACATCTGAGAATTTATGATTTTCCATAAGTATAAAATGACGCTAGTAAAACTGTGCTAGCGTTAAAATAGACCATGGTTTAATGAATACTGAATAATTTACTGGTCACTAATTGTAGGCCAGTAAATTAATGCAATTAAGTAGCATTGTTTGCAGTAGTAGTTAAATAACCAAGCTTAGATAACGCTTTCGCAAGAACAAAAAACACGACTAAATACATTGCTGTAAAGCCGATAAAACTCGGTAAATATTCCCAACCATGCTTCATAGATTCAATTACACCTTCAGCTGGAAAGCGGCCAGAGAATAAATAATAAGTTTGTGTGGAAATTACAAAGGCTAAAAAGGTCGCTACCAACCCTGCAAATGAATACTTCAATATATCCAAGCTATTTGTTTGCCTGCTCAGCCAAAGTCCAGCAACCCACATCACCGCGTAGGTTGGCAGCATGCCCCAATAGCCTGCCGTTAAGCAAAACGCTTGAATACTATCAATAGCCGCCGCACTAAAATCAATGATAGTTGCTAACACCACAAAAAATGCAAACCAAACAGCTTTTCTTAAATAGAGACCACCAATCAACAGCAAAGCCAAACTTGCATCTGGTAATGAAACGTTAGTCAGTACATGGCTGCCACGCGTTAATAGCATCAAAAAGGCAATGAATGCGGCGGTGATTAAGGTGTTGGATTTAAGTAAAGTTTGGTCTGATTGATTCATTTTAAGCCTTTTAAAAAGTCGCTAACTTAATAGCGACTTCATGCGTTCATTAATTTCAGTAACTATCATAACATTTTTGATGTTTTAGCATAAATGTCTTACTGAAAAAATGTATTAAAAGTCAGCTTTCATACCTACACGCCAAGTACGGACAAAATCTACAGGGTAAATTGCATCGTTAGCGACTTGTAGCGAGTTTTCATGCTCAAAGATATTGTTGATAGAAGTAAATATTTGAAAGTTCTTGTACTGGTAACTAGCAGCAATATTGGTGGATTCGTAATGACCTTGTTTTTGTGAGGCATTATTTGCAAAATCGTTAAAAGCATAGGTAGACTCTCGCCACGCCTGACTAATATTTAAATTACCATGCTCTAAGAATTTGTAATTTAAGTTTGCAGTAATGGCATGTTTAGGTACACCTGGTAAATCTTTACCATTAGCAGTTCCAGCAAGGTCATTCTCACGGTCAATAATAGCACGTGTGTAGGTATAAATTAAACCGGCACTCAGTTTATCGGTAAAGCTAATATGGTCTTGTATTTCTAAGCCATATTTATGTGATGAGTCGATATTGGTGTTGATGAACGTTGCTGGATTAAAATAGATTTCATCATCTAAATTTGCATGGAAAGCAGTAACTTTTAAGCGGTTATTACTAAAAATATGATTTAAACCAACGTTAATAGTTTTAGATTTCGCTGGGTTAATAAACGAATTAAATGTACCAAAGAACGTGAAAAAGCGGTCAATATCAGGTGCTTGAAAGGCCTGATTATAGTTTGCAAATACACTGGTTTGATTATTGATACGGTAGTTTACGCCAACGTCCCAAGCATCAAGATTCTCAGTATCTTTCAAATGAGTGCCAATCGTTGGTGAGTAACGATACTTTACTTTCTCGTTACGAGCGCCTGCTGATACTGTTAAAGCATCAGAAATCCAAGTTGGGCGATATTCTGTTTGAATGAAAACTGCTTTGTTGTCTTTTGTTGTAGTGTTGCTAGTGCTTTTACGGTCGCCGTCAAAGCTTTGCAAGCCGCCAAGTACATTGAGTTCTTCGCCTTTATAACTTAATGCAATGTCATTTGAGTCGTAGTCATAAAAAGATTCTGAAAAGAAATTTACAAACTCAGAGCGTTTGTCTTCTCTAAAATGAGTGGCGCTGATTTTAAACTTTGAAGTAATGTCATATTCAGCACCGATACGCCATTGGTCGGTATCATAATCTTGTTGAGTGTATTGGTTGCCACCGTTTTGTCTCGGGTCTTTTTTAAATTGAGCTTCAGTGATTGGTCCTACATAATAGGTGTTAAGCCTAGCGCTTGTGCCTTCTAAATTAAAACGCAAGCTGTCTGTAGGCTTGATTCTTAATTTAACGTTTTGTGTATTGTTGGTAAATTTATCTTTATCACCCGAGATATCTTTCTTGCTAAAGCCATCTTGGCTGTCGTGTGCCAGACTTGCTGAGAGATCGATATATTGCTCAGAGATACCAGCGTTGATGTAGCTTGATAATGCGCCATAGTTACCAGCAGATGTACTCACAGTAACACCAGTTTTATTTTTTGTGTAGATTTGAATTGCGCCGGCCATGGCACCATCGCCATAAGCAACTGAGCCACTACCTTTACTAATTTCAATACGCTCAATATTCCCCAGTGGGATTGCGCCAAGCAGTTGCGGAGATAAGTCAATATTATTTAAACGTTGACCATCCACTGTTACTGCTATATTTTGAAACCCATTTTCACTACCATAACCACGCATATCAATACTAGGCGATGCTTTATTACCGAAGTTTGGTAATACGGTGACAGAAGATTGTTGCGATAAATAATCATATAGGCTAGTAGCACCAGAGGCCTCTATTTGCTTCGCGGTATGTACTTCAGAAGCGTAAGTAGTCTCTGTGTCTTTATGTTCAAAACGATTAGCTTTGACGATAACATCGTCTGTTGTGATTGTCGTATCGTCTGCCAAAGCTGGCGTGGTAAATGCTAGGCTAGCTAAACTAGCAATAATAGATCTTTTCATTTGTGATAATCCCTGATTTTACACGCGACCCCGCGTGTATTTTAAATTATGGGGAATACCGAGAATTGAAATAGAGATCAGAACGAAGGCGAAAATATTAGGATGACTTGTTACCCAATAACGCATCGCGTCTTGATAACCGTCACCCCGCGGCATTCCAACGTAGCCCTCGACTGATAGCAGTGTTGAGCGAGTTGTATAGGCCGGTCTCCGGGCTTGTGAAGAGACGTTTTGCACCTTCCCAAGCCTTTTATTTTAAAGTTGGCTCAGTGGCATATTGCAAAACTACATTCACTTACCGTTGCGGGGGCAGCATAGGGATTGTCAATCGCTTTAAAATTAAAGCGTTACGCACCTATTTCCCAGTTTCACCAAGTTGCAAAAAAGCAAACTTAGCACCTAACAACATTAGGGCGGATTATAGCGTTTATTCTTTAATTATCAGGAACTATTTTTTATAAAGCCAACAGAGTAATTTTTTAATGTATTGTAATACTTTGAAAAATCCACGTTAGCTATTGACTATAATCATTTTTTTCATTTATAGTGGTTACATGAATGCAGATTTAAAAGCGCTAGAAGAAAAATTATCAAACTTAATTGCTTTGTGTAATGATTTACGTCATGAAAATTCACAACTTCGCCTTGATTTAACCGCTATGCAAAGTGACACTGCTTTATTAAAAGCAAATATGGCCGCAGCGAGTTTACGCGTTGAAGCCTTGATGGAGAGCATGCCCTAATCGGGTGCACGTTTATATAATGAGCGAAACTAAGGTCGTAGATGTCAATATTATGGGACGTGAATTTACGGTATCCTGTACTGACGAAGAGCGTCCTGGATTAATCAACGCGGTCAATTTTTTAGATAAAAAAATGCGCGACATTCGTGACAGTGGAAAAATCATCGGTGTTGAGCGGATTGCGATAATGACGGCATTGAATCTATCGCATGAGTTATTGAGTAGTAAAAGTGGTAATGTTGATGTCGGTGATTTCAAACGTAGAATCACACAGATGCAGGATGATATTGATAAAGCATGCGAATCAAAATAAATGGCATATATCCTTCCAGCAGGATTAGTCTAGTACTGTAAAATTTTAATAAAAGCTTAATATTTATTCGGCTAAAGATAGTAGAATCAATTCAATCGCTTCAGAACTAATTAAGCGTCTTGGTTTCAAAACCTAAGTTTTCAAAACACTGGTTTCAAAGTTTGTTCTCTGCGGTGCGGTTTAGGCTATTAATTCCTAGAACTAGTCTATAGCATCGGTTTTGGTCATTCGAGCGTTGTGTGCGCGCCCTAAGTTGAGTGCTCTTTTAAGAAC
>JBKJUR010000007.1:0-50750 GCA_046590165.1 Methylotenera sp.
TAATTGTTTGCTTGAAAGCATGCCGTAAGGCACGGCAATGCGCAACATAGGCGCGTGGCGTTGAATATACAGGCCATTTTGTAAGCGTAAGGGGCGGAACTCTTCTTCGGTCAGTTCCC
This sequence comes from Methylotenera sp., assembly GCA_046590165.1. Taxonomy (GTDB): domain Bacteria; phylum Pseudomonadota; class Gammaproteobacteria; order Burkholderiales; family Methylophilaceae; genus Methylotenera. The sequence goes on from JBKJUR010000007.1 coordinate 120, forward strand.
CCGCTAAGTAACGACGTGTTTGGTCGCGGTATTGTGCAACCCTTTCGTCTACCAACTGCTGATCTATTTCGTCGTATTTATACATAATTCTTTAATTTACAGTACTTTAAGTAACAGTGCTTTTATAGTTTTTTCTAACAATCGACTATTTTAATTGAAAACGAGCTTTAAGCCCACAAAAATCAGTATCAAAGCAAGGGCGTAGCGCACCCAGTGCTCAGCAATTCTGGAGCTCAAATGACTGCCGATCCAAATGCCAGGGATGGAACCTATTAACAATATGCCTAGTAACTTATAATCCACTGTTCCAAGGCTGGCGTGGCCTAACCCAGCAAATAGCGTTAATGGCACCGCATGCGCAACATCCGTCCCAATAATCGTGGTGATAGGTCTCTTAGGGTAGATAATCAATAATGCCGTTACCCCTAGTGCGCCTGCACCGACTGAAGTGAGCGTTACCAAAAAGCCCAAAATTAGGCCTAGAATAACTGTTAAGTAAGATGTCCACTGAATATTAATCAGGTGTTCTCTTTTTGAGAATGCTGCTAGTTGGTTACGGAATAGTACCGAAAATGAGGTAATGATCAGCGCTATTCCTAGCCAAAATTTAATACTACTTACAGCAGCCTCTGAAGCGATATCAATGGTTCTTAGATATAGCGTGGTCAATATAGACGCTGGTAAGCTACCATAAGCTAATAAGCGTACTAATTTCCAATCGATATTACCTAGCTTGCCATGCGCAAAAATACCAACAGACTTTGTGATGGATGCATATAGTAAATCTGTACCCACTGCAAAAGCTGGTTTGACATGAAAAATTAATACTAAAATCGGTGTCATTAAAGAGCCGCCACCTACGCCCGTTAAACCTACTAGCAAACCGACCGCAAAGCCGGCAAATATATAGCCAAATTCCATAGGAGTATTGTTGTTATTTAAAACATTAAATTATTAGAGGTCGCACTATATCAGTAATTAATAAATACTTTTAGAATATGTTATTCTATATTTATTTGATTTAGTTATATAAGAATTAGCTATCTATTTAAGATATCAAATTTGTATGACGCTTTCATAATTACATAATAGTGAGAACGCGATGAAGCTACACCAATTACGTTATTTAAATGAAGTTGCGCGGCAAGGTTTAAGTATTACCAGCGCCGCGGATGCTTTATATACTTCACAGCCCGGCGTGAGTAAGCAAATTCAATTGTTTGAAGATGAGTTGGGGCTGCAGGTTTTTCAGCGCAATGGTAAGCGGCTTACTGGTATTACCGAACCAGGTGCGCAAATACTGGCATTAGCGGCAAAAGTAATCCGCGATATTGATAATATTAAGCGTGTCGGTGATGAGTTTAGTAATGTAGAAACAGGTACTTTTACTATTGCCACCACGCATACGCAGGCGCGCTATAAGTTGCCTGCTGCAGTAAAAGAATTTATGGCTCAATTCCCACAGGTTAAATTGAATATCCACCAAGGTAATCCCATGCAAGTGGCGGAACAGGTGGCGAATGGTGATGCTGATATTGGTATTGCAACAGAATCCATTAGTGATTTTGATAGTCTGTTATGCCTACCTTGCTATCAATGGAACCGTTGTGTTGTAGTGCCACATGGTCATCCTTTGCTGCTGGATGGCGAACTAACACTTGAAAAGCTAGTTGCTTACCCGCTGATTACTTATGACTTTGCTTTTACTGGCGGGACTTTGGTATCAAAAATATTTACTGAAGCAGGATTAACGCCCAACGTTGTGTTAACTGCCATCGATGCAGATGTAATTAAAACCTATGTGACATTGGGTTTAGGCGTAGGTTTGCTTGCTAACATGGCGTATGACCCTCAGCGAGACGGACATTTGGCTAGGATAGATGTTAGCCATTTATTTCCAGATAGCACGACTTACTTGGGCATTCGTAAAGATGCATTTTTACGTGGTTATATGTATGGATTTATTGAACTGATTGCACCGCATTTTAATCGCCAAGCGGTGAATGCGGCGCTTAAAATCAGTGCATAATAGTGCTGTTGATTGCAAAGGATCGTTTATGATTAAACGTAGTTTCATTTTGACTTTGTTGTTGCTATTTTCCGCCTGCAGTAACGTTAAGCCCGATAGCGCTGGCAAATATGAGCTAATAGGTGTTGTCAGTGCTGGTATGCCTGCTATAGATGTTACTACCTCAATCTACGAGCTGCCTGTTAATGAAGGCGTCAGTTATCAGGATGTCGTAGATAGTTTAAAGTCTGTTTCAGAGGGCAAAAACTTTGTGAATCCAGCAAATTTTCCTATTGCAGAACATATCAAAAAACGTGGTGTAGACCCTCAGGGAGTTAAAGAAGTACATAGTTTTTGCAACTTAAGTTTAGGCACTGATATATTCTTGGATCATCCTGAATTTTTAGTATTCGCCCCATGCCGTATTGCAATATATGAAAAGCCAGATGTGGATAGAAAACAAAAGTTATTCATCGCATTAGCAAGACCAACTTACGACCTCAAAAGCATTAAAAATCCTACCCCAAGAGCACAAAAAGCGGCACAGGAACTAGAAACTACTTTATTAGAAATTATGGATAAAGCACGAAAAGGCGACCTATAGCATGACTGAACCGATATTAATTGCAAAAAATAATGATATTTCTAGCTTTATATTACCTAAAATGGCTAATCGTCATGGCTTGATTGCAGGCGCTACAGGCACCGGTAAAACTGTCACATTGCAAACACTGGCAGAAGGTTTTTCTAAGCTTGGTGTGCCGGTATTTATGGCCGATGTGAAGGGTGACTTAGCTGGTATGAGCCAAGCGGGGGGTGGTAACGTTAAAATTGAAGCGCGCATTCAGCAATTAGCGCTTTCAGAGTTTAGCTATGCAAAATGCCCAGTCACATTTTGGGATGTATTTGGCTTAAAAGGCCACCCTGTGCGTACTACGATTGCTGAAATGGGACCACTATTACTGGCGCGCCTATTGAACCTGAATGATGTGCAAGGCGGTGTGCTTAATGCAATATTCAAAATCGCCGATGACAAAGGCTGGTTACTGCTGGATCTAAAAGATTTGCGTGCCATGATGCAACATGCCTCTGAACATGCTGCAGAGTATCAAGCCGCTTACGGAAACATCTCTGCAGTCAGTGTTGGTGCGGTGCAGCGCTCATTACTGCAGCTAGAAACCGAAGGTGCTGATATGCTGTTCGGCGAGCCTGCGCTGAATTTAGAAGATTTAATGCAGACGGATGGCAATGGGCGAGGTGTTGTGAACATTTTAGCCTCTGATAAGTTATTTAACTCACCGCGTATCTACGCGACGCTATTGCTTTGGTTACTATCAGAGTTGTTTGAAAAGTTGCCAGAAGCAGGTGACTTGGAAAAACCAAAACTAGTATTTTTCTTTGATGAAGCCCATTTGTTATTTAATGATGCGCCGCAAGCTTTGCTCGATAAAATTGAACAAGTGGTCCGTTTGATTCGTTCAAAAGGTGTTGGTGTTTACTTTGTCAGCCAAAACCCGTTAGATATACCTGATGTTGTATTAGGGCAATTAGGTAATCGTGTGCAGCATGCCTTGCGCGCGTTTACACCGCGTGATCAAAAAGCCGTTAAATCTGCCGCTGATACCTTTAGAAGTAATCCAAAAGTCAATGTTGCCGTGGCTATTACTGAGCTTGGCGTGGGAGAGGCGTTGGTGTCGTTTTTAGACGAAAAAGGGATACCAACACCTGTAGAGCGTACTTTCGTCTGCCCTCCGGGCAGTCGCGTTGGTCCTGCGACTGATGCAGAGCGTAGCGATACGATTAAGTCCTCCAACGTATTTGGTGTTTATGAAAAGTTGGTTGACCGTGAATCCGCTTATGAGATTTTGAAAAGCCGAGCTGAAGAAAGTGCAACAGAAGCTAAAGCTGATGAAGGTTTTAGCTGGGGTGGTATGTTTGGCGGTGACAGTCCGGATAAGAAAAAACCAGCCAGTCGATCAGACGGTGTATTTGAAGCTGCTGCTAAAAGTGCCGCGCGTGCAATAGGTTCACAGCTTGGCCGTCAGATTATTCGTGGGGTGTTGGGCAGCATTCTTGGTGGGCGTAAATAATAAAAGCCTCAAAAATCAAGATTTTTAGAGGCGTCCATCATGGAGCTCAATTATGACTAATAAGATAAAAAGTGATATTGAGATTGCACAAGCTGCAACGCCACAACCGATTGTAAAGGTAGCTGCTAAGCTTAAACTGAAGACTGACGATTTAATTCCTTATGGGTATCACATTGCAAAGCTCAGCCCAGCTTGTATTAAGAATCTGCAACATAAACCCAATGGTAAGTTGATATTGGTAACAGCGATTAGCCCTACACCAGCGGGTGAGGGCAAAACTACAACGACTATTGGTTTAGCAGATGCACTTACTCAAGTGTTAGCTGAACAGCATACCGATAAAAAAGCCATGGTATGTATACGTGAGCCTTCGCTAGGACCTGTATTTGGCTTAAAAGGCGGTGCTACTGGCGGTGGTCACTCGCAAGTAGTGCCCATGGAAGATATTAACCTGCATTTTACGGGTGATTTTCATGCCATCAGCAGTGCCAATAACTTGCTCGCCGCACTCATTGATAATCATATTTACCAAGGTAATGCGCTAAACATTGAGCCTGCCAGCGTTACTTGGCGACGCTGCATGGATATGAATGACCGTGCCTTGCGCAGAATAACACTCAATAACGCGAATGATACTAATGTTATAGAGCGGCATACGGGCTTTGACATCACGGTGGCCAGTGAAGTGATGGCAATATTTTGTTTGGCTACTTCGCTTGACGATTTGAAAGTTAGGTTAGGCAATATTCAAATTGGTTTCACAACTTCAAAACAGCCAGTATTTGCGAGCGATTTACAAGCTGAAGGTGCAATGACTGCGCTACTAAAAAATGCATTTCAGCCCAACTTGGTACAAACTTTGGAGCATACGCCAGCCATCGTGCACGGCGGGCCATTTGCCAATATCGCACATGGCTGCAACTCTGTTATTGCTACTAATACTGCATTAAAACTAGCTGATTATGTATTTACAGAAGCAGGCTTTGGTGCAGATTTAGGGGCTGAAAAATTTATTGATATCAAATGTCGTAAAACAGGGTTGCAACCATCGGTGGTGGTATTAGTGGCCACCGTGCGTGCACTTAAATATCATGGAGGTGTGGATGTAAAAGCTTTAAATGTGGAAAATTTAACGGCGTTAAAATCTGGCATGGTTAACTTACAAAAGCATATAAAAAATCTGAAATCACACTTTGGTTTGCAAGTCATTGTAGCTGTGAATCACTTTTTATCGGATACCGATGCAGAAATCGCTCTACTGCAAGCTGAAGTTGCTCAGATGGGAGCTAGTGCGATTGTGTGTAAACATTGGGCGCAGGGTGGGGCAGGCGCTAAGCATTTAGCGATTGAGGTTTTAAAAGTAGTTGATAGCACCGAAAATAAGGCTATTAATACTTTCAAACTGCTGTATCCAGATGAAACGTCATTGCTGCAAAAAATAGAAACTGTGGCAAAAAATATTTATGGCGCGGCCCAAGTTGAGTTATCAATTGCGGCACAGACTAAATTACGTGAGCTGGAAAAAGATTACAATCATTACCCTGTCTGTATTGCAAAAACACAATATTCATTTTCATCTGACGCTAGTTTACGCGGCGCACCAACAGGACACGTATTGCAAGTGCGAGAATTGAAGTTGTCCCGCGGTGCGGGGTTTGTCATAGCGATTTGTGGTGACATCATGACGATGCCTGGTTTGCCGTTGCATCCAGCAAGTGAACATATTGATGTTGACTCAACTGGCAAAATTACTGGTTTAAGTTAACTGTAAAATTAAAGCTAATTGTTAGGATTTAAATAATTGATCACCATTGCTCAAGCTGGATTTGCCGAGCAAACCATTACTAAGTCACGCTTTATTTCTATGGCGGCATACTGTGCAAGCGAACGTGAGGTAGGCACAGCATTGAGGGCTTTTGCGTCAAAATATCAAAACGCACATCACCTTGCCTATGCGTTTCGCATTAAAACTGAGCAAGGTATAGTTCAACGATTTTCAGATGCCGGTGAGCCTTCTGGTACGGCGGGTATGCCAGTACTAAAGCTGGTTGAAGGTCGGGATTTAATCAATGTGGGTGTTGCAGTTATTCGCTATTATGGTGGCGTTAATCTCGGTACTGGTGGTTTGGCGCGAGCTTATGGTGGCACTGCAAAAATGGCGCTTGATGCTGCCAAAACGCAGGCTTTTGTCGAGATGCAGACCATTAACTTAACTATTGATTATAAACAAATGGACTTATTAACCAGATCATTAGCAAAATGCAATGGTAGTATTGTGACCAAAGCCTTTAATACGCAAATAGATTTGGCGGTTTGTCTGCCGGCAGATGAAGTGGCTGGGTTTATAGGCCGCTTTAAATCGCATGTTGTTTGAGTGTGGCTCACTTATATAGTGTGCATTCTTCAATCTTAATGTTATGTAGTTTAAAAATAATTTATTTAATTCACCATTGACTCCAATCACTATATGACTAAATACCCACAAGCGCCAGCAGCAACTTTTCATGAAAAATCTGCTTGGGTTTTAATAGCGTTTACTTTATTTTTTGTACTGCAATTTAACTTGCTACCCGCGCTACTCGCTGGTTTGTTAGTCTATGAATTAGTGCATCTTATTACGCCATTGATTGCACGGAGATTTCCAAGTAAACGACCTAGTAACCGCGCAAAATTATGGGCAGTGGGCATTTTGGTGGCAATAGTGGTCAGTTTACTTGCATTAGCTGGTGCGGGTTTGGTTGCATTTTTTAGGTCTGATGCGGGCAGCTTAACTGTGCTATTGGCAAAAATGGCGCAAATTATTGAAGACTCACGCAAAATACTGCCTAACTGGTTATTAGAACATTTGCCTGCAGATGCGATTACCTTCAAAGAGCAGGCCCCGCTTTGGCTTCGCGGTCATGCAGGTCAGCTTCAGGTGGTAGGTAAAGAAGCAGGTCGAGTAACCGCACATATTTTATTGGGCATGGTGATAGGTGGCATGATTGCTGTGCGCGATGCGGTGGTGATGGATAATTTTAAACCTTTCGCACGTGCACTGGCATGTCGCGGCAGTTTGTTTGGCGATGCATTTCAACGTGTAGTCTTTGCACAATTACGTATCGCCAGCATTAACGCATTTTTTACTGCCATTTATTTGGCACTGGTATTACCGTTAATGGGTGTTCACCTACCTTTGGTAAAAACTATGATAGCGTTTACCTTTGTCGTTGGCTTAATTCCAGTGATAGGCAATTTGATTTCTAACACGGTGATTGTGGTGGTAAGCTTGAGTCAATCATTGGGTGTGGCTATAGGCTCATTAGTGTATTTAATTGTTATTCACAAGTTTGAATACTTTCTAAATGCACGCATTGTGGGTAGCCAAATTCGTGCCAATGCATGGGAATTACTCATTGCCATGTTAGCCATGGAGGCTGCGTTTGGGTTGGCTGGCATTGTGGCGGCGCCAATTTACTACGCTTATGTTAAAGCTGAGTTACGTGAGCGGAATCTAATTTAACATTACATTAAATCAAAACCAAAAAAAGGCGCCAGATATTAAATCTGGCGCCTTTTTAATTTCAACTTTCTACATTGAAACTAGTTTTTAAGTATATAAAACCTGTTTTCTAGTGTTTTACCATTTTTAATATTATCTAGCTTGCTGCCTACTGCATCACCCAAAGTTGCTAATCTTTCATCAGGCAGTGGGTGTGTTTTGAATAGCAATGCAACACTACCATCATTTTTGTTAGTTTGACCTAACGTCTGTAGCACATCAGCCAAGCCAAAGGGTTCGTAGCCAGCACGCGTGGCGTAGCTCACTCCTAATCTATCCGCTTCATATTCTGCACTTTTGTCTAAACTGCGTGCGCTAATTTCTGCACCACTGCCAATCGCTTTACTTACAAGTTTGTTATCTTTGGCATATTTATCACTTAAAAAGCCGGCACCAATATTTAATAACTGCTGTTTTTGTAATACTTTAAGCTGATGTTTTTTAACTACGTGAGCAATTTCATGGCCTAAAACACCCGCTAACTGGGCTTCATTGGTTAATTTTCGATACAAACCTTTAGTGACCATGACGTAACCACCAGGCGCAGCAAATGCATTCAAGTCGTCACTTTCAATCACTCCAAAGCGCCAAGGTAAATCAGGACGTCCTGATTGCGAGGCCACCCAGCGGCCAACTGAATTGACATATTTTTGTAGGGCTGCATCTTTAACTAATGGCGCAGCGCCAAGTAAATTGCCAGAAATTTCGCGACCTAAAGCGATTTCTTCATCTCGACTGGGGTTTTTCCAATTAAAAGCCGGTTCAGTCGCTGCAGCACTAGCTGTTGCAGCTGTACTATCCGTCGCAGGTGTAGTTGCAGTAGATGGTTCAGCTTGAGTGTCAATCTGTTTTTTTACTGCATCTTTAACTGCACCCTGTATAGCACCTTCAAAATCAAAAGCCACGCTATTGAAACTCAAGCTACCCAATAAGCTAACGAGCAGGGCAGAAACCAGTAAGTTTTTATGCTTCAGATTAGTTTTTAATATTTTTGTTGAAGTATTCATTTTGCACCCCCTTGTGGTGCGCTTAAATTAGCAAATGCAATAGCTTTTAATTTGCCATCAGCTGCAAATTTTTTCCCTTGGTCTGCGCTCAACGTATAGCCTTCCAGGGACTTAATTTCGGACTCATTAAATTTAGCAGCTTTAAGTTCTTGCTCACTTAAACCTCGCACACCTGTAGTAGAAACTACTTGACCAGTACCTGCACGACCGCTCGCTGCAGCTAGTATCCCGCTAGTTTGGTTGCCGGAGCTAGTAGATGAGCCACGTTTGATTGATAGCAAGCGTACCCAACCTGTACCTTTTTTAGTTTTTACTTGTAGCCAGGCACCTTGTTTTTTTATGATTTCCAAGCGCTCACCTCGCGTAAAGCTACCCGTAACTTTCGCATCAGAAAACGGTTCAAAGCGCATGCTATCATTTTTTAGCGCGCTACCTGTTTCAGCGGCAATGCTTATGCTAGCTAGCAGCAATGCGGGTAAACTTGCAGCCATGAACATGTAAGTTAGTTTTTTCATATACCTAATTCTCTCTTTAAACTTTTAATTCAACATCTCTGACTTGGTTTATATAGTTTTGGTTTATGTAATGCGCAAACCTAGTCTAAAGCATCTAGTTTTAAAATGGCTTTTGCAAATAAACCACGCCATTGACTATCCATTGGTCGTTCAGCATTTAAAACACCGACATGCTGAATGTAACGCACAGCAGTATCATTTGGTATACCAGTACTTACTAATAACGATTTTAATTGTAAGCCTAATTGCGATGCATCTTCATGCACTTTTTCAGCTTCAATTTTATCATCATGATGGTATGCCCAGCTTACCGTAAACATATCTCCAAACAAGCCCCAAATGCCACTTTGTGTGCCTTTTAGATACTCAACTTTAGTGGCTAGCAGACAACGATCTTCAATCTTATTTTGTAATTTTTTCAGTATGCCATCACTCAATGACTCTTTACTTTCAATTACTATCGGCATTAATAATACCGCTGTACCTTTTTTACCAGACTCAATATCGTTAGCGAGTAAACGTTGTAAAGCGCGCTCGTTAGCCAGGGCATAGATTTTTGCCACACTGAAATACATCACGGCCCAAGTAATGGGTCCAGTGATATCAAGATATACATTGGTAAAATTGATAGCGAGATAAGAAATCACTAATAAGCCAATCTGGCTGCCACTAAAAATAGCGGTCACTTTATCGCGATCAATGTTACGGTAAAACGCTAATGCAGTAAGCCAGATCAACAGCAAGCTCATTAAAATATAGGGTGTTTTACCATGCCATACTTTTAGATAGTCGTTATGTTTTACGTTATCAATCGCGGTGGCTAAAATCTCTACACCTGGGTGCGCTTTAGCCATGGCTGTAGCTTTTAGGTCAAACAGCGAGGGTGCAGTTGAGCCGATAATCACAATTTTATTGGTAAATTCATTTGGTGATCGTTTTTTTACTTTGCTCGCCATGTCGGTATACACATCGCTAAACGTGGAAAACTGGTAAGTAAATGGCTTGCCGCGCCAATTAATGAGCATGTCCTGTGGTAGCGCTGCCGTTGGATTTATGTGTGTGAAATTGCCTACGATCAACGGGAGCGCAGGTAAGCGCCAACCATTTTCATCACTCCAAAGTCTGTATTGACGGACAATTCCGTCTTTATCAGGGTAAATATTATGCGTGCCTAGGTGTTTAGTATTAAGTGCTGCATCAAAATGCGGCAACACTACAGCAATAGGCTTCGCTGTCATGGGCGTAATGGGTACGCTGGTGTCTTGTGGCGTCCGTGTAATACCGGGAATCATGTCTGGAGTAATCTTACTTAAATTATCACTCGCTTCTGAGAGTCGTAATATCGGAAAAAAAGTATTATTAGTGCCAGCGATTACATCATTAAAGTAAGTGTCACTGTCTGGGTTATAAACATCAGCATCACTAAATAAAATATCAAATACGATAGCTTTAGGTTGCTGCGCTTCAATGTTTTCTACAAACTCACCAAATACCTGACGTGGCCATGGCCAGCGACCGTATTCTTTTGCCATCGCGCTTAGAGAAGCTTCATTGATGTCTACGATGACGATTTCAGGGTCGGCTTTCGGAACGACAATGCGATTTTTCACCATAAAATCAAACGCGCGGTCGCGCATATTTTCACCCACGTGAAATAAGCTTGCATCTAGCAGCACCATGACGGTGAGTAGAGCGCTTAAATACAAATAAAAATTGTTTTGTAGCTTACGAGTAACGCTGGCTAGCCATTGGCTAAGCATTAATTTGAGTTTGGTCATTGGCGTTGGTGTCAGTATTTGGTGGTTTGCAAAATCATAAATGTTTTTTTTGATGTATTGGGGATTTGTTATACTTAAAGCATCGATTAATACCAATTAAATCTAGCTCAAGCTAGATAGTTTGGTTAATTATTAAATTAATGCAAAGAAATGAAGAAAATTGAAAGATAAAACAATTGCAATTTTAGAAAATAGGTCTGGTGAACAACTGGCCGATCTAGTTAGAAAGTATGGTGGTACGCCTTTCTCTGCACCAGCATTGGCTGAGGTGCCTGATATTGATCCAGTTTTGATTGCAAAGTTAGTATCGAACTGGCAAAGCCAGTTGCCAGACCTTTTCATTTTTCAAACGGGTGTAGGCGTTAAGGCTTTGTTTGCGACTACAGACTCTCTAGGCATCACCGATAATCTATTGGCAATCTTTGCATCTTCAATTGTTGTGGTACGTGGCCCTAAACCTACTGCGGTACTTCGTTCACGCAAGGTGCGTATCGATTTTACGGCAGCTGAACCTTACACCACAGCTGAGGTGCTTGCGGAGCTTGATAAAACTTCAATTGCTGGTAAGCGTGTGGTGGTGCAACGGTATGGCGATACTAATTTGGAGTTGCAAATGGCACTTGAACAAAGAGGCGCACTGGTGACAGAAGTTGCGACTTATCGCTGGAGCCTGCCTGAGAATACTAGGCCTATGGTTGATATGATGGATGCGTTGGATGCAAATGCGATAGATGTCGTATGTTTTACTAGTGCATCCCAAGTTTATAATTTATTTACCGTTGCACAGCAGCTTGACCGCAAAGCAAGCCTTGAAACTAGCTTGAATAGCAGTTTGATTGCATCTATAGGCCCTGTATGCACCGCAGCGCTCAGCAAGTTTGGCATTCGGGTGGACATCGAACCAAGTCCACCAAAGTTAGGACCTTTCATCACAGCAATCAACAACAAGTTAGCTTAAGTATTAAGCGCTACCTAAATAATTTTCATTAAAATAAGCCACACTTTTTGTTACCATCCATCACCTATCTAGATCTTGAAACAACAGGCGCTACGCCACTTAAAGATCGCATTACTGAAATAGCACTGGTACGTTTTGATGACGGCGTTGAGGTTGCTCGCTGGCAAACCTTGGTGAATCCTGAACAGCCTATTCCTATTTTTATTCAGCAACTTACGGGTATTGATAATGAAATGGTAGCGAGCGCACCAAAATTTTCCGAGGTAGCGGATAAGCTTTTGGGCTTTCTTGAGGGTTCTGTATTAGCTGCGCATAACGTACGTTTTGACCATGGTTTTATTAAGTCTGAATTTAAGCGATTAAATTACACTTTGCGGCAAAAAGTGATCTGTACCGTAAAGCTTTCTCGTTTGCTCTACCCCGAGCATCGGAGCCATGGTTTAGATGCAATTATGCTACGCCATAATATTACAAGCATTGCCCGTCACCGTGCGATGGGTGATGTTGAAAGTATCTTGGCATTTTTAGAGTCAGCTAAGCTGGAGTTAGGAGATGCGGCGATTGAAAGTGCAGCTGCACAACTCATGCGCGGCCCAATTTTACCACTGCATTTAGATGCCCATTTATTTGATGATATGCCTGAGACACCAGGCGTTTATGTATTTTATGGTGAGAATGATTTGCCGATATATATAGGCAAAAGCATTAACATCCGTGCAAGAGTATTGTCACATTTCAGTAGCGATCATGCCTCCACAAAAGAAATGCGCATCGGCCAAGAAGTTAAGCATGTGGAATGGTTGGAAACTGCGGGTGACCTTAGTGCGCTGTTGTTAGAATCTCGCCTAGTGAAAGAGCGCCAACCTATTTATAACCGACAATTGAGGAATGAGCGCCAATTATGTAGTTGGAAACTCAATTCTGACCCCAAGGCTTCACCGGCATTAACCTTAGTACGCGAAGATGAAATTAATCCTGCAGAACTCGGTCAATTATTTGGTACTTTTAAGAGTAAGCGTCAAGCTTTAGAAGTGTTGCGTAAAATTGCTGAGGTGCATCATTTATGTCCCAGAGTACTTGGGCTGGAGGCAGGGAAAGGCACTTGTTTTGCCAGCCAATTGAAGATGTGCAAGGGCGTATGCTGTGGTCGCGAAGCGCCAGAAATACATTACTTGCGCTTACAGCAAGCATTAGTGGCACAAAAACTTAGAACATGGCCATTTTCGGGAAAAGTCGGTTTGCGTGAACACAATGTCGAAAATGGTAAAACTCAAATTCATATCTTTGAATATTGGTGCTATTTAGGAGTCACTGAAGATGCACAAGATTTCTCAGAAATGTTGACGCAAAGAACTGACTTTAAATTTGATTTAGATACTTACAAAATATTGCTCAAGGCGTTCAGCAATCCCAAAACAGAGATAATTACCATACCAACTGCCTTGTCTGCGTAAATAAGGCGCTGAAGTTAACCTTCATTTACCATCGAATTTTACATATCACTGCCTTATCTAGGTTCGTCGCCATCGTCATTAAAACAGTCTGTATCGGGTATAATTGCGGGCTATGATACAAATTATTATTTTAGTGATTGCACTGGCTATTTTGTTGCTTCTTGTATGGCAAACGTTGCGCAATAGTGAGCTCGACAAGAATCTGGTGATTTTGCAGCAGTTGGAAGAAAAGCATCGTGCGATGCTATTGGATTTCAACGATGGATTGAATAAACTGGGCGATAGATTAAGTGCTTCTGCAAATGAAACTAGTGAGCGCCTGCGGATGAGCGTTGCCAGCGAGTTGCAAGCAACCCGTGAGGCAATGCAAGCGTTACAACTCGCACAACAAAACAACCTGTCGTTAACACGCGAATCTGTGCTTGAGAAGTTGCACATCACATTAAGTGAACAAGGTAAGTCGCAACAAGCCTTAATCAACGATACCATGCTAAAAGCCACTACTACACTTACACAAAGCATAGAAAGCCTTACTAAGGCTGTGGATAGTCGCCTGGAACAGATTGGCGGCAAAGTATCTGAACGTTTAGATGAAGGGTTTAAGAAAACGAATCAAACTTTTATAGATGTGATGGCACGCCTCGCAACGATTGATGAAGCACAAAAGAAAATTGACGGTTTAACGACCAATGTTGTGAGCTTGCAGGAGCTGTTGGGCGATAAGCGTAGTCGCGGCGCATTTGGCGAGGTGCAATTAGAGGCCCTGGTACGTAATGTATTGCCAGTGAACTCATTTGCTATGCAACATACTTTTTCAAACGGCACACGTGCTGATTGCGCTTTATTTTTACCTGACCCTACAGGTACGGTAGCCGTAGATAGTAAATTCCCGCTTGAAAACTATCACCGTATGTTTGATAGCAAATTAAGCGATGCCGAGCAGTTAATAGCTGAAAAACAATTTAAATTAGATGTTAAAAAGCATGTAGATGACATTGCTAATAAATACATTATTTCCAATGTTACTTCTGACGGCGCAGTAATGTTTATTCCCGCAGAGGCGGTATTTGCAGAGTTACACGCTTATCATAATGACGTGATTGAATACGCTATGAATAAGCGTGTTTGGGTAGTATCGCCTACTACGCTAATGGCTGTGCTAAACACTGCACGCGCGGTGCTTAAAGATGTCGAAACACGCAAACAAGTACATGTGATTAAAGACGAGCTAGGTAAGCTCAGCAAAGACTTTGGCCGTTTTGATCAGCGTATGAAGAAATTAGCTGACAATATTCGGCAGGCGCATGAAAACGCTCAGGATGTGCATATTTCTAGCCAAAAAATATCTCAGCGATTTGCGCAAATTGAGCGCGTAGAGCTGGCTAATAAGCCCGCAGACTTACTTGATTTGATTGATGATGCAGCAGAGATAGTTAATGATAAGTTAGATTAATTAAGTTATATAACCTTATGAAAATTAAAATATTTTATTTTGCAAGACTTAAAGAAACGCTAAAATTTTCTACAGAAGATTTAGAGTTGCCAGATGATGAGTATGCAAACTCGCTAACGATACTTAAACTAAAAGCCCACTTAGCTAAACGTAGTGATGTTTGGCAGCAAATGTTGCTAGGTAAATTAAAGGTACGAGGCGCTATTAACCATGAGTTAGTGGATGATAAAGCGCTAATTGCCGACGGCGATGAAGTTGCTTTTTTCCCGCCAGTTACTGGTGGTTAAGTTGTAATATCGCTTATGACCGTACGCGTACAAACTAAAGATTTTGATGCAGGCTTGGAAATTAGCCAGTTACGTTGCGCGCGCAAAGACACTGGTGCGGTTGTGAGCTTTATTGGACAAGTGCGAGATATAAACGATGGTGATACGGTTTCACTTTTGACCTTAGAGCATTATCCCGGCATGACCGAAAAAGCTTTAGAGGCTATTGCTGATCAAGCAAAAAGTCGCTGGGATATTTTCGATATATTGATTATTCACCGTGTAGGTACACTACAACCCACAGATCAAATCGTCTTAGTAGCGGTCACTAGCGCTCATCGTGGAGAGGCATTTAAAGCTTGTGAATTTATAATGGATTATTTGAAAACCGAAGCGCCATTTTGGAAAAAAGAAATGACGCAATTAGGTGATAAAACCACTGAGCGCTGGATTGAAGCAAAAATCACTGATGATGAAGCCCGACAACGATGGACTAAGCCTTAATATGGTTAATAAATTAAGCTTTCGAATATCAGCATCTAACAATAAAAACTAATTAAATTTTACCTTAAGAATCTATGTCACAAAACACAACCTTGCAAATATTAGCGCCACAGCAATTAACCCTCAATATATCTGCCAAGCAATTAAGCTTTGCAGATACTTCAGAGCTTATTTTTGCTGAAAATAAAAGTGCGCAATATCAAGCTTGGATTGCACAATTTGAGGCAAAAAAAGCTGCTGAATTTGGTTTAAGTATAAAACAGCCAGGCTTTAATTTATTAGCATTAGGTGAACCAGGTACTGGTCGCACTTCTCTTATGTTAAGTGCTATGCATGAGGCAGCGGAAAATCAAGCTGCGCCTAATGAAATTGTACTTAAAGATATTATTGCGCTATATCAATTCGATATGAGCGGAAAGCCTTTATTCTTAAAGTTGCCAGCAGGTGTAGGTACAAAATTAAAGCTAGCATTAGATCAATTTGTGCGGCATTTGGCTAAAGAGCTTGCCAGCTTGCTTGAAGCCAAAGTTAAAGATAATTCTTTAGCACCAATACAAGCGTTTTTAGAAGCACAGTTGAGTGTGATTAAAGGGAATGTTGAATCGATTGTGTTCAATAGTGAAACAGGTAATGCGCTGAAAAACTATTTCGAGTTGTTGCAAAAAGACGTTTTAGATTACCTGGAAGCTTGGCAACCCAATGTGGGTGATGGTGACAATAACCTAGACGCGCTACTAAGTGAGAGTTTCTTCGGTCGTTATCGCGCTAATGTACTTGTAGAACACCAAGCTAATGATAATGCACCCGTACTATACGACAATGACCCTAGCTTACAATCACTATTTGGTGGAGTAGAAAGTGCTGGTGATTCCAGCACTACACCAGATTTTATGCGGTTACGTGCGGGTAATTTGCTACGGGCTGATGGCGGTACTTTACTGCTACATCTACGTGATATTTTGGCTGATGAATCAAGTGGGTCGCAGCTACTTGAAAAGTTGCATCGTTTTTTACGCAATGGCACGCTGCAAATTGAAGATTTAAGTAGTAGCAGCAGTCAAGGTAGCGGTTTTGTCAGTCCACAAGTCGCTATTCCAGTATCAGTAAAGTTGGTATTGGTCGCAACCCGTGAAGATTATTACCAATTGATTGATGAAAAAGCTGATTTTTTCAGCTACTTCCCTATCAAAATTGAATTTGCTGAAAAAGTAAAAGCTAGCACCGAAATCTATGCCGCTTATGCCGCTTTTATAGCGCAAAAATGTCAGCAATTCAATTGTTGTCATTTCACAGCCGAGGCGGTGGCTACCTTGTTGCAAGCCATGCATAGATTGCAAGAAGATCAAACGCGCATCAGCACACAGTTTGCGGTACTTGAAAAGTTAATCTTAGAAAGTGCAGCCGCGGCAGATTTACGCGGCGCTAAATTAGTGGCCATTGAAGATGTAAAAGCAGCCATTCACCGTAAATATGCTCGTCATAGCTATATCGAAGCGCACATGCGTGATTCAATTGTTGATAACGAATTGATGATTACCGTGCAGGGTGAGGCTGTAGGGCAGATTAACGGTCTTACTCACATTGATCTTGCCGATGCGAGTTTTGGTTCACCGGTTCGCATCTCTGCCAATTGCTATGCTGGCAACCGCGGTATTCTCACGATTGACCGCGAAGTAGCCATGAGCGGCCCCACACACGATAAAGGCGTGATGATATTGCAAAGCTGGTTACATACGAACTTTGCCCAATTCAATCCCCTAAATCTTACCGCTTCATTGGTATTCGAACAGGAATATAACGGCGTTGATGGTGATTCTGCCTCATGCGCTGAGCTCTTTGCATTGCTATCATCGCTTTCTAAACTGCCGATTAAGCAAGGCATCGCTGTTACCGGAGCACTAAACCAGCATGGCGAGGTGTTGCCAGTGGGCGGGTTGAACGAAAAGATCGAAGGTTACTTTAGGGTTTGTAAAGATATAGGTTTGAATGGCAAGCAGGGCGTATTGCTGCCAGCACGTAATATGCGGCACTTAATGTTAAGCGATGAAGTGATTGCAGCAGTTGCTGCCGGACAGTTTGAAATTGCAACCATGAATAATGTTGCTGAAGGTATTTTGCACCTTACGGGGCATACCTTAGCAGAAGTGAATCACATGGCGGAAGCTAGTTTAAGCAAATTTAAACTCACTTTAGAAGCAAATCTTCCGCAATACTTACTCAAAAATTTATAAAGTTAAATTGATTACTCGAGTATTGAATTAACGGCGATTTAATAAAAAATCATGAGTGATATTGATCGTAAAAACACCACTGATACAGATGATGCTAAGTGTAGATTAGATAAGTGGCTCTGGGCGGCACGTTTTTTCAAAACACGCAGCTTGGCTACCACCGCTGTTGAGTCTGGCAAAGTGCATGTAGATAGTGACCGTGTAAAACCGGCTAAAGAAGTGCGTGCGGGGCAAATCATCCACATCCGTAACCGAGACTTTGAAATTGAAGTTACGGTACTTGCACTTTCTAACATGCGTAGAGGAGCGCCAGAAGCCGCGCTTTTATACACAGAAACACCGGCAAGTATTAACAAGCGTGAAAATGCCAAAGCAACCGGCGAAGGCGAGCACGCACTGCGCGAACGCGGTGCAGGGCGCCCAACCAAACGACAATTGCGTGATATAAAAAAATTTACTGGTGGAACCTATGGCTCAAGCTGATCAACAAATCAACAACACACTGACTTGCTTTAAAGCATACGACATACGTGGCAAATTAGGTGAAGAGCTAAATGAAGACATAGCCTACAGAATTGGTCGGGCTTGTGCCGTTTATCTCAAGCCAAAATCTATAGTCTTAGGCGCTGATATTCGTCACACCAGTCATGGCCTTAAAATGGCTTTGGCTAAAGGTTTAATGGATGAAGGTGTTGATGTCATTGATATTGGTATGACTGGGACTGAAGAAGTCTATTTTGCAACATTCTATTTAAAAGTAGATGGTGGGATAGAGGTTACTGCAAGCCACAATCCAATGGATTATAACGGTATGAAGCTGGTGAGGGCAGGGTCAAGACCGATTAGTGGTGACACCGGGTTACATGAAATTCAAAGGCTTGCAGAAGCTAATCAGTTTACTGCAGTTGGCAAGCGTGGTTCGCTAATTAATCAAGATGTGTTGCCTGCTTTCATCGAACATTTAATGACTTATATTGATGCGAGTAAATTACGCCCACTTAAGTTAGTCGTTAACTCAGGCAATGGCGCTGCTGGGCATGTCATTGATGCGCTAGAACATGCTTTTAAGCAAAAAAATGTGTCCATTACGTTTATTAAAGTACACCATGAGGCCGATGGTAACTTTCCTAACGGAATCCCGAACCCACTGTTACCAGAAAATAGGGCCGCGACAGCTGATGCTGTTATTGCGAATCAAGCAGATATGGGAATTGCTTGGGATGGTGATTTTGACCGTTGTTTCTTGTTCGATGAACGAGGTGAGTTTATTGAAGGTTATTACATCGTCGGGTTGCTAGCGGCTGCCTTTTTAGCAAAACATCCGAATGAAAAAATCATTCATGATCCACGCTTAACATGGAATACCGTTGATATTGTGACCAATGCAGGCGGACAAGCGATAATGAGTAAAACAGGCCATGCATTTATTAAAGAACGTATGCGGGCTGAAAACGCAATTTACGGCGGTGAAATGAGCGCACATCACTATTTTAGAGATTTTGCTTACTGCGACAGCGGTATGATTCCATGGTTATTAGTGTGCGAACTTTTAAGCCAAACAGGACAAGTGTTATCTGAGTTAGTAGCGCAACGGATTAGTCTGTTTCCTTGTAGTGGCGAAATAAACTTTAAAGTGGCAAACGTATCAGATGCGATGCAGCAAGTAAAAAATCACTTTATACAACAATCACCTAGCATTAATCATACAGATGGTTTAAGCATGGCTTTTGATGAATGGCGATTTAATTTGCGCGGCTCTAACACAGAGCCATTATTGCGTTTGAATGTTGAAACACGAGCCAACATAGCATTGGTTCAGCAAAAAGTAGATGAGATTTCAAAGTTAATAAGTGACTTACAAAAGTAGTTGCTTCATCGTGTTTGTAGATATAGTGCTCGCACATATTGATTTATATTGATTGCAAGAACGATAAGTTTTTTGCTAGACTCGTGTTCATACTATGAACGCAGTGATTAAATACTATTTATCATGTTAACGGACGAATACCGATACAAGATTCTTAAGCTAGTAGAAGCTAAACCTGAGATTAGCCAGCGTGAACTTGCGAAAAATTTAGGCATTAGTCTTGGAAAAACTAACTTTTGCCTCAAAGCGCTGGTTGAAAAGGGGTTAATAAAGGCGACAAACTTTCGTAATCATCAGAATAAATTTGCTTATATGTACTTGTTAACACCAAGTGGGTTAGAAGAGAAGTCAATGACTACTGTACGTTTTTTAAAAGCAAAAATTAAAGAATACGAGTTACTTCAGGCAGAAATTACACTGCTGACGCAAGAAACAAAATCTGACATAAAACTTGCAGATTCAACTGCACCCGGGATTTTAGTTAAGGCTCATCAATCATGAATAAACGTTACGCAATTATTTTATGTGGTGGTTCTGGTACACGCCTATGGCCATTATCAAGAACATTAAGGCCCAAGCAGCTACTAGCACTTAATGGTGAACAAACTCTCCTGCAACAAACTGTGATGCGTGTTAGCCAGCATGTGGACGCGGTCAATTTATTCACCGTTACCCATGAAGACCATAAGTTTGAAGTGAAAGGGCAGTTAGCAGAATTGTTTCCAGAAGCAGTGGCTAATGTCCTTGCCGAGCCATGTGCAAAAAATACTTTACCTGCGATTGCATATGCAGTGTGTAAGATTCATTTGAAAGAACCTAATGCATGCATCGGTGTGTTTGCTTCTGACCACGCAATTGATAATAATGCTGCTTTTTTAAGTGCATGGCGTAGCGCAGAAGTTGCCGCAGAAGAAGGCTATTTAACTTTATTAGGCATTACACCGCATGAGCCAGCCACGGGTTATGGCTATATTAAACCAGCTCAAATTTTAGGTTTGGCAAATGCAGAGTCACCTATTCATCAAGTTGAAAAGTTTGTTGAAAAACCAAGTCGTGAAATTGCAGAGCAATTTGTTGCAAATGGATACCTTTGGAATAGCGGCATGTTTGTATTTAAAGCCAATGTATTTATGCAAATGTTGCAACAGTATCAACCCGAAATATTTCAAAAAATCTGTGCTATTACCGATGAGAATTTAGCAGAAAGTTATGCAGACTTGCCAAACATTTCAATGGACCATGGCTTAGCAGAAAAAGCTGACAAGGTTGCAGTCATTCCAGTGAATATGGCGTGGAGTGACTTAGGCAGTTGGGATTCGATATACCAACGTCAGAAAAAAGATGCTCAAAATAACGTAATACATGGTGATGTATTAACGCAAGATACCCAAAATAGCTTGTTGTGGACTGAAAGCGGATTACTGGCAACGTTGGGTTTAAGTAATATTGCAGTGATTCAAACCGCAGACGCTACTTTGATCTGTGATCGTAGCCGCACAGAAGATATCAAGCAGTTGGTGGCTAATGTGAGAGCTAAACAACCAGAACTTACAGATATTCATCGAACCGCGCATCGCCCATGGGGAAGTTATACAGTTTTGGAAGAATCTGCAAACTTTAAAATTAAACGTATTGTTGTAAATCCTGGTGCAAAGCTTTCTATGCAAATGCATAAACATCGCTCAGAGCACTGGGTTGTGGTTTCTGGTGTTGCCACTATCACAAATGGTGAGGTTGAATTTACACTTAATGAAAATCAATCAACTTACATTCCTAAAACCCACCGTCATCGTTTAGAGAATGCGGGAACTGAGCCGCTTAGTATTATTGAAGTACAGTGTGGGGATTATGTTGGCGAGGACGATATAATCCGTTTTGATGATAGTTATGGAAGAGCGATTCAATAATGAGTGGAACAGAAACTAATAATAAAGTTGCATTAATTACCGGCGTTACAGGCCAAGATGGGGCTTATTTAGCAGCGTTTTTATTAAGTAAAGGTTACGTAGTTCATGGCGTTAAACGTCGTGCATCGTTGTTTAATACTGATCGTATCGATCATCTATATCAAGACCCGCACGTTGATAATAAAAACTTTGTATTACATTACGGAGATTTAACGGATTCTACTAATTTAATCCGAATTATCCAGCAAACTCAGCCAGACGAAATTTATAATCTTGCCGCCATGAGTCATGTAGCAGTAAGCTTTGAAACGCCTGAATATACTGCAAATGCAGATGGTATTGGCACGTTACGTATACTTGAAGCGATTCGTATTTTAGGATTAGAGAAAAAGACCAAGTTTTATCAAGCCTCTACTTCAGAGCTTTATGGCTTAGTACAAGAAACGCCACAAAAAGAAACCACACCATTTTACCCACGCAGCCCTTATGCAGTTGCTAAACTTTATGCTTATTGGATCACAGTGAATTACCGTGAGGCATACGGCATTTATGCCTGCAATGGCATATTGTTTAATCACGAAAGCCCGCTTCGTGGTGAAACCTTCGTCACGCGCAAAATCACTCGCGCATTAGCGCGCATCAAACTCAGCTTGCAAGACTGTTTATATCTAGGAAATTTAGATGCGTTACGTGATTGGGGGCATGCAAAAGACTATGTAGAAATGCAATGGTTAATGTTGCAGCAAGAACAGCCTGAAGACTTTGTAATCGCTACAGGCGTGCAATACAGCGTGCGAGACTTTGTAAATGCCGCGGCTAAAGAATTAGATATGCAAATTACATGGCAAGGCTCAGGTGAGCAAGAAAAAGGTTACTGGCAAGGCAAATGTATTGTTCAAGTAGACTCAAGATACTTTAGGCCGACAGAAGTAGAGACATTGCTAGGCGATCCGACTAAAGCCAAGCAAAAACTCGGCTGGACGCCAAAAATTACATTTGATGAGCTTGTGGCAGAAATGGTGCGTGAAGATTACAAATCAGCGCAGCGTGATGAACTGGTTAAAAAGCATGGCTATCAAGCCATGGATTATCACGAGTAGTTAACATGAACCTAAACGCAAAAATTTATGTAGCAGGGCATCGTGGCTTAGTAGGTTCAGCCATCATGCGTCAGCTAGCAACGCAAGGCTATACCAATATTGTGACACGAAGCCATGCTGAACTTGATTTAACTAATCAATTAAGTGTGGCGCAGTTTTTTGCAGATGAAAAGCCAGAATACGTATTTTTAGCTGCGGCTAAAGTAGGGGGTATACATGCCAACAATACATACCCAGCAGAATTCATTCATGAAAATTTAGCAATCCAAACCAATATTATTCATCAATCTTATTTAGTAGGCGTTAGCCGCTTGTTGTTTTTAGGTTCTAGTTGTATTTACCCACGCGATTGCCCACAACCAATTAGAGAAGAGTATCTACTTACAGGTTCGCTCGAACCTACTAATAGACCTTATGCGATGGCGAAAATCGCAGGCATAGAAATGTGCTGGAGCTATAACCGCCAATACGGCACGCAATATTTAGCGGCGATGCCTACCAACTTATATGGCCCCGGGGATAATTATGACCTTGAAAAAAGTCATGTGATTCCAGCACTTATACGCAAATTTCATGAAGCAAAAGAGAATCATCAGCCCAGTGTAACTGTATGGGGCACAGGCACGCCACGGCGCGAATTTTTATATAGCGAAGATATGGCAGAAGCGTGTTTATATTTAATGAATCTGCCAGATGCGGCCTATGTAAGCTTGTTTAGCCAAGATAAACCACCCTTGGTTAACATAGGTAGCGGCGAAGATTTAACCATAAAAGAGCTCGCGCAAATTATTAGCGAAGTGACAGCATATGGCGGTACGTTTAATTTTGACACTAGCAAACCAGATGGCACCATGCAAAAATTGATGGATATTGGTTTTTTAAATACATTAGGCTGGCAGCCAAAAACTACATTTCGGGCGTGCCTTGCCCTTTCTTATCAAGATTTTAAATTACACCAAACTAGTTAAATTTCAAATGATGAATCAATCTAATATTCAGTGGCATCACGCTACCGTTACACGAGAGCGTCGTGAGCAACAAAATAATCATCGTGGTGCAATCGTTTGGTTTACTGGCTTATCAGGTGCAGGGAAATCTACACTAGCACATGCTGTTGAAGAAAGATTGTATCAACTAGGGTGCCGTACTTTTGTGCTAGATGGTGACAATATTCGACATGGCTTATGTCATGACCTTAGTTTTTCCAACCAAGACAGGGTGGAAAATATTAGACGTGTTAGCGAAGTGGCTACACTGTTTATGGAAGCTGGCGTAATAGTATTAACTGCATTTATATCACCTTTTAAAGCAGATAGAGCACGCGTTAGAAGTATGGTTAAAGACGGCGACTTTATTGAAGTTTATTGTGATGCGCCAATTGAAATATGCGAAAAACGTGATGTAAAAGGGCTATACAAAAAAGCACGAGAAGGGCAAGTAAAAGAATTTACCGGTATCAGCTCCCCTTATGAGGCTCCTGATTTCCCTGAAATCATGGTTAGAACTGGAAGTGAGACGTTATCAGAGTGTATTAATGCTGTATTAAAGTGTTTAGAAGAAGCTGAAGTCATTTCTGTATCAAAAAAGCATAGCCAAAATTAGTAAACGCAAGTGGAAAATTTTAGTTCAGACCAGCGAAGGAGATCCTTCCAAGAAAAGATTTTAACTTTATTAAGAAAAGTCACATTGTTTCGTATCATGTTAGGAACTTTAGGCTTGAAATTATTGGCTGGTGGTCTGGGCTTTATTAATAACATTTTATTAGCCAGATTGATAAGCCCTGAAGAGTTTGGTCTATATTCAATAGCTATCTCAATAATTAACCTTTGCGCCACTATTGCTTTAATGGGTTTGCCAGCATATGTAACACGTGAAGTGGCGGTTCTTGCAGAAACTGAAAAATGGTCACAGCTTAAAAGCCTTTTAAGATTTGCTCATTTACTGGTTTTTTTGGCTTCCGCACTACTTATAAGTGTTCTCCTATTAATCTTGTCTTTTAATTTAATAGATATTTTTTTTCCATGGGAAGTTGTTTTTTTTGGGTTAGTTATTTACCCAATATTTGCTTTTAATCAGCTACGTGCTGCAATATTGAGGGGTTTGCATAGGGTTGTATTAGCAGATATCCCCGAGTTACTTCTTCGTCCTTTTTTGTTTTTTCTTATTCTTTCTTTAGCCTGGTATGTCAATATTGCAATCGACGTCGTAAATATTTTATCTACTCAGCTTTTACTTGTCGTCATAGGTTTAATTTTAGGGTCTTTTTGGCTAATGAAGTACCAGCCACTTAATCTTAAATCTGCTAATTCTGAGCCGATTAAACTTAAATTGATCGTTATCACAATGCCTTTCTTTGCAATAACCCTAATCAATACTTTAGAGGGTCAAATTTCATTATATTTACTAGGGTATTTGAGTGGGGTTAAGCAAGCAGGGCTGTTTCAAGCTGCCAATCAAGTAGCCACATTGGTTTCTATAGGTTTGGTAGCAGTTAATTTACCGTTACAGTCCAAATTAGCGGTTGCGTGGGCAAAAAACCAAAAAAATGAATGTCAAAGATTGATTACTGAAACTGCCCGCGCAGGCGTTTTTATTTCATTAATTGGCGTAATAGCCATGCTTTTTTTTGCCAAGCCTATTTTAGGGTTATATGGTTCTGAGTATGTTGAAGCATCCAATGCCTTAAGAATTTTAGCTCTAGGGCAAATTATCAATGCTGTAGCAGGATCTTGCGCCACCTTGCTTTTAATGGCTGGGTATCAAAAAATAGTTATTTTTTCCGTAGCTGTTGCATTTTTATTAAATTTGAGCTTCTCGTATTTAGCAATTCCTCAATATGGGTTGATAGGTGGGGCTTTTGCGGCAACTTTAGCAATGCTTACTTGGAATTTACTTTGTGCAGGCTTTGCATGGAGAAAACTTAATCTCAATACTACAATTTTTGTAAAACAATGGTGATGATTTCAAGCAATATTAAAGCGGGATTTACAATGAAAATTTTTAATAAAATTAAACAGATAATGCCAAGTAGTATAAAAAAAATAGTTTATAAGTTTTATTTTAAGACGAATGCAGGTAGAAATTTAACAGTATTTGACGATGATATATTTATTGTCTCTTATCCAAAATCTGGTAATACATGGACAAGGTTTTTGATAGCTAATTTATATTACAGTAACGTAGAGATCACATTTTTAAATATAGAAAACAAAGTTCCAGATATATATCAAAATACAAACAAATTTTTGCTTAAATTAGCTAGGCCTAGAATTCTAAAAAGTCATGAATGTTTTGATAAGCGTTACAAGCGGGTGATATTTATAGTTAGAGACCCAAGAGATGTAGCTGTGTCATATTATCACTATATGGTTAAATGTAGATTAATATCAGAAGACTACTCTATCTCACTATTTTTAAAAAGATTTTTGGATGGTGATTTAGATTCATTTATGTCGTGGGGCGATAATATTTGTAGTTGGCTAGAAGCAAAAGATGAAAGTAAAAATTTTTTGCTTATACGGTATGAAGATTTATTAAATGACGCACATAATGAGATGAAGAAAATTTCTTCGTTTTTAGGGGTTGTAGCTTCAGATGACATAGTTAAACGCGCAGTAGAATTGAGTTCTTTTGACAAGATGCGTAGCCTTGAAACTGCACAAAGCGAAATTTGGCAGGCAATTAGCAATAGTAGGTTGGATAAATCATTCATCCGCTCTGGAAAGTCTGGTTCATGGAATAGCTTGCTAAGCCAAGAGCAAGCCCAACTTATTTTAGACAAATGGCCCAAACTTATGGAGCAACTGGGATATAAATAATATTTTTAAACAGAAATGGAGGTATTAATTGAACCTAAATTGCGACAGCTGTAAATCAGATAAAATCCAAAAAATTGGTTCTATTCCATCCTCAATAACTTTTGCAGGGAAAGAGTTAGAAGAAGCCATAGATGGTGGAGTTGTTTTAGCGATTAGCAATAAGTCTTGAATCACTTCAATCCAGTTATTAAATTATTGCAAACCTAACAAGGTAAAGTCGTATGGCTACGCTGAAAGTAAAGTTTTGAAAACTTTAAGTTAATAACCAAGCGTACTTATTCTGACTTAAAGAAAATGTAATGTATCTATTAAAAAAATTGATAATAGTGTTTAAAAACCCATTAACAGTCTGGTTTATTAGGTTTTTTAGAAGTTTTTTTTTAGAACTGCGTTATAAAAAACAAGGCTTAAAAATTGGTTATCAAGCAAGCTGTAGAGATTGTGCTTTTGGCAATAATAATGTTATTGGTGATGGGGTTCTGCTTAATAACTTAGCTATAGATGATTACACTTATATAGCCAGTCAATCAAGAGCTAATAATGCCGACATTGGGAAATTTTGCAGTATTGGCCCAGATGTTTTAATTGGGCTTGGTAAGCATCCTGCTAGGGATTTTGTTTCTACGCATCCTGTTTTTTATTCACCCAATAACATAACAGGAACTTCGTTTGTTGATAGCTATTATTTTAATGAATTTGCAAGAGTTAATATTGGTAACGATGTTTGGGTAGGAGCTAGAGCAATAATTCTTGATGGCATATCTATTGGCGATGGTGCGATTATTGCAGCTGGGTCTGTTGTCACTAAAGATGTTGAGTCTTATTCAATAGTTGGTGGCATCCCAGCAAAGAAAATTCGTAACCGATTCAATGATGAAGAAATAGAATTTTTAATGCAATTTAAATGGTGGGAAAAAGATATTGAATGGTTAAGGAAAAATCACAAACACTTCCATGATATTGAGTCGTTAATCAGTTTAATCAGAATTAAAAAACTTTAGCGATGGAGCATGTGAATTAGTGTCATACTTTTAATTTTTTACTAATTAGTATTTGGTAGTCTTCAAGTATTAATCTTTAAGCTACTACAATCAAAGGCGCTAGTTAACAAATGAATAACCAATCACAACAACTTAAGATGTTTTGTCCACCAAGACTAGTTTAAATAAAATTAAATCTGCATGAGTAATTTAATCATAATTCAACCATGGTTTTCAGCTGTTGGGCATCCGGCACAATCACTAATTAACACCGCAAAAACTATTGGGATTAACCATAGAATTACTTATTTAATTTCAAACTTTGATAACTCAAATACATTTAAAGCTGCTAAAGAAAATCTTCAAAAGCTAGGTAAAGTTGTTGAGTTTCCAGTAAAGTCAGACTCCATTAAAGAAGGAACATTTAAAAGTCTTGTAGCAATAAAAGGTTACTTAAACATAAATCAATCGATAGATCGCATATTTTTTTTAGATGCGCATCTTGTTTTGCTGGCTTTACTTTGGGGATTTTTTTACCGTAAAAAAACTAAGCAGCTAGGCGTTATGTATTTATTAGGCCCTGAAAGGGTATGTCAATATTTTTTAATAAAAATCTTAATTAAAAGATTTCTTCATCGATCTGAAGTTACTCTTTATCTAAGAACAGAAGAGTTGGTGGCCGACTGGAAAAAAGCTTTCCCTAGCGCAAAGATAAAATATCTACCCTCACTGGAAATTCCTGTTGATGAGGACTTGGTTTCAGTTAAACAAACACTGTCAGCCAATGTTCGATTAGGTGTGCTTGGCCAAATTAGAGTAGGCAAAGGCCTTGATTGGCTTGTACCACTATTTAAAAATAATCCATCAATGGGTAAGTTAATAGTGGCTGGTACATTTAACAATATAAAGCAGCGCCAAACACTTAACATGCTTGAAGATTTTGATGGGTTTCGAGATAAATTTCTATCTGAAGAAGAATTGATTCGTATAGCGTCTGAGCAGGATTACTTGTTAATGCTATATGATAATTGGGATCACCGCTTGGAGGGCGCAATCATGTTTCTTGCAGCTAGGGTCGGTAGGCCAGTAATTGTTTATGATATTGGTTGGTGTGGCAGAATGGTGAGAGAGTATGGTAATGGAATTGTAGCGCCTTTAAATCGCGATGCCATGCCTGCATTTTTCAAATCTTTGCCAGTTGTGGGTACTGCTGCTTATAACTCCTTGTTAATGGGAGTTGAGAAATTTAAGCTTGCCAACTCAGGCTCTAATTTACGTAAAGCTTTTATGAATGCAATTTTAGAATAAATCATGTTATTAGATAATATATTACCTCCATATATAGCCGCTTTTGGCGCGCCAGCCTGTTTTTTAAAGCGGTTGCGTTATCCAAGTTTAGTATCATTTGGTTTGTTAGCTAGCTTAGCTACTATGCGATCTCGCAGAGTTATTAAGGATATTGATTCAATTTGGGATGTGGGGGCAAACGAAGGTCAGTTTGCTTTTATGGCCAGCTCTGTGTGGCCTGAATTGCCTATATATAGTTTTGAACCCGATCCTGTTGTTTACAAAAAATTATGCAGCAACTTCATTAAACATAAAATTCATGGTCGTACCCACGAGTTAGCATTAGCCGATACAGAAGGCGATAAACAATTTTTAAGATATGAGAGTAATGTTAACAACTCATTTCTTGAGCGGGATAAAAGTGTCGATAGAACTGGCAATCAAATTTTAGTATCTTGTAAAACATTAGATGTAATAAGCACTCAACTGCCTGAAGTAAAATCAGCTTTTTTAAAATTGGACGTACAAGGTTTTGAACTTGAAGTAATCGCGGGGGCTAGAAATTTTTTAAAACGTTGTCGTTATGTTCAGATTGAAGTTTCATTTTCATCTCCATATAGCGGTGGAGCGAATGCCGATCAAGTTTTATTGGCAATGCGTCAATTGGGATTTGAGTGCATAGAGATATTGGATTTATTAAGAGATAAAAAGGCGAATCATAAAATTATTGAGGCCGATTTGCTATTTCAAAGAATTCAATCGGATACATAATGAAAATTAGCATTGCAGTGCCTTCATACAACTACGCAAGATTTTTAGTGCCATGCCTAGAAAGCATCAAGCAGCAAAATTATATCGATTATGAAGTATTAATTGCTGATGGTGGGTCTACTGATTGCTCATTAGAAATTATCAATAATTATTGCAATATAGATACCAGATTCAAGCTGGTAAGCACCCAAGATAATGGTCAGGCAGACGCTATCTACAAAGCGTTTCAGCACGCCACGGGCGATATTTTATGTTTTTTAAATGCAGATGACACCTATCTTTGTAAAGATGCACTAAGCAAAGTTGCAATTACATTTGATAGTTATAGTGATGTGAAAATTATTAGCTTTGGTGGCTACTATATTGATGCTGATGGTTTTTGGTTGAAGCCCGTTAAATATCGCTATCATCCAATGGATGGATTTCACCTGATGAAGTACCGCACAGCCGTCTTACAGCCAGCCACATTTTGGAAAAAAGAAGTTTACGAGTCTATTGAATGGCCTAAACAATATCACTATGTTTTTGATGTTGTTTTTTTCTACGTCGCATATCAAAAATTTTCATGGTTAGAGTTAGCAAAACCTGTCGCCGGTTACCGTTTGCACGGTGATAATAAATCAATGACAGTTCGGCATGGGCGCATTATAGAGTTGGCAAAGTTTGAGCAGTTAAAATTTGGTCAGCATTCAAAGCGCGCTTATTACTTAAAAGCAATAGCCATGTTAATTCAGTCGCTAGAAAATACTGGGGTAATCGGTAAAAAATTAACCAATATCATCTATCTGATAGTAAATGGGCTGGCCTTTATCACCTGTTATCTTTTACCAAGTATCTAACATATATTTTGAAAATCTCAATCATTACCGTTTGTTACAATTGCGCTGCAACGGTGGGCGATACAATAAACTCGATTGCGAGCCAATCTTATGCTGATAAAGAGTATATCGTTGTAGACGGAAACTCTAGCGATGCCACGATGGATATTGTGCGAGCGTCTTCATGTGTATCACGCTTTGTTTCAGAGCATGATAAGGGCATTTACGATGCGATGAATAAGGGTATAGCCCTGGCTACTGGTGAGGTGGTGGGTACGTTAAACGCAGATGATTTTTATGTGAATGATGATGTGTTAACCGAAGTGGCAAAGGTATTTTTAGACCCCACCATTGAAGCTTGTTATGGTGATCTAGTTTATGTGAAACAAGATAGTGTTGACCAAGTGGTCAGGTTCTGGAAATCGAGAGATTACGAATCTGGTTTGTTTAAATCTGGCTGGATGCCAGCACATCCTACTTTTTTTGTACGTAAGCATGTGTATGAAAAATATGGTGTATTTGATTTAAGTTACAAGATTGCTGCAGATTTTGAGCTATTGTTTAGGTTTATTGAGCAGAATAATATCAAAACAAAGTATTTGCCGCGCGTGCTGGTAAAAATGCGGTTAGGCGGCACCACTAATAAAAACATCTCTAATATCATCAGGCAGAATAAAGAGATTATTGCGATTTTAACTAAGCATTATGGTGATTTTTCTACAGGTAAATTCGTTTTTATTAAGCTGGCAAACAGGCTGTTACAGTTTTTTCGACGTCCACAAAGCAATGTTTAAATCATCATGAAAGTTTTGGTTACAGGTGCTTCTGGCTTTGTAGGTCAGGCAGTGGTTAAGGACTTAAAGCTTGCCAATGCACATGTTGTGGCGGTTGGCCGCAGTTTAAGTGCATCCGAGGCTGATGAGACTGTATCTATACCGGATTATTGTGCCCAGGATGCATGGCAAGCGCCTATGTCAGGCTGTGATGCAGTGATTCATCTGGCTGCGCGCGTCCACGTGATGCATGATGTGGCTGAAAGCCCTCTAGAGGCATTTTTAGCCGTTAATTTACATGGTACGGTAAATTTAGCGGTTGCTGCGGCCAAGGCGGGTATAAAGCGTTTTATCTATGTTAGTTCTATTAAGGTAAATGGCGAGTTTACAGATAACCGGCAGTTTAGTGAGATTGATGTACCAAATCCTCAAGATCCATATGCTATCTCTAAATGGCAAGCGGAACAGGCACTAAGAAAAATAGAGAAAGAAACAGGTATGGAGGTGGTGATTTTGCGTCCACCTTTAATTTATGGCGCTGGTGTAAAAGCAAACTTTGCATCATTGTTGAAATTGGTGGATAAGGGTTTGCCTTTGCCGTTAGCAGCTATAAATAATAAGCGTAGTTTAATTTATTTGGGTAATTTGGTGGATGCAATCATTACTTGTACGACGCATCCAAATGCAGCAGGGCAGACGTATTTGGTGAGTGATGGCGAAGATGTATCAATGGCACAGTTAGTTAACAAAATTGCACTCTCACTCAAGCGGCCTAATTATCTTTTCCCATTTCCTATATCAATTATGCGATTATTTGCAAAGTTAATTGGCAAGAAAGCTAGCGTTGATAGATTAACGCAGTCTTTAATCATTGATAGTTCAAAAATTCGTAAAGAACTTGATTGGCAACCACCATTAAGTATGGAACAAGGCCTCAAGGTTGCCGCTGACTGGCATCGTACTATGTCAAATACTGAGAAAATTTAGTATGCAACACTTGCTATTAGCATTCTCGATAAGTTTTTTTTGTTTAGTTTTACTGTTAAAAACTCGTTTGATTAATATTGCTTTAGACCAACCTAATCACCGTTCTTTACATACTAAAGTGACACCGCGTATTGGTGGACTAGCGATTATATTGAGCATAATAATTACTTGGCTGCATCTTTCCGTTCATTGGCATTGGGTATTGTTTCCAATGAGCTTAATGTTGGTTTCCCTAACCGATGATATTTACCATTTATCTGTGAAATGGCGATTATTAGCGCAACTTTTCGTGAGTGCAGGATTTGTTTTTATGATGGTATCCGCTGCATCATGGTGGTTGATAATTCCGCTTACATTATTGATTACATGGATGACTAATTTATATAACTTTATGGATGGCTCAGATGGTCTTGCGGGGGGGATGGGTTTGTTTGGGTTTTCGGCTTATGCTGTAGCTGCTTTTATCATGGGCGATGCTACTTTGACAATAATGACTGGGTCAGTTGCTGCGGCTTGCTTTGCATTTTTACTTTTCAATTTTCATCCAGCAAAAATTTTTATGGGTGATTCTGGTTCTATACCGTTAGGCTTTCTTGCCGGGTCAATAGGTGTCTACGGCTATTTCCAATCTTTGTGGCCGGTATGGTTTCCAATGATGGTGTTTTCTCCATTTATAGTTGACGCTACTGTCACTTTAATCAAACGACAGATTGTGGGTGAAAAAATTTGGCAACCACATCGAAACCATTACTATCAGCGTTTAGTACAGATGGGTTTAGGGCATAGAGCTACTGCAATTGCAGAATATATTTTGATGTTTTTATTAGCGATTACAGGCATCATGATGCTTAATATGAGTGTGATTTGGCAAATGACATCACTCATGATTTGGGCTGTAATATATTTTATATTGATGCTGGTAATTGATGAAAAGTGGAAGAAACAAGTACGCTAATGGCTATTTTAGGTAAAATAAGTCATGCCTAAAAATATTAAAAGTTAAAATATGAATAATTGGCATTTCACTATGAATCTGCGTGCATTCTTAGCATTCCTGCATGATGTTCTCATTGCAGCTTTTGCTTGGGTTTTGGCGTACCTATTACGCTTTAATTTTAATGTTCCACCTGAGTTTTTACAATCTATTTGGATAAATGCTATTTGGGTATTGCCCCTACAAACTCTGCTGTTCGTTAATTTTGGCTTATACCAAGGCGTTTGGCGCTTTGCTAGCTTACCTGATCTTAAACGTATCTTAAAAGCAATCGGTGTGTCTACTTTAGCAATTGCGGCTATTTTGCTAATGTTTCGCCCATTTGGCATAGTACCAAGGTCTGTACTCGTACTAGATCCAATTTTTTTGGTGTTAATGATGGGGGGCAGTCGTCTAGGCTATCGTGCATGGAAAGAGTACCGCCTGTATGGTTTTTCTCATTTACAGGGCAAACCAGTGTTAATCATGGGTGCGGGTGAGGCTGCTATTGCGTTAGTTAAAGATTTGCAGCGAAGTAAAGATTGGCAAGTAGTAGGATTGCTTGATGATGATATTTCCATTCATGGCCGGCAGCTGATGGGTGTCAAAGTGCTGGGCAGTATTAATGACATATCAAAACTTTCACTCGATTATGAGGTTCAGCATGTGATTGTAGCGATGCCATCTGCCATGCATAAACAAAGAAGACACGCCGTTAATATGGCAAACCAGAATGGTATTACAGTACTTACTGTTCCTGCTTTTGACGATTTAATTAGCGGCAAACTTAGCGTATCTCAAATTAGAAAAGTTGAGGTTGAGGATCTGTTAGGTCGTGAACCTGTTTTGTTAGATAACATTGGCTTACATATTTTGATAGAAGGTCGTACAGTGCTGGTCAGTGGTGCAGGTGGTTCTATAGGTTCTGAGCTGTGTAGGCAGATACTAAAATACAACCCTAGCACACTGGTTTGTTTAGATATTTCTGAATATGCACTTTATAGTCTTGAGCAAGAGCTGGACCTTCAAGAGTCAAATACAACCTTGTTGTATTTGACAGGTGATGTCAAATGCAACAAGCGAATTAAAAATCTACTTGAGCAATATCAGCCAGCAGTGGTATTTCATGCGGCAGCATATAAACATGTCCCCATGATGGAAAATGGCAATGTGTGGGAAGCGCTATCGAATAATGTGATTGGTACACATACCATTGCGCAAGCCTGCAAAGAGGCAGGTGTTGAAAAGTTTGTACTAATATCTACGGATAAAGCCGTAAATCCTACCAACGTAATGGGTGCTAGCAAGCGTTTAGCAGAGATGGTTTGCCAAGGACTGCAGGATGAATTCAATCAATATTCAAATGAATCGACCACTAAATTTGTAATCGTACGTTTTGGTAATGTATTAGGCAGTAGTGGTAGCGTGATTCCAAAGTTTCGCGAGCAAATTGCAAAGGGCGGGCCAATTACCATAACGCACCCTGAAATAACTCGATACTTTATGTCGATTCCTGAGGCTGCGCAGCTTGTGATGCAGGCCGGGTTAATGGGTAAGGGTGGTGATATTTTTGTATTGGATATGGGTGAGCCAGTCAAAATTTCTGCGCTGGCCGCTGATATGATACGATTATCGGGGTTACAGATAGATGAAATTAAGATTGAATATGTAGGATTACGCCCTGGTGAAAAACTTTATGAGGAATTGTTGGCAGATGATGAACATACGATGCCAACCCCTCATGAAAAACTAAGAATTGCCGAGGCAAGACCCGTTGATAAAACATGGGTAAAAAAACTCTTAAAATGGATTGATACTGTTCAAAGTACTAACGAAGTGAATATTAAAGATGAACTAAAGTTATGGGTAGAAGAGTATAGCCCACAACATAAACCCAATTTAGATATGCATGCTACGTTCGTTGATAAACCGATTACTCTACATTAGATGGTGATAATAATATGAAGAAAATTTCTAAAGCAGTCTTTCCTGTTGCTGGGTTGGGTACAAGATTCTTGCCCGCTACAAAGGCGATGCCAAAAGAGATGCTGCCAATTGTTGATAAACCATTGATTCAATATGCGGTTGAGGAGGCCATTGCAGCAGGTGCAACAGAGCTTATTTTTATTACTGGTAAGCATAAACGTGCAATCGAAGACCACTTTGACAAGGCTTTTGAATTAGAGGCTGAATTGGCAGCTAAACAGAAAACACAAATTCTAGAATTGCTGCATGGTATTTTGCCTAAAGGTGTTACGTGTATCTATATTCGTCAACCGGAAGCCTTAGGTCTTGGGCATGCTGTTTTATGTGCTAAACCTGTTGTAGGTAATGAACCTTTTGCTGTTATTTTAGCGGATGATTTGATTGATGCTAAAGTACCTGCAATGAAACAAATGGTTGAACTTTTTAATGATCAGCAACATTCTATTTTAGGTGTAGAGGATGTGCTACCAGAAGACACAGCCAGCTACGGTATTGTGGACGCAGTTCCTATGACAACTTCTGTACTTAAAATTAATGGTATAGTCGAAAAACCATTACCCAAAGATGCGCCTTCTACCTTAGCCGTTGTAGGCCGATATATTTTGACCCCAAAGATATTTGAGTGTCTGGAAAATATTAAGCCTGGAAAAGGTGGTGAAATCCAGCTTACAGATGGCATTGCTCAGTTGTTAAAGGATGAAACAATTTTAAGCTATCGTTTTGAAGGTAAGCGTTTTGATTGTGGTAGCAAACTAGGTTTTATGAAGGCAAACGTAGAATTTGCTTTGAAACATCCTGAAATTAGCGATGAATTTTCAGAGTATCTGAAAAGTGGATTGAATTAATTCTGCCAATTGAATATGCAAACCCCTCAAGATTTGCTGCAGCATGCACAACTGATTCATTCTTCAGAAGTTGTTGTTACTGCTATTACACGTTTGAGTTTAGACATAACTAAAACGTTAAAAGATACTTGTCCTATCGTCATTTGTGTAATGGGGGGCGGGATTGTGTTCGCTGGGCAATTGATAACTCAATTAAACTTTCCATTAGAGGTAGACTATGTGCATGCAAGTCGATATCAAAATCAAACTGTTGGCAAAACACTTACCTGGCAATCGCTACCTAAGTTAGATTTAACAGATCGTACAGTGCTCTTGATTGATGATATTTTAGATGAAGGTGTCACACTGTTAGCGATTAAAGATAAATGCTTGGAATTAGGTGCAAAAAGTGTATTGTCGGCAGTTTTAATTGAAAAAAAATTAAGTCATGCTAAGCCAATTTCCGCCGACTTCGTAGGTCTTGAGGTGCCTGATCGTTATGTATTTGGTTACGGAATGGATGCTTATGGTTGGTGGCGCAATTTATCGGCTATTTATGCGCTCAATCAGCCTAGCTAATGGCTTTGATTTATATACAAGTTGAACATTTTCAGTATTAAATATGGTTATTAAGTGGTACTTTTGTCGTATTTATTACATTTAGATTAAGTTTTAATGTAATCTACACCTCGAAATAGTTGATGCTGATAACTTATTTTTCTTAATGCTTATTGCCTATCATGCAACTAATGTTGAGTAGGCTGGATTGTTAATTTAATGATACAAAAAAATATTATGGATATGGAAGTAAAGAATAGTCATTGGGAGAAGATTTTTTCCGTTATTCAACACTCCTATTCAATTGACAAACATATTGATTTTTTCACTTGGTTACAAAAAAGTGTAAGTGAAGTTTTACCGCACGATATGCTAATAGCAAGTTGGGGCGACTTTAAAAAAAGTAATGGAAGTAGCAACCTGAATTACGATGTGGCCTCAAACGTAAGCGATGTGAGTACACAAATAGTATTTGATGCATCCGAAGAAATTGATACTTTCATGCTGCATCTTTATCAAAATTGGTCAAAAAATAATCGACGCTGGTTCGTCATTAACAATCTGGATGAATTAGATTTAAATCACCAGTTTAATGCAAGTTTTCTCAGTAAACTAAAACAATTAAACTCTCTGTTAGTCTATGGTGTGAGTGATTTACGCGGTAGTAATGAGTGTTTATACGTGTTTTTTAGCAAGAAAAAAACTTTTGAAGTGCAAGATTCAATCATGGGGCTAATAATGCCTCACATTGATAATGTATTAAGACGAATTCAACATCTTGAACCACTTGATATTGCGGATGAGTCTAATGATATTCCACATCTTTCAGGATTAACGGCGCGTGAATTAGAAATCATCCATTGGGTTAAGTCTGGAAAAACGAATCAAGAGATTGGCATGATTTTACATATCAGTCAAAATACCGTTAAAAGTCATTTAAAGCGGATATTTCAAAAACTTAATGTCACGAGACGTGCGCAAGCAGTCGCTACATTGGCAGATCATCCGGCAGGCAAGATGGTTTAGTGTATTGCTTCAGAACTTAATATTTTACTTTTAAACTAAGTTAATTATTTGATATAAATCAAAATATCGGCCATTTTAACAGTTTGCCCACTGCGTATTTTGGCTCTTTTTCTTTTCTCGATTAAATCATCTACTTCTACTAAACCTTCGGCCACTAGTGTTTTTCCGCGGCCACCACTATCTGCAATGCCGACTAATTTTAGTAAATTGCACAGTTCAATGTAATCTGTAGTTAATTCAAACTCAATGTTTTGTGACATAAAAATCCTTTGTAATAGAGCAATTGTCACAATTTTACAGGTTAATTAGTTTTATTTACGTTAAAAACTTAGCCATTACTCTCAAAATAGCTCAATTGTTTTAGCTCAAATAACACATCACCAACATTTGTTCACCCATATAGGTGGGGCAAGTCGTTAAAGTAATCACGCAGTTCAGCGTAAAATCCCCTAAGTTATTTGATGAAGTCCTAAATTAACAATCAGCTTAATCTAAAAACAAATTATTTTAATGACAGATGTGTCGAAATTATGGCACAAGAATTAAATTGAAAGGCGCATGAACACGTAACCTATTGAAATTTATAGATAAATATTAAGTCATTGTTGGCATTTAATTTGCAACAGTAGTGCTGTAAGTAGTATTTATATATTGAAAAAGGTGTACTGACATGAAGCTGCAGATTGAAAAGCAAAACTGGAATACGCTGATTGAAGTGATTCAACGTTCATATTCGATAAAGAAGCATGTGGATTTTTTTAGATGGCAGCAAGACTATGTGTCTACTGTTGTGCCGCATGATGTTTTAATTGCCGTATGGGGTGATTTTAATAAAGGCATTCTTAATTACGATGTCTGCTCAAAGCTTTCGGGTATTCGTACACAGTCTCTGCGCGAGTCTCCTGGACATATCGATAGTCTGATGACTAGTCTATATAAGAAATGGTTAATCAACGGCGAGCGGTGGTATCTAATTAATAACTTTGTTGCTGATATAGAAGCCGATGATATGCCTATGTTTTTTGATAATAAATTGTCAGACATACAATCGCTGCTTGTTTACGGAGTCCGTGACATGCGCGGCAACAATGATTGTTTATATATATTTATGGATCAAAAAAGTGAGTTTCAAAGTTGTACCTCAGTATTAGGCATGTTGATTCCTCATTTGGATGCTGCCTTACGAAGAATTGAAAGCCTTGAAGCTGAAGTAGATGACGATGATTTGTCTGAATACCATGTACAGGGTTTGAGTGATAGAGAACATGAAATTGTGCATTGGGTGCGACTAGGTAAAACAAACTTTGAAATTAGTATGATTCTGGGTATTAGTCCCAATACAGTCAAAAATCATTTAAAACGGATTTTTAGTAAGCTGGATGTTTGTTCTCGTGCGCAAGCGGTTGCAGCTTATGTCCCACCTAAACTGAATTAACTCATCATCGTAAAAATTAAACATTAATACTATTTAAAATCAATGGCATATAGACAAACAAAATCAAGAACGCTCTTACAAAGACGTAGCAGCGTAAGCAATATGATCCAGCAAGCACTTGATGGGGCTGCCGTCATCGGCATCACTTGGAGCTTAGTTACTGTTCACTCTCAAGAGAATGGCGGAATAACAAATCCTTACATGATCATGTTGTTGCTATTGCTGGGTATATTAGCCATTACATATGATCGATTTGCAATTTATAGAAGTAATGCGCATTTTTTAGATAAGGCATTCAACTTATTTAAAGCTTGGACGCTCACTTTCCTAGTGCTGATAGTGCTAGGATTTTTGACGAAACAAAGTGAAGTGTATTCTAGAACCTTGATTGCACAGCTTTACATGATTGGTTATTTTGTACAGTTAATGTTGCATTTTTTTGTTAAGGTTATTTATCAACAAATAATTTTACATTCGCAACAAAATGAGAAAGTAATCATTGTTGGTCAATCAAGATTAGCTAATCACTTACATCAGAAAATATCTAGTAACCCATGGATTGGTGAGCAAGTCATTGGCTTTGTTCGATTACCTAGTGACAGTGAACCATCAATTTTGTCAAAAAACACCTCTACAATTTTAGGTGATATTAAAGACTTACCCGCACTAATCGACCAATACGATATTAACGCAGTCTATATCGTAACTCCTTTAGAGTCTTCAAAGGTTTTAGAGGATATGTATAAGACCATATTAGAGAAGCACGTTTCCATTCATTGGATACCAGATATATTTTCTTTGCGTCTAGTGAATCACAGTGTTAGAGAAATTTCTGGTATTCCAGTAATTACGCTCTCAGAAACACCGTTAATTGGCATGCGCCTGCTACTCAAGTCTATAGAAGATGTAGTCTTGTCTTGTTTAATACTTCTAGCAATCAGCCCAATATTATTGTTAGTTGCTATTGCCGTTAAACTTGACAGTCCGGGGCCAGTATTTTTTAGGCAAAATCGCACCGGTTGGAGTGGAAAAGTATTCAGGATTTGGAAGTTCCGCAGCATGCGAGTACATCAAGAAGATGGCGGCAAGCTAAGGCAAGCTGAGAAAAATGATAGCAGAGTAACTAGGGTAGGTGCATTCATACGTAGGACTAGTCTTGATGAATTGCCGCAGATATTTAATGTACTAGCTGGCAATATGTCTTTAGTTGGGCCTAGACCTCACGCTGTACAACATGATGAAGAGTACTCACAACGAATTTTTGATTACTTTGCAAGGCATAACATCAAGCCGGGTATCACAGGATTAGCACAGGTCAGGGGATTAAGGGGCGAAACAAAAGATATTGATCAGATGATTCAGCGCATAGAGTCTGATATTGAATATATCAATAACTGGTCAGTATGGTTGGATATCAGCATTATTTTCCGTACGGTTTTTGCGATTACAGGCAAAACTGCATATTAGTAAGGTTATGCAATCATGGTTAATTATTTGAATATTTTAAGACCTGTATTTTCAAGAATTTAAATTGAAAATAGAATCAAATTTACAGGTATTCATAACCCTATGTTTTGATTATTAAAAGTCTAAATTCAATAACTATCTAAGCTTAAATTTTATTGAATCTTATTTGTAAATAATTGTTTTGCATTGTAAAAATAGATACACATAAATTTAACTAATCTATTGAAATATAACAACTAATTATTTTTTTATTCAACTCTAGATCTAGCCTATAGCCCTTTAGGGCTATTGTGATGAAAACATACAAAACATAGAATGAATCTCATAAATTAGTTGTAATGCAGTCGCTGAAAAAGGGAAATAAAATGTCCAAAACAATTGCTATACTAATGCTCTTGAGTGTGGTTTCTACAACTACAGTTACAGCATATGCAGCAAGTAAAGAACCTACTCATAATGCCGTGAGCTCGTTGGCTATTACTGATGTGGTAACTAACGCTGTCGTAGCTAAAAACGTATCTGTTATTAGTAACAATGAAGCTCAATATGCAATGTCTCAGGGCAAAGATAAAAACGAAAGTTCGCTGCCTGCTACAGGGTGGTTGCTATTATCTGCACTAATAGGTTTTGTATTGCTGTCTAATCGCTGGAGTGTTTAATTTAAAATTTATTAGTGCTTGGCATCGTTAGTATGCAAGGGATGGTATTGTTCGTAATTAATGTAGTATAAATTTTAAGAATAGTACTAAAACCTGAAAATCTAATTTAAAGTTTAGTCTGGCTTTAACCAACTGAAATAGTCTTTTTCTTGAAGGAAATAATTGATATGAGAATAAAAACGCTTTTATGGCTACTAATTGGTCATTTATTTATGATTTCTATTTCGGTAGTTAACGCTGCAGAAGTTTCCCAAACTTACAGGCTTCGTCAAGGCGATTTGATACAGGTTTCGGTTTGGGGAGAGGATAAGCTACAAAAAGAAAGCGTAGTATTACCAGATGGCAGTATTACGTATCCACTAGCTGGTAGAGTAGAAGTAGTAGGGCTGACTTCGGTAGAGGCAGAAAAGCGCATTGCTGAAAAATTAAAAGGTTATCTACCTGATCCTCAGGTGTCTGTAGTCATTACCAAGATCGAAGGTAATCTTGCGCATGTATTAGGTAAAGTCATGAAGCCTGGTCAAGTTTTAATGACTGGTCCTATGACTGTTCTTGATGCATTGAGTGTTGCTGGTGGGTTAGACAAATTTGCAGACCGTAATAATATTAAAGTACTAAGAAATACTCCACAAGGACAAAAAGCGATACCTATTCACTATGATCAATTGATTCGTGGTGAGCACCTGGAATCAAACATTGTTTTGAATCCTGGAGACACCATTTTAGTTCCCTAACTTCAAGTTAATTTTAATTTTCAAAAACCTTAATATAGGTATAATAAGGCTGTGTATCTATATTTGGGGTTGATATTAAAAATGTATAAAAATTTCCCGCTTCAAAAACGAAATATGAATCGTTTGGCCTTGCAGATAATATTGGGAATTACACTCCCAGTATTAGCACAAAATGTTAATGCCGTAGAAATCACAAAAAGAGCAGTTATTCTTACTGGTGTAGAATACGACTCTAACCCTAATTTATCTGAAAATAAAGATCCGGTTTGGATATATACGTTATCCCCTCAATTCTTAGTTGATGTTAATAGTGAATTTAATCGTTGGTTTTTAGACGCTAAACTATTGGTTCAACGATATTCAAACGAAAAAGTACTTGGTGATCGCGAAGACCCAAGGCTTACTCTAGGGTGGGATCATACCTACGAGTCAGGTGTTTTTGGCCTTAAAGCAGATTATGAAGAGACTACATCACGTACATCGGAATTAACAACAACTGGTGTTTTCGCAAATAAAGACGGTACACAAAAATCTAAATCCATAGCAGGTAAATGGCAGCATCAAATTAATCCACGGTGGACTGCTCTTACAGAAAGTGCTTACAGAGATATCACTTTTGAGAACTCCGGCACTTT
The DNA here is from genome assembly GCA_046590165.1 of Methylotenera sp. Taxonomy (GTDB): domain Bacteria; phylum Pseudomonadota; class Gammaproteobacteria; order Burkholderiales; family Methylophilaceae; genus Methylotenera. Next base: position 42,530 of record JBKJUR010000007.1, read on the forward strand.
GAGTGGTTACAATTTAAGTGAAATTGCAACAAAATTGAATTATGAATATACAGATAAGTTAAACACTAATGTTCTATTGGGCTATGCGCTTTATAAACCCGATGACATATTTGATGACACTAAATTATCTCGCGTAATATTTGGTGCAGATTACCAAGTTAATGAAGGTTTAAATGTTGCAGGCCATGCCGGGGTTTATAACTTATCGGGCCAGCAGTCTGATACTGGCATTGAATCGGGGGCTAAAGCAGGTTATACGGCTGAAAGTTCATATTATACGGCAGAGGTTAATCGCGAGTTAGTAGCATCTGGTATAGGCGGGTTTCAAAAGACGGATACTTTTAAACTTGGGTACCTTTTCAATAGGACAGAGAATGATCGCTTTGGTCTTGATTACGGACTTAGTAGAGCAAGAAAAGATTCAAATATCAATATAGATTGGTTAAGTTATCAACAACTGACAGCCTATTACGAGCGTAATTTATCCAGTAAATGGCAAACTCGATTTTCTGCAGCACACAAAGAGCTTGGCTTAACTGGAATACATACTCGAGGTAACGTTATTGGTGTAACGTTTGTATATGACACATTAAGTTTTTAATTAATAAAAAAGGTACTTAGAACTGATGGCCATAGAGCAAGAAATGTCGTTTAACGACTATATAAATATAATTCGTCGCAGACTACCTTATGTAATAGGCTTTTTCGTTCTAGCGTTTTTGGCATCCATCGCAATAGCGTTAAAGTTGTCACCAGTTTATCAATCAACAGGTACGATACTGATTGAGTCACAACAAGTTCAGCCAGATCAAGCAAAAGAAAAATACGCTGTTGACCGTTTTGAAGCTTTAAAACAGGTAGTACTAACCAATGATAATTTAGTTAGTATTGCTCATAGATACAAGCTGTATGATTTAGACAAAAAACCTAATGCCCCCGCCGCTGGCATAGCTCAGGCTACACGTTCAAACATAAATGTAAATTTGCTTACTGCTGACTCTGGTCAGTGGGGTGATAAACCAACATTTGCATTTCAAGTTTCATTTAATTACTACAAATCTGAAGATACTTATAAGGTAACCAATGATTTAATTAAACTATTTTTAGATGAAAACGATAAGGCGAGTAAAAATAGGGCGACTGAAACAGCAGACTTTTTTGCTAAAGAGGCAGAAAAACAAAAAAGTATTTTAGAAAAAATAGAAAAAGAAGTAACAAGTTATAAGCAGCGATTCTCTAATTCATTGCCGCAAAATAAAGAAATGCAAGTTGCTAGTCTGCAGCGATTAGAAGATGACCTAAGGGCAACTCAACGCGAATACAGCGCTACTCAAGCTGAATTACGTTCTTTAGATGTAGCGATGGAATCTGCTAAAGCGGGGATTGGTATAAATCTTCCAAAAGAGCAGGGCTCCAGTGCAGATGAACTTGAGAAATTAAAAGTTGAGTTTGCTAAATTAAGTGGAATTTACAGTGAAAATCATCCTACTTTAAAGGCTTTACAGCGTAGGATTGATACACTTGAAAAAAATACAGCTTCTTCTGGATCAACTAGTTCTAATAAGCCTGTTACAGCACAATCTGTCATGGTTGCAAAAGTACAAGCACAAATTGACTCTGCAAATGCTCGCCTAAAATCATTAGAAATAGATGAAGGCAGTATTAGGGCTAAAATTCGTCAGATCGAAGGGCTTGTACTGCAAAGCGCTCAAACAGAAGGTGCGCTTGGTACGCTTGAAAGAGATTATGAAAATGCAAAAACAGCATATGCAGAGATAAAAACAAAACAAGACAACGCTAAAATTGCTCAAAATATAGAGATGGAAAACAAAGGCGAACGTTTCGTTTTGATTGAAGCGCCACTTTTACCAGAAAAGCCAATTAAACCTAATCGGATATTAATTATGTTGGCTGGTTTTTTTGGTGCCATAGCTGGTGCGATTGGTTTTGCAGTATTGATGGAAGCTCTTGATAGCCGTGTAAGAGGCGTAGATGCATTAGTATCGATTATGAAAATTCAACCTATGGCCACAATCCCATATATTACTAATAAAGCAGAGTTAAAGCGTAACAAAAATTTCATACGTTATGTTTTAACTAGTGCATTAATTCTCATAATCCTCACTTTATTATTAGTGCATTTCTTTATAATGCCTTTGGATACTGTGGTGTCAAAGATTTCTGCTAGATTTTAGTGAAAGCAATATATGGAAAAAATTAAAGACGCCCTAGATAAAGCTAAAATACAGCGTAACAGTCTAGGCGCAGTAGCATCGACTATTCGAAGTAAGGTGACAAATCGGTTTACTAAAGATGATGATGCGCTTAAAGGTATCGTCTACAAAGATACTAATGTAGTTCGGTTAAATGCAGAGCATTTAGAAAACTATCGTATAGTAGCTTTGAACAAAGACGACCCAATGTGCTGGGCTTTCGATTCATTGCGTACTCAGGTGTTGCAGAAAATGGATGAAAATAACTGGCGTACTTTAGCGGTTATTTCTCCTACACCTGAAGCAGGTAAATCTGTAATTGCTATTAACCTTGCTATTAGCATTGCTCAGCAGCCACAAAAAACAGCGATGCTAGTAGATTTTGACTTGCGTAAGCCACGTATTGCTCAATATCTTGGAATTAAGCAAGAAAAGTCGATGAATGATTTTATCGCTGGGAATGTAGAGCTTTCTGAAATTATTGTTAATCCGGGTATTCCACGTTTAACTATAATTCCTACCAATAAGCCAGTAAGGCAGTCATCTGAAACTTTATCAACTAATAGTATGCAAAAACTAATTGTTGAGTTGAGAGAAAGGTATGAATCAAGGATTGTGATCTTTGATTTGCCGCCTATTTTGAATGCTGATGATGCTATGGTTTTGTTACCGCAAGTTGATTGTGTTCTTTTAGTGCTAGGCAATGGTCAGCATAAAGAATCTGAAATTGAAGAGACCATGAGGCTGCTAACTAAAACCAACATACTAGGTGTAGTCGTTAATAGAGCGGAAGTAGAATCTAGGGATTACTATTATTGAATAAAGTAGATAATTAACTCTATTAAAGTTACGCTATAAAAAGCTACAGGCTTAAAATTCAATCAAGAATTTTAAGCCTGTAGCTTTTTATATGAACTTATCTATAAATTATCATAAGCCTTAAATTATCATAACAAGCTGCGGTAAATCTCCAATGCTTTAGTATCAGCCATATCAACATCATCAAATTGAATGATTTGGCCTGGTTCAATATCTCTAATAACTTTGGTGTGACTTAATAGGCAAATGGGAACAGCGTTAGTATTGTCTCGTAATTGAACTGCAACACCCCTTACATCAAATCCTCCAGCTCCTCGTTCAATGCTATCCCCACTAATAATATTTCTCTTGGCTACAGCAACCACGGTAAGAAGTGGTTTGGCTGAGTTATTAATTAACATAGGTTCACCATCAACAACTCTGCGAAGTGTATTTAGCGCTTCTAAGTGACAAAGATGATAAGGCCGTAGCAGTATGTATCCAAGCTTCTCTTTAGTTCGTAATGGCCCAACTATATAATTCCCCAGCCTGTCAGCCTCTTTATTCTTAGCGACTATTAACACACCTGGAGGAGCACCTTTACACAATACAAAGTCACTAATAGGCGCACCAGCTTCTTCAGAAGCTCTAATCAAATAATCTAGATCATTTAGGCTTTCGACACGCTCACCAAACATACCGTTAGGTGGAATGGTCGCCCCTAAGCCATTTGCAACGAATGCCTGTTCAATTTGCAATTTTGTGCCATCAGTAAATGACACTACTTGCTCTAGTCTAATCCCTTGCTGGTCAGACCAGTATTGCATCTCTTTTCTTTCAGGATTTAGATTGATGAATCCTTTAATATTCACGTAAGCACAAGGCTCAAAACCCATGCCTTCAATTTCCATCTTTAGTCTAGCAAGGCAGCCAGGCTGGTCGCCATCGGCATCTGTGACATAGGTGCCATTTTTGGCAAAATACGAACCTGTTGTTACATGGAATTCTGCATTTAAGGTAACTACTTTTTTATTGGCTTTACTTGCTTCTAAAACAGCTTGAGTCGCGTGGAAAACATCTCCAGAACACTCAAATACAATGTCAGAAGTATCGACGAGTTCGGACAGAGAGTTGGTTAATTCGTCACGTGGAAAATCTGAAACGGAATCTACAGGACGACGTGTTAATACTTTTGATATCTGAAAGTCTTTAGAAGCCCTAATCAGGTGTGCTAAGCCACCTGCAATAAAACCACTTCCTACAATACCAACTTTGGTGATTTTGTCAGTCAAAATTTTTCCTTAAAATATTTTATTCTCATAAAATGAATTTTGTTCTTAATTAGTTTGATGGTCAAGGTTCAATAATTATGTCATATGTAATTACTGGGTTTGAAATACCCAAAATTAGCTTACTCAATATTCATCACTATAGCTGTTACATAAATTTGTTGATTAAGAGGTTTAACTTTTACTTACTTTTTATAAATCCAGTCTTACTTGCTTAATGACATCCAGTAAGTTTGAAGAGTCTTGTCTAGGCTAATCATATATCGTCCATTATGATATGTGACGGGAATATTCATTTTTTTTTGTCCAGTAATATATTTGTAAAGCTGAAGCCCAGCAGGCGCTTTAATCGTTATATTACCTATAACTGGTTCAGACAAGAAAGGCATTCGTTCTTTTTCTTCGGTGACCGACTGAGCGGCTAAGCTAATTATAATTTCTTTCGACTTATTGATTGGGGCATCATTTAGGCTTTGTACTGCAACAGAAGCGTTAGGTGTATTTATTAAAATATCTACATCATTTAAGATTATTCTTTCGCTGCCTATCCAGCCTGTTGCAGCCTGTGTATTTGATGTATTAATTGACAGGTAGCCCTTTTCCCAATTGTGTTTTAATTCATGAGTGTCAGAAAATACTTCTTTAGCCGCTATGTTTAATAATGATGTATTTGGATTTTTAAATACTTTCACATTATTTGGAATATTGCTTTTTTTAAGCCACGGGAGTTCACTCACCAAAGGCATTGCAATGACTAGTTTACCTATTTCGCTAGCAGTACGTATGAAAGTTGAATTTTCAGCAGTGATGGATTGATTGAATAGTGCATCTTTACCTATGTCCAACACATAGGTAAGTTTTGCTGGCTCAATATCTCCACGCCTATACATTAAAGCCGAAGCCGGTATGATCGCAAGCATAGAGGGGTCATTGTAAGCATTCCAATTCGATGGGCTGCCCTGATTTATAAGGGGTTCTTGCGCATAAGCATATTGCATCATCGCATCCCAACCTTGCAGACTTGCTTGGCTCGCTACATAAAGCGGCAGGGTATGCCTGTCAGCGGTAGGGAAGGGCTCAGCGTTCCATTCTGAAACGCTTATTGGCTTATCCATAACTTGTGCGGCTGATATCCAATGCGTTAGATTAGACTCAGTTATCGGAGATTTTTTTAATGCGCCATTACTTTGGTAAGCATGTACATCAATCAAGTCTCCTGAGGTGAGTGCCGGTAAAGAACTTAATGGGTTACCACCCCAAGTATTAGTGGTTGCAATGGGTACTTTAAGACCTATTTCTCGCAAGTTATTGATCATTCCTAGATTAAATTGATGCTCTAAATCATTTAGAAATAATTTAGATGGACCATGCTCCCATGTGCGAGTAATTTTATCTATTGGTAAGCTATTTTTCATAGCAAAAGCTTCCGCTTTTGATATGAAAATCTTGCTATGGTAAGGCACATGTTTATCCGGTAATAATGCATTACCATAATGATGTGTTAAATCATTTTCATTGGTGATAAGTACTGCGGCTATAGCTGGTTCATCCACATATTTTATATTCGTATACCTATTTACATGGCTCATATAAGCAGTATTAAATTCACGCATTGCACCTTGAATTGACTGATTAACATAGTTATAACCCTTAATTTTGGCTGGGAGCTGCTCATCACTTATTTCGTCAAAAGCAGTGATTCCATCACCAGATTTAATTGAACGATCGACATGCAAATCTAGCCAAACATAAATACCTTCATCTTTTAGGCACTTAATCCACCAATCAATTTTTTCTATCGCATTCTCATTAATTATTTTTGTGGAATGCAGTTTTTCACTGCCGAAGATATTGGGATTTACCCATAAGGAGTCATGGTGATGCAGGCGCACTAAATTAAATCCAAGTGCCGAAAGCCGTTTTGCTTGCAGCTTAACTATTTCTTTAGGCGTTTCAAAAAGGGTGTATCCAGCAATATTAGTACCCCAAAACTTGGCTACAGTACCATCCTCAAATACCAACCTATCACCCTTGGCTTTCACAAAACCTCGCTTACCAGCAGGCCTTTCAGACTCGTTCAAAAAAGTTAAATCAAATGGAGATGTCTGCCAATCAAGTATGTTTTTAGTCCAATTTGAAGAGTTAATCGGTTCGATTCTATCAGTCTTAGCTATAACTATCTTTTTATCTTGGCTTGCGGAATTTGAAACTTGAAATAGCGAGTGTTTTACTGCATAAGCGTTTAATGTCGTATTCTCAGTAACCTTATGATTGGTTTGGTTGTTACAATCATTAGTGCTTAAGGTACATGACTTTTGAGCGAAGCTTGATTCAAATGATAAGAGCAATACAATGCTTATGAGAAGCTTAAATCCAAGATTAGCTTTTGAGACTTGCCTCATTATTTTCAGTCTATTAAGGTTATTTCAAGCGCATAATTAAAGGTTTAGGACTTAATTCTCAAGTTACTCAAAAGTTAACATTGCCAGCCATGTATTACCTAGGCTGTACTTTTAAGACGTGTTGTTGGATAAACAGTTTTTTCTAGAGTCACATTATTTGTTTTACTAATGCGTGATGGATTGGTTACACGCACGTAACTGAAAATAAGGCCGGCAAGCGACCAATATACGGCTGGAACAACGCCAATACCACTCATGGTAAAGATTGTTACGAGCACGGCGAGTAGTGTGGCGAAAAGAGTTCGGCCACATAGGTACTCCGCACTGTTTCTATCAGCTATTCTTCGCATTCCTTTAAAAATAGTCAGTGTTAATAATGTGTAATATCCGAGCAGCAATCCAAGCCCCACTAAACCGTTACCAAGCATGACGCCTAGGTAAGTATTTACAATATCGACAATGCCTTCACCCTGAACCATATCAGCCATTTCGGGTTCTTTTGTTGCATCGTACACGCCAAAAAGTGGATATTTCTCAATAATTAACATGGATTTATCAATTAACTTTTCTCGATAATCCACATTAGCTTTGTCTGTTTGCCCAACGAATGGAATCAAGTCAATTACCTTTTCCCCACCTGGAACAAAATTTAGTATTGGCAAAGCAAAGAAAACCAGCACAGCAATTATTGATAAACGTTTAATGGCATTTTTACCAAAAGCAGTAGCAACTAATAATAAAACGGCTGAACCAACCCAAGGTCCTCTAGAAAGTGCCGAAACCAAGCCAGCGAAAATTAGACCAAAACCAGCATATCTAAGCGTTATATTTTTAATTGATGGGGCAATAAATAAATAGAAACCAAGTGCTACCATCGTCACAAAACCAAATACAAGTGAATGTCCTAAAGATGCAAACGCACGTATGCTGTCACCACGGCCTAAATAGTTACCTAGGTTCCAGTCTATATGCAGTGCATCTGGCAATGTACTATAAACTAGCCACCCACTGCTAAACTCAAAGGCACCAATTGCCGCTGCAATAAAACACGCAAAAATAAACGCAATCATTACTTTTTTAAGCTGCTCGAAATCTTTAATTGCACGGCTTGCAGCGAAATAAGGGAGGAAAATGTCAGTAAAACCATGAAATCCGAATCGTAGCGCATCGGTCACCGTCGTGCCACGCATCATCAATATCGTAGCTAGTAACATGTAACCGAGCATGAATTTTTCAGCTAATGATTTGCCGTAAGATGGATTATCAGGGCTTCCTCTAAATGCAATGAAATATGGTAAAAGAATGGTAAGTGAAAGTATGCGTATATAGCTAACATCAAATAGACTTGGAATGCGATCAGACATCGGTGGAATGACTATTAACAGTGCGAAATAAAGTGCGAATTTATTTTGCTCTGATTTGGCTACATAGAGCAAATATGCAGAACTAAGGACAATAAACAGCCAGAAATTATGTGATAAAAACGCGAATAGAGTGATTGCAACCCAAGCATTACGCA
>JBKJUR010000011.1:0-14901 GCA_046590165.1 Methylotenera sp.
ACACCTTCACCAGATGAGATTTTACGTACGATGAATGATGAGTTTAAGCCACGGTTACGTTTAGCGATTACAACGCCTTCGTATGACTGTACACGTTTACGTGTACCCTCAACCACGTTCACACCAACAACTACGGTGTCACCAGGTGAGAACACTGGAATCGTTTTGCCTAAACGGGCAATCTCTTCCTCTTCTAACATTTTAATGATATCTGCCATTTTCTATCCTTTATATCGCCTTGGTTTTAATCTTTTAGATTTAACCGCGGCGGGTTCCTTTTAATTATAAAGATGCTTGTTCCTGCAACTAGTCTTGCTGTAGCAGCCGAGCTTCTTCTTTCGTCAACGGCCTTGCGGCCAATAAATCGGGACGTTGATCCCGAGTTCTTTGCAATGACATTTTCAAACGCCACTGCTTAATCTTTGCATGATTACCAGACATTAAAACATCTGGCACTTTCACACCGTTATATTCTTCTGGTCGCGTGTAATGCGGGCAATCTAATAAACCATCTACAAATGAATCTTCAATTGCAGAATTACCATCCCCTAAACTGCCTGGCAACTGCCGCACAATCGCATCTATTAACGCCATGGCGGGTAATTCACCACCACTTAATACATAGTCACCAATCGACAACTCTTCATCCACTTGGGCGTCTATCAAGCGTTGGTCAACACCTTCATAACGACTAGTGAGCAATACTAGATTTTGCTTTTTACTCAACTGCATCACTTTTTGATGCGTTAGCGGTTTCCCCACTGGAGAGAAATGGATCACCCAGTTCTCTTTGTCATTTATTTCTTCTATCTTTTTATCTGCATCTACTTGTGCAAGCTCTGCAGTTTGACTATCTTTTACTGCTTTTATCGCTTTTTCTAACGGTTCGGCCAACATCACCATACCAGGACCGCCACCGTAAGGTCTATCATCTACCGTTTTATGATTATCACTCGTAAAATCGCGTGGATTCCATAACTGCAAATCATAAATCTTTTGCTGTAACGCTCTGCTGGTAATACCATGCTTAGTGATGGCATCAAACATTTCAGGAAACAGCGTGATGACATCAAAACGCATAAATTTAGCGACTAAAAGTCCGCATCCCAATCCACCAACATAGTTTTAGCTTTTAAATCAACTTCAAGCACTACAGAGTCTATGAAAGGTAATAATCTTTCTTGTGGCAACTCTTTTGCTACTTTTTTATCTTTAACAGCTTCCGCACTTTTACTAGTTTCTACGTTTTTCAGAGGTGCAACTAGCACTGCTTCAGGTTTCACAACAATAACGTCATTAGCACCAGTTTCAAACACATCTACAATCAAGCCAAAATCAACGTCTTGCAGGTTTTTTACTCGCACGCCAATTAAATCTGACCAGTAAAATTCGTTCTCATCCGCTTCTGGCAATTGCGCTCTAGGAACAGCTATTTGCTTGCCTTTGCAAGCTACCGCAGCGTCGCGGTCATCAATGCCTTTTAGCTTGACCACAATCACGTCGTTGTGAACTTTAGCAGTTTCAACCACCATTTCACGCCAATCGTCGCCCTTACCTAACCACCAATTATCGTAGTCAAACAAGCCGTCAAACGCCTCTGTATCTGGCACTACTTTTAGCCAGCCAAAAACGCCGTAGGGCGCAACTATGCGCCCCATGACTACCATATCACTCATTGCTTAGAATATTTCGCCGCTAAAGCCATATCAATTAGACACAGCAATAAGCATTGGGAAAATTTAAGCGTCTGCAGCTGGCGTTTCAGTAGCTTCTACTGACGCTTCAACAGCAGGAGCTTCAGCTACGGCTGCTGCCTCTGCAGCGGCAGCCTTAGCTGCTTCTGCGGCTTTTTCAGCTTCGGCAGCGGCTTTAGCATCTGCTTCAGCTTTAGCGGCATCTGCTGCTGCTTTAACTTTTGCAGCCTCTACAGCGGCGATTTTTGCTTTGGCAGCATCTGCTTTTGCAGCGTCTTTTGCTTTAGAAGCAATCGCGTGCTCAGGACCTTTAGCATGAAATTTAACCAAACGAGCAACTGTATCTGACAATTGCGCGCCGTTACTTTGCCAGAAAGTCACACGCTCTTGGTCTACACGTAGCGCTTCAGCACCTGCTTTAGCTGATGGATTGTAAAAACCAACACGCTCAATAAAGCGGCCATCACGACGGTTGCGTGAATCAGCTACTACTAGGTTGTAGAAAGGAGTTTTTTTCGCGCCACCACGAGCTAAACGAATAATAACCATAATCTTTGTTCTCTTTATTGAAAATATACTGCAGAAAACCGCGGATTTTACGTTATTTATAGTTGTTTTGGCAAGAAGTTTATGTATTTATCTGTTAATTAGAAAACTATATTCTTACTCATTATTTTTTACAGATTCTTTATAATGAGTCAGACTTATAGCGCGTAGGATCAACCAAGCCAGCTGCAGCAAACCCTTCGCGCCTTAAACGACAAGAATCACACAACCCACACGCTTCGCCGTGGCTATCGGCCTGATAACATGAAACGGTCATTGCATAATCAACATCTAATTTTGTACCTAAAGTCACTATTTGTGCTTTGGTCATATCAATCAATGGCGCATGTATAGTAATGGTATGGCCTTCAACCGCACTTTTAGTGGCTAAGTTAGCCATCGTTTGAAACGCTTTAACGTATTCACCACGACAATCTGGGTAGCCTGAGTAATCCAGCGCATTGACACCGATAAATATATCCTGACTCTGCAGGACCTCGGCCCAAGCTAAAGCTAAAGACAACATAATGGTATTACGTGCAGGCACATAAGTGATTGGGATACCTACAGTTGCACTTTCCGGCACAGAAATCGCGTCGTCAGTTAACGCAGAACCGCCAAATAAAGATAAATCTAGATTCGCAGTTTTGTGTGCAGCAGCACCCATGACCTCTGCCACATTTTTAGCCGCATGCAATTCTGCAATGTGGCGCTGGTGATAATCTAAACTCAAACAATAACATTCAAAGCCTTGAGATTTAGCTATTGCAAGGCAAGTAGCAGAATCTAAGCCTCCAGAAAGTAATACCACTGCTTTTTTAACTTTACTATTCATAATTAAATTTTATTGAACCACAGTCATATCAGACACCTGGCTTTTCGCCCCATAGTATTTTATGCAGCTGCACCTGCATACGCACTGGTAATTTATCTGCTAACACCCATTCTGCAAGCTCAGTAGGGTTTACTTGGTTATAAACAGGTGAAAATAATACTGGGCATTTTTTTGCAATCTCATAAGTGACTAATATCTGTTTTGCCCATTCGTAATCTGCACGGTCGCACAGCACAAATTTCACTTCATCAGTACCTTTTAGATGCGCTAAATTGCCCCATTTATTATTTTCTAACTCACCAGAACCTGGCGTTTTTATATCTAGTATTACTGAAACACGCTTATCTACTGGGCTGGTATCTATTGCGCCGCCAGTTTCTAGTGATACGCTATAACCTGCATCACATAAATCTTTAAGCAATGCATGACAATCTTTTTGTGCGAGCGGCTCACCACCTGTTACGGTGACATATTGCGTGCCGTATTCGGCCACTTTGAGCAAAATATCACTAATTTCCATGTTGTTGCCACCGCTAAATGCATAAGCGGTGTCGCAATACACGCAACGCATGGGGCAACCAGTAAGGCGCACAAACACTGTAGGCAAGCCCACGCGTGATGACTCGCCTTGCAGTGAAAAGAAAATTTCGTGAACTTTAAGTTTCATTAAGTTAGTTAAATGGAATACTTAGTTAAAAAAATAGCGCCAACATAATTATGGGCGCCATTTTAACTTAAAACCAGTTAAGTTGATGATTTGCTTATCAAGCTTACTTAATGGCTTCTAATGCTTTCAATCGTTTTTGTGCCGTGGGTGTTACTTCACTATTCGGGAATTTTGCAACTAAATCACGCAAGGTTTTTTTGGCATTGGTCACTTGCCCAAGTTGAATCTGACTATTGGCCATATTAAACATGGCATCAGGCACTTTTGGGCTATCAGGATGCATATCAATTACTTTTTGTTGCGTAGCTATTGCCGATTTGTAGTTCTTTAATGCAAATTGCGAGTAGCCCAAACCATATTTAGCCTCTGGTGCTAGCGCGCTATTTGGGTAATCTTTTAAAAACTTATCATAAGCATTAAAGGCATCTTTATGTTTTGTCTGACTGGACAAACCATTGGCTAACTCTAAGAGTTGATATTCTTGGGTATTTTTACTAGGCACTGCTACAGTGGCTGCCGGCGCAGCTACCTCACCAGCTGGTGCTTCTGAGCCTGAAATGGTTGGCGTAGTACCACTCTCTAATTTACGTAAACGTGTATCAGTATCACCGTATAAATCTTTTTGACGCTGTTGCGTTGCTTCTACATTGTGAGTCGCGACCTCAAGCTCACCTTTCAGTCGCGCCACTTCTTGCTTCAAGAATTCAATTTGATTCAACATATCACCAAGCACTTGCCCTTTTGTAATCGCCTCTATGGCTATTACGCGTTGCTCAAGTGCTTGGTAATTTTTCGCTGATTCAGCTTTAGTCGCCTGATTCTGGCTATTCATGCTGGCTTCTAGTTCAAGAATTTTTTTACGCGCTTCTTTGTCGTCAAACAAAGCTGCGTGTGTATTCATAGAAAATAGTTGTATTGCTAAAAGCAAGCTAGCCAGAGTCAGTTTTTTCATCATTATTAAATATCTTGATTAAATTGCGTTAACTTATTCGTTTTCGTAAACAACATCTACACGACGGTTTTGTTGTGCACACGCGTCATCTGCGCAATTAGCCGCGGCTTTTTCTTCACCAAAGCTAACTGTTTCAATTTGCTTATCCTGCACACCTAGTAAGTTAAGTGACTTTTTCACTGCAACTGAACGACGTTGACCAAGTGATAAGTTGTACTCACGTGTACCGCGATCATCCGTATTGCCTTGCAATACCATTTTTGCACCGCCGTTAGCCAGTAGGTATTTTGCATGCGCTTCTAGCATAGGACGATATTCTGCTTTAACTACATCACTGTCGAAATCAAAGTAGATATTACGTTTTGATAAAATGTTATTTGGGTCTTTTAATGGATTATTACTGTCTGTAGCATTGCCATCAATCGTCACTTCTTTGATTGCTGAGGTATCGGCGCCATCTGCTGGTTTAGCGCCAGTTTGGCTTGATGGGCTTTTATCCACTACAGCCGGTTTATCAACCATTGGTGTGCTTTTACAAGCTGCTAGCACTAGTGCCAACACTAAAGTACTTAATACTTTTTTATTCCATACAGCTGAATTCATATTGCTCTCCTTAAAAAATAATACTCAAATAATATCTAAAAAACGTACATAAAAACAATGCCCATAAGAGCACGACTAAGTTAACTTGCTTAATTCTTTGGGGATTACTTAATTAACGGACCCCAAGCTGGTTCACGTATATCGCCACCAGATTCACTCAAACGCTGCTTTACTCTACCGTCTGCAGATACTGCAGCTAAAGCACCACGGCCACCTACACGGGTTGCATATAACAATACACGTCCGTTCGGTGCAAAACTAGGTGATTCATCTTGCGAACCTTCGCTCAATAACTGTACTTGTCCACTGGTTAAATCTTGCAACGCTACACGAAATTTACCGCCATCATTGCGTATCATCGCCAATGACTTACCATCGGGTGAAAAACGTGGACTTACATTATAAGCGCCCTCAAATGTCACGCGTTGTGGTTCACCACCTGCAGATGACACTTTGTAAATCTGGGGTTTGCCGCCGCGATCTGAACTAAAATAAATCCATTTAGCATCTGACGACCAAGTGGGTTCAGTATCAATGGCGGCACTTTTGGTCAGCTGTTTTAATCCAGATCCATCGGCATTAATCGTATACACCTGTGAGTTCGCACCGTATGTAAGCACGATAGCCAGTCTACTACCATCTGGCGCCCATGCAGGTGCGCTGTTATTACCTTTAAAGTTGGCTAATGTTGTTCGCTGACCATTTAATGTCTGTATATAAATAATCGGTTTTTTCTTTTCAAACGACACATAAGCAATCCTGCTGCCATCTGGCGACCAAGCTGGAGAAATAATTGGCTCGTTAGAAGATACCATCGTCAGCGGATTTTCACCATCAGCATCAGCCACCTGTAACGCATAGCGACCTTTAGACTTATTGATATATGCAATACGGCTCGCAAATATGCCTGACTCACCCGTTAATTTTTGATAAATCGCATCGGCAATTTTATGAGCAGTGGTTCTAAGTTGATTAGGCGCAATATTGTATTGCATGCCGACAAGCTGCGTTTGTTTGAGCACATCAGCCAATTGAAAAGTGACTTTTAAACGATTTCCCGGTAGTGCTTCAACATTACCTACCACCAGAGCCTGTGCTTGCAACGCAGCCCATTCAGCATATTTAATTTGTGAAATATCTGTAGGATGGCTTGCCACTCCTCCAGTTTCAAGCAAACGAAACATCCCACTACGCTTTAAATCTGCGTTAATGATAGTACTGATGTTTCCTTGAGTGTTCGCGCCACCAAATGGCACAATTGCGATTGGTACTTGCTGGGCACCACCACCACTAATTTCGATTTCTAATGTAGCTTGCGCGGATGATGCTGCTAACAAACTTGCAGAAAATATGGCTAATTTAAATACGTTTGTAAATTCATGTACAAATCTAGTGATATTCATAGGCTACTTAATGTCTTTAAATGTATGACTGCGATAAAAATCCGAAAGTGAAAATCTTGAAATTAAAAAATAGAATTTAATACATAAAATCTTTAACTAAATTCTACTGCAATCTCAATTTGACGCCACACGATTTACACTTTGTTACATCCAACTCTTTAAGTAAGAAACAAAAACCTAGCTCCCGTCGTTAGGGCGAAAAGTTAACTTTAAGTTTCTAAATTGTGAAAACAGCGACCCATCGCTTGGCAAAGGCAAAGGCTCTGAAGCCATAATAGCGCGCTCTACTGCCTCGTCACAGGCTGCGTTTCCACTAGATTTAATTAATTTTGGACTGCCACTCAACTGACCTGTTGGTAGCAAACCTATATCGAATTTAAGTTCGGGATTACCATCGCCACACAAGGATTTATTGACGTTTCCACGAATTTTAGTACGGATTTTATTCTGATACTCGCCAATGATGCCCGCATTGGCCGCAGCTTTTGCACCGACGGCTTGTTGGTCACCCGCAGTTTTTTCATCCGCCAGCGCTTCTTGCTGCAGTTTTTTTAAAGCATCATTGTTAGGTTTTGGCGGTTTTTGAATATCCCGCAATTCGTCTTTGCGTAATTCGTCTTGCAGTGCGGCTAATTGTTTCTTTTGTAATAAGTCTTTTTCTTTTTTAAGCTTTTCATCTGCCTTTTTTTGCTCGATTTCTTTCTTTTTCTTTTCTAAAGCAATATCAACCTGAGGGTCATCTTTAGGATGCTCCTGCACTACAGGCTTAGGCTCGGGCGCTTCTTTAACCACTGGGTCTGGTTTCACAACAGGTGTTGGGACTGGGTCTGGCAAAGGCCTGGGTTCGTTAGCTGGTGGCAAACTATCCCAAAGTTCTACTTCCGCGATATTAATAGGGTGTGTCGTTTTCCAATTAACCGAAATCAGCAAGGCGATGACTAAGGCAGCATGCACGCCGAGAGAGAGCATACCTGCTTTGAATGAAACTGTATTTTCGCGCTGACGTAACATGAGGTAAAAAGGTGTATTCAGTATTAAAAGTGGTTTTAGCTTGCTGGCTTTAATAAAAGTCCGACTTTATCGACTTTATTTTGTTTAAGTAAATCCATCACACCAATAACATCATCATATTTCACGTTTTTATCTGCTGCAATCACTACCGAACGTTCAGGATTTTTCGTTAATGCCCTACGAACCGCTAATAACAACTCATCGCGCGCCATCGGTTTGCTATCCAGTTCAATCGTATTGTTTTTCTTTACCGTGAGCACTACTGGCGGCACCTGCGGTTGCTTCAATCCTTGTCCAACCTTAGGTAAATCAACCACGCCAGGGTTAGTCATAGGTGCTGTGACCATAAAAATCACTAGCAACACCAAAGTAACATCAATATAGGGTACGACGTTAATCTGGTTCATCAAACGGCGTTTACGAGTACGTGACATCGTGTGCAGCCTTTATGACTTACGTTGCAAAATGTTGGTAAATTCTTCCATAAAGCTTTCGTATCGCACTGAAAGTCTATCCACACTTGAGGCAAATCTGTTGTAAGCCACTACCGCTGGAATTGCGGCAAACAGACCAATCGCCGTTGCCACCAACGCTTCAGCAATCCCTGGTGCAACTTGGCTAAGTGTAGCTTGTGCGACATTTGATAGGCCTCTAAATGCATTCATGATGCCCCAAACCGTGCCGAACAAGCCAATATACGGACTGACAGAACCAACCGATGCGAGAAAAGGTAGATGTGCATCAAGCTCATCCAGCTCACGGTTATACGCTGCACGCATGGCGCGGCGTGAGCCCTCCATCACATCAGCCACGCCCATACGCGCTTGTTGTTTATGTCGGGCGTATTCTTTAAAACCAGCTTCAAATATACTCGCCATGCCTTGCGGCTTGCGGCGCCCCGATGTCAGGCCGTCAAATAATTTATTCAAATCGCCGCCTGTCCAAAATGCATTTTCAAAATCTTCTGCATCAGTTTCTGCGCGTTTAATGGTGGCCACTTTAATAAAAATGTACCACCATGAAAATAGAGAAGTGATAATTAAAATAGCCATCACTAGCTGTACTGGCAAGCTTGCACCGGCAATCAGCGTGAAAATTGACATATCGTTCGCAACACCTACATTCATAATTGTTCCATTTGGATTTTTATAAGCAATTGTTTAATTACTAAGTTTCTAGCAAAAATAGTTAAGCACATTTAATTGGCTAATTTTTGTTAAGCCATTTTTTGTTTAATGACATTTGGAATAGCTACCGGCTTAAAGCTTGCAACATCCACACAAGCTAGCTTTACGGTAGCCTCCAGCAACACCTTGTTATTACACATGATTGTTTGTAAAAACTCCATGCTGCCATGCCGAAGTTTAATATGCTGACTTTTAATTTCAAGCATATCGTTAAATAAAGCAGGGCTTTTGAACAAGATATTCATACTGTGTACAACAAATATAATACCTAATTCCGTTTTCAGTGTCGTCTGCTCAAAGCCCAGCGCACGTAACCACTCCGTGCGGGCGCGCTCCATAAAATTCAAATAGTTTGAGTGATACACTACGCCGCCGCTGTCCGTGTCCTCATAATAGACTCGAATAGGCCAGCTAAACGATTGATCATTCACTAGACTACTCAATCTTGCCAAGTCTCACCGTTATTTAGATGTTTAGGCATAGGCAAGCCAAAATGCTGATAGGCCAAACTGGTGGCTACACGACCCCGCGGGGTGCGCATTAAATAACCCTGTTGTATCAAGTAAGGCTCTAGTACATCTTCTATTGTTTCGCGCTCTTCGCCTATGGCCGCAGCTAAATTATCCAAGCCAACTGGCCCACCGCTAAACTTCTCTAACACGGCTTGCAACAACTTTCTATCCATCACATCAAAACCCAATTTATCTACATCCAGCATTTTTAATGCCGCATCTGCAATTTCAGATGACACTGTGCCATCACCTTTTACTTGAGCGTAATCGCGCACTCTACGTAGCAGCCTATTAGCAATACGCGGTGTGCCACGTGAGCGCTTAGCAATTTCTAGCGATCCAGTATCGACCATTTCAACCTCTAATAAACCAGCACTACGCTGCACGATTCTAGCGAGCTCTTCTGAAGTATAAAATTCCAAGCGCGATACGATACCGAAGCGATCGCGTAATGGATTAGTCAGCATGCCGGCGCGAGTAGTAGCACCTATCAGCGTAAATGGCGGTAAATCCAGCCGCACACTACGAGCCGCAGGCCCCTCACCAATCATAATATCCAGCCGATAGTCTTCCATTGCTGGATACAGAATCTCTTCTACAACAGGGGAAAGTCGATGAATTTCATCAATAAACAATACATCATTAGGCTCAAGGTTTGTGAGTAGTGCAGCCAAATCACCCGCGCGCTCTAATACAGGCCCAGAAGTTTGACGCATATTCACACCCATTTCTTTGGCGATGATATGCGCTAAAGTGGTTTTACCTAACCCTGGCGGACCAAACAAAAGCACATGATCCAAGGCCTCACTACGCCCACGTGCCGCGTTGATAAAAATCTCCAACTGGCTGCGCGCTTTTTCTTGCCCTACATATTCTTCTAGCAGCTTCGGTCGCAGTGCACGCTCTAGCGCTTCTTCTACAGGGCTTTCAGCAGCTGGCGCAATTAAGCGGTCGGTTTCTATCATCTTGTTATATTTGTGCTCTATTTATACGATTTGATTTAAGTGCTTAGTTTAAAGTACTTAATTTAAAAGTACTTAAAATTTTGGATAGTGCAGTACCGCTATTATGCCTGCAATCTATTTTGTTTGTAATTTTGAAAAACTCTCAATCAGCTTTTTAACAGCAATTGGCGAGCCTAAATGTAAGCCTTGCCCATAATGCACGCCAATTGCTTTTAATTCATTCAGGATGATTTCATTCTCGACAAATTCCGCCACCGTTTTAATGTTCATGGCTTCTGCAACGCTATGTATTGAGCGCACCATGGCATGATCTATGCGATTAAGGTGCATTTCCTTCACAAAAGAACCATCAATTTTTAAGAAATCCACCTCAAAATTCTTCAAATAGGTAAATGAAGACATGCCGCTACCAAAGTCATCCAGCGCAAAGCTACAGCCAATCTCCCTTAACGCTGTAAATAAACTAATAGTATTTTTTAAATTAACAATTGCAGCTGTTTCTGTAATTTCAAAACAAATACGTTCAGGCGGTACCGCGTAAATAGAAAACTGCTCTCGAATGTAACCCAGTAAACTTTTATCGCTGAGTGAAGTACCTGATAAATTAATCGAAAATATATAGTTGCATTCTTCATTACTGATATCCAGCATCTCGCGATAAGCAGAAAACGTATTCCTAATCACCCATCGGTCAATATTAGGCATGAGATGGTAACGCTCTGCAGATGGAATAAAGGTAGTTGGCAACATGATATTGCCATCTAGATTTACTTTTCTAATGAGAATTTCATAATGTTTTTGTTGCGGAACTATTGATGACAACGGCACAATAGGCTGACAATAAAGCAAAAACTGCTCATCATCAATTTCATCTGTGATATCAGCAATCGCCTCTACTGCACTTTGGCGTTGCTGCACTTCAACATCAGCCGCACTGAATAAAAAGCTTTGATTACGTCCTGCTTTTTTAGCGGCATAACAGGCTGAATCAGCCGCATGGATAATTTCACTGATATTTTCGAAACCTGTATTAATTACTACTAAGCCGATACTTACGCCGATATTAAAAATCTTATCGTCATAAATAAATCGATAATCTCGAATCAATTTCAAAAGCTCGTTAGTAATTTGGTTAGCATCCACCAAGCTGCAATTTTCAATGAGCAGGCCGAATTCATCACCACCCAGGCGAGCCAGAGTATCTCTATCACGCATTCTATTGGTCAGCAGCATACTTACCTGCCTCAATAGCTCATCGCCTGCTGCATGCCCACAAGTATCATTGACCAATTTAAATTGGTCTAAATCTAAATAGCAAAATACATGCTGTACATTATTTTCATGCACTGATTTTAGACTGCGCTGCAACCTAACCTCAAATTCACGACGGTTAATTAATCCTGTTAAATCATCATGTTGCGCTTGGTGCCGAAGCATGGTGGTCGCATCATTAATTCTATCTTGCATCACATCGTATGCTTGTTTTAGGCTTGATGACATTGAGTTAAAACCTCTTTGCAAGGTTTTTAATTCACCGCTGGAATTCTCGATGATGGTCTGGGCAAACATCCCATCACCCACCTTATTCACCGCATAGGCAATCTCTTGAATAGGTTTCGTGATATTTCTACCAATCCACCAAGCAATTATTGCACTCAACATCAAACCGAATAAACCTATCAGAATGATTTTAATAATTAAATCTTGCTTAAGATTTAACAAGGTTTGGTTACTCAGCTCTACATATACCTGACCAATTTTTAGCTGAGACAACCCGCCTTTATTATTGGCCTCACTGTTGTAAGTAGCAAAGTCCTCGATTTCCACTAAACTTCGGTAAATGGGGGAAGTAAAAATAACGCCATATTTCAATTTAAATTCTTGGGCATTATTCTTTCTGACTTTATCAATAAGCTCCGCACTGAGCGCAGGGCCACTTAATGCTAGTACTTGGCCGAGATTATCGACTACAAGCGCTGTTCTCAAATCCTGCTCATTAGAAAGTGCTTCTTGCACTAACCTTTGCAGTATTTGCTTGTTACCCGAAATAACACCGTATTCAGCTGCTGGCGCAAGTTGAGAGGCGATGATTCGCCCACGGTCATAAAGTGATTGATTTAAAACACCAAAAACGTTAGAAATAGCATAGCCAGCTAAAATAATTGCAAACAGCAATGCGGGAATAGTGCCTAAAAATATAACTCTAGATTTGATGCCTATGTTCTTCATTTTTGCATCGCCTCTAACTCTAGCATTTTTTTGTACAGGGTTTCTTCTTCCAAAATTGGAATATTAAGAGAACGTCCTACTTGGTAATTCACCATAATTGAGAAATATTTAGGTGTTTGCGGCGGCGGCAAAAGACTAGGCGCCTGCTGTGAACTAAACGCGATTTCGGCTGCTTGCCTAGCAAGTTGACTAGGCTTACTGTATACCGCGGCTAGAGCCCCAGCCTTAACATATGATTGAGAGTAGCCAAAAACAGGTTTTTGATGTCGATAACTAGTGAATAAGATAGGTTGGGCTGTTTCTCGACTGTAAACCAAGGGATCTGGAATTGCCATTAATGCATCGGTAGCTTCTAATGTTTTTTGTAATCTAGGAATTAAATCAGACTCTTGATAGACATTTTCTTCTGAGATACTGAATCCGTTTTTTTCGGCTTCATCTTTTAAAAGCTCACTATATTGTGAAGAGGTTGGACCTAACAGTACACCTATGCTTCTAGCTTCAGGCAAAACAGTTTTGATGAGCGACATCTGTCGCAAGTATGGCTGATCTAATACAATTGCACTAAAACTGCCTAAGTCTCGCCGGCTCGTTAACAACAAGCTATTAAAGGTTGGTAATGGCGTAAAAACTCCCAGCACAGGTGTAGTGTGTTTTAATTTACTGGCGGCTTCAAGTGCTTTAACGCCTAAGGCAATAACTAACTCGCTATTTTCTGCCACCACTAGTTTTTCTGCTTCTTGCAGGTCAATCACCTTAACTCTAAGATTCACCGCACTAATTCTGACAAGCTCATCTTTGAAATTTTTAACAAACTCTTGATTCGCTGTTGTGAGCGCACTCAACACAATGGTGACGCCTGTATAAGCTTGCGCCAAAAAAGGCACGAAAAGACCTAGTGTTAGCGCTAAACACGCTAATTTTTTAAAAAAATATGATCTTTTATGTTTATTTCTTAACAAAGTTCACTACTTAAAATATTCCTGCTGCATTTGAAACAATGAGAAATTCAAAACAATGAGAAACTTGAGCAATTAGAAATCCAAACTCAAATTAATACGCGCGCGCCTTTTTAATGTGTTGTAATCAGCAAACTCCTGATAATGCTCGTTGAAGAGATTTTCGACTACTGCGGATACTTCGCCATTCCAGCGCCCGCTATTAAATTTACGTGCGACACGAACATCTGATTTTCGTATTAAATCCACTGGATCACCATCCCCTAAAAGAGTGGTTTTGCTAGTTTGATAATAAGCAAAGCTAGCATCCCAATGTCTGTCAAACTGATGTGTAATCAAAGTGCTAACAGTATTTTTGGGCATGGAATTAATATAATTACGGGGTAAACCATCTTGAGTTTCGCGAATATTTACACGCGTATAATTCAACAACAGATTAGTTTTTCTCGCCAGCTGCCACTTAGCCTGCGCCTCAAAGCCCTCAACAGTCGCACTGCCACTATTTAAACCATTATTAACATCACCAGGATTAACTAAGATAAAGCCTGGCGGTGCAACAAAATCATTACGATCCCTAGTCCGAATACTGTCGGTAATGCTGTCATGAAACAATCTAGCATCTAAACTAAAACGACCCACTTTGCCCAAATAACCGATCTCTCTGGAGATTATATGCTCTGGCCGTACATTACCTTTATCTGCGGTAAATTGTGCTAACAACGAGGTATTGGGAATTAAAGTTGGCACTGCCACGCTACGATTGAATTTTTCTTCGGTGTAATTAGGCGTGCGTAAAGCACTAGAAACACCAAATCGAATCGTATGCTCAGGCAAGAATTTAAAGTTAATGCTGGCACGCGGTGAAATATCTGTACCGGTAAAGTCATTATTTTCAACCATTGCACCTACATTAAACAACAGCTTTTCATGTGCCCGCCATTCAACATGCCCAAACACCCGTTGCAAATCAAAATAATCTGTTTTATTCGTACCTAAATAATGTGGTGCATACATCGCATCTTCTCTAATACTGCCCCCCCACACTACTCTAAGGGTTTTTCCAACAGCAAAGTTATGCTGTGCCTCAATATCATATCGCTCTGTTTCGACCAAATTTTTTACGGTAACATTTGTTGGATTAGCCAAAACGCCAGGAAATAAGGTATTTAAATTGATTGAGGTGGTCTCATCATCTGACCGGTCAAATGAGTGATAAGCCTGCAATGAGAAGTCACTATCATCGCTTAAATTATGTCGCCAACGAACTAGCTCATAATGATTGTTAATTTGCTTGGTACGCGGTAAAAATAAAATAGGGTCTTCGTTTATATTACCTTC
>JBKJUR010000050.1:0-107000 GCA_046590165.1 Methylotenera sp.
CATGGCAACATGCAGAGCAACCAACTTTTGCTCAATAGCCTAATCAAGGGATTAAGTGACTTTAACAATGCAGACTATGTGGTTTGTGTGCCGAGCCCGTACTTGTTTCAAGCAAGGTTATTGCTAGAAGATACTAACATTGCTTGGGGTGGGCAGAATGTGAATCAACACGAGCAGGGCGCCTTTACTGGTGCGGTTGCAGCAAATATGCTCACCGACCTTGGATGCACCTATGTGATACTTGGTCATTCTGAACGACGCAGCTTATTTTATGAAAATAATTTAACTGCCGCTGCAAGATTTGATGCGGCTATTAGAGCAGGCCTGACGCCCATCATGTGTGTAGGTGAAACAATTGCAGAGCGTGATGCCGGTTTGACTGAGGTAATAGTGGCAAGTCAGATGGACGCAGTGCTGGCAAGCTTGGGTGATAAGGAGTTTGCTAAAGCCATGGAGCTCAACATGGTGTTTTCCTACGAACCTGTGTGGGCGATTGGCTCGGGAAAAACCGCGTCGCCTGAACAAGCGCAATCGGTGCATCAATTTATTCGCCACCGCATTGCACGCCGTAATGCAGAAGCGGCGGCGAAAGTACGCATTATTTATGGCGGTAGTGTTAAGGCTGCGAATGCACAAGAGTTATTTGCAATGCCAGACGTAGATGGCGGCCTTATCGGCGGCGCATCATTAAAGGCCGAAGAGTTCATAGCAATATGTAGCGTAGCTAATAGCGTTCAACCCAGTACCTGTTTGGTTGAGTAATTTAAACTGACTACAGCTAGTTAATAGTTTTCTAAATATGGCTCAAAGTATTGTCATCAGTTAAACTCGCCACTTTTCTCAAATTTCATTAGTTTAAATGGCTTAAGTTGACTTAAGCGTTTTATGCATTAGGTTTGAGTGGTTCAATCAAGTCTCGCCGAATACGCAAGGGCATGCTGTCTGCTTTAAATGAAAAATATTATAATTTTAATCTCAGGCAGTGGCTCAAATATGGCTGCCATTATTCAAGCATCTGAAATCCAACACTGGCGAGCCAAGTTCAATGCTCAAGTAGCCGCTGTAATCAGTAACAAGCAAGGTGCAAGTGGATTAACTTTGGCAAGCGAATTGAAGATTGCAACTCACAGTCTTGACCATACTACTTTTGCAACGCGTGAAGTCTTTGATATGGCTTTAATGCAGAAAATTGATGCTTATGTACCAGTCTTGGTGGTATTGGCTGGCTTTATGCGGATTTTAACGCCAGCATTTGTAGGGCATTATGCTGGTCGTTTAGTGAATATTCATCCTTCGCTGCTTCCCGCGTTTACAGGTTTAAATACACATCAACGAGCAATAGATGCTGGATGTAATGTTGCTGGTGCTACCGTACATCTTGTCACCGACGAGTTAGATATTGGGCCAATTCTAGCGCAAGTCGAAGTGCCCATATTAACTACTGATACTGCAGAAAGTTTAGCCTTGCGCGTACAAGCGCAAGAACATCTGATTTACCCGCGAGCTATAGAACAACTATTAGCAGAGATGTGATTTTTGTAGCCTAGATTACATTTTGGACGATCTAGTCCTGGAATGATAAGCAACCAATCGTTCAACCTCACTTTTACTGCCCATCATCACAGGTACTCGCTGGTGTAAACCATTAGGCAATACCTCTAAAATACGCTGTAAGCCAGTAGTTGCGGCACCTCCTGCTTGTTCCACAATAAAGCTCATGGGGTTAGCTTCATACATTAAACGTAATTTGCCACTGCTGGCCTGGCCATTTTTAGTTTTTGTATCAATCGGATACATAAATACGCCGCCGCGTACTAATATACGGTGTACTTCCGCCACCATAGATGCGACCCAACGCATATTAAAATCTTTTTTACGATCACCCTCTACCCCTTGCAAACATTCGTCAATATAGCGTTGCACAGGTTCGTGCCAAAATCGATAGTTAGACATATTGACTGCAAACTCCTGCGTCTCGACAGAAATTTTCATGTTTGGATGGGTAAGGTAAAACTCACCAGACTGAGTATCAAGCGTAAATCCATTGACACCATTGCCTGTGGTTAGCACCAGCATGGTAGATGTGCCATATAAGGCGTAACCAGCACAAATCTGCGCAGTACCTGGCTGTAAAAAATCAGCCAGTACAGGTTTGCTGTTTACGCTCTTGAGTATAGAAAATATCGTGCCTACCGAGATATTGACGTTGACATTAGATGAGCCATCCAGTGGATCAAATAACAGCAGATATTGACCATTTTGTCGATTATCTTCTGCCACTTCAATAATGTCGTCCATTTCTTCAGACGCCATACCTGACACGTAACCGCTTTTTTGATTGCACTCAATGAAAATGTTGTTGGTAATCACATCTAATGCTTTTTGCACTTCGCCCTGTACATTTTCAGAGCCTAAAGTGCCCATATTGCCAGCGAGTGCACCCTTATCTATAGAAACAGCGATCTTTTTGCAGGAACTCACAACATCATTCAGCATCGCACCTAGCGCTAAACTGTGTTCGCCTTGCAAATGCTGCTTTAAGAATTCGGTAATCGATATGTGCTGAGACATGCTACTTTCCTGATGGTAAGAATGGTTTCATTTTACATCATCAGCGCTACACAATTGAGTTTTTGATCAATTAGTGACTGCTAAGATCCCAATTTTCTACTAGCAATTTTAAATTCACTTTTTCACTTTTCAGCAAGATTTTACTGGGTAAGAACACACCATTATTATCTGCATAATTTTGGTATTCAATCTCCCAGCCATCTTGTTTTAAGGTGCTCAATTTCCCCTGTTCGTCCCAAGTACTTGCTTGAATAGTGGAGTTAGTCGGGCGGCCAAGTGACCAATCAGCGAGGCCTGCAAGTGGCAACTTCCAGCCTAGGGCATTTTGTGTGAGGGTTTCTGCATTAGCCGCTGAAATAACATGACCCTTCGCATCTTCTAAGGTGACTTGCGCTGAGGTTCTTTTAATGCTCGCCACTTGGCCTCCAAGTGGCGAGCGGAGCGTAATGTCATCATTTGCGTTATCGTGTAGCCAATTCAAGCCACCGGAAAAGCCTTTTCCTTCTGTTTGCACCCCAATACGACCATTGAGCGTAAATTTTTGGATTGCTATAAGGCTTTTTAAATGCTGTTGCTGTAAGGCTTGAGAAGCAGCATCAGAAGCAGGTTTAATTTTGCTAAAACTTGCGCAACTAGATAGCAGCAGTATTAGCGTTGAGAGCAGAAAAAAACGTATTTGATACATATTAAAAGGCTATGCACAAACGTGTTGTAAATCTCAACTTAATACTCATTTATGACTTAAATTTATTGGTAGTGGCAAGTAAAACTTCATTGCTTGGGTCAGACAATAAGCCATCATTCCAAATCTTTTTAGCTTCATCATGCTGGCCTTTTTGCCAGAGCACTTCACCTAAATGCGCAGCAATTTCTGGATCAGGGTTCACTTTATAAGCTTGCTGTAAATAGTCAATTGCTTTATCTAAGTTGCCTTTTCGGTAGTGCGCCCAACCTAGGCTATCCAACATGTAGTGATCGTTAGGGCTAAGTGACAGTGCTTTTTCAATGAGCTTTACTGCTTCATCTAATTTAATATTACGGTCAGCAAATGAGTAGCCTAACGCATTGTAGGCGGCGGCAAAATCTGGTTTTGCGGCAATCGCTTTGCGCAGTTCAGCTTCCATTATCTCCTGCTTTTGTATCCGTTCGGCAGCAAGTGCGTAGTCATAAACCAGCTCTGGTGTGTTTGGTAAGTTTTTTACGGCTTTATCAAGCAAATCAAATGCATCTTGATTACGCTTTGCCTTTGCCAGTAATGCCGCTTCCGATTGAATAATAAGGATTTGTTGTTCCGTATTCAAATCTTCTAATGCATCTAATTTTTCAATCGCTTTGTCTACAGATTGAGTGCGGGCAATCACGTTGGCAAGCCCAATTTGCGCTTCAAG
The DNA here is from genome assembly GCA_046590165.1 of Methylotenera sp. GTDB lineage: Bacteria > Pseudomonadota > Gammaproteobacteria > Burkholderiales > Methylophilaceae > Methylotenera. The sequence goes on from JBKJUR010000050.1 coordinate 3,960, forward strand.
ATAGCGTTGATTTGACTCTACTTTGGTATACCAGGAAATGGCAGCCGCATCATGATTCTGTTTTTCTGCCGTTTGGGCAAGGTAAATATACACTTGGTCAGTATCTTTGAAGCCTAAGGTAAGGGCTTGCTGAAAATAAGCTTCGGCTGCAGCATAGTCACCTATTTGGTAGGACAGCAAGCCAATAACAGCCGTAATTTCAGGCGCGTTTTTGGCTGGGCTGTCTTTTGCATAATCAATGATGACTGGGAACTCTTTTTTAGCCGCCTCAAATTGCTTCTGATTGACTAAGAGTTTCGCCATGTTTAAGCGTACTTCATTGGCTTCAGGATGTTTGCTTACGAAGTCTTGGTAAAAGCTTAACGCTTCTTTCGGAGATTTTGTATAAAGAACCTGGCCTTTTAGCAATGCCGCTACACTCCAACCGGGCTTAAGTGTTTCGGCCTTGTCTAGGGCCGTCAGGACCACATTGTCTTGTCCAGCTGAATACGCTGCTTGTGCAATCGCAAACTGAGCTTCCGCTAAGGTAGGGTAGGGCTTTGCAAGTGATTGAACTAAACGCAAAACACCTGGTTTGTCATTGCTTCTGTTTAGTAAATTGTTTAAAAATAAAAAGCCGCCAGCCCTAGTATCTTCTTTTACAAGTAACTTGGCTAAAAAAGGTTCAGTATCTTCTAGTTTTCCTGTAGCAATCAGCATCTCTGTCATTGCTTGTTGCGATTCAGTCGAGGTTGGGTCAAGCTCTGCCCATAGTTTTACTGCTGGAACCGCTAAACTTGGAATATTGCCATAAGCAGCAATTTTAGCCGCGCGCTCTGCTAGACTCGCATCACCAGTCATTTTTGCTAAATCATAAAAAATTGAACCAGAAGTGGCTAAGTCGCCGCGTTGTCCAGCTATTTCACCGACTAGGTATTTGTAAACAAACTCTGCTGATAACTCAGTTTCACCAGACGGGCTCTGACTGTCAGCCGTATTCGCCATCTTAACTTTAGATTGATTGGCGCAACCGTTGAGACTTAGCGCACTGGCTATTAAGCATGCACTTATTATTGACGCATAGTTAAGCGAAGTTTTCTTGGTAAAAGCTTTAGTTGGGTGCATGTTAGTATTTGGTCGCATAGTTTTAAATCTGGGTTTTAAATATAGCGCTTAAATTGAAGCTAATTAATTATATTAAACAGCAAAGTATTTTTAGAATAATAAACGATAATTTCAATATAGTAGGCTTCTATTTCTTAGTCCGTGACAGCTGTCGCAAGTTCCTACATAATTATGGATTGACTGAAGCACCTGTCAATAGCGCTTGGCTATTAATTTTACTTGCGAATTTTTTGACGAGAACTTTCTACTACAGACGCTTTCTGATAAAAGCTGTAATTTGCGGTATAACTGATAGTTATATAAATAAAGTATTGATAAAAATAAAGCTAACCCCCTTAAATCCAGTATCTTAAATTGAGTTTTTTGAATTGAGTAGCGATGAATGATTTTACAGTAGAGGCAAACCAACTTACGCGACTATATGGCGGAAGAGAAGCCGTGAGCGATGTAAGTTTCACGTTAAGTAAAGGCGAGGTTTTAGGATTTTTAGGACCCAATGGTGCTGGTAAATCAACCACCATGAAAATGCTCACAGGCAATCTAGCACCTAGCAATGGCAGTGTAAAAATCTGTGGCATTGATATGATAGAAAACCCTAAGGAAGCCAAAGCACTCATTGGCTACTTGCCTGAAATGCGTCCACTATATAAAGAACTAACCGTAGATGAGTATCTGCAAGTGGCAGCTAGGTTGCATCGCGTTAGCTCCAGTCATATTAAAAAAGCGGTGGAAATTGCCAAAGAGCGCTGTGGTTTAGGCCACATGAGTAAGCGCCTGATTGAAAATCTGTCTAATGGCTATCAACAGCGCGTGGGTATAGCACAAGCCATTATTCATAATCCAATGGTGGTGATTTTAGATGAGCCTACCGTAGGCTTAGATCCTATTCAAATTCGTGATATTCGTGCATTGATTCGTGAGGTAGGTGCTGAACACAGCGTGATTATCTCAACGCATATTCTGCCTGAAGTTGAGATGGTGTGTGACCATGTACAAATCATCGATAAGGGTAAATTAGTCTTTAACGGCTCCATTGATGTGCTGAAACGTCACAGAATTGGTAATAAACTTCTAGTAGGCATGCGTAACCCGCCAAGTTCAGATGCACTCTTGAAAATTCCTGGTGTAACCGAAGTTGAAGCGTTGCCAACTGGTTTGATGCGTATTTGCTTTGCGGATGATGCAGCACCAGCTGAATCTATCGTGCAAGCTGCCGTGCAAAATGGCTGGGGCTTACATCAAATTGCACCTGATCAAACCAGTTTAGAAGATGTGTTTGTACAGCTGACCTATCAAGAACAGCCTGTCGGCCAATAATCGCTAAAATAATTACGTTAAGGTCAAATTATGATTATCAATGTTGCAAGAAAAGAATTAAAAAGTGTATTTGCATCACCGATGGGTTGGGTGATTTTGTCATTGCTGATGTTTGCATTTGGCACGCATTACTTAAATGGAGTTAACGACTATTTTGCTGTGATGTCTGGCGCCATGCGCCCAGCAGAGCGTACTGGGGTCACCCAGTTTGTCGGTCAAACAGTGTATGGGTTGGCATCATTTATCATGTTATTTGCAGTACCGTTGCTTTCAATGCGTTTAATTAGCGAAGAGCGCCGCAGTCAAACTTTACCGTTTCTATTTAGTGCACCAATTTCATTAACAGAGATTGTGTTGGGTAAATTCTTAGGCTTGGTCGCATTTTTAAGCATATTGATTGTGTTTATCGCACTGATGCTCTCTACGCTAAATATTTGGGCAGATATTGATTTTGGTTTTATTATCGCTAATTCAATCGGCTTGTTACTGATGGTGGCTAGCTTTTCAGCGCTAGGTTTGTATTTTTCAAGTTTGACACAACAGCCAGTAGTTGCCGCAATTTTAACGTTTGTTGCTTTGTTCGCTTTGATGATTTTAGATCGTTTTTTTGCCGGTGACCCAAGCAATACACTAGCCAGCTTGTCACTCACAAGACACTTTCAATCTTTCTCTGGTGGTTTGATAGATACTGGTGACATTGCTTATTTTGTTTTATTTACCACTACATTTTTAACCTTAACTGTGCGTCGTTTAGATGCCGACCGCTTGCGTGGTTAACTTATCTTTAGTTAATAGCATCGCAGTTAACCGTTAGACCCTGCAAAATATTGGATCTTGTAAAATGAACATCAATCGTAAATTACGTTTTCAGTTGTTAGTACAAAATGGCTTTTTTGTCGTCCTGTTTTTAGCGCTAGTAATAGTGCTTGGTTACTTGGCAAGCCAATATCGGTTTGCAAAAGATATTACACAAGCTAACCGTAATATCCTCACGCAAGGTAGCGTTAACGTGCTTAAGCAGATGAAAGAGCCGATTAACATTACCGTATTTGCTACCAAAGACGATGCATCGGGGGGCGATAATTTCCGTAAAGGGATGATTGACTTTGTGGCGCGTTATCAACGTGAAAAAAAGAACGTTAATTTGACGTTTATCAATCCGTCAGAAGAGCCAAAACTTGCACAAGATGCAGGAATTAAGAGCGATGGTGAGGTGATTGTCGAATACCAAAAACGTACTGAACACATTACACCGCCAATTGCAGAGCAAGAGATGACCAATTTATTGGTGAGACTTTCGCGCACCAATCAACAGGCGGTGATGTATTTGGATGGACATGGAGAGCGCAATCTAATCGGTGTTAAAAACTTTGACATTGGTGAATTCGGTAAACAATTAGAAGCGAAAGGTTTTAAGTTTGCAAACCCAGATTTAACCATCGCACAGCAAGTACCTAGTAACGGTGCAATGTTAGTGATTGCTAGCCCACAAGTGGCTGTGAGCGAAGTTGAAGCGAAAAAAATTAAGGCTTACTTAGAATCAGGCGGTAATTTGTTATGGCTGTTAGATGACGATAATTTACGTGGACTTAAAGAAGTTGCCGATTATTTAGGGTTGCAAGTATCCCCGGGTATTGCGATGGATTTAGCCTCAGCACAATATGGCGCAGATGCACGCGTGTCATTTGCTAGTTTCTACGGTGAGCATCCAATCACTACTAACTTTATGTTGCGTACGTTGTTTCCTGAAGCGCATGAAGTTACGGCAAAAGGAACTGATGAAAATGGTTGGAAAGTAAGTAACTTGGTTGAAGTCGCACCAAATGGCTGGTTAGCTTCTGAAAAGTTAGCTAAGGATGTAGCACCAGTCTTCAACGAAAAAAAGGACAAACGCGGTCCAGTGAATATTGGTATTGCGTTGGAGCGTACTTATGGTAAAAAAGGCCAGCGCGTAGTGGTAATGGGTAATGGTAATTTTTTATCTAACACCTTCATTACTAACGGCGGTAATTTAGATTTAGGGTTAAATATCGTGAACTGGCTAGCCGGTGATGACAAGCTCATTACTATTCAACCTATGCCACTCAAAGACATTAATATGACCATTCCAGATACTGATACAGGCCGCATTGTCGCATGGACAGTATTTCATGGCTTTCAGTACTTTATACCGCTGGGCATGATGATTGCAGGATTTTTCTTTTGGTGGAAACGTAGAAAAGCCTAATGTTAAGTTTATTAAAGCTTTATTAAACAGCTAGTTGTTAATTTATTAGAGAGTCATGCATGAAAAAACGTTGGTTACTTAATTTAGTGATGTTTTGCGTTGTAGCAGGTTTGGTCGCATTTTTATATTTGCGACCAAAACCAGGCGCAGAACAAGAAAATGTCTATGAAGTATCCAATTACAAATTAGCCGAATTTAACGCAATCAGCGTTGAGTTTCCAGCTAAAGCTGCTGTCACGTTTGAAAAAATCAACGGACTATGGCGTCTTACTGCTCCGCATCAAACCCGTGCGGATCAGCCTTCAGTGCAGCGTATTTTGTCGATTATCGCAGCAAAAACAAAAAATAAAATTGTCAGCACTGATTTAGAAAAGTTTGGACTCAATAATCCGTTGCTCAAACTAAAGTTATTTAGAGATAAAACCAATGTAGAAGAGTTTTTATTTGGCACCTACAATCCGGTGACTGATGAACAGTATGTTTCACATAAAAATGTGATTTATCTATTACCTAATACTTATGCAGAAGCAGCATCAACGCAAGTGATTGAAATGGTAGATAAAGCACCATTAAAACCTACTGAGAAAGTCGCAGGCTTTGATTTTTCACGTTTAGAGCAGTGGGAAATTGTGAGGCTAAATGTAGATTTGGTTGACGGTAATTGGAAGGTATCGATACCAACAGCCAAGCCGCAGCAAAATGAATTGAATGAATGGCTTGATTACTCATGGGTGCATACTTATGCCAAATCGGTCGAGTTTTATACGCCTGACCGTAAAACCGTTTATCCCTCATTTGAAGTGAAGTTGGCGGATGGTAAAAAAGTACATTTTGATAAAATTCAAGAGTCACCCGAACTGCTGTTAGGTCGTCCTGATGAGGGGCTCATTTATCATTTTGCATCAGATGCAGGTTTTACTATGCTGAATCCACCTATCAATCTGCCAAATTAATTAGTAATTCATAGCTATTTTAAATAGATAGAATCATGCCAGAACTCCCAGAGGTTGAAACCACACGTCATGGGCTTTTGCCTCTTGTAGGCAACGCAGTCAAATCAGTTGCTATTCGTCACGCCACATTGCGCTGGCCAATTCCACAGCATTTAATTCAAGCGTTGCCCCAACAAACTCTGCACGGCCTCACGCGCCGTGCTAAATACATCTTGTGCGAGTTTGATACGGGTGTTCTGTTGTTACACCTTGGTATGTCAGGGCGTATCTGTTTATTAGATTGCAACTATCCACCTGAAAAGCATGATCACTTTGATATTGAGTTCATTGATGGTCAAGTCTTGCGGTTGCGTGATCCAAGACGTTTTGGCGCTGTGCTATGGATTGATAATAAAAGCAATGACCATGTGCTATTAAACAGTCTCGGCCCAGAACCTTTAGAGGATGGCTTTAATGCCAAATATCTACACAAAGCATTAAGTAATAAATCACTCGCCATTAAGAATGCCATTATGGATGGCCATGTAGTTGTGGGTGTAGGTAATATTTACGCATCAGAATCACTATTTCGCGCCCGTATTCACCCAGAAACCTCGGCTAAAAAACTAAGTTTGGCCAAATGTGAGCGCTTAGTCACAGAAATAAAATCCACCTTGAATGACGCGCTTAAAGCCGGTGGTAGTAGCTTACGAGACTTCTTTGGAACAGACGGTAATCCAGGATATTTTCAGCAAGAGTATTTTGTGTATGCTAGAACGAATGAGTCATGCAAGATTTGTACTAAACCCATCAAATGCATACGACTCGGGCAACGATCTACATTTTATTGTGAGCATTGCCAAAAACGGTAGTAACTTTTTATGAGAACCAACTAGTCAATTTGATAGGTGCGAGCTTTTACGTACTTTGATGCTTAAGTATCTTTGTAAAATTTAGTTATTTCGTTCTTAACACCAATAGCCAGTCCGTATCGCCATCTGCATTTTTGCCAGGCGGGCTAAATTTAAGTATGCCCTTATTGGTAAATGATGTTTTAGCAATTGGTCTTTCTATTCCACCAGCAGGGTCGAACCAGCTTGCATAAACCGGTCTAGGAAATTTATCCATCTTAACTGTTACTGGCTTTAGCGATATTAGGTAGTAAAGTGCCAGAGTCATATCGATTGTAGCGGCCGTTGCCACCGGGTGCTTACGTGCCGTTGAGTGTAGAAGCAGTTGTATGATTTTATCTAGCCAACTCTCTTGATTGCCAGCACCTTGCAACTGATGCCACGGTAAAGTTAAAAGGAATTTTTTAGCTTCAGCAAGTTGACCAGAGCCAGGGAGGTGCATTGCTTCATCCCAAGGTGTTATGCCCCAGTTATTGCCACTGGGCGACAAGCCAAATGGCCGGCCCAATTCATTTACCTGCCATACCCCGTTTACACCATAAGTATGACCCGCACAGCCACTGTTTAAAGTGTGTGCCCAGAAGGCTTGCCTAGTGTCACGAGTAGAGACTTGCGGTGAAATAGCAAGCGCCTCGTAGCGTGACTCTCCACTGATGACTGGCATTGCAGGTTTAGCATGCCAGCCCTTAATGGCTTTTATTGCGTGCTGTTCAGTAGGAGAGCGGTGACCAGTTTGCTGCATTTCAAAATCTAGAAGTTTTGGGTCGTTAACCGATTTTCGTGCACTTTTCTGTGGGTGAGTTGTAATTAGTCTTCCAAAGCCATCGACTTGGCGTAGATAGCGAATGACTTCTGACCACTCATGCTTAAGTAATTTTCTTTCTTTATATTTATCTGCGGTGAGATACCAAGGCATGGTTTGTTCGCCAGCAGCAGCCCAAACGACTGGTAACGCACCCCAGCGAGCGACCAGATAACGCCAGTGCTGTTTCATTTTTTCGGTACCAAGCCAAGGCAGATGGTAACCCCAAGCGCCGAGGATGCAGGGCACAATGCCTTGCTCGACGAGATGCATAATTCTGCGGTCTGCATCGTCGAAAAATTGCGGCCGAATGGCTGAATAGCCGGTTCCCCACGGAAATCCACTCTCACTGGCACCACGCTCGTCAAAGGCTGGCATATCTGGGTAAAGCCCAGCAACAATCTGCACAACGTTAAAACCTTTCAATTTACGGTCGTTACTTAGCGTTTGGAAAGATTCAGGCCAACTTAAGCGTTTCGTTAGACCCATCCACCAAGTGTCTCCAAGCCAAAAGAAAGGTGTGCCATCAGCATGTGCAAAATGACGCCCATCGTTAGCTATACGCAGAGGCCCATGCCGTAATAAATGATTCCCACCTGAGTAAGACTTGATCTCTATAACAACTGTGCAATTATGCAAGCTGGCATTCTGCGGGTCGCTGCAATTTGTTACAAAGCTATGAGTGCCTATAATTGTAGATGCATAACGTACCCGCCAAATATTGCCGCCAGCCCAAAAAGCAGGAATGCAGCGTTGAACACCTGAAGGTTCTGTAAAAAGAGCATCTAATTCTATTGAGTTGAATGGGTCTACATAAGTGACTGACGACTCAAAATCAATTTCAATCATTACATTGGATTCAGTAGCAATGCTTACTTGGCTCATTTTGATTTGCTTATAAGAAGGCTGTTATTCTGAATGTGTGGAGACGCGTGGTAAAACCAAGGCAAAAATTACAGTTAGTGTATTTATAAAAACCAAGCAACCACTATGCTTACTAGTTGTAGCAGTACTAGGGAAATAACTACCAATGTTAATCTTTTCTGCCAGCGCGCTTGTTTTTGCTGTGTCTTGATCAGCATATTAATCGCTTCTCTAATAGGCGCATCTTGCTCAGCATGTGTTTGCTGTGTTAAAAATTGATGCACCAAACGTGGCATTTGCGGCAGATTTTTTGCCATGTTCGGGAGTTCTTTTTTGAGTGTATTCACTACGCTACGCCAACCTATTTGTTCACTCATCCAGCGGTTTAAAAATGGTTTGGCTGTTTGCCATAAGTCAATATTCGGGTCTAAATCACGGCCTAAGCCTTCGATATTCAATAGGGTTTTTTGCAGCATAACTAATTGTGGTTGTATTACCACGCCGAAACGGCGCGACATTTGAAATAAGCTTAAAAGCGTACGGCCGAATGAAATGTCCTTAAGTGGCTTATCAAAGATAGGTTCACAAATAGCGCGTACTGCGGTTTCTAATGCCTCAACATTGGTGTCTTTTGGTACCCAGCCAGATTCAATATGTGCAACAGCAACATCGCGATAATCACGATTAAAAAAAGCTAAAAAGTTACGAGCTAAATAGTACTTATCAGTCTCACTTAACGTTCCCATAATGCCGAAATCTAGAGCAATGTAGCGGCCATCATCGGCTACTTGTATATTGCCTGGATGCATATCGGCATGAAAAAACCCGTCTCTAAATACTTGGGTGAAGAATATTTCTACGCCATCATGAGCTAGCTTGGTAATGTCTAAGCCTTTAGCGCGCAAGATATCGATTCTGCTAACAGGCGTGCCGTACATGCGCTGCATCACCATCACTTGTTCACGACACCAATCCCAATAAACTTCGGGTACAAGTAAGTTTTTATCTGGAAAATTACGCGCAAGCTGCGTGCAATTGGCAGCCTCTAAAGTTAAATCAAGTTCACTATGGGTATGGGTAGCAAACTCTGCAACGACTTCGCGTGGCTTAAGTCGTTTCCCTTCAGCTGAAAGAGATTCCAGTAGCCATGCTGCGGTATCCAGTAACAACAAGTCTTTGTTAATCACGCTGGCAATACCAGGGCGCAACACTTTTACCGCCACTGGCGTGCCATCCAACAAGTGTGCAAAGTGTACTTGTGCAACGGAGGCGCTAGCAACGGCTGTTTCTTCAAAGTCTGCAAACACTTGATTTAATGGCAGGTTATAGGTTTGCTGGATTGTATTTTCAACCTCAGAAAATGCAAAAGGCGGTACCTGATCTTGTAGTTTTGCTAACTCATCCGCAATATCCAGCGGGATCAAATCGCGGCGTGTGGAAAGCATTTGACCAAATTTAACAAAGATTGGGCCTAATGTTTCTAGCGCTAATCGCAGTCTCGCACCACGTGATTGTTCTTTATTTCGCCAAAATAATAGGCCATTGATGAGGCCTTGCAACGGTTTTAATTTGGTGTGGCTTAGAATGAATTCATCTAAGCCAAATCTCAATGCGATGTAAATAATGTAAAAAAGCCGAAAGATGCGCATAAATTATTGGTTGTTATCAGTAGCTGTGCTGTTGGAGTTTAGTTTTTGACTGAGTTTTTGTATTTTTTTCTCAAGACGAGCTGTATCGGCACGCAGGGTATCAACTTGTGCATTGAATTCTTCTACGTGACGTTTTTTTGCAATCATCGGTTTTTCTTCTTGCCAGTACTCACTCAACATTTCTGTCAGGTTTGTAGTGGTTTCTTTAACGGTATGAGCCGTTTTGCGGCCGAATTCGCCTATTTTATTAGCTGACACATCACCCACCATCTTGCTTAAATCGTCCTCGTAATCCCAACGCATGTTAGCAAATACCTTGGCTAATTCAGCGGCTAAATGCGTATCGCCTTCAATGTTAATTTTTAATTTGGCAGACTCATCTTTAGCCATTAAACGTAGTAGTAAGCTAGGTGGAATGGTCACAGTAGCATCAGGAACATTGGTTTCGCCGGCGATGGCTAAACTGCCGTTCTCTAAAATAACCAGTGTAGTTCTTACCAAGCTGACGTTGAATTGTACAGACTTGCCTGCAAAAGGCTGCAGCATAGCGTTTGCCCAACTATTTTGGCTAATGAGGTGTTGCAGTACACGGGTAGATAAGGTCTTTAACATGATTATTTGATTAATTTCGCCTAAGGTAAATTTAACTTGGTTTAAGTTTTATAGCCTTTATGCAGAGCCACAACACCGGCAGCTAAATTATAGTAATCTACTTTGCTTAACCCCGCGTCGGTCATCATTTGTTTGAGTGTTTCTTGGTCGGGATGCATGCGAATCGACTCTGCTAGATATTGGTAGCTTTCTGAATCCTTCGCTAGCAATTTACCCATAAATGGCAATAGTTTAAAAGAATATACATCATAGATTTTAGATAATGGCTGCCATACTTTTGAAAACTCCAGCACTAACAATCGGCCGCCCACTTTCAGCACACGTTGCATCTCGACCAAAGCTAAATCTTTGTGTGTCATATTGCGTAAACCAAAAGCCACAATCACGCAGTCGAAATGATTGTCTGGAAACGGCAGTTTCTCAGCATCACATTGCAGCGCAGGCACGCTTAGTCCAGCATCTAACATACGATCACGCCCTACACTTAGCATGGAAGCATTAATGTCGGTGAGTATTACTTGACCATCAACCCCCACTTTTTGTGCAAACAGTTTTGATAAGTCGCCGCTGCCACCCGCAATATCCAACACCTTATCACCTTGCTTAATACCACTGATTTCAACGGCAAACCGCTTCCAGCTGCGATGCAGTCCAGCGGACATCACATCGTTCATCAGATCATATTTACTTGCGACAGAATGAAAAACTTCGCCGACTTTTTTGGCTTTATCCGCTTCAGCGACTGTTTTATAACCAAAATGTGTATTTTGTTCAGTTGTCATGGTGTTTTCCGCTCAATTGATTATTCCCAGTTTGCTGGAAATACAAGTTTTCTGTTGATGCCGACCCGCGGTTATTTGCGTTTTATGCCTGCAGCACTTAGTTTCCCTAAATATTCTAACCACAGCGCCTCGTAATCGCGACCTAAATCATATAAGTAATCCCAAGAGTACAACCCTGTGTCATGACCGTCTGAGAACACTAACTTGACTGCATAATTGCCAACAGGTTCTATTGCGGTGATATTCACATCTTCTTTGCCGACTTGCAGTGTTTCCTGCCCATGTCCATGGCCGCGAACTTCAGCTGAGGGGGAGTAAACCCGCAAAAACTCGCAAGACAACATGCATTCCATGTTGTTATCAAATTTTATTTCTAATAATCGTGAGGCTTGGTGCAAACGAATATCAATTGGGCGAGGTGAGTTTTGGGTGAGGCCGCTCATAATGTTTTATCAAACTTTAAAATAAGATGATAACAGAACCACATACTTTGCTGATGTTGCTGCAAACTCCTCTGTGACATAAATACCATAAAAATTATTAAACTTAAACCGCTTATCTAGAAAACCAGTCCGCTTGTCAGAATGTGGATCAAATAGCCTGAATTATTCACTGAATTAGTTGATTCTTCTCACAGTAATGATAAAGTTCCGATACGTATAAATGGTTTAGGACCATCATGGCCAAAAATAAATCTAATAGCAAATTAGCATATCAGTTTGAAGCATATTCTGAATGGCGAAAAGCCTTGGTGGACACTATTTGTGACTATCGCAACTGGCTGAATGAGCAAGAACTTAACGATGCACAGATTGATCAGCGTATACACCAGCTACTTGAGCGCTTGCGCGAAGACAAGCTTAATGTGGCTTTTGTAGCAGAGTTTTCACGCGGTAAATCTGAGCTCATTAACGCTATATTCTTTGCTAATTATGGACAACGTTTGCTGCCGTCAAGCGCCGGCCGTACCACTATGTGTCCTACTGAGTTGTTATACGACAAGTCTAAACCTAGTTCAATCATGTTGTTGCCGATTGAAACGCGCCTATCAGACGCCACTACAACTGAATACAAGCGCTATCCTGAAGAGTGGGAAACCGTCACGTTTGATATTGATAATAATGACAGCATGGTTGCTGCATTTAGAGAAGTAAGCAATACAAAATCAGTGACTGTTTTGGAAGCCGAAAAATTTGGCTTGTATGATCCAAACAGTGCAGACGACGCCATGAGTGTTAATAAAGATGGCAGTATTGATGTGCCATGCTGGCGTTACGCAATGATTAACTTCCCGCACCCATTACTAGAACAAGGTTTGGTGATTCTAGATACACCAGGCCTTAATGCGATTGGTACCGAACCAGAGTTGACACTTAACATGCTGCCTAATGCGCATGCAGTGTTGTTCATTTTGGCGGCTGATACTGGCGTGACCAAGTCTGAAATAGATGTGTGGCGTCAATATATCAGCGGCACGCGCTGGAAACAAAAAGGTCGCTTGGCGGTGCTCAATAAAATTGATGGTCTTTGGGATGAGTTAAAGAACGAAGACGAGATTGAAAAAGAAATCACTAAACAGATCAAAACCAGTGCAGAGTTGCTTGGTTTGGAGAATAAGCAAATATTCCCAATTTCTGCACAAAAAGGTTTGTTAGCTAAAGTAAACGGTGATGATGAACTGCTCGTTAAAAGTCGTATTTTAGAGCTGGAAAAAGCATTATCTGACGAGTTGATTCCGTCTAAAAAAGAAATTGTGCGTGATAATACGCAAAATGAAATTGAAGATTTAATTGCGAATTCTCACATCATTCTTGAAGCACGTTTTTCAGGCATCAATGATCAGTTAGTAGAGTTACGTGGTTTGCGTGGTAAAAATGAAGATGTTGTAGAACATATGATGAACAAGGTCAAGGTTGATAAAGAAAACTTTGAAAAAGGCCTACAGCGCTTTCAAGCCTTACGTAGTATTTTCTCGCAACATGCAAATCGCTTATTTACTTTATTGGGCATGGAGGCACTGAAATCTCATGTGCATGGCACGCGTGAGACCATGGTCAAAGCCAGCTTTACTAAAACGATACGTGCTGCGATGGACGGATTTTTTAGCGAATTAAAAGGTCGCCTACTTTCATCCGATACACAAATTGATGAAATTAAAAAAATGATGGATGTGATGTACGATAAGTTTGCCAAAGAGCATGGCTTACGTAAATCAGAGCCACCAACTTTTTCAACATTACGCTATCAAAAAGAGTTGGCTAAATTAGAGCGTGCTTATAAAGAGCAGTTTAATACGGCCTTCAATATGATTGCCAATGAAAAAATGACGCTTACTAGCAAGTTCTTTGAGACTTTAGCCAGCCGTGTGATTCATGTTTTTGAAGTCGCGAATCGCGATATAGAAAATTGGCTGAAGGCAGTGATTGCGCCAATGGAGTCTCAAGTGCGTGAGCATCAATTGCAGTTACGTCGCCGCTTAGAAAGTATTAAACGTATTTATAAAGCGACAGATACTTTGGAAGATCGTATTTTAGAGTTAGAGGCGATTGAAAAGAGTATTCAGGCGCAGATGGATGACTTGAAAGTATTGCGTATGCACATGAAGAATGCCTTAGCATTTGAAGCTGAAGAAAACGTTAAAGCTGCATAAAATTCTTAGGATATAACCTTAGGACGTAACAATAAAAAAGGCTGCATTGCAGCCTTTTTTATTGTAAGTTAAAAGCAAAATTTCATTTTGCATTAAATCAATGAGTATTATTGGCTTGCTAACATTAATACTTTCATTTTTTGCATAGCTTTTTGCTCAATTTGACGAATACGCTCAGCAGAAACGCCAAACTCATCGGCTAGTTCATGTAGCGTCATTCCGCCTTTATCTTGCAACCAGCGAGCTTCCACTACACGACGACTACGCTCATCAAGGTTTTGTAAAGCATTTGCGAGGCCAGTTGTTTGTGCAACTTCAGCCTGCTTAGCTTGAATTACCTCAAGTGGTGCTAGACTTTCATCTTGTAAATAAGCAATTGGGCTATATTGATCATCGCTATCATCATCAATATTCGCTTCTAACGAAATTTCATGACCATCTAAGCGCGCTTCCATTTCTAGCACTTCTTCAGGTTTTACATTGAGTTCTCGTGCAATATGGGCCACTTCACTCGGTTGAAGACTATTAAGGCCAGTTCTCATGCTGCGTAAATTAAAGAACAATTTACGTTGTGCTTTAGTCGTTGCGATTTTTACCAAACGCCAGTTACGCACGATATACTCGTGCATCTCTGCTTTAATCCAATGCATTGCAAAAGAGACTAGACGTACGCCACGCTCTGGGTCAAAACGTTTTACAGCTTTCATGAGCCCAATATTACCCTCTTGGATAAGATCTGATTGAGGCAGGCCATAGCCATTGTAGCCGCGCGCAATGCTGGCCACTAAGCGTAAGTGTGAAACAATGAGCTGACGCGCTGACTCTAAATCATTTTCATTTTTGAATTTGACGGCCAGCGAATACTCTTCTTCTGCGGTGAGAATAGGATATGACTTAATAGCTCTAGAATAATGCTCTAGACTGTCAGTTGCGGTTAATACTGGTAAAGTTAATGCGGTACTCATTAATATTTAATCCTCCAATAAACAACATTTTAGCACTCTAGGTCAGAGAGTGCTAGAGGGTAAAAAGTTTCAATTAATTTTAAAAGATGCAATAGCTCGAGTAACAGCTAAATAAGAAGCTAGCCAACCAATGAAAACAGCAGCGGCTATGATTGTGAGTGAGAGGCTGGTATTGAATAAGTTTAAACTTAGGTCACTATTATAAAGATTGGATATTTGTGCAACTGAATAATTAAATAGTTGCACGATTACCGCAATCATCAGTACGGCTAGTATGCCACCTGCAAGCCCATATAAAATCCCTGCATATAAAAAAGGCGTTCTGATAAAGCTCTTGGTGGCCCCCATTAGATTGCTGACTTCAATTTCATCTTTTTGCGTCAAAATTTGCATACGCACGGTATTGCCAATTACTACTAACAAGGCAATTGCAAGTAGCACTGCAATAAATAATATAATTTTTTTAGTTAACGCTAATAACGTAGATAAACGTTTTGCCCATTCTGCATTTAGTAAAGCTTGTTCAACTCCCGGAATGTTTTGCAACTCACTTTTAAGTGCTTCCAGCGTTTCTGGATCGTTAGACTTAGGCTGGATAAAAAAAGCATCTGGTAGCGGATTTTTAGTTAGTTTATTAATTATGCTATTTGATTCAGATTTATCTTGCAGCTTTTGCCACGCTTCATCTTTTGTGACTAAATGAAATTGTTTGATCGCATCATTTTTGGCCAAAAGGGTATCAATGTCAGCAATCGTATCAGCTGTTGTATTCAGTTTTAAAAACAGGCTAATCTCAGTTTCATCTTGCATATGATTGGTGAATTTAGCGAAGTGGTCAACACCCAGGTAAAATAAGCCTGGTACGCACATAGCAACGGCAACCACCAAGCAAATCATCAATGAAGACAGCATGTTGTGATGCATACGTGCCAGCACCAGTTTGATTGCCTGCACATGATGATTGATTAAGTTATTCATGAAGTTTTTGCTCGCTGTTCATTAATTCATCATTGCCGGATTGGCTGGCAACTAATGCACCATGATTGAGATGCAAAATTCGATTAGTAGTAGCGCTCATATTGCGTGCGTCATGTGTGGCTACAACTACCGTTACGCCTACCTGATGAAAAGCATGAAAAATAGCCATAATGTCTGCTGCATAAACTGCATCCAGATTGCCTGTGGGCTCATCGGCGATGAGGATAGACGGACGGCTTACTACCGCACGTGCAATTGCGAGACGCTGTTGTTCACCGCCCGATAATGATATCGGCATGGCTTTTTCTTTATGTAGCAAGCCAACTTTATCTAAAGCTGCACGTACACGTTTTGCTGCTTCAGCGCCGGATACGCCATTGATACGTAGCGGCAAAATGACGTTTTCAAAGCAATTGCGGTCATATAACAACTTGTGGTCTTGAAAAATGAGGCCAAACCTGCGTCGCATGAATGGAATTGCTGACGCCTTGAGTTTGCTGATATTTTGATTGGCAATTAATACTGTGCCGCTATTTGGACGTTCAATGGCTGCCATTAGTTTAAGTAAGGTACTTTTACCTGCGCCTGAATGACCTGTTAAAAAAACTAATTCACCTGCTTCAATAGTGAAGCTAACATTTTTTAGCACTTCATCGCTACCGGGGTAGCGCTTAGTTACTTGGTCAAATTGAATCATTGTTTATTGTATCTTTATTGTAGAAGATTGGCAGTTGATGATGGCTAATCAAACATCGCATCAATAAACTCATTCGCATTAAACGGCCTTAAATCGTCAATCGCTTCACCAATACCAATATAACGGATCGGGATGGGACGTGCCTCGGCAATGGCAGCTATCACGCCGCCCTTAGCGGTGCCGTCTAGTTTACTAAGCACTAAACCCGTCACGCCTAAAGCATCGTCAAAGGTCTTTACCTGAGTCACTGCATTTTGACCTGTATTGGCATCTAAAACCAATAACACCTCATGTGGTGCGCCAGGTAAGGCCTTATCCATTACACGCTTTACCTTAGCAATTTCTTCCATTAGATGCATTTGCGTAGGCAGTCTACCTGCAGTGTCTGCTAACACAATGTCAATATTCTTGGCGCGAGCTGAGTTAATGGCATCAAACATTACAGCGGCTGCATCGCCACTCGTTTGTGAAACCACGTGTACATTATTGCGCTCACCCCATATTTGCAACTGCTCGCGCGCTGCAGCCCTAAATGTATCGCCAGCTGCAATTAGTACAGATTTCCCTTCGGCCTGAAAAGCATGTGCAAGCTTGCCTATACTGGTAGTTTTACCTGCACCATTCACGCCAGCCAGCATAATGACAAAAGGTTTGTGCGCGCTAGTATCCAGCGGCTTTTGTAGCGGGGTTAATAAGTCAGACATCGCTTCTTTTAAAGCGGCTTTAAGTTGAACCGTATCATCTAAACTTTGGCGTTTAACGCGATTTTTCAAATCGGCAAGCAAGTTTTGTGTGGCGTTTACACCTACATCTGAAGTCAGCAAAATGGTTTCGAGCTCTTCGTAAACATCTGCATCAATTTTCCCGCCACCAAATAAGCCTGCTAATTGGCTACCAAACTGCTTGCGTGTTTTCGTTAAACTCTGTTTTAGCCGTTCAGTAAAGCTAGGCTTACTAACAGGTTCTGAGGCAATCTCTACAATAGGCTCAATGTTTGAATTATCTTCAGGTATTGGCGTAGCTGCTGGCGTTTTTTTGAATAGATTAAACATGATTTAGCAGTAAATTGAATAACATCATTTTAGCGTAAACTAACATGCTTGCGCGTTTGTTGTTATTGAAACTAGAAATTACTCAATACAAATGAAGGTTAAAATTAGATACTATTCAATGTAGAACTAATTAAGCTTTGGTTTGGTCACTGGTTAAGTAATGTTATAAACGCTGTGATTAAAAGTGATTGTTAAAGTCGTGTTACCCATCTTAAGAAAGTAATTATTCATGATAAAAAAAATACTTATTGTTTGTGCATTGTTGCCTAGCTTGTTTAGCACTGTGGCTTTTGCAAAAATAGAAGAATTTACACTCAAAAATGGTTTAAAAATTATTGTGCAAGAAGACCATCGTTCACCTGTAGTGGTATCGCAAGTATGGTATCGCGCGGGCAGTATGGATGAAGTGAATGGTAAAACGGGTGTAGCACATGTGCTTGAGCATATGATGTTTAAAGGTACAAAAAAGGTAAAACCGGGGCAGTTTTCGCGCATGATTGCCGCTGCTGGCGGTAAAGAAAATGCCTTTACTGGCGCTGATTACACCTGCTACTTTCAGCAGTTGGAAAAATCACATTTACCATTGTCTTTTAAATTAGAAGCTGACCGTATGGAGAACTTGCAGTTGACCAAAGCCGAGTTTGATAAAGAAATTAAAGTGGTGATGGAAGAGCGTCGCTGGCGCACTGATGACAAACCGCAATCGATGGTGAATGAAGCTTTTCAGGGTACGGTCTATCGAGCGCATCCGTATGCCAGACCAGTGGTTGGTTTTATGAACGACCTTGAGAATATGACTTATGAAGATGCGCGCGAGTGGTATCACAATTGGTACGCACCAAATAATGCAACGCTTGTGGTGGTGGGTGACGTAAAAGCGCAAGAGGTGTACAAATTAGCGCAGCAGTACTTTGGAAAACTGAAACCAAAAGTGCTACCTGTGCGTAAACCACAGGTAGAACCAGTGCAAATTGGTGAGCGCCGCTTGGTAGTTAAAGCGCCAGCTAAACTGCCTTATTTGCTTATGGGCTATCATGTGCCGGCTTTGGTTGATGAAACCAAAGATTGGGAGCCGTATGCGCTAGAAGTGCTCGCTGGTGTATTAAGCGGCAATCCAGCGGCACGATTGAATCAACAATTAGTACGCGAAACGCAGTTAGCTATTGATGTGAGTGCGGGTTACGATATTCTATCGCGTGGGCGTTTAAGTCTATTTGAGTTAGATGGCACACCTAGCGAAGGCAAAACTGTGGTTGAGCTTGAAGCTGCATTGTTACAACAAATCGAAAAGATCAAAACTTCCGGCGTCACTGTCGCAGAGCTAGACCGGGTGAAAGCGGGCGTGATTGCTGCAGATGTCTATCAACGCGATTCAATGTTCTATCAGGCTATGCAATTAGGTACCGTTGAAACCATTGGATTTTCATGGCGCATTCTAGATGATTACCCTAATAAATTGCGAGCAGTCACACCTGAGCAAGTGCAAGCGGTTGCTAAAAAATACTTGATACAGGATAACTTGACGATTGCTACATTAGACCCGCAACCCTTAGACCCGAATGCTAAACCACAAGGAAAACCGCACGTGCACTAGGTATTTAGCGAATAAATATTGTTTAAATGTGTAGTAGGATTTGAAAATATAAAGTTTAAATATACAAAGGTAATTTGGTAATGAATCTAAAAAAAATATTGGTAATAAATTTAGCATTATTAGCGTTTAGTACAGCCGCACATTCGGCTGTTAAAATCCAACAATGGCAGACACCCACGGGTGCAGAAGTCTATTTTGTTGAAGATCATGATTTGCCAATCGTCGATGTGAGCGTCAACTTTGCGGCTGGTAGCGCCCGTGATACTGCTGAAAAGTCTGGTGTGGCAGGCATCACTAAATACATGATGACGCTAGGCGCAGCAGGGATGACCGATGAAGTGATTGCTAACAAAATGGCCGATATTGGTGCAGTGTTGGGCGGTGAGTTTGATGCTGATCGAGCTGCTTTTAAATTACGTACTTTAAGCAGTGAGCGTGAGCAAACACAAGCGCTAGATACTTTCGTTAAAGTTTTACAAAAACCAGACTTTCCTGAAACCGTCTTGAGCCGCGAAAAAGCGCGCATTATTTCTGGTTTGCAAGAGTCTGCAACGCAGCCTGAGAGCATTTCAAATAAAGCTTTCATGAGTGCGATGTATGGTAAACATCCATACAGTATGGATGAAAGCGGTGAAGTTGATACTGTGAGCAAAATCAAACGCGAAGACTTGCAGGATTTTTACAACAAATACTATGGAGCAAAAGGCGCAGTGATTGCCATGATGGGGGATTTAACCCGCGAGCAAGCCAATAAAATCGCTGAGAATATTGCCAGTGGTATGCCTAAAGCCAATGCTGTACCGCCAATTGCGGCTATCACTTTACCTACGCAAGCCATTGAACAGCGTATCGTGCATCCGGCGTCACAGTCACATATTTTGTTAGGTTACCCAGGTATTAAACGTGGTGATCCGGATTTATTTCCTTTGTATGTAGGAAACTATATTTTGGGCGGTGGTGGTTTTGTATCGCGTTTAACCGAAGAAGTACGTGAAAAGCGCGGTTTGGTGTACAGCGTTTACAGTTACTTTATGCCAATGGCTGAGTTAGGGCCTTTTCAAATTGGCTTGCAGACTAAAAAAGACCAGGCAGAAGCTGCACTTAAAGTCGTGCATGAAACTTTAGATAAGTTTATGAAAAATGGTGTGACTGAAGCTGAACTTAAAGCGGCTAAAGCCAATATTATTGGCGGTTTCCCTATGCGCATTGATAGCAATAGTAAAATTTTAGATTATTTAGCAGTCATCGGTTTTTACAAATTGCCACTTAATTATTTAGATGAATACAATAAAAAAGTAGCCAGCGTGACAACTGCACAAATAAAAGAAGCGTTCAATCGCCGCCTTAAACCAGAGAACTTCGTAACTATTATCGTCGGTGACCCAAGCGCTAAGTAATGACTCAAGGGCGTATGCAAATGAGTTAACTGCTTGAATGCGCCTTAGAATAAGTGGAGGATGAAATAAGTAGTAAAATGCAGCCTTATTGAAAAGTAATGTTGCATAACAATGGCTGAAAAAAAATTAACTGATAAAAAATTAAATACTGTTCGCATCAATGCCGGTGTATGGCGTAGTCGAATACTCAAGTTTCCTGATACCACAGGTTTGCGACCAACGCCAGAGCGTGTCCGCCAAACCGTCTTTAATTGGCTGGGGCAAGACTTAACAGGGTTTACCTGCTTAGATTTATTCGCAGGCACTGGTGTGATGGGGTTTGAGGCACTTTCTCGCGGCGCAACTTCGGTCACATTGGTAGAAAAATCTACGCCTGCATACAAAGCGCTCATAGAAAATAAACAATTACTCAAAGCGGATCAAGCACAAATTTTGCATCAAGATGCCATACAGTTTGTTCAAAGCAATACACTAAAATTCAATCTTATTTTTTTAGACCCTCCTTACCATCAAGAATGGTTACCCAAAATATTACCTTTGCTGTCTACACACTTAACATCCAATGGATTAGTGTACGTTGAAGCTGAATATGCTTTAGATCAGGCGTTTGAAGCAATGCCAGAAGCCGCAAAAGGTTGGAAAGTGATCAAACATAGCAAGGCGGGCAATGTTTTCTATCATCTGCTAAAATTATCCAATGACACATCAATCACTTAAAGTTGTTTACCCAGGTACTTTTGACCCTGTCACTTTAGGGCATGAAGATTTGGTACGCCGAGCATCAGACCTATTTCCCCATGTGATTGTAGCCGTAGCGGGGAGCTCAAATAAACGTACGATGTTTAGTTTAGACGAGCGCGTGGCGATGACGGAAAAAGTATTTAGTAATTTGGGTAACGTTGAGGTGTTAGGGTTTTCAGGATTGTTAATGCAGTTTGTGCAGGCGCAAAACGCACAAATGGTGATTCGTGGCTTGCGAGCGACTGCAGATTTTGAGTACGAATTCCAGCTGGCGGGTATGAACCGTAAGCTCTACCCACAATTTGAAACCTTATTTTTAACGCCTTCTGAGCAGTTTATGTTTATTTCATCTAGTCTAGTACGCGAAGTGGCAACGCTAAATGGCGATGTTCATGCATTTGTTTCTCCTACAGTTGAAATGGCGATTAAGCAAAAGTTGGGGGATTAGTTTTGGCGTTGATGATTACAGATGAATGCATCAATTGCGACGTTTGTGAGCCTGAATGTCCTAACAATGCGATTTATCAGGGTGAAGAGATTTACGAGATCAACCCAAACTTATGTACCGAGTGTGTAGGGCATTTTGATAAACCGCAATGTGTAGAAGTTTGCCCGATTGACTGTATTCCGCTCAATCCTGATGTGGTTGAAAGTAAAGAGCAGTTACTTCATAAATATTATGAATTAACATCTGTTAAATAGCATTTAATTAGCACAAGGATATTCAATATGCGTATGTTACACACCATGCTCCGCGTAGGTAATTTAGAGCGATCAATTAAATTTTATACTGAAGTATTAGGCATGAAAGTGTTACGCCAGAATGACTTTCCTGAGGGTAAATTCAGCCTTGCATTCGTGGGTTATGGAGCTGAAAGTGACCATACAGTGCTAGAACTTACTTATAACTACGGTACAGAAAGCTATGACATGGGTAAGGCCTATGGACATATTGCCTTAGAGGTCGATGATGCCTATAAGGCTTGTGAAGCCGTTAAAAGTGCGGGTGGTAAAGTGGTGCGTGAAGCTGGCCCGATGATGCATGGCACTACAGTGATTGCTTTTGTAGAAGACCCAGATGGTTACAAAGTGGAGTTTATTCAGGCAGGTACTTATTAACACAGTTTGATGGTGAAATATGTATGACGTGGTTCCTATACCTGCTGGAGTGCAATAACGGTGCTTATTACGCGGGTATTACTAATAATTTAGCTTCTCGTTTTACAGCGCATCAATCTGGTAAGGGCGCACGCTATACGCGCGCTAACCCGCCGATTAGAATCATTGCTTCTAAATTATATCCAGACCGTTCAAGTGCTAGCATTGCCGAAGCACAATTAAAAAATTTGCCTAGAAATAAAAAGTTGCAGTATTTTGCAGTGACTGATGAGTAAGTTAAAGTGAGCCAAGCTGATTTGATTGTTGCAGTACAGGCCGCCCAAAATGGCGATTGGGAAACTGCACATAATATTGCCCAAGATTACAACGACAGTACTGCTAATTGGCTGCATGCAGTGTTACATAAGATGGAGGGTGATGCAGGCAACAGCCGCTACTGGTATGCTAAAACACATGGTAGAAGGTATGAAGATTTTAGTGATATAACGCTTGAACTAATTGCCATTGCTGATACTTTAAACGCATAAAATATAAGCGTAGCAGATCAATTTTATATAGATCAGAACTCAGCATTAATCATATTGCACATCACAAAAAAGGCTCAAATATGAGCCTTTTTTGTGATGTAAATTTAACGTAAGAGTTAAATTTACATCGTGTGTGATTTTTGGATTATTAGCACTTAGCCAAAAAACTCTTTCGCTTTGTCTACCCAGCTTTTATTGCGAGGGCTATGCTTGCCAGCATCTCCTTGTGTGCTTGTCTCAAATTCACGCAGTAATTTCCTTTGATGTTCTGTAAGCTTCACAGGTGTTTCAACCACTACATGCACCATTAAATCGCCAGGCTCAGATTGACGTAACGGTTTGATGCCTTTACCACGTAGCCTGAATACGCCGCCAGTTTGCGTTTCTGCCGGTATTTTCATTTTGGCTGAACCGCCCAAAGTAGGCACTTCAATTTCACCGCCTAATGCAGCTGTGCTAAAACTAATCGGCATCTCGCAATGTAAATTACCGCCTTCACGTTGGAATATTTCATGCTCTTTCAGGTGAACGACTACATATAAATCACCTGTAGGTCCACCATTCACACCAGCTTCACCTTCACCGCTCAATCTGATTCTGTCGCCTTCATCTACACCCGCTGGAATTTTGACTGATAAAGTTTTATTCTGTTTAACGCGACCAGCACCATGGCAAGTGCCGCATTTATCTTCATCTTTAATAACTTTGCCAGCACCATTACATTTTGGACAAGTTTGCTGAACAGAGAAAAAGCCTTGTTGCATGCGTACTTGGCCATGGCCATTACATGTAGTACAAGTGACAGGTGCTTTGCCAGATTTTGCGCCAGAACCTTTGCAAGTTTCGCAGGCTGACTGCACAGGAATGCGGATTTTGGTTTCAGTGCCCTTAGCTGCATCTTCCAAGCTGATTTCCATGTTGTAACGTAAATCTGCACCACGGTATACGTTGTTGCGCTGACCCCGAGCACCGCCACCAAAAATATCGCCAAAAATATCGCCAAACGCATCACCGAAGCCTGCACCGCCAAACCCAGCGCCACCAGCACCATGCTCTACACCTGCATGACCGTATTGATCATAAGCTGCGCGTTTTTGATCATCGCTTAACATTTCATAGGCTTCTTTTGCCTCTTTGAACTGTTCTTCTGATTTTGGATTATCTGGGTTGCGATCAGGATGCAGTTTCATCGCTAATTTGCGATAAGACTTTTTTATTTCTTCTTCAGACGCATCTTTTTTAACGCCTAATATTTCGTAGTAATCTCTTTTGGTAGCCATAAATTTGTGTCGATAGTCGGTAGTAGTTAATCGGAAGTTTATAGCGAAAAGTCGTTAACATCACTTTACGATGTTAACGACCAATCACTAAAAACTAATCGCAAAACTTAGTCTTTTTTAACTTCTTCAAACTCAGCATCCATCACTTCGGCATCCACAGTTTTTTCGCCTTCTTGGCTTGGCTGTGCGCTTTGTGTATTTGCTTTAGCCTGTTCTTCAGCATAAACTTTTTCACCCAGTTTTTGCGATGCTTCCATCAATGCATTGGTTTTCGCTTCAATCGTCTCTTTATCATCAGATTGCAACACATCTTCTACATCTTTTAATGCAGTTTCAATTGCAGTTTTTTCAGCTTCATCTAACTTATCACCATGCTCAGCGAGTGATTTTTTAACTGAGTGAACCATGCCATCGGCAGCGTTACGTGCGTCAACCAATTCGCGGTATTTCTTATCTTCATCCGCGTATTTAATCGCATCTTCTTCCATTTGCTGAATTTCAGCTTCAGATAAACCAGAGTTCGCTTTAATGGTAATTTTATTTTCTTTACCAGTCGCTTTGTCTTTAGCCGATACATGCAAAATACCGTTCGCATCAATATCAAAGGTCACTTCAATTTGCGGCATGCCACGAGGTGCTGGTGGAATGTCTGATAAGTTAAATTGACCTAGCGATTTATTGGCAGAAGCCATTTCACGCTCACCTTGCAAAACTTGAATCGTTACTGCGTTTTGGTTGTCATCAGCAGTTGAAAACGTTTGTGATGCCTTAGTAGGAATCGTGGTGTTTTTCTTGATAACTTTGGTCATCACGCCGCCTAGTGTTTCAATACCTAAGCTTAGCGGCGTCACATCTAACAACAACACGTCTTTAACGTCACCTTTCAGCACACCACCTTGAATCGCTGCACCTACTGCGACCGCTTCATCAGGGTTAACGTCTTTACGTGGCTCTTTGCCGAAAATTTCTTTTACTTTCTCTTGCACTTTAGGCATACGGCTTTGACCACCAACTAAAATCACGTCGGTAATATCGTCAATTGAAACACCCGCGTCTTTAATTGCAGTACGGCATGGCGCCATTGTGCGTTCGATCAAGTCTTCAACTAATGACTCTAATTTAGCACGTGTAATCTTAACGACTAAATGTTTAGGGCCAGTTGCATCTGCAGTGATATACGGCAAGTTCACTTCAGTTTGTGTTGCGCCAGAAAGTTCGATTTTTGCTTTTTCAGCGGCTTCTTTCAAACGTTGTTTTGCCAACAAATCATTGCGTAAATCTAGGCCACCATTTTCTTTTTTGAACTCATCCGCTAAAAAGTCGATTAAACGGTTATCAAAGTCTTCACCACCCAAGAACGTATCGCCATTTGTGCTCAATACTTCAAATTGATGCTCG
The DNA here is from genome assembly GCA_046590165.1 of Methylotenera sp. Taxonomy (GTDB): domain Bacteria; phylum Pseudomonadota; class Gammaproteobacteria; order Burkholderiales; family Methylophilaceae; genus Methylotenera. The sequence goes on from JBKJUR010000050.1 coordinate 29,558, forward strand.
CCATCGATACTTGAGATTTCAATGATAGAAACGTCGAATGTACCGCCGCCCAAGTCATAAACCGCAATTTTGCGATCGCCTTCTTGTTTGTCTAAACCAAAGGCTAACGCAGCAGCAGTTGGCTCATTGATGATACGTTTAACATCTAAACCTGCGATACGGCCAGCATCTTTAGTTGCTTGGCGTTGGCTATCGTTAAAGTATGCAGGCACAGTAATAACCGCTTCAGTCACTTCTTCGCCCAAGTAATCTTCAGCTGTTTTTTTCATTTTGCGTAATACTTCAGCTGAAATTTGCGGCGGTGCCATTTTCACGCCGCGCACTTCAACCCATGCATCACCGTTATCGGCTTTTGTAATGGTGTAAGGCATTAACTGAATATCTTTTTGCACTTCTTTTTCTTCGAAGCGACGACCAATTAAACGCTTAACCGCATATAACGTATTTTTTGGGTTAGTCACCGCTTGACGCTTAGCTGGAGCACCCGCCAAAATTTCGCCATCTTCTTGATATGCAATGATTGAAGGGGTTGTGCGTGTGCCTTCTGAGTTTTCAATCACGCGCGGCTTGCCGCCTTCCATCACAGCGACGCAAGAGTTTGTTGTACCTAAATCGATACCAATAATTTTTCCCATAATTCCTATTCCTTTTACTTATTTAATTAACTGCCAGATATACAAAAGAGCGCTTAATAATCACTGCATTTTTATACCCATCGGCAATTCTGAATTGATAACCTTGTTTGTAAGATGGTGACTGTTTTTTTAAATTCAAGACCTTGATTTTGTCTGTTTTTGCACTTGAATTTAAAAATATTTATTTAGCCACCATGACCAAAGCAGGGCGCAATACACGGTCGTTCAACGTATAGCCTTTTTGCAATACGCTAGTGACAGTATTCGGTTCTCCGCTGTTTTCTAACATGCTGATTGCTTGATGCTTGTTCGGGTCAAACTTTTCACCGACTGGATTGATTTCAGCAATATTAAATTTATCAAATACTGAACCCAATTGTTTGGCCGTAATTAACACGCCGTCTTTATAGCTCTGTACATCGGTTGCTTCAATCAATAGTGCCGCATCTAAACTATCTTTTACTGCCAATAATTCATTTGAGAATTTCTCTAATGCAAATTTGCGCGCTTTTTCAATATCATCCATTGCACGGCGACGAATGTTTTCGCCATCGGCTTTAACATAAAGAACAGCAGCTTTTGCTTCAGCTAACTGCGTTTCCAGCTCGGCGATTCTGTCATCAAGAGAGCCCGCTGCACCATTGACTGGGTCTAGTTCTATCGAATCTTGCGCCAGTTCTTGTGTGTCTAATTCTGAGTTTTGATTGTCTTGTTGCATGTATTTCCTCACTAAACTTATTTATTGAACAACCTGATTTAATTGAATAGCTTTGTTTAAATTGAATTGCTTTGTCATATTGAATAACAATGTTTTAAAAATGGGGATAGCTACGATGATTTCAAGCCCACCAATAGAAAATTATTGTGGAAACTCTTGAGATGGATGAAGTTAATTGAATGCTTATTTACTTGTAGTATTTTCTAATGCTAGTAGCACTTCTTTTACTGACGGTATTTGTCCAATTCCGCCTAAGTTTATGGCTGGCGCGTAGGCCCCCGCACAAACGCCAGTGAGTGCAGGATTGGTGTCTGTATAAATTGCAATGGTAGGAATGTTAAGTGCTACCGCTAAATGCGATAAACCAGTGTCTACACCAATGGCGGATTGAGAGTGACTGATGACTGCTGCCAATTGTGCAATTGATAACTTAGGTAGCACTGTTGCGTTTTTAAGTGCGCTTGCTATCAGTTGTGCGCGTTCCAATTCAGCAGCACTAGCCCAAGGCAAAATCAAATGCAGTTGTCGTTCAGCCAAGGCGTTTCCCAACGCAATCCATAGTTCAGTTGGCCATAATTTGCTATCACGGCTAGTGCCATGCAAGCCGATTACATAAGGTTCGCTTAGCGTTATATCTAATGGAGCTAAGGTGTTAATGCCGTAATCAGGTAAGTTGCTGGGGATTGCATAGCCAAAAGCTAATGCAGTTAAAGCACGGTTGCGCGCTACCGCGTGTTGCGCACGTGAAACTGAATGTGTTGTATTGTAAAAATAACTAGAAATCGCTTCGCGTGCTGAGTGCTTGTCGTAGCCATGTGTGTTGCCTTGGCTAAAATAGGTCATCAATCCGCTTTTGAGTAAACCTTGCGTGTCTAACACGATGTCATAGTGCTTTTTTGCTAACTTTTGTTTAACAGCTTTAATTTCTTGCCAAGTCGTTTTACTGAATAATGCTTTACGCCAGCGGCGCATAGCAACAGGAATCACCTCATTCACAGCAGGATGCAGCTTTGGAATATCTGCAAAGCTGGCTTCAACCAGCCAGTCGATTTCAATAGCTGGATAGTACGCGCGAATGTCCGCAATAATAGGCAGGTTATGGATCACATCACCTAAAGAGGATGTTTTAACGATAAGCAATTTCAGCATAGTCGCAATTTTCGCATACAATTTAACTTTTAATGACTGAAGCGCGCAATTTTGAAGTTTGCTTTTTTAATCTTTAAGTATTTTCCATATGGCGGCATGCAACGAGATATGTTGCGCACGGCGAATGAGCTTGTAAAGCGCGGACATACCGTGGAGATTTTTGCGATGTCCTGGCAGGGCGACTTGCCCGATGCGATTATGCCTGGTTCAAATATCAAAGTACATGTGATTAACACTGCCGGGCTCTTTAATTATCAGCGCTACCAAAAATTCATCAGCCAAGCGCACGAGGCGATTAGAAAAGCTGGAGATTTTGATTTTATCTTTGGCTATAACCGCATGGTTGGTTTGGATGCACACTTTGCTGCTGACCCCTGTTTTATAGAGCGTGCGCATAAACAGCGTAGCTTTTTGTATCGATTGCTGCCTAGAGTAAAATGGTTTGCAGAATGCGAACGTGTGATATTTGCTAAAGAGGCAAATACCGAAATCTTAATGGTTTCTGAAAACGAAAAAGCCCACTTTCAGCATTGGTATCAAACGCCCGATGAGCGCTTTCACTATATTCCACCCTATCTTTCTGCAGAGCGCTTTAAGCTGGAAGATAAGCAATTGATGCGCAATCACCTAAGAAAAACGTTTAATTTTGGGCAAGATGATGTTGTATTCATGTTGACGGGTTCAGGCTTTCACATGAAAGGCTTAGACCGTGCGATTCATGCTTTGGCGGCTTTACCTGGGGATATGCTCAAGCGAGTGAGGTTGCTGGCCGTTGGACAAGATAATCCTAAACCATTTGAAGTCATGGCTAGAAAGTTAGGTGTTGCAGATAATCTAGTGATTTCAAAAGGGCGCCCCGATATTCCGCAATTGATGCAAGGCGCTGATGTGTGCATACACCCTGCGTATCGGGAGAATACCGGATTGGTGATACTCGAAGCCCTTGCGTGCGGCGCACCTATGCTAGTCACAGAGAGTTGCGGTTATGCAAAACATGTGGCTAAAGCGAATGCAGGTATCGTGATTGAGATGCCATTTGAACAAGACAGATTTAACCAGGCATTATTGATGATGATTGAATCGCCAAAAAAAGCAGAGTGGGCTAACAATGGCTTGGCATACGCAAAGGTGTTAATGAGTGAAAATGATGGCAGTGCTGAGGCTAAGATTTTAATCAAATTGGCAGAAGGTAAAATAAAAAATAGACAAACTGGGCAATTTAATGCGCTTTAATATTCACCACAGTAACGAGATTGTCGAGCTGCCAGAAGCGATTACTGAGCACTTAGATAAGGGCAATCTGTTCGAGCAAGTAATGCAGATAGAGGGAAAAGCATTCAGGGATGTTCCAGGGCGCAAAACCTTACAGGTGCAATTCTGCGAGCACAGCTATTTTATCAAGCAACATTTTGGCGTAGGCTGGGCCGAGATTTTTAAGAATCTTTTAACGTTGAAATCACCCATTTTAGGCGCTAAAACTGAAAAGCTTGCGATACAAAAGTTAAATGAAATTGGCATTGCGACTACACCTTTAGTAGGTTTTGGTGAGCAGGGCTATAATCCTGCACGCAAACAGTCCTTTCTGATTACCGAGGATTTGGGCAATATTATCTCGCTTGAAGATTTATGCTTAGCTTGGAAAAAACAACCGCCATCAGCCAAACTCAAACGAAAAATGATTGTTGCTGTTGCACAGTTAGCGCGCAATTTGCATCAAAATGGATTAAATCACCGAGATTTTTATCTATGCCATTTATGTTTAGATCCACAAGTGCTAGAAAGTAATCAAATTAAACTATATTTGATTGATTTACACCGCATGTTGATACATAAAACACCTAATCATCATGACAATATGAAGGATATTGCAGCGCTATATTTTTCAAGCATGGATATGGAGTTTACTACACGTGATTATTTACGCTTTAAATATCATTATGCTAAGAATTTTTTATCGATTAACACAGATTTTTGGCAAAATGTAGTTGATAGAGCTAACAAACTTTATGCAAAATTCCATAGCGATAAATTCCAGAAAAGACTTGAAGTCGAAAAGGCTGCGTTAAAAAAATGAGTACTTTGTTTATCGACTCTCAATATCAGGCGTTACTGAAACTTCATCAACTGGATAACTTTAACGCACTCTGGGATGCCAAGATTGATTGGTTCGAGGAGCCAAATGAGCGACGTGGAGGTTGGAGTGGGGTGGGTCAGTTACGGCTTAAAACCAATGACGGTGAGGAAATTGTACTGTTTGTAAAAAAGCAGCAAAATCATGGCCGGCATACCTTAAAGCATCCTATACAAGGCGAGCCTACCTTCAGGCGAGAGTTTGATAATCTCCAGTTTTTAGATAAGCATCAGTTTAAGGCACCGCATGTCGTTTACTATGGCGAAGACAATGCGCCGAATGAACAGCGTGCGATGCTAGTTACTTTGGCTTTAACTCAATATCAGGCATTCGATGAGTGGGTAAAGTCTGGCTATATACAACAGATTGACTCAGAGAAAACGGATTTCTTGCAGACTTTGGCGCGAAATATCCGGCGCTTCCATGCATTAGGTATGGTGCATCGCGCGCTTTATCCTAAACATATTTTTATCAATATCACCCAGCCATCTCAGATTGCCGTGATTGATCTTGAAAAAGCGCGTTTGACTAAGATGGGTTGGTATCGGACTTATTTTGACTTGGCTGCACTATTTAGACATGCAACATGGTGGAACAAAGAAGATCAGCTGATTTTTTTCAAAGCCTATTGTGTAAAGTTGCAGCTTAATCGTTGCGAACAGTGGTTGTTCAGAAGGATATTAAAACGTGCAGCTCGCTAAAAATATTCAATCCTCGCCCAGCTTTAGTATAGGTCTTGTGAATTACAAAACACCTGAATTAACCAAGATTTGTTTAACTTTACTTAAACAGCATTTCGATAATGGTTTGTTAGATGCTAAGCATGTGCAGGTGTGGATCGTAGATAACAACTCTCAAGATGCGAGTACTGATTATTTGCGCAGTTTAGATTGGATACATTTAATCGAACGAATTCCAGAGGGGGAAGAAGAAGGCTTTGCTGCACATGGTAAAGCGTTGAATATGATTCTGAACCAGATGGAAGATGATTATTTATTTCTCATGCATACCGATACCTTTGTTTACGAGCCCAAAATCTTTAATGATTTCCTGCAGGAGTGCTCGCAACAAATATTGGCTGTGGGATGTTTAGAGCAGCTCAATCGCGGTTATCTCCGAACGACATGGCGATTGTTTTCTCGTTTTCTCAAGCATTATATTCGACGTGCGAAGCGCTCATTAGGGTTGGATGGACGTGAACCAAAACCTTGGCGTGAACAGTATATCAAGAGCTTTTTTGCGCTTTGGAACGTCAAATGGATGAAACAGCAAGGTTATACATTCTTCATGGAAAGTCGTATTCCTACTTACGAGTTGCAAGATGTGCTGCAAAGCCAAGGTAAAGATAAGCATATCCGCCTGATTTCTCCAATGAAATTGTTTAAATTCCTGGATCATGTGGAGGCTGGTACGGTTGGTCTAGTGGCCGGTTACGGTGACATGAATCGTCGAGTTAAGCGTAAAATGGCGATATTGAAAAAAATCAATCAATCTTAAAAGAAATTAATAGTTAACGTTATGACAACTGAAGGTTTTTTACCTATAGAACATGCGCAGGGTTTGCGCTTAGATAGTGCTGTCGCTCGAGAAATAGGCGTAGCGGTGATGGGAGAATACGCTTTTGCTGAGCCATTTGCTCATACGGTGATAGATGATTTTTTACCGCAAGCAGTAGCCGATGAGCTGCTGGCGCATTTTCCTGCAGAAAAAAAGCAACATGATAAAGTCTATGATAAAGGCTATGGCGGCCAGTTCAAGCGTCAAATATCACCCTATGATTGTGATATATGGTTGCAAAGTGCGTTTGCTTTTTTTAACTCTCCCGCCATGCTGGAATTCCTAGAAGGCTTAACAAATATTAAAGGCCTGATTCCTGACCCGTATTTTACCGGCGGTGGTTTGCATGAAATCAGCACAGGGGGCAAGTTAGGCATTCATGCAGATTTTCAAGTGATTGAAGCCTTGCAGTTAAAACGTCGTATTAACGTATTAATCTATCTTAATAAAGATTGGCAGCCTGCTTATGGCGGTAATCTAGAGTTGTGGGATACTGCCATGCAACATAAGGTTAAAAGCGTAGCGCCTTTATTCAACCGTTGTGTGATATTCAATACTGATGCAGATAGCTTTCATGGGCATCCGGATCCACTTACGACCCCCGATAATGTTACTCGAAAATCAATAGCACTTTATTACTACACTGCGCAACCCATTGAAAACAATGCGGGTGAGTCTCGGCATACTTTATACGTTGCTAGACCTAACGATACGCCAGAAAATATAGCTCAGGCGAAAAAGTTGGCAGAAAAACGTGACAAACGTGCTAAGAAAATTCACGCAGGAAATAATACTGGTTTTCTAGATAAACTTAAAAAGCTGTTTGATTCAAATTGAGTATAACCACTGACTCTGAATTGCAGGCTGATGTTTTTCCTGTATTAAATTCCATTGTGTTGGCGAATGGCAGTGAGCTAAAGCTGCTTAATTTGGTGCGAAAAGTACCTGATAAACGTCTGGTTTATAAGGCCGTCTGGCAAGATACGGCCGTGTATGCAAAAGTATTCATAGGTAAAAATCCACAAAAATACGCACAGCGTGACCTACAGGGTATTCAACGATTATTAGATGCCAACATACTTACGCCAAAAATATTGCTTAACGATGTTACGGCCGATGGTGCGAGTTACGTATTGATTCTTGAAGAGATTAGTCCCGCAATGAATGTCGAGGATGTTTGGAATGGATTGCCTTTGTGCTCTAATCAACGTTTGCAAATAGCCTTAGATTTAGTGATAGAAATTGCAAAACACCATAATGCAGGCTTGCAACAGACGGATTTGTATTTAAAAAACTTTCTTTTACAGGCAAATCGAATTTTCACATTGGATGGTGATGGAATACAACCTCTGCCAAAATTCAACGATGGGCAAACTTGTCTAAGAAATTTAAGTGCTTTGCTTTCAAAATTCGATGTGCTTGAAATTGAAAACTGGTTGCCGCAGTTACTCAAAACTTATGGAAAAACCAGGGGCTGGCAAACTTTACCTAGGCTTGAACTGATGCAGCATCTAATTCAGGTGCATCGTACAAAAGTCGCCAATACTTACGCGGATAAAAAAGTATTTAGAACTTGTACCGATGTGCAAGTTAATACTAATTCAAGTCAATATTTTGCGGTGGCGAGAAGTTATGTAGGTAATGATGTTTTGAGTGATATCAAAGCACTAGATCATTTTTTGTTAAAGCCAGCTTTTAAAAGTGGTAATACCTGTACCGTAGGCCTGTTAAATTCGATTGATGCGCAAAAATTGGTCATCAAGCGGTACAATGTTAAAAGTACGTGGCATGGTGTAATGCGAAGCTTTAGAAAAACACGTGCCGCTGCTTCGTGGTCTAATGCACATCGTTTGAACTTGCTTGGTTTGCCGACAATTCAGCCTGTGAGTTTGCTGGAAGAGCGCTTCTTTTTTGGTAAGTTGCGTGGGAAAAGTTATTTTTTAAGTACCTTCATCAATGCATCTGATGTAGATATCTTTTTTGCAGAAGAGCGTGATATAGCAAAGCGTAGCGAAGCTGTGAAGCAAATCGTTGAATTATTTTACCGTTTGTATTTGCTTAATATTTCGCATGGCGACATGAAAGCAAGCAACATCAAAATCGTTGATAATCAGCCTGTGTTGATTGATTTAGATAGCATGAAGCAGCATCGTTTGGTTTGGTTTTCCATACGTAGCCATGCAAGAGATTTGCGACGTTTTATGCGTAACTGGCAATCTGATGGCGATTTGACGGCAGAATTTAAAGGTATGTTTAATCAGGTTTATAAAAACCATCAACCATTGAAGTTAGCCCATATTACTTAATACCGTTTTTTGATATAGAATTTTTAGAGACTTTTACATGATAGTTTTAGGTTTATCTGGTGCTTTAGGTCACGACGCTTCAGCGGCTATTTTAGTCGATGGAAAAATCATTGCAGCGGCGGAAGAAGAGCGTTTTATTCGTGATAAACACGCTAAAAATCTATTTCCGTATGAAGCAGCAAAGTTTTGCTTAAAACAAGCAGGCATCAAAGCAGAAGAAGTTGATATTGTTGCTTTCCCTTATGGTGAAATCCCGCTCAGTACCAACGCCCGTTGGCATTATGCTAAACGCCATTGGTATGCCCCAGATCGCGCTTTGGATGCACTGTTTAATGGCAATCGCCGTTTCCGTCGCAACCGTGATAAATCACTTAAACTCATGGCTGATTTAGGCTTAACAAACGCTAAATTTGTGCCTGTGGAGCATCACCTTGCCCACGCTTCTAGTGCTTATCATTTAAGTGGCTTCAAAGAGAAAACTGCGATTGTCGGTATTGATGGTAAGGGTGAATACGCGACCACATTTTTTGGCTACGGTGAAAATGGCGTTATTCATAAAATTAAAGAGTTTTATGACCCAGATTCATTAGGTGGTATGTACGGCGCTATTACCGAATATCTCGGTTTTGAGATGCTCGATGGCGAATTTAAAGTGATGGGCATGGCGCCTTATGGCGATGCGTCGAAATATGATCTGTCGAGATTAGTTACGTTTGAAAATGGTGATTTGCGTATCAATACTGAATTAGTCAATGTGGTTGGTTTGCGCCGTTATAAAGAAAATGGCCGTGGGCACTATTTTTCACCTAAGCTTATTGAGTGGTTAGGCCCTAAGCGTCATGGTGACGAGATTGATGATCCCTACATTCATTACGCTGCTTCTGTGCAAGCCTTGCTTGAAGACATAGCGCTGAAAATGATCGACTATTACTTAGGTGATATTATTCGCGAAACAGGTCGTATTGCCATGGCGGGCGGCGTTGCGCTGAACGTGAAATTGAACCAACGCATCATTGCAATGCCACATGTTAAAGAACTGTTTGTGCAGCCGGCTTCTGGCGATAATGGTACATCATTAGGTGCGGCTACTTTTGCTGCGCATCAAGCTGGCGACGCCATTGCGCCTATGCAGCATGCATACTTAGGCCCTGCTTATACTACTGAAGAATGTATTGCCGCATGCGAAGCGCATCCCAACAAGCCTAAATTTACGCGTGTGGAAAATGCAGCGCAAAAAGGTGCTGAATTATTGGCGAATGGCAATCCATTAGCGTGGTTGCAAGGCCGTATGGAGTTTGGACCACGCTCATTAGGTTGCCGCAGTATTTTGGGTGATCCTAGCTATCCGGGTGTCGCAGATCGTATCAATGCACAGATTAAATACCGCGAACGCTGGCGTCCGTTTTGCCCAAGTATGCTCGATACCTATGCAAAAGATATTTTGCAAACGGATCATCCTGCACCTTATATGACATTTACGTTTGACGTAGCTGAGCATTGGAAATCACGGATTCCAGAAGTCGTGCACGAAGATGGTACAGCGCGTGCGCAGGTCGTCACGCATGAGACTAATCCGCGTTATTATGAGTTAATTGAGCATTTAGAAAAACTACGTGGCGTGCCAGTAGTGTTGAATACCTCACTCAACAGAAGAGGCGAGCCGATGATATGTTCACCTACTGATGCGCTTAATATGTTTTTTGGCTGCGATTTAGAGTACCTGATGTTGGAAGACATACTTGTTACAAAGGCTTAACTCACCCTTAATTCGGTATATAGCCTGTAACTGTGTTTGACGATATGCCCCACTTTGGGGATAATTGATTTAGTTTATTAATTTTTTGCACTGTCTTGAATCATGAAACAATCTCACATAGAAGTTACCGAACGCATCCGCGAACGTAGTAGGCCAACTCGTACTGCTTATTTGAATCGTGTCGATGAAATCATCGCACGTCCACGTAGCGCTGATCGTCTAGGTTGCGCTAACGTAGCCCATGCTTTTGCAGTATTACCTCAAAATGAAAAATTAAGAGTCGTGGCTCATAAAGCGCCACATATCGGTATTGTCACTGCGTATAACGAAATGCTTTCTGCGCATCAGCCCTACGAGAATTACCCAAGTATTATTCGAGATGAAGCCCGTAAACACGGGGCTACTGTGCAAGTTGCTGGCGGTGTACCTGCGATGTGTGATGGTGTTACTCAGGGCGAACCTGGCATGGAGCTTTCACTGTTTAGCCGCGATAATATTGCCATGGGCACAGCGATTGCACTGTCGCACGATGTATTTGATGCGGCTTTATTGTTGGGTGTGTGCGATAAAATCGTGCCAGGTTTATTGATTGGCGCGCTACATTTTGGTCACTTGCCATGTGTGTTCGTACCTGCAGGACCAATGAGTACAGGTTTGGATAACACCGCAAAATCTAAAGTACGTGAACAATATGCACAAGGTAAGGTAGGGCGGGAAGAGTTGCTTGCTTCAGAATCTGCAGCCTACCATGGCGCAGGCACCTGTACGTTTTACGGCACTGCAAACAGCAACCAAATGTTGCTGGAAGCGATGGGTCTACATGTGCCGGGCGCAGCTTTCGTACATCCTCAAGATGGTTTGCGCGAAATTTTAACCCGCGAAGCTGTGCGTACGGTATTAAGCATCACACAGAAACAGCGTTTTACACCAATCGGTAAACTGGTTGACGAATACGTGATTGTGAATGCAATGGTGGCCTTATTGGCTACTGGTGGCTCAACTAATCACTTGATTCACTGGGTAGCGATTGCGCGTGCAGCAGGGATTATTATCGATTGGACGGATTTCCATTATCTTGCAAAAGCTACGCCATTATTGGCGAGTGTTTACCCGAATGGTAAGGCTGATGTAAACCAGTTTCAAGCAGCCGGCGGCCCTGCATTTGTCATTCGTGAACTGATTGATGGTGGTTATATGTACCCAGACGTATTCACAGTTGCTTATGGTGGCTTGCGTGAATATGGTAAGTTACCTACATTGACAGTGGATGAAAAAGAAAATAAATCCATTGTTTGGAAAGATCTGCCTAAGGAAAGCCCAGATGAAACTATCGTGCGTACAGCGGAGTTTCCTTTTAATGAATCTGGTGGTTTACGTTTACTTAAAGGTAATTTGGGTCGTAGCGTCATTAAGATTTCTGCTGTACCCGAAGATCGTCATATTATTGAAGCACCAGCGATTATTTTTGATGCACAAGAAGAGCTGCTCGCTGCGTTTGATCGCGGTGAACTAGAGCGAGATTTTGTTGCAGTGGTACGCTTCCAAGGTCCTAAAGCCAACGGTATGCCTGAGCTACACAAATTAACACCACCTTTGGCAGTATTGCAAAATAAAGGCTTTATGGTAGCAATTGTTACTGATGGTCGTATGAGTGGCGCATCAGGCAAGATTCCAGCAGCGATTCACTTAAGCCCAGAAGCTTCTGCAGGTGGCGCGCTCGCTAAAATCCGCAATGGCGATATCATTCGCCTGAATGCAATTGTAGGACAGCTTAATGTCTTGGTAGATGAAGACACTTGGGCCGAGCGTGAAGTGGAAGAACTCTCTGACAGTAAACGTCATAATAATTCACATGGCATCGGTCGTGAATTGTTTGGCGGCATGCGCAGGAATGTGCTATCGGCCGAAGAAGGCGCGATTACTTGGTTATAGCTGCTTGGTGATAGCCGTTTGAAAATATAATTTATGCGGCGTTACTCTCGCTTGCCGTACTTATCGTACTGTCTGCACTCAAGTGCCTTGCCTAAATTAATTTTGAAACGGCTCGGCATCAGTAATTTCAAAGCCAAATTATACTAAAAGAATTCGAATTAACTTAAATTAGAGAGCAATATGAACACATTAGATTTAGCTAGTTACGGTCCAGTAATCCCGGTAATCGTTATCAACAAAGTAGAAGACGCTGTGCCTATGGCGGAAGCATTACTGGAAGGCGGAATCAGAGTGCTTGAAGTTACGCTCCGCTCATCATGCGCGCTACAAGCGATGGAGCAGATTGCGAAACATGTGCCAGATGCAATTATGGGTTCAGGTACAGTGCGTAACTTGAAAGATGCTCAAGCTTCATTGGATGTTGGATGTAAGTTTGCAGTGAGCCCAGGCTACACTTCAGAGTTAGGTCAATTTTCACGTAAGATTGGTTTGTCATTACTACCAGGTGTTTCTACCGGTTCAGAAATCATGATGGCTAATGCAGACGACTATTATTTCTTAAAACTATTCCCAGCGGTTGCCGTCGGTGGTATTAATTTGCTAAAAGGTTTTTCAGGCCCATTTGGTGATGTTAAATTCTGTCCGACCGGTGGTGTAACAGTTGAGTCTGCACCACAATTTTTAGCATTACCTAATGTGGTAGTGTGCGGTGGTACATGGCTTACACCAGCAGATGCAGTGGCACGTCGTGATTGGGCACACATTACTAAATTAGCTAAAGAAGCGAGTGCAATTAAAGCCGCCTAGATTTAAGACTTTGCTTAGGTTGAAAGGTACTTAGTTTTAGTTCGTGATTACGAAATTTAAAGCTCAGTAACAGCACAAAAAGAAGTAATAAAAAAGGTTGCAGTAGCAGCCTTTTTTATTATTGATACCTCTAAAAATTAACGGTAAGAAAGAAGTTAAGTTTGCAAAAAAAAATAGACATACAAAGTTATAAAAGCATCGTATTTGATTGCGATGGCGTGGTGCTGGATTCAAACATAGTGAAAACGAAAGCCTATTTTCGCACGGCTAAAAATCTAGGTGCAACGGATAAACAAGCACAAGCGCTGGTGGATTATCATGTGAAGTTAGGCGGTATTTCGCGTTATCACAAATTCGATTATTACTTACGTGAAATCTTGCATGAACCAGCCACTAAAAAGGCTATTCAAATATTGCTGGATGAATTTGGTCGTGAATTAGAAGTTGGCCTGATGGCCTGTGAGATTGCGCCTGGTTTGCTTGAATTACGTAAACTGACACCAGGAGCCAAATGGTCAATACTTTCAGGCGGTGATCAGCAAGAGTTACGCACTTTATTTGCGAATCGACAAATATCTTCAGATGTTCGTTTAGAGGCATTATTTGATGGAGGCATCTTTGGTAGCCCTGATAATAAAGATGAAGTACTTGCACGTGAAAAAGCGAATGGTAACTTGCAGTTTCCAGCCTTGTTTTTAGGTGATAGCAAATATGATTTTGAAGCGGCATCTGCTGCCGGACTAGATTTTGTTTTTATCAGTGATTGGACTGAAGTCCCCGATTGGCAGGTCTACTGTACCTCTAATAATCTTAATGTGATGCGCAATATTAGTAGTCTTTTAGATTAAAATTGCATGAGTTGAAAATTACCGTGATATTGAAAGGCTTTTGATTGAATGACTACATTTACGCCGCCTAGCCAAATTTCAGTAGTAGTCCCTGTACGTAACGAACAGGACAATGTTTCAGGCTTGATTTTAGAAATTCACTCTGCCTTAAGCGGGGTGATTGAGCATGAAATTATTTATATTGATGATGGCAGTACCGATGATACGTTTAGTCGATTAAAACAATTACAAAGCCAGTATTCACAGTTGCGAATTGTACGCCACAAGCTAAGTTGTGGACAAAGCACAGCAGTGAGGTCGGGTGTGAAAGCTGCAGGTTATGATTGGGTAGCAACTTTAGATGGTGACGGCCAGAATGATCCTGCAGATATACCTAAGCTTTTGGCGGCCCTTGCACAGGGTGTAGAGCTTGTTGGCGGAAATCGCCGTGCCAGCCGTCGCGATACATGGATAAAGAGAATATCATCCGTAATCGCTAACGGCGTAAGATCTCGCATGTTGAATGACGACACACCCGATACAGGTTGCGGTCTTAAATTATTTTCACGTCAGGCATTTCTAGATTTACCCTATTTTGATCATATGCACCGATTCTTGCCTGCGCTGATTAAGCGACGTGGTGGACTAATCGTTTCCGTACCAGTCAGTCATCGTAACCGAGAACATGGTAAATCCAATTATGGTACGCTTGACAGGTTAATGGTCGGTATCGTAGATTTATTTGGCGTGGCTTGGTTGCAACGACGTGCAAAAATACCAACAGTAATGGATAACAATTAATGGACCACGGATTAGGTTATTTTTTAGGCCATATTATTGAGGCTGCACGGCATTATGTTAGCGATATGCCAACAACGGATTTGGTTTGGCTGTGTATAGGCTTATTAGGCCAAACCTTGTTTATGATGCGATTTATTGTGCAATGGATACACAGTGAACGCCATCAGCAAAGTTTAATTCCAATCAGCTTTTGGTATTTTAGTTTGATAGGGGGTTTGACGGTGTTAGCTTATGGGTTTCATAAGGCAGAGCCTGTCATTATCTTAGGGCAGTTGCCTGGCACCTTTGTTTATGCAAGAAACCTTATTCTGATTAAGCGTAACGCTCAAAAACAAACTTTACAAAATCCAGATATAAAAGATGCCTGACGCGTGCTTAAGTTAAGACAATTTCTTTTAGGGCGCTCAATCAATCGTGAATAACGACTTCTCAAAATATCATCAACGCTTATTAGTTCTTACCGCATTACTCGGTCTAATTGCCATATTTTGGGGATTAGGAAGTATGAATCTCACATCATTGAATGAGGGGCGTAGAGCTTTGGCTATTAAAGAGATGTTTAATAGCGGCGACTGGTTAATCCCCCGCCTTAATGGTGAGTTGTATCTCACAAAACCGCCTTTCCTATACTGGATCTCGGCAAGCTTTTCCTATCTGCTAGGTGGTGTCACTGAATGGACGTTAAGATTGCCCTCTGCCTTTGCGGCGGTGGCAGTGCTATGCATGACTTATCAATATACAAATAAATATTTTGGCATGTGGGCAGCTTTATTCGCCGCTCAACTTTTGATTGCAAATGCCGGTTTTGCAATGTTGGCGCGTAGGGCTGAAATAGAAATGCTGCTCACAGCATTGTGTGTAGGTGCAATATTCTCAGCAGTACATTACATCAAGCAAGAAGGAAAAAGATATTGGATTTATCTAAGTTATTTCTTGCTAGGTTTGGCTGTGCTCACCAAGGGGCCGGTTGCAATGTTATTTGTAACTTTGCCATTAATCATGGCAGCTTTTTGGACTAAGGACCTTAGAGTAAAACAACTGCTGACCAATAAGACTGGATGGTTAATTTTTCTGGTGGTTAGTCTATCTTGGTATGCCATTGTATCAATGAAACTTGGCCCTGATATATGGGCGACGATTATCAAGCGTGACATGGTAGGAAAAATGCAGGGCGACAACAACGTAAAACCAATATTGAGTTATATTGGATGGATTGCAGTTGATTTTTTACTGTTGGTTGGTCTTTTATTAGTTAAACCTAAGGCTTTGTTTAAACAATATCAATATCAGATAAGCTTCATCATTCCACTTCTGGTAATTGTTGTACCGCTAATTGTTTTTTCAGTGTTTAGTAACAAACATGCAAAGTATTTATTACCTATCTATCCATTCTTGGCAATAGTCTTAGGCGTGCAACTCGCACGCATTTTTGAAAGTGGGAATCGGTATATTAAAGTAGCAATATTAGCTATGGGCATTCTTCTGCCGCTGATATTTGCAGGTTTTTATACATTTGCAGAAGCGCGTATATTTGATTACAGAGTATCCGTGTTCCCTAAATTTCGAGTTTGGAGCGCTACTGTAAATGAATCGAAGCTATATACCTATGGCGATATTGATAGTCGCCTAATTTATTATGCAAGTAAACCAGTGCAAAGCTTAGATAACACTACGCTGAACGCGATGAGACAAAATCATGAATCGATGATTTTACTGATTGAGGCAGACCAATTGGCCGAAATTTCGCCCAATGCGGATTGTAAGTTAGAAGAATTCCAACCTTACTTAAAGAAAAATAAAAAGTTAGAGGCGCTAGGTTTTGGCGCAGCATGTAATGCTGATGATGGAAACTAGTTCAATATGATTTTATTTAGAGTATAAAGCGATGAAGATAAGTGTAATTGGTACTGGATATGTAGGTTTGGTGAGTGGAACATGCATGGCTGAGGTTGGCAATGATGTTTTATGCTTGGATCTAGATCCGGCAAAAATAAAAATCCTAGAAGACGGTGGCATCCCAATCCATGAGCCTGGTTTATTAGAGATGGTGCGTCGAAATGTTGCAGCTGGACGACTTAAATTTACTACTGATGTTAAGCAGGCAGCGCAGCATGGCACAATACAATTTATTGCAGTGGGTACACCGCCAGATGAAGATGGATCAGCGGATTTGCAATATGTAGTGGCGGCCGCAAGAAACATCGGTAAGCATATGACGGGCTATAAAGTGATTATTGATAAGTCTACTGTGCCCGTAGGTACTGCAGATAAAGTGAAAGCCGCGATTGCGGAAGAGCTTGCGCTGCGTAATGTGCAGTTACCTTACAGTGTAGTGTCTAACCCAGAGTTTCTCAAAGAAGGCGCAGCCATTGAAGATTTCATGCGCCCAGATCGCATCATCATTGGGGCAGAAGACGATAAGGCCATTCAACTTATGCGAACTTTATATGCGCCATTCCAGCGCAACCATGAACGTTTAGTGATAATGGATGTACGTTCTGCAGAGCTGACAAAATATGCAGCCAATGCCATGCTGGCAACCCGTATCAGTTTTATGAATGAATTGGCAAATCTAGCTGAAATATTAGGTGCTGATATTGAGTCGGTACGTAAAGGCATCGGTTCAGATCCACGCATTGGTTACGATTTTCTTTACCCAGGCTGTGGTTATGGGGGGTCTTGTTTTCCTAAAGATGTGAAGGCGCTGATTAAAACCGGCAAAAACAATGGTTATGATCTCAAAGTACTGAATGCCGTTGAAGAAGCAAATGATATTCAAAAGCATATTCTGACGCAAAAAATTAAAACACATTTTGGTGAAAATCTAGCAGGCAAGCATTTTGCATTATGGGGATTGGCATTTAAACCCAATACTGATGATATGCGTGAGGCGGCAAGCCGTGAGTTGATTAAGGATTTACTCGATGCAGGTGCCACTGTCACAGCATATGATCCGGTTGCAATTGACGAAGCAAAAAGAATTTTTAAAGATGAAACGCGACTTAACTTCGCATATAACCTGATGGACGCATTAAAAAATGCTGATGCGCTGGCAATTATCACTGAATGGAAAGAGTTCCGCAACCCTGATTTTTCTATGGTTAAACAAGCGCTTAAAGCCAATATCATTTTTGATGGACGCAATATATACAACCCAACGACAGTTAAGAATGCTGGTATTGAATATCAGGCTGTCGGGCGTTTAGTGAATTGATAGGTAGAACTTTTGAAAGTACTAGTTACAGGCGTTGCAGGATTTATTGGTTACCATGTAGCGATTAAACTGCTTGAGCGCGGCGATACTGTAATTGGGGTTGATAACCTTAATGATTATTATGATGTACGTTTAAAAGAGGCTAGGCTTGCTTCAATCAAAGCACACCCTGATGCTGAAAATTTTAAGTTTATTAAACTAGACTTGGCAGAACAGGCAGCAACAGCAAGGTTGTTTGAGCATGAAAAGCCAATCAAGGTTGTACATTTAGCGGCACAGGCTGGCGTTCGTTATTCATTACAAAATCCTCATGCTTATAGCACCAGTAATCTCGTGGCATTTACCAATATTTTGGAAGGTTGCAGACACAATGATGTGCAACATTTAGTGTATGCAAGTTCGTCCAGCGTATATGGCGGCAACACTAAATTGCCATTTTCTGAAACGGATAACGTTGATCATCCTGTAAGTCTATATGCTGCTACAAAAAAAGCGAATGAGCTGATGGCGCATACTTACAGCCATTTATACAAACTACCAACGACAGGCTTAAGGTTTTTTACTGTGTATGGTCCATGGGGTCGCCCAGATATGTCCCCCTTTTTATTTGCTGACGCCATCCTGAATGACCGGCCAATCAAAGTATTTAATCACGGTGACATGATGCGTGATTTTACTTATATTGATGACATAGTGGAGGGTGTGATTCGCACGCTTGATAAAACCGCAACTTCAGACATAAGTTTAAATACATCAGCTAGTGATGCGCCTTATCGTATATTTAATATTGGTAATAGTCAGCCTGAAAAGCTCATGGATTTTATTGCCTATCTAGAAAGCGCATTGGACAAAACGGCACAAAAAGAATTTTTGCCCATGCAGGCGGGCGATGTAAAGGCTACCTACGCAGATGCCAGTGCTTTAGAAGCGTGGGTTGGCTTCAGGCCAAGTACTGGCTTGCCAGAAGGTGTCATAAAGTTTACCAAATGGTACCGAGAGTATTATCGCATTTGAATTTTAAATAGGTTTTTGGAGGTTCCCTTTGCGCGTTCTACAGATTTGTCATAGTTATTACCCACCTTTTCTTGATTGTGCCAGGCAGTATTCAAAGCTGTTTGAAGGAACTGAATACAAAGTCTTAACCGTTTATCTCACAGGTGAAGCAGACTCTGAAGTTGAGCGAGATACATGCTCAGATGAAGTAATTTTTCTTGGCTACAAAAGTAAACAAGTCAGTGGCTTAAAGTTAAACGCAATTGCTAAAATCAGAAAAATCGCTGCGGATGAAGACTTTGCATTTTGTATCGCACATCGTGCAAAACCCACTTATGTTGCTTTGCTAGCCACGCACTTACCAGTGATTAGTATTCACCATAACTATAATGATTTTGGACGATTCTCACGTAGATTATTGGTCAATATATTTCGAAACAGATTGTTATTGTTAGGTGTATCAGACTCTGTTCGTGATGATATGCGTAAACAATTGCCACAGTGGCCGAAAGAGCGCATACAAACTCTTTATAACCGCATTGATGTGCCAGTGACTCAAGCAGCCCAATTACCAAAGAGTGAGGCAAGGCGACTGTTAGCATTACCAGAAGATGCCTGGGTGGTAGGGAATGTAGGTAGGCTGCATCATGATAAAGACCAGGCAACCCTTATTCGCGGTTTTCACGAAGCGCTAACTCAATTACCACCAAAAAGTATTTTACTTATTATGGGCTCGGGGCCACTAGAAACAGATTTAAAAGCGTTAGTGAAAAGTTTAGGTATTAATGATCAGGTAATATTCACTGGAAAAGTTGCCGAAGGTAGAAAATATTTCAAGGCATTTGATGTGTTTGCATTAACATCGGACCATGAGCCTTTTGGCATGGTGCTTTTAGAAGCGATGGCAGCAGGAGTCCCTCTTATTTGCTCTGATTGCGGCGGCGGTGCAGAAGTCGTTAAAGAAGTAGGGCTGCTGTTTCCTTTAGGTGATAAGGCGGCTCTGGCAAAAGCTTTAATCAATTCACTTGAAATTGAAGAAACTGTATTGATGGCGATGTCGAATAAATTAAATAGCTTCTTTTCTGATGGAGCAGGTAAAACGCATTTTTGGCAAATACCAAAATTGATTCAATTCATTAAAACTAATCGTTGAATTTTTATTGATCAATCAATAAATTTTAAAGGGCTGAAGTAGATTAGCATAAATATAATGCTAATTAAATGAAGCTAAGCCATTGTAAGTTATTAAGAAAAAGTAGTCTTCACTAGTGATTAAATGCTTATTAAGAAGTTTTTAATGCCGCAACAACCTGCTCTCTTGACCATAGGCATATGGATCTTGGGCTTTCTGGTGCGACCCAGTCATCAATTTTAAATAAAACTTCTCTTGAGAAATTATATGGCGGAGAAAATAGATCAATCATTCTAAAATGACCTGTTGTTATATTCTTGTTTTTAAATGAGATATTGTTATGATAAGTCGTTGTTAATAGATAAGGCGTGTTAGATTGCACAAAATTTGTAAGTACTAATTTTGTGTCTTCATAAGACAAATGAAACAAACAATCACGGCAGATCATTAAATCAGTTGTTGGTATTAGATCTATTGTTAAATCAATCTGCTTAAATTTGATTCTATTCGTTTCATATTTTGTCTTGTTAGACTCAACAAGAGGCAAAACAATATCACCGCCAATGTAATCAATATCAGTCTTTTCAACGACATGCTTCATCCAGTTAAAGTCACCGCAGGGCCCGTCAAATACACGCTTAATAGAAAACTGAGCAAACATTGCTGGTAATTGTCCTCGGAGATTATTTGTGAGCTCCAGCGTAGAGCCTCTTCCACTTACACTCTCCATGTTGCCCCAGTAATTAATCTTATATATCTGAGTGAACCTATCTTCAAGATTGAGCTTATTAATGACTTTTCTGAAGTTCTTTTTAGTTCTTTTTGAAGGGCTTAACTGTCGACGAAGTTTATTTTTTAAAAAACAAACGCTGACTTTAAAAAAATTATTGAATGAATCGAGCATTTATTTCTATCTAAAAAATTAGTAAGATTTCTTTTGATACAACACAATGGATTTTGTAGATTTAGCAGAGCTAAATCTTTTAACCTCAGTGAATTGCGTTAGTTTATGACTAATCAGCTTTTCTCGATCTGGGTGGCTAGCTGAATGACTAATCACCAAAAGGTCATACTGGTTAATGCTACCGTCTTCGATTGCAGATGTGACAATTAACCAGTTATCACCCCAAGTGCCGATAAATGGCGCATTAGCATAATATCGCACTCTACAGTCATCGTAAAAAATGGATTTATTTAACTGATTATTCTCTTTAAGCCAGCTTACTGCCTCTTGCCTAAAGTTATAACCATCTTGCTTTGGGAGAGTATTTTTTACTAAACTTAACAACATAAATATGATGATGCCAGCAACCAACCATTGCATTTTCTTGCCGTTATTTGATGGCGTTGTTAAGTACTTAAATATGTTTGCCAAGTAAAATGATGCAAAAATCATTAAAATTAATGATAAAGCTAATACATATCGACCAGACAATACAAATACTTTTGTAATAATTAATAACATATTAATGATTGCAATAATAGCCGTCGCTTTTAGAACGGATGCAACTTCATCATCTAACATGGCTTTTCTGGATCGGATTGAAAATGCCACAAGGCCAATATTTACCAGTCCTGTAGCAGATATAATTTTCACAATTACAATATAAATAAACGTTAGCAAAAGTCCCTGGACTGCAAATTCATTAAGATAATGCCCCAGCACTTCCGTACTCATGATTGCTGATTTAGCAAATAGTTGGCTTGTTAACTCAGTATAGAAATTGATTGTGAATACTTCATTGAGTCTACCTAAACTATCAACTCGGACACTTTTAAGTATAAATACTGCAATCAAAACAGTCAGAATGGAGAGGAGGTTAATAAAGTTACATTTGATGAAGTTACCAATAGAGGTTGTAAATGATTGCTGATGGTTGAAAAAAAGAATAAGTGGTAATGCTATTAAGTAAGTGATTCCTTCAATTCTGAAAAGTGTCGCAATCAATGCACTGACTTGCCAGAAAAATGCATCCTGATACCGATGCGATTTATAAAAACGGATAAAAAATACTAGACTAGTCAGAAAAAATGCCCAGAATCCCTGATCTCTCAATAACATCTCAAGCACATCACCCACTAAATAACTTGAGCTAAACAATATTAATCCACCTGCGAGCATTACTTTTTTTCCGCCACCGCCAAGCTCAATAATTTTCATAAAGCTAGCAGTGGTGATACCAAAGAAAATGACACTTAATAATTGAGCTGAAGTATGAATCTCCAATGTAGTGAAATGATGAGTAAACGCAATTAAAAGCGCATACAAAGGCCATTTAAAAACGTTAAACCCTTGTTGCCAATCGCCATTGGCAAACAATCTGGCAGACTCAAAATAGAGTATAGAGTCTGGGTTAATCCATCCGTGCTGAATGTACTGGATTTGGATTGCGAGTAACATAGCAAGCACAACAAATACGAGTTGCAATTTAGTATTTGATATGTGCTTAGTTTTATTGATGAATAGTGAATTCATTTTATTTTTATGAAGAGACGAGCGCTTACTTTAGAGGGATGTATTTGTTTTAAGCAGTTTAGGTGTCCTAGCGGGCATTCTCTTTTAAAACAAGGGCTGCATTCAAGTGCCAAATACTCAACAACCGCTTTGCTGCTCATTGGTGGGGTATGGTGTGGGTCTGATGAGCCATAAATAGCCACTAATTTTTTATCTAAAGCCGCAGCCACATGCATCAAGCCAGAGTCGTTACTGACAACTGCATCGCATAGTGACATTAAATCAATGGCTTCACTTAAGTTGGTTTTACCACCTAAATCTAAGCATTGATTATGGCTGAGTTGATTAATGGCTGTGGTGACAGGAATATCTTTATCCGAGCCAAATAGCCAGACCTGCCAGCCTTTGTCCAGTGCCTCTCGTGCTACTTCAGCATAATATTCAGCAGGCCAGCGCTTGGCCTCGCCGTACTCAGCACCTGGGCACAAGCCTAATACTTTAGTAATAGGTACGCTGACACCAAGTTTTTGTAAGCAACTAAAAGCATTTTTACTATTTGTAAGTAGTGAAGGATTTGGGATATTGGTAGCTAATTCAGTGGCTGGTTTTAGCCCTAAAGTCACGAATCTATCCACCGTGCGCGGCAGTTTTTCTTTATCTAGCGGACGAATGTCATTGATTAAGCCATAACGCATTTCACCTAAAAAGCTTGTACGTTGCGGGATATCTGCCGCAAACGGCAAAATGGCAGATTTGAATGAATTAGTCAGGATAATCGCTTCGGTATAATTTTCTCGACGCAAGCTTTTGCCGAACTTGATGCGTTCAAATAAAGAAAATTGACCATGCTTGAATGGCAGGGCGATGCCTTTGTTAACCTCGGGCATGCGCTCAATTAACGGCAATGTCCAAGCGGGCGCTGCAACGTCAATAATACAATCTGGATTGTTTGATTTAAGTGTTTTGAACAGGCTTTGTGCAAGCACCATATCACCAACCCAAGCTGGTCCTAATATTAATATTTTAGGTGGTGCTACATTAGTTACAGACAACTTTACGTACCCAGTTTTTTGATGATATTGCTGGTGCTGCGGCCTTGTACTAACGGAATCAATTTAACCCTACCGCCCCATGATTTAACTTCTTTGCCGCCAACCACCTGCTCTTCAGTGTAGTCATCACCCTTAACGATAACATCAGGGCGAATCGCGTCAATCAACTGTAAAGGTGTATCTTCATCAAATAAAATCACAGCGTCAACAGATGCTAGCGCAGCAAGTACCCGCGCTCTATCGCCCTCATGCACTACAGGGCGCGTAGGTCCTTTTAATGCGCTCACTGAGCGATCGGTGTTAAGCCCAAGTATAAGCTTGTCGCCAGTTTTTTTAGCCGCTTCCAGGTAAGTTACATGGCCCGCATGAAGTAAATCAAAACAACCATTCGTAAAGACTATGGTTTGCTTATTTTCTTTCCAGTGGCTTACCAACTCTAGAAGTTGGTTTTCATCACAAATTTTATCTGCTTGCGATTGCCCATCTTCGCTTATCAAAGCTCTCAATAGCTCACCTTGGGTCACTGGCACAGTGCCTACTTTTCCTACCACGATACCTGCAGCGATGTTGGCTAATTGCAGGGCATCATGCGGCGTCAAACCATGCACTAAACCAGCTGCAAGTGTAGCAATTACCGTGTCGCCTGCGCCTGAAACGTCGAATACTTTTTTGGCTGTGGCCGGAATATGCTGGATCTGGTTATCATCAATAAAAGAGATGCCTTCTTCCCCTCGCGTTACCGCAAGAAAATCTAATTGGAGTTCATCTTTCAGTTGCGCTGCAGCTTTCAATAAAGCATCTGTTTCATGTGCCGCAACACCGCAGGCTTCAGCGGTTTCTTTTTTGTTGGGTGTAAGGGCGCTTGCGCCTTTATATTTACTGTAATCACGACCTTTAGGGTCTGCAATTACGGGAATGTTAAGCTGTTTGCATTGCTTAATAATCGTTTGGCAAGTGGCTTCACTGAGCATGCCTTTTGCGTAGTCCGATAATATGACCATTGCTGGCTGAGCATTGAGCGCATGCGTCACATTCATGAGTAATTGATTGGTTTCATCGGCAGTAAATGTAGCTGAGCTTTCTTCATCAATACGCACAATCTGCTGGTTACCGCTCATCACTCTAGTTTTAGAGACGGTTGGTCTTTGGGTGGATGTCATGATATTGCTAGTATCAATGCCTGATTCAGCAATCATTTGATTGAGTATTTTGCCAGTGATGTCATTACCAACACAGCCAATAATCTGTGTTTTCAATCCTAAGCCACTTAAGTTTGCCGCAACATTGGCTGCGCCGCCTGCACGGTCTTCAGACTGATTAAGCAATACCACTGGCACTGGTGCTTCAGGTGAGATTCGATTAACACTGCCCACTAAATAGCGATCCAGCATCACATCGCCAATCACCAAAACTGATTTTTTAAGGGCAGTTTTTTCATTTTCAGTAAAAAGTCGAACAGTCTCAATTAAGTGCGCATTCATATTGTAGTTAACCTAGCCTAATCTGCTTCCAACATATCACATAGGCTGTGGCCAATAAAAATATGAGCTTCTTGAATGCGTGGCGTATCACTGCTAGGCATGACGATATTGAATTTGCATAAGTCCAGCAGTTTTCCGCCAGTCCCGCCAGTTAAGCCTACGGTGGTTGCACCAATAGCGTTAGCCTCAATGATGGCATTCACCACGTTTTTGCTATTGCCAGAAGTGGTAATGCCAATCACGGTATCTTCCGGACGGCATAATGCTTCGATCTGACGGGCAAATATGTAGTCGTAGCCGTAATCATTACCGACTGAGCTAATGATTGAAGTATCTGTCGTGAGTGCGATAGCAGGCAAGCCGCGCCGTTCTTTTTTATAACGACCAACGATTTCTGCAGCGATATGCTGGCTATCCGCAGCACTGCCGCCATTGCCCATGATTAGAATTTTTCCGCCGCGCTGATGCGTTGCACGTAATTCATTTGCCACGTCAATCACTTGGGGGAATATGCTTTGCAGCTGTGCAAACATGGTGGTGTGTGCATGCCACTCTTGCTCTAAAAATTGGTGTTGATTCGTTTGATTCAAAATAATAGTCTCTGTGTATAGTGCTTATAAAAGTACTTTAACAATATGCATCTTCTTGCATCAAGTAATTTTGCACATAATCTTTTACGCCTTCTTCTAAACTATAAAAAGCCTGGTTGTAGCCAGTAGCGCGTAGTTTAGTCATGGTTGCTTCAGTAAAGTATTGGTATTTGCCCTGTAAATCTTCTGGCACATCAATGTAAGTAATGTTTGGTGTTTCCCCCATGCTGCTCATCACGCTGGTCGCTAAATCTTTAAACGCCCGCGCTTTACCTGTGCCGATATTATAGACGCCGTTATTGCATGGTTTACCATTTAATGCTTGGTTGAGAAAATGCACTACTACCGCCGCCGCGTCTTTTACATAAACAAAATCACGCAGTTGCATGCCATCGTCATAACCTGCTTTGTGGCTCTTGAACAGCTTAACGGTGCCAGTTTCTTTAAACTGGTTAAAGCTATGAAGCGCTACGCTGGCCATGCGTTCCTTATGATATTCGTTAGGGCCATACACGTTAAAGAATTTAAAGCCTGCCCAAGCTGGTGGCGTTCGTAAGCCCTTGCTAACCTGTTGCAGCGCCCATTGGTCGAAGAAGTGTTTAGAGTAGCCGTAACCATTGAGCGGACGAAGATTTTCAATAGAGGCATCATCATAGCCATGCTCGCCTGCGCCGTAAGTCGCAGCCGAACTGGCATAGAAAAATGCAGCGTTGTTGTTAGCACACCACGACCATAAATCTTGGGAATATTGAATATTATTTGTTACGAGTTTATTGAAATCACGCTCGGTAGTCGCACTAATAGCGCCCATATGAATAATGGCCTCTATATCTGTACGGGCTTTAGATTGAGCATTACCATTAAGCCACGGTAATAATTGCTCTCTGTCTAAATATTGCACGTATTGACGTTTGACCAAATTCTGCCATTGATCAGCATGTGTGATATGGTCAACGATGACCATGTCATCACGTTGAAGTTTTGTGTTGAGGTGCCAAGCGATGATAGAACCTATCATGCCTGCGCCGCCGGTAATTACTATCATGATTTTATTTAATAACTCAAAACAAAAGTATAACGCTTATTGTTTAGCGCCCATAGCCTGCGCTCGTAATTTAGTCATTTCAGACTCTTTTTTAGCTTGTTCATTATTCCAGTCAGATGCTACCCAGCCGTGCAGATTTTCAAGCGCAATCGCAGTCATGGCGTGTATCCAAGCTTCGCTTTCATTGAGCGCTGCAATATAGTGATACTCGCCACCACCAGCGTGCGTGAAGATTTCTTTACCTTCCATGGCGACTTCTTCGAGCGTTTCTAAACAATCACTGCTAAATCCTGGGCAAATCACATCAATACGTTTGGTTTTAGCTTTGCCTAATTCTTCTAGCGTACTGGCTAAATAAGGTTTCAGCCACTCCTGCTTACCGAAGCGTGATTGAAATGCGACGGTATATTCATCATTATTTAAACCTAAAGCTTCCGCCAACAGGCGCGCGGTTTTATGACATTCACAATGATATGGGTCACCTTTCATTAAATGAAACTTAGGCAAACCATGAAAGCTCATCACTAACTTTCCTGAGCCGTCTGCATTTGGTTTTCCGTTCAAGCGCCAATGTTCACGCACACTTTGTGCCAACGCTGCAATATAGGCCGGGTGGTCATGATAATGTTTTATGGTACGAATGGCTGGCATATTGCGTGTTTTAAGCAGTACACGCCATACAGCATCTAGCGCACTAGCCGTGCTGCTGGCAGCATATTGCGGATATAACGGAAACACTAAAATGCGGTCGCAGTTTTTGGCACGTAATTTATCAATGGCAGACTGTATGCTTGGGTTGCCATAGCTCATGCCTAGCTCAACGGCAAATGGCGAATTGATTTTTTGACCTAAAAACCCACGTAGCATCTGTGCTTGTTTTTGCCCATGCACTAACAATGGCGACCCTTTTTGCGACCAGACTTGTGCATATTTTGCAGCGGATTTTTTTGGGCGCACTACTAAAATAATGCAATGCAAAATCCAGCACCAAATAAATCGCGGAATTTCTACCACGCGCCTATCCATTAAAAATTGACCCAAATAGCGGCGCAATGCGGGCGCCGTGGGTGCGTCTGGCGTACCCAGGTTAGCGAGCAGTATGCCTACTTTAAGTGGTTCGCCATGTTGGTAAGGAGGTTCTGGATTGTAATAAGCCATGTTTAATCAGGTCGTTTTTGTTATCGATTTAATCAGACTGCTATTTGATAAATAGAGTTTAGTTAATTGGTAGAATTTAATGCATTAGACAATAGCTTAGCCGTGATGTCTACAATCGGAATCACCCGTTCATACGCCATTCTGGTTGGACCAATCACGCCTAATGTACCCACTACTTGTCCGTCTGCCTCATAAGGCGCGGTAATCATGCTGCATTCATCCAATGGTAAGTACCCACTTTCGCCACCGATAAATATCTGTATACCCTCTGCACGCTGGCTGTTGTCTAATAATTGCATGAGCGAAGTACGGCGTTCAAAAATCTCAAATAGTTTACGAAGGCTACTGACATTGGTAGAAAGTTCATCCACTTGCAGCAAGTTACGTTCACCTGCAATCACAACGCCGTCCTTATCATTATTCACAGCCTTGCTGCTAGCATCAAGTGCGGCAGACATTAAACGATTCATGTCGGTTTGCATTTGTTTAAGTTCTAAGTGAAGTTTTTGCTGCACTTCTTCAAAAGTCTGGCCAGCAAAGTTGGCGTTAAAGTAATTGCTTGCTTGCGTGAGTTCGCTAGCTGAATAAGGCTTTTCAACCATGATGATACGGTTTTGCACATTGCCATCGCTAGTGACGATAATCACTAGGATGCGTGTATCAGACAAAGGTAAAAACTCTAAATGCTTAAATGCGATGCGTTTGCGCTTAGGAATCATGACTAACCCTGCAAATTGCGTCAGTTGGGAGAGCATATCCGCAGCACTCGCAATCAACTCATTTGGATTAGGCGAAGACAAGCCACTTTTAAGTGTGTGCAACATTTTGGTTTCTAGGGGTTGCACAGTGAGTAGGGAATCAACAAATAAGCGGTAGCCTTTTTGTGTCGGAATGCGCCCAGCCGATGTATGGGGGCTAGCTATAAAGCCTAGCTGTTCCAAATCGCTCATCACATTGCGGATAGTGGCGGCGCTTACATCTAAACCAGAGTGCTGGAGTAATGTGCGCGAACCAATAGGTTGACCATCACTGATGTAATGTTCAACCAAGGTTTTAAGTAAGATTTGCGCGCGCTTGTCCACTTCCAAATTATCGGGCAGTGGTCGTTATATGGCAATCATAAAATTACTTATTTTATGTCAGGCTTATTTGATTGGACTAATAGCTTCTTTTTTCTTAAAAAACTTACTTAAGTCATTTACCAGCTGTAATAAAGCGGGCTGCTTTTTAGCGAGCATGGCGGTACGCTCCTCTTTGCTAAGTGGGTCGTCATTGCCTTTGCTTGCTTTTAATAATGCAAAACCCTTGCCGTTGACTGGTTGAGTGATTTTAACGTCATCATCTACATACACAATACGATCCCAGTCTGCGATGTAGGTATGGTTACGTTTTTCTCCAGCGAGTAAATTCACGCCGGTAGCGTAATCTGCACTTGGGTTTGTGACGCCTAATAGTGGCATCAATGTTGGTACTACATCCATGTGGCTAGTGAGTTGATTGCTTACTAAAGGTTTCATCTCCGGTGTGTAAATAACTAAGGGTGTACGTACTTGCTCATCAACAAAAGTTGAGTTGTGACCCCAAAAACCATGTTCCATAAACTCTTCGCCATGATCGCCATTGACTATAACTATTGTGTTATCCAGTAATTGATGTTGTTTTAGATAATCAAAAATTCGGCCAAACTGCATATCTAAATGATGCACGGAGTTGATATAGCGATTTTTAATCGGTGTAATATCATTTCTCAACTGCTCTTTACTTAAAGTGGCATAGTTCAAGTCGTCACGGTAAGGTCTTGCAATGACACTGTTTTCTGGAAAGTAATAGCGCGCATGAGGCGATTCAAAAAACATAAAGGTGAAAAATGGCTTAGCGGTGTCTCGACTACCAATAAAAGACAATAAATTACTCACATTGTCTCTATCGTTCTCCCAGCCAGTTTGCCCTTTTTGTATGGTGTGTAATTGATTGGCAGGTACTTGTGCAAAGATGGTCTGATCAAACTCAGGGTAAGAAAACAGCGCGCTAGTATAAAAGCTAGTTTGGTAATTTTGTTGCTGTAGTACATCAATAATTGCCGCACCACGCCTAGCCTGCATAAATGGAAACCAATAATTGCCGGGCATACCCATGAACATAGAAAAAACACCCATACGTGTACCGTTGCCGCCACTGTAGTTGCGGGTATATCGTGCTGCGTTAGCTGCAAACTGCCAAGTATTTGGCATGACTTTTTCGTTTAGCATATCAGCACGCAATGATTCTGAAGTTAACCAGATAATGTTGTATGGTTTTGCTGGCTTGTTAAATTTAATGGGGTTTAATGGGTAATTTAGCTTACCTTTTACTTTAAGTTTGGTATCACGGTTAATAGTGAAGCCGAGATTTTTGAAAAACCCACGTGCTGAGACGGTTTGATAAAATGGAATACTTTCAGCCACCACAGTGAGCTGGTTGGATTTGTAGCTATCTAACGCAAACCCCATATGAATCAAAATTGTAGCGATGAATGCAACAGGGGTGATGATGCGATAAGGTATTTTTATTAATAATCCCTGCGTAGTTTTTTTTGCATTTAAAAAGTGAGCTAACCACATTAACGCTGCTTGCACTGCAATGAATGATAGTGCAATTGCGCCAAAGCCTACTTGAGATGCATTGCTGCCGCCCAGTGATTCAACGCCACCAGGGGTGAGTAATAAGTTGAGTATGAATCCATTAAAAAACATGCCGTATAACGAAAATATTTTCGCATTTGCATACAGCAGTAAGGTAATCACTGCGCCTGTTAATATTGCAGTAATTAATACAATTAACGGCTTATTTAATTCAAATTTGTGGTTGATAAAGCTGGCAAGCTTAGTCAGAAGAATTGATGGCAGTAAATAATACAAACCATAGAGTAAGAACGTGATGACCATAAAACCAAAAGGTAGCCAGCCATCTTGGTACGTAGAAACAAATGGTATTGAATCTGATACTAACCACAGCGCCAAGAAATAGGTAAGTACAAAGTAAGTTTTGATTATTTGGCTTTGTTGTGTGTTGGTCATTTAATGCTTAGCAATAATTAAGTTCTTATCGCTACTGCAACAATGGTGCCTATGGTGATGCTAGACGAAATTTTATTTCAACAAATTGATTTGATTGATTATTTTTATTTTTAGTAGTGTCGGTGTAATTTTTTTACTTAATGAATTGAGTGTTTAGCTAATTTAGTCTGCAAGTAATGCATACCTGAATCACATAATTTGCATGATTAATAACGACTGACAGGTGAGTAGTACTTTGCCTAGAATGCACGACTATGGTCTAATTATCAGATGCAAAAAAACTTTAAGAAAATTGCCGTCATTGGTAAGTACATGAATCCCACTGCTTTGCATAGTATGCAGGCCGATTTGGTAAATCTAGCTCAACATTTGCAATCACTTGATATTGCAGTTTATTTCGAAGCAAACACTGCAAAACATGCACAACTTAACGGTTTTTCTACTGTAGAATTCGACAAAATTGGAGATGTTGCTGATTTAGCAATTGTCATGGGTGGCGATGGCACGATGCTTAGTGTGGCACGTAGCCTGATTAATGCTAATGTGCCACTCATAGGCATCAACCGCGGACGTTTTGGGTTTTTAACCGATTTACGTGCTGAGGATATGCTGACACAGCTAGACCGTATGCTTGTGGGTGATTTTATTCAAGAGTCACGTATGCTGTTAGTTGCAGAAGTCATTCGGGATGGACATGTATTACATTCTAGTTATGCATTGAACGATGTCGTCATTAAAAGTGGTTTGCGTTTGATAGAGTTTGAAGTGGCTATTGATGGTATGTTTGTGCATAAACAGCGTGCTGATGGCCTAATCTTATGTACGCCGACTGGCACCACGGCCTATGCTCTTTCGGCTGGGGGGCCAATATTGCATCCGAATTTAGAGGCGATTACCTTGGTGCCGATTTGCCCGCATACGTTAAGTAATCGACCCATTGCAGTACATAGCACGAGTAAGATTGAGATCACTTTCGTGCAGTTTGACGAAGCGCAATTAAGTTTTGATGGTCAATATCAAGTAGCCTTAGAAATGGGCGATACCATTAAGATACATCGTGCTGAAAAAACCATCACCTTATTGCATCCTAGCGATTACTGCTACTTTGATATGCTTCGTAATAAGCTTAACTGGAGCTAAGTGTTGATAGCTTTAGGTAAATTAATAGGTTTAAGTAAATAACGCATGCTACAGAGCCTTTCTATTCGTGACTTTGTTATTGTTAATCAACTCGATTTGGAGTTTGAATCAGGTTTTACTGTATTAACTGGTGAAACTGGCGCAGGTAAATCCATTCTCATTGATGCGCTATCCTTAGCTTTAGGTGCGCGCGGGGAGGGAGGCGTGACGCGTGCAGGTTGTGATAAAGCTGAAATCAGTGCGATATTTAATATAGAAACCAACACAGATGCAAAGCAGTGGCTTGCTGAAGCAGAGATGGAAAGCGATGGGCAAGATTTGTTGCTGAGGCGCGTGATGTTTGCGGATGGTCGGTCACGCGCTTACATTAACGGCATCACGGTTACCGTATCGCAACTCAAAGAACTGGGTGAATTCTTAGTCGATATTTATAGCCAGAATGCCCATCACTCATTACTTAAATCAGCGACACAGCGCAATGTGCTGGATAATTTTGGTGAATTATCGATGCTCGCACTGCAAGTATCGCAGCATTACAAAACTTGGCATCAATTACATATCCAGCGGGTAGAAGTTGAAAAAAATGCGAGTGCTTATGCGGATGAGTTGGCAGATTTACGTGAAAAAACGCAGGAATTATCGCAGTTAGCATTAACGGCTAATGAATGGGATGAATTGCAACAAGAGCATTTGCGCTTATCTAATGGGGCAAGTTTAATCACTGGTGGCGAAGAGTGCCGCGAATTATTGAGCGAAGGCGAGTTGTCTGCGTTAAGAATGTTGACGCAAGTACAGCATAAGCTACAACATCTGCGAGAGTTTGATGAATCGTTAAAAGATGCGGCTGAAACCCTAGATTCAGCCATGATTCAGCTCAAAGAAACAGATCGCTTTTTGAATCGCTACCTACAGCGTGCCGAACTAGATCCAGCGCGTTTATCGGAGTTGGATTCCAGAATTCAATCCGTGTATGACATTTCTCGTAAATATCGTGTGCAACCTGAGGAATTAGCCTCTTTATTAGTTAAGTCGCAGGCGCGTATGGCTGAACTTGAGTTATATGCAAATGATGGTGAACTAGCTAAACAAGAGGCGCTAGTGCTAACTGCATACATGCAACTAGCTAAAAAATTGAGTGAAGGACGTCAGATTGCTGCTGCTAAATTAGGCGCAAAAATTACAGCTGAAATGCAACGCTTATCACTAAGTGGTGGTAAGTTTGAGGTGGTATTAACTGAGCAAACAGCTAACACAAATGGTTTAGAGCAAGTGGAGTTTTTAGTCGCGGGTCATGCCGGCGTGGTAGCTCGACCGCTATCAAAAGTGGCTTCAGGTGGTGAGTTGTCACGGATTAGTTTAGCAATACGCGTTGTTACTGCACAAAAAGAAAGTATCCCCACTATGATATTCGATGAGGTGGATGTAGGCATTGGTGGTGGTGTGGCTGAGGTGGTGGGGCAATTGCTGAAGCAATTAGGGCAAGTCATGCCTAATCAACAAAATGGTAAGGTAGCAGACCAGCGACTGGCAAACCGGCGACAAGTATTGGTAATTACGCACTTGCCACAAGTAGCCGCTTTAGGTAAACATCATCTGCGTGTGAGTAAATCGTTAGTGAACGCACAAACGCTAAGTACGATAGCAGTACTAGATGAAGGCGAGCGCACAGAGGAAATTGCGCGTATGTTAGGTGGCATTGAGATTACGGGCACTACACGCCAACATGCTAGGGAGATGTTGGCGAGCAAATCATAAATACCCGAATTACAAAACGCCTGTAATTATAAAATTTTGTAAACTTAGTGTTTATGAGAGCAGGGTTGTTTACTGCAAATGCCATAAATGGTCAATGAATGGTCCTGCATTTTGAACCCCAATGACTCAGCCGCATTTTTTTGTCTTTTTTCAATTTCTTCATCGTAAAACTCTTCAACACGACCGCATTTGACACACACTATGTGGTCATGATGGCCACCACCGTTAAGTTCAAACACTGCTTTGCCACTTTCAAAATGATGGCGAATTAACAGCCCCGCTTGCTCAAATTGAGTAAGTACGCGGTATACCGTCGCCAAGCCTACATCTTCGCCCGAGTTAATCATGACTTTATAAATGTCTTCAGCAGATAAATGACGCTCTTTGCTGTTTTCAAATAAGCTCAGTACTTTTAATCTAGGTAGAGTCGCTTTAAGACCCGCGTTTTTTAAATCTTTTTGATCATGCATAATGATGTACTCTTAAATAGTTGTTTGTCACAATAATCACGACAGTGTTTTTGCTTCACTATCTACGTGTTATATTAACGCTAATTCAAATTAAAGTCATGATATGCGTTATTCCTTTGTATTATTAGCTCTGCTGTGTGCTTCTTGCGGTACAGCTTTACCAACTGTAAAACCTTATAAGCTTGATGTGCAACAAGGTAATGTTGTAACCTCTAAAATGTTATTGCAATTGCGTCCAGGTATGACGAAGTCGCAAGTACGTTTTATTATGGGTACGCCGTTGATTCAAGACAGCTTTCATGATAAACGCTGGGATTATGTTTATCAGCTTCGCGAGAATGGCAAAATTACTGAGCAGCGCCGTGTGATTTTAGATTTTGAAAATGAGCTTCTAAAAACAGTGCGTGGTGATGTTGCACCGTCTGGCAGCGATAAGTTAAAAGAAACTGAAGATACTTCAAATACAGGTACGCGCTTGGTTAACCCTACGCCCAAAACTGAAGATAAAGGTTTAATCGATAAGCTAAAGTTCTGGGGTAAGGATGACGCTGCTTCGGCCAAAGAATTAGAAGCGGCGAAAGCTAAAGCAGCTGCGGAAGAAGCAGCAAAAAAATCTGCTGCTGGGTCTGATGCTAAGTCGCCTAACGACGGTGCGGTGAATAAAGACAACGCATCGCCAGACAATCAGCCGCCAGCTGAAGAAGCTAAGTCTATGCTGGCTGTTCCTTTGGAAGAGATGCCTATCACTGATGCGCCAGTTATTGCGCCAGTGACAGAATCACCTGCATTGCCACCGCCTGCAGAGGCCGCATCTGTAGTTGAGCCTGTGACTGCTGAACCAACCGTCATTGAAAAAAATAATTCTGAACTAATCAAAGTTGAACCTGTTACTGCTGAACCGATTGTAGAGCCAGCTCCTGAAATAAAGCCAGCACCAACTGAAGTTAATCCGATTCAGGAACCAAAAACACCGCCACCTTACGATTCCTCATCAGGATTGATGTTTGATAAATCATTAAAGTCAAATCCTGAAGAAGTTGTGAACCCTGTAGTTGTTTCAACTAAAGTTGTTGAACCTCGCGCCGGCAATAAAACACCACCTAAACCCAAAGATTTGCCCCCTGAAGAGCCGATAGGATTCTTTGACAAGATGTTAGAAAAAATTGGGTTTTAAATGATGGCTGCGAATACAACGGTAAATCCATTAAAAATAGTCATTGCTGGCTGTTCAGGCCGTATGGGGCACGTATTACTTGAATGCGTGTTTGCAGACGCTGAACTAGTACTAACCGGTGCGCTAGATAGAAGCGCTACACCTGACAATCAGAATCCACAGTTAGGCCGCGACGCAGGTGAGCTTCAGGGTAAGATTTCTGGCGTCAAAATCACAGATAATATTGAATCTGCATTAAAAAATGCAGACGTGCTGGTGGATTTCACTCGCCCAGAAGCGAGCATGGTTTACCTTGCGGCATGTCAAAAAGCTAAAGTTAAAATGATTATAGGCACCACTGGGTTCACTGCTGAGCAAAAACTGGTGATTGAAGCCGCAGCAAAGAATATTGCAATCGTGTTTGCGCCTAACATGAGTGTAGGTGTTACTTTACTCATTAACTTAGTGCAATCTGCAGCTAAAGTATTGAATGAAGGCTACGATATTGAAGTGTTAGAAGCACATCATCGTCATAAAGTCGATGCGCCATCCGGCACAGCGCTGCGTTTAGGTGAAGCGGCTGCAAGTGCATTGGGGCGTAATTTAGACGAATGTGCCGTGTATGGTCGCGAAGGTGTTACAGGCGAGCGCGACCCAAGTACTATCGGGTTTGCCACCGTACGAGGCGGGGATGTAGTCGGCGACCATACGGTGCTTTTTGCAGGTATAGGTGAGCGCGTAGAACTTACCCATAAAGCCAGTAGTCGTGCAACATTTGCGTTAGGCGCATTGCGTGCTGCCAAGTTTTTAAGCACTAAACAATCAGGTTTGTTTGATATGCGTGATGTGTTGAGCTTAAGATAATATTAAGCAGTGATATCAACGTTTAATTAGAAAAAATCGTATTTGAAGCGTAATTTTTAACCTCCATCGATATGATCCCTTTTATTAAACTTAGAATTCTTTTAGGGTCATTTCTGACATATCTTCAAGTTAAACCTAAGTTTTTGCATGTAGTTTTAGTATTTCTCACATTGTTTGTTGGCTTAAGTTTTACGCTTTATGTTAGCCATGCGCAAGATGATGAGATGCGTGATAACCTGATTACGTACGCCAATACAATTGAGCGGTCTATTGATTGGAAGCCATTTTTAGCTACGTTAAATACTAATCCGGATCAGCTCAAGCCTAGCGATTTGTCGCAGCTTGAGAAGCAGCTAAATAGTGCTTGCAGAGCGAATCGTGACTGTCATTTCATTTATCTTTTATATGAAGATAATGAGCAAAACACCCAGCAAGTTAAATTTTTATTAGACGCTAGCCCTCAACCACCCTCAGAAATTTCACAGCTTCGTGAAGTGTTTGTCGAAGCGAGTGATGAATTAAAACGTGCAATTAAAACAAGGAAACCTTATGTAGAAGGGCCAGTCACCGATCATTGGGGTACATGGGTAAGTGCACGAGTGCCTGTTAAAAGCACAATTAAAACACCGAACTTTGTAATGTTGAATATTGACGTTGCTGCAACAGGTTGGAATAAACGTGTACTTAACAAAACGATAGTGCCAATGTTAACAACTTTGATGTTTTTAGGTATTTTGATTGGATTTATTTATCAAAGCAGGGCGAGAGAAAAGTTATTTATAGCGCAGTCTCACTCGGCATCCGAACTGATAGACTTGGCTAATAAAGACGTGCTTACTGGCTTACCAAACCGCCGCCTGCTAGAAGACCGTATGGTCCAGGCACTGAAAGCTGCTAAACGGTCGCAGCATATAGTAGGTATTTTATTTCTTGATTTAGACAACTTCAAGGTCGTTAACGATACTTATGGGCATGCTATTGGCGATGAGTTACTTAAAAGTGTGGCTGATCGTTTGACTAAATTACTGAGGTCAGAAGATACAGTGGCTCGTATTGGCGGAGACGAGTTTGTGATTTTATTGCCTAAGCTTAACGTTGAGCTACAGGTGATTGCGATTGCAGAGAAAGTTGTGAGCGAACTTGCAATACCGTTCAAAATTGCAAATCATGTATTGCAGATAGGCGGTAGCGTAGGAGTTGTGCTTTATCCTAAACATGATAATGACCCGTACAATCTCATCAAAAATGCAGATAGTGCAATGTATTCTGCAAAGCGGCATGGTAGGAGTTGTTACTCAATTTACCAAGCTGATATTGCAGAGTTAACGGATTAACAATACTTAAAATTCCATTTACTTTATGAGCTAATGCACGGATTAAGTTATCAAACTTATTTAAATATAATGGCTAAAAATCAATTCTTCTTTTTGATATTTTCTGTACTTGCTTTAGTGTTTGTATGGTCGACTACAGCACCATTTGATCGACTCATATGGTGGCTGGAAGTCGCGCCTATTTTAATAGCACTCCCAATCTTGGTTTTTACCCGCAATCAGTTGGCGTTTACCAGGTTAGCCTATGTGCTCATGCTGATACATGCCATTATATTATTGGTGGGCGGTCATTATACTTATGCTGAAGTGCCGCCATTTAACTGGTTGCGCGACACTTTCGAGTTGTCACGAAATCATTACGACCGGCTAGGTCATTTTGCACAAGGCTTTATTCCTGCCATCATTACACGAGAAATCTTGCTTAAAAAATCACCGTTACACGCTGGACGTTGGTTATTTTTTATTACTTCTTGTATCTGTTTAAGTATCAGTGCTGTTTATGAATTTGTGGAGTGGTGGGTTGCGATTTACTCCGAAAGTACCGCAAATGCATTTTTGGGATCACAAGGCGATGTTTGGGATACGCAATGGGATATGTTTATTGCACTGCTGGGTTCGATAGCGGCGCAACTTTTTTTAGCAAAAATGCATGATAAACAACTGTTAAAAACTTAAGTTGATTTTGGGTTTAAACCAGTAACAGCAAATGCTCACGCTCCCAAGAGCTAATCACGCGATTATACGTCCCATATTCTAATTCCTTCACAGCACAAAAAGCCTCAACAAATTTTGTACCTAAAAGCGCGTGCATGGGCGCACAGGCACGAAGTTGCTCAATTGCGTCCTCTAAGTGGTGAGGTAGGTCATGCGCCATGCTCCAAGCACTTGTAGCGAGTGGTTCGGTAGGCTGCAACGCATCTATCATGCCTTGATAGCCGCAAGCTAATGTTGCAGCTATTGCTAGGTAAGGATTCACATCCACGCCAGGAACGCGGTTCTCAACACGTCTTGCATTGGCTGTGGAATTTGGAATGCGAATGCCACAAGTGCGATTATCGTAACCCCATCTCACATTGGTTGGGGCTGACATAAAGGGCGCAAGTCGGCGATACGAATTCACGTAAGGCGCAAACATAGGCATCACTTGTGGAACATAGGTTTGTAAGCCGGCAATATAGTGGAAAAATTCCGCACTGGCGCTACCGTCTGGTTTGCTGAAAATATTATGACCATCAGTGTCAATAATACTTTGATGAATATGCATCGCACTGCCAGGTTCTGCTTCCATAGGCTTGGCCATGAAAGTAGCAAAAATACCGTGACGTAAGGCGGTCTCGCGTACGGTACGTTTAAATAAAAATACACGATCAGCTAGTTCTAACGGGTCGCCATGGGTGAAATTAATTTCCATTTGGCCTGCGCCAGCCTCATGAATTAAGGTTTCCACGCCTAATCTATGCACATCGCAGAATTTAGAAAGCTCCATGAAAAATGGATCAAAATCATTGACCGCATCGATAGAGTAGCTCTGTCTTCCGGACTCTGGCTTACCTGTCCGGCCAATGGGTGGTTGCAATGGTTCATGCGGGTTTTGATGGCGTGCAACTAAGTAGAATTCCATCTCAGGCGCGACTACTGGTCGCCAGCTACGCTGGGTATAAAGGTCAATGACACGGCGTAGTACAGCGCGTGGCGATAGCGCGACTGG
Organism: Methylotenera sp.; assembly: GCA_046590165.1. GTDB lineage: Bacteria > Pseudomonadota > Gammaproteobacteria > Burkholderiales > Methylophilaceae > Methylotenera. Next base: position 68,777 of record JBKJUR010000050.1, read on the forward strand.
AGAACCGTCCCATTCGAAGCAATCATGAATAACTACCGCTACTGGCTCGGCCGCCCAAGGCACTACGCGAAAAGTGGACGTGTCAGGTTTGCATACCATATCGGGGTCGGTATTACCTACATACGGCCCGTTGTCAGGCTGCTGGCCATTTACGGTATTTAGCAGAACGCTTTTTGGCAGGCGCATTTCACCAGCGCTTAAAAATAAATCTTTAGGCAAAATTTTACCGCGAGCAATACCCGTCATATCAGGAATGACGCACTCTACTTCATGTATATGATGCGCCGCGATAAGTTCAGAAATTGATTTAATCATAATAAGCCTTTCGCACTATCGCTATCTATTTGCGTTTTTGACGTTGAAATGTGGGCAGTTTTTCGCTATAATTCATTAATTCTGAAACGGGAAGAGTATACAAGCTCCTCCCGTTTTGCATATCTGCCATCTGTTCATGATGGAATAAGAATAAAAAATATTTAATTAAGCTAAAACAAGGAGTTATTGTGCCACAAAACCTGCCCGCCATACTCGTACTTGCAGATGGAACTGTGTTTCGTGGTACATCAATCGGTGCTTCTGGTCATACTGTAGCTGAGGTGGTGTTCAATACCTCCATGACTGGTTATCAAGAAATCCTTACTGATCCATCATATTCCAAGCAAATCGTAACGCTTACTTATCCGCATACTGGTAATTACGGTGTGAATCCAGAAGACGTTGAGTCAGCCAAGGTGTATGCAAGCGGTTTGATTATTCGTGATTTACCGCTATCCCACAGTAATTTTAGAAATACACAGTCATTGGCTGATTATTTGATCACTAATGATGTTGTTGCGATTGCAGATATTGATACGCGTAAACTCACTAGAATTTTACGTGAAAAAGGGGCTCAAACTGGCGCTATCATTGCTGGTGAGGCGGATGAATCAAAAGCTATAGCCTTAGCGCAAAACTTAATTGCAGGATTCCCTGGTTTAACTGGGATGGACTTAGCCAAGGTAGTTAGTTGCGATAAGCCTTATGAATTTACTGACGGTGAATGGGCTTTGGGCGAAGGTTTTACCGATGCGCCGGTTCAACAGTTTCATGTAGTTGCTTATGACTATGGTGTTAAACGCAATATTTTACGTATGTTGGTATCGCGCGGCTGCAAGGTAACTGTACTGCCAGCACAAGCTACTGCAGCAGAAGCTTTGGCTTACAAACCTGATGGCGTATTTCTATCTAATGGACCTGGTGATCCAGAGCCATGTGATTACGCAATTTCTGCGATTAAAACAATTGTTGAGTCAGGCGTTCCAACGTTTGGTATCTGTTTAGGACACCAGTTGCTTGCCTTAGCTAGCGGTGCAAAAACACATAAGATGAAGTTTGGTCATCATGGTGCCAATCATCCCGTGCAAGATTTAGAGTCTAAACGAGTGTATATCACCAGCCAGAATCATGGTTTTGCAGTAGATGCTACCACCTTGCCCGCCAATATTAAAACTACCCATCTCTCGTTGTTTGATGGTAGCTTGCAAGGCATTGCCCGCACTGATAAACCTGCGTTTAGCTTTCAAGGTCACCCTGAGGCAAGCCCTGGTCCTACTGAAATGAGTTATTTGTTTGACCGATTTATTGACCTCATGCAGGTTAAAGCTTAATGAATTGATGCAATTAATGCATAACTTCAGGAGTAAATGGCTGATTTTGAGTTTGGTTCTACTCACCATATACCCTGCATTTGTATTAAGTTATGTATGGCGCGAGTGTTTTTTTAGTGATTTTCAAGGCGGTAAAAGTGGTCAGTTGGATGCTTATAGACATACTTTAGCCAGTGCTGTAGTTACTTATACTTCGTCACCAAAAGTGGTTGATATAGTGACTGTCTGTATGGAGGGTAAGGGTCGAGCTGATAATTTAATGGATAGGCATAACAACCTAATTGGTGCAAAAATTGGGCTTACTGCCAAATCATTTAGTCAAATCCATACATTAGTGCGGCAACAAGTAAGCAAGGGCACTGAAAATGCGATTGAAAACTCGCAAATTACGTGGTTAGCAAGACCCTATTGGGGCAAAAGTTTATTTTGGTAAAGTGTGTAACAAATGGCAAAACGTACTGACATTAAATCTATTCTAATTATCGGCGCTGGTCCTATCGTCATTGGGCAGGCCTGTGAGTTCGATTATTCTGGTGCACAAGCGTGTAAAGCGCTGCGTGAAGAAGGCTACCGTGTTATTTTGGTGAACTCTAACCCTGCCACCATCATGACTGACCCTGAAATGGCAGATGCGACTTACATTGAGCCAGTGACATGGCAAATCGTAGAAAAAATCATCGCTAAAGAGCGTCCAGATGCCTTGTTGCCTACTATGGGTGGTCAAACAGCTTTAAATTGTGCGCTAGATTTAGATAAACATGGCGTGTTAGCTAAATACAATGTTGAGTTGATTGGCGCTTCTAAAGAGGCGATTGATAAAGCAGAAGATAGACAAAAATTCAAAGAGGCGATGACCAAAATTGGTTTGGGTTCAGCGCGCTCGATGATTGCACACAGCATGGAGGAGGCGTTGCAGGTGCAAGCTGCAATTGGTTACCCGGCTATTATTCGCCCATCATTTACCATGGGTGGGAGTGGTGGTGGCATTGCTTACAATCGTGAAGAGTTCATTGCTATATGTGAGCGAGGCTTAGATGCTTCGCCGACCAATGAATTATTGATTGAAGAATCATTACTCGGTTGGAAAGAGTACGAGATGGAAGTGGTGCGTGATTCTGCAGATAACTGCATTATCATCTGCTCAATTGAAAATCTAGATCCAATGGGCGTGCATACCGGTGACTCAATTACTGTCGCGCCTGCACAAACACTGACTGATAAAGAATATCAAATCATGCGTAATGCTTCTTTAGCAGTCTTGCGTGAAATTGGTGTTGATACTGGTGGTTCAAACGTACAATTTGCCATCAATCCTGATGATGGCCGCATGATTGTGATTGAGATGAATCCGCGTGTATCACGCTCATCTGCACTTGCCTCAAAAGCAACGGGTTTTCCAATTGCTAAAGTCGCAGCAAAACTAGCGGTTGGCTTTACTTTAGATGAACTGAGAAACGAAATTACAGGCGGTGCAACACCTGCTTCATTTGAGCCTTCAATTGACTACGTGGTCACTAAGATACCTAGATTCGCTTTCGAAAAATTCCCGCAAGCTGACTCTCGTTTAACTACGCAAATGAAGTCAGTGGGCGAAGTGATGGCAATTGGCCGCACCTTCCAAGAGTCATTCCAAAAAGCTTTACGAGGTTTGGAGGTTGGTGTTGACGGCTTAGATGAAAAAACCACAGATTTAGATACCATAACAAAAGAGATGGGCGTACCAGGGCCAGAGCGCATTTGGTATGTTGGCGATGCTTTTAGAATGGGCATGACAGTTGCAGAAGTATTTAATATTTCTAAAATAGATACTTGGTTCTTGGTGCAAATTAAAGACTTGATTGACCGTGAACAAGCGCTTAAAGGTAAACATATTGCTGATTTAGATAAGCAGGCTTTGCTCAAACTCAAACGTAGTGGTTTTTCAGATAGACGTTTAGCGACATTGCTCGGTACGGACCAACATGCAGTGCGTGCATATCGCCAAGCTTTACAGGTGCGCCCTGTATATAAACGTGTAGACACTTGTGCAGCTGAGTTTTCTACCAACACTGCTTATATGTATTCTACTTATGAAGAAGAATGCGAAGCTGCCCCAACTAATAAAAAGAAAATTATGATTTTGGGTGGCGGACCTAATCGTATCGGTCAAGGGATTGAGTTTGATTACTGCTGTGTACACGCCGCATTTGCGATGCGTGAAGACGGCTACGAAACTATCATGGTGAACTGTAATCCTGAAACCGTTTCAACCGATTACGATACTTCAGATCGCTTATATTTTGAGCCAGTGACATTGGAAGATGTGTTGGAGATTGTGGCGCTAGAAAAACCAGTCGGAGTGATTGTGCAATATGGCGGTCAAACGCCGTTAAAACTTGCACGTGCTTTAGAAAAAGCCGGTGTGCCTATTATTGGTACTACCCCAGATGCGATCGATAAAGCTGAAGACCGCGAGCGCTTTCAAAAAATGCTGCAAGAATTGGGGTTAAAACAGCCGCCAAACCGTACAGCCAGAACACCTGAAGAGGCGATTCGCCTGGCGTTAGAAATTGGTTATCCACTGGTGGTGCGTCCAAGTTACGTGCTGGGCGGCCGCGCGATGGAAATCGTTCAGGAGCAGTCACAGCTTGAACGTTATATGCGTGAAGCAGTAAAGGTATCAAATGAATCGCCCGTATTATTGGATAGATTCTTGAACGATGCGCTTGAGGTTGATGTTGATGCATTATGCGATAACACAGGAGATGTAATCATCGGCGGCATTATGGAACACGTTGAACAAGCAGGGGTTCACTCTGGTGACTCGGCATGTTCATTGCCGCCTTATAGCTTGTCAGCCGAATTACAGGATGTGTTGCGCGATCAAACTAAACAAATGGCACGTGCACTTGGTGTGGTTGGTTTAATGAACGTGCAATTTGCCATACAAGGCGAGACAGTATTTGTACTCGAGGTGAATCCTCGTGCCTCAAGAACAGTACCATTTGTGTCTAAGGCTTGCGGTTTGCAATTGGCTAAAATTGCCGCGCGATGCATGATAGGTACCTCGCTTAAAGATCAGGGTGTAACACGTGAAATTATTCCACCATTTTACTCAGTGAAAGAGGCTGTATTTCCGTTTATTAAATTCCCAGGAGTTGATACCATTCTGGGCCCTGAAATGAAGTCTACGGGTGAGGTGATGGGCGTAGGTGCAACATTCGCCGAAGCTTTCCTTAAGTCACAATTAGGCGCTTCAACTAAATTGCCGGAAGGTGGTAGAGCATTTATTAGTGTGCGAAAAGAAGACTACTTAAAGGTTGTTGAAATAGCGCAGGCTCTAGATCAACTTGGCTTTAGCTTAGTGGCTACTAAAGGTACTGCGGCAGCATTAACCGCGCAGGGCTTAAAAGTTAGCTCTGTCAATAAAGTGGCAGAGGGTCGCCCGCATATTGTTGATATGATTAAGAATAATGATATTAGCTTTATTGTGAATGTGACGGAGGATAAGCGAGCCGTTGCCGACTCTTATGAAATTCGCCGTAGTGCTTTACAGAATAAAGTGACCTACTACACAACGCTAGCGGGCGCTAAAGCTGCCTGTATCGGAATGGCGCATATGCAAGAGCTGCAAGTTGAGTCTATCCAAAACTTGCATAAATTACTTAACTAGTTTTCAGTAAGAAATTTCTAGCGTTTAGGTTTTGGTAGTTTAAATTTTTAAAAAATCATGTAAGATTGCAACATTAACCACGCCTATTAGGGTGTGGTTTTGTTTTTTAGAATAAGGAAAAGTCGTATGGCAGTTACCCAAATTCCAGTTACCGTTAAAGGCGCGGCACTATTAAAAGAAGAGTTACTCAAATTACGTAGCGTAGATAGGCCGTATATCATTCAGGCAATTGCTGAAGCGCGTGCGCAAGGCGATTTGTCGGAAAATGCTGAATATGAAGCTGCTAAAGAACGCCAAAGTTTTATTGAGGGCCGTATCAATGAGGTGGAGGCAAAGCTTTCAAATGCCATGATTATTGATCCAACCACATTAAATGCGGATGGTCGTTGTGTATTCGGTTCTACAGTAAGAATCGAAGATTTAGACAGTGGCAATATCATTACTTATCAAATCGTCGGAGATGATGAGTCTGATATTAAAAACGGTAAAATTTCTGTGAGCTCCCCAATATCACGTGGTTTGATTGGTAAATCTGAAGGTGATATTGCTGAAGTAATGGCACCAGGCGGAGTTAGAGAGTATGAAATTTTGGATGTTCAATATATCTAAAAACTTTTAATCAGTTATTGCGAAAATAGAAGAACATGAATAATTGGTCAGACAAGTTTAGTTTCATTATTATTACCTTATGGGTAGGTGCCTTATGGACAACTGGTGCTGCAGCTTATGTGTTATTTGATACGCTGCAAGATAGGCAATTAGCTGGCCAATTAGCAGGTAAGTTCTTTGATTACGTATCTTATCTAGGCTTATTTTCTGGATTCTATTTGCTGATACACCGCTTGTTGGGTTACGGTACCATGGCATTAAAACAAAGTTATTTTTGGGCAGTATTCGTCATGCTATTGCTGGTGCTTGCGGGTCATTTTGGAATTCAACCTTTGATGGCACAATTAAAGGCAAATGCTTTTCCTGGCGATGTTATGCAAAGTGTGTTTGCAAGCCGATTTAAAACGTGGCATGGCATAGCAAGCATTGCTTATGTAATAGAATGTTTGTTGGGGTTTGTAGTGGTATTGCGTGCGCGATAGCTAATTCTAGGTTTGCGCCTTAATATTTAAGGCGCAAACCTATGGTACTTATTTTTGAGGGATCACAATCTTAGGTTTGGTTGATTGACGATACACTACTAATTGTTTACCAATGTGATGCACAGCAGTTGCGCTAGTTTGTTCACATATATCAGCCAACATTTGTGAACGTAAAGCTTTATCATCCACCATTGCTTTGATTTTAATCAGTTCATGCGCGTCTAAACACACGTTAATTTCTTTCAAAACACCTTCTGATAGTCCTTTGTTGCTTATCATCACGACGGGGTTTAAGCTATGGGCAAGGCCACGTAAGTAGCTAATTTGTTTTGAATTCACGGCAGTATCTTCTAGAGTATGTTATTGATTTATATAGGCGAGCAGTTTAACAGATGAAACTAAAACCTTCCAGCAAAGCTTGGATGCATGAACATATCAATGACGAATTTGTGAAGCGTGCACAAAAGGAAGGTTATAGAGCCCGTGCGGCTTATAAACTTACCGAAATTGATGATAAAGATAAGTTGATTAAGCCTGGGATGACAATTGTAGATTTGGGTGCAACACCCGGCAGTTGGTCGCAAGTGGCTGTGCAGCGATTGAAAGGTCAAGGCCGAATCATTGCACTAGACCTGCTCGACATGCAGCCTATCTACGGCGTGGAGTTTATCCAAGGCGATTTTCGAGAAGATTCTGTATTAAAATTATTAGAAGAAAAGCTAAATAATAAAAAGGTTGACCTTGTAATTGCCGATATGGCACCCAATATCTCTGGTATTACCATCGTTGATCAAGCAGGTGCTGCGTATTTAACTGAACTAGCTTTAGACTTCAGTAAAGAGTGGCTGAAACCAAGCGGTAATTTTTTAGTCAAGGTATTTATAGGTGAGGGATTTGACGAGATTCTGCAAAACATGCGTGCTATGTTTGATAAAGTCGTCACACGTAAGCCAAAAGCCTCGCGTGGTAGAAGTAATGAAGTGTATCTGTTAGGGTTAGGCCGCAAAGCGTAGACAAGACTATGTTTACATACTTTATTTCACTAAATGTGGCATAAATCTAACGTTTGATTTCTAAATCTTTATTTTAAGATTAGAATAATTAAACGCGTAAGCTAATGTTTCAAAAAAGTTAATAAAGCTTTACCCTTTTGTAAAAGGAACAAGATTTTGAACAATATATTTAAGAACATCGCTATTTGGTTAGCCATTGCCATGGTGTTAATGGTGATATTCAATTTATCAGGCGTTAAAAATAGCGCTGATAACCAGATTGTGTATTCACAATTTATTCAGGAAGTGAAGGACGGCCGAATTGCTAAAGTGCAAATCGATGGACGCGTATTGCATGGTACTACGCAAGACGGTAAAAAATTCAACTCTTACGCGCCAACTGACCCTTGGTTGGTATCTGATTTACTTAAAAACAATGTCATTGTAGAAGCTAAGCCAGAAGAAGAGCAGTCATTGCTGATGAGTATTTTTGTTTCATGGTTCCCAATGATTTTGTTGGTAGGTATTTGGATTTTCTTTATGCGCCAAATGCAAGGCGGCGGTAAAGGCGGCGGTCCATTCTCTTTTGGTAAAAGTAAAGCGCGTCAATTAGACGAAGGTAATAACCAGACTACATTTGCTGATGTTGCTGGTTGCGACGAAGCTAAAGAAGAAGTAACCGAAATCGTAGAGTTTTTACGTGACCCGACCAAATTTCAAAAGCTTGGCGGACGTATTCCACGCGGTGTGTTAATGGTGGGTCCTCCTGGAACGGGTAAAACTTTATTAGCGCGAGCGATTGCTGGTGAAGCTAAAGTACCATTCTTTACTATTTCAGGTTCTGACTTTGTAGAAATGTTCGTAGGTGTAGGTGCATCACGTGTACGTGATATGTTCGAGCAAGCTAAGAAAAGCTCACCATGCATCATCTTTATTGATGAAATTGATGCGGTAGGTCGTAGTCGTGGATCTGGTACTGGCGGTGGCAATGATGAGCGCGAGCAAACTTTAAACCAATTGCTAGTTGAAATGGATGGTTTTGAGGGTAGTTCAGGTGTAATTGTAATTGCCGCAACCAATAGAGCCGATGTACTGGATAAAGCCTTGTTACGTCCAGGTCGTTTTGACCGCCAAGTCATGGTGTCATTGCCTGATATTAAAGGCCGCGAGCAAATCTTGATGGTGCATATGCGTAAAGTGCCAATTGATGTAGACGTGAAGGCTGATATTTTAGCGCGTGGTACGCCTGGTTTTTCAGGGGCTGATTTAGCTAACTTAGTGAATGAAGCTGCATTATTTGCTGCGCGTCGCAATAAACGCACTGTAGACATGCAAGACTTTGAAGATGCTAAAGATAAAATCTTCATGGGTCCTGAACGTAAATCTATGGTCATGCGTGAAGACGAGCGTCGTAACACGGCTTATCATGAGTCGGGTCATGCTGTGGTTGCCAAATTGCTACCAAAAGCTGATCCAGTTCACAAAGTTACCATCATGCCGCGTGGTTGGGCGTTAGGTTTAACATGGCAGTTGCCAGAGTTTGATCGTATCAGTAATTATAAAGACAAGATGTTGGAAGAGATTTCTATATTATTTGGCGGTCGTATTGCTGAAGAAATTTTCATGCATCAAATGTCGACTGGAGCATCAAACGACTTTGAACGTGCAACAAAATTAGCACGGGATATGGTGACGCGTTACGGGATGTCTGATGCGCTTGGTACGATGGTTTATGCTGGCGATAGCCAAGATTCATTCTTTGGGAACATGAGTTCTAAGACTGTATCTGAGGCGACGCAGCAAAAAGTGGATGCAGAAATTCGTCGTATATTAGATGAACAATACGGTATTGCACGTAAGTTGCTAGAAGATAATCGCGACAAGGTAGAAGCGATGATGGCTGCGTTAATGGAGTATGAAACGATAGATGCAGATCAAATCAATGACATTATGGCGGGTATCGCGGTGCGTCCGCCTAAGCCTTCGCAAAGTAAGCCTAATCCGCCGCGTGATACTGGCTCAACTGGCGCTGGTATAACGCCTGTGCCACAACCAACTGCAAAAACCTAATACGTTGTAGGTTTAATTAAAAAAGGGCTAGATTTCTAGCCCTTTTTTTTCGTATTGATTTACCGCTGTTTCAATATTTTCCCCCGCTTGGTTTTGATACTTTCTAGACACTTTTATTTAGTATAATGGTTCATGGAACTTCAATCTTTGCCCAACTATCAATTTATTTGTGGAAAATACCAGCTAAATTTAAACCGTCCACATGTCATGGGTATTGTGAATGTGACGCCAGATTCTTTCTCAGATGGTGGTAAGTATTCTTCAACTGATTTAGCTGTCGAACATGCATTAACATTAATCGCAGAGGGTGCAGATATTTTAGATATTGGGGGTGAGTCTACGCGACCAGGTGCAATCCCAGTGAGTTTAGACGAAGAGCTCAGTCGGGTGATTCCAGTGCTGGAAGCTTTAAGTAAGTTATCAACAGTGCCACTTTCAATTGATACCTATAAGCCTGAGGTGATGCGTGCTGCGATAGCTGCAGGCGCTGATATTGTGAACGATGTACGCGCGTTGCAAGAACCGGATGCGCTTGATATCGTGGCTAGTAGTAATGCGGGTGTGTGTTTGATGCATATGCAAGGTTTGCCGCAAACGATGCAACTAGACCCACGTTATGATAATGTGGTTGAAGATGTTGCCCAATTTTTAACCAATAGGCGTGACGTTGCTGTGGCGCATGGTATAGCGCAAGAGCGTATTTTACTTGACCCAGGCTTTGGTTTTGGCAAACGTACGTTACACAATATTGCCTTGATTCAGCATTTAGAAAAGCTCACTATTATTGGACAACCTTTGTTGGTTGGTCTGTCACGTAAATCAGTATTAGGCGCCATAGTGGGTGGTGATGAACAACAGCGTCTACATGCAGGTATTGCAGCTTCTGTGGTGTCGGCCATGAAAGGCGCTAAGATAATACGTGTGCATGATGTAAAAGCGACGGTAGACGCGCTGAAAGTTGTTGCAGCAGTGGTGCCAGCAAACGACGTATAAAAAAACAACGCATAAAATATATAAAAAGTATTACATTAAGGGATGGCGTATGAGTAAGAAATATTTTGGTACAGATGGTATTCGCGGCAAAGTTGGCGAATATCCAATCACGCCAGATTTTGTGATGCGGCTAGGTTATGCGGCTGGTCGCGTACTTACCAGTGTCGAGAGCAACTTGGCAAAAGGTGCGCATCCAGCGGTATTGATTGGTAAAGATACGCGTATTTCGGGCTATATGATGGAGTCAGCCCTTGAAGCGGGTTTATCTGCAGCAGGGGTCGATGTGTTGATGACAGGCCCCATGCCTACGCCTGCAGTGGCATATCTCACGCGCGCTTTGCGTGCACAGGCCGGTATTGTCATTTCAGCTTCACACAATCCTTTTTATGATAATGGGATTAAGTTTTTCTCTAGCCAAGGTACTAAGTTGCCTGATGATATTGAGCATGCGATTGAAGCCGAGCTTGAGCAACCCATGCAGGTCATGGAGTCAGCCAGTTTGGGTAAAGTAAGTCGCGTTAAAGATGCGGCTGGTAGATATATCGAGTTTTGTAAAAGCACTTTCCCTAACACTCTAGATTTACGTGGTTTAAAAATAGTGCTTGATTGCGCACACGGTGCTACCTATCAAGTAGCGCCACCAGTGTTTCATGAGTTGGGCGCTGAAATTGTGGTGATTGGCAATAAGCCAGATGGTATCAACATCAATCATGAAGTCGGCTCTACACATCCACAAGCATTGCAAAAGGCGGTTGTCGCAAATCAGGCGGACTTAGGAATAGCCTTTGATGGCGATGGCGACCGTGTGATGATGGTAGATAGTAAAGGTACCTTGCTAGATGGCGATCAGTTGCTTTACATCATTGCGGCAGCTCGCCAAGCGAGTGGTTTGTTGCAAGGTGGCGTTGCTGGTACGTTGATGACTAATCTAGCATTGGAGCATAAACTCGCTGCAATGCAGATTCCATTCGCGCGGGCAAATGTAGGTGATCGATATGTATTAGAACTACTTAATCAAAACAACTGGCAATTAGGTGGTGAGAACTCAGGACATATTTTAACGCTGGATAAACACAGTAGTGGCGATGGCATTATTGCTGCTTTGCAAGTGCTGCAAGCCGTATTGCTGAGCAAAAAAACTTTAGCACAACTAGGCGCAGACTTAACGTTGTACCCGCAAGTATTAATCAATGTAAAAACTGCCAAGAAAATTGATTTAGAAAATCATATAGAAATTCAGGCATCAGTTAAAGCCGCAGAAAAAGAATTAGCCAGCAGAGGGCGAGTGCTACTTAGAGCCTCTGGCACTGAACCTAAAATTCGCGTGATGGTGGAAGGAGAAAATCAGACGCAAGTACAAACCTTAGCTGAGCGCATTGCCGGCGTGGTAACGCAAGCGACAAGCTAATTTTAACAATACCTAAATCAATAAACTGTAACCTGACCTTCATCAATTGTTCATATTGCAATGACATCCTAGCCTTCTAGTAAACCGAAGTAGGAGGTTAAGATGTCATACAGAATGCGTTTATATCTCAGTCGCATGCATCAGTTTGATAGTAATGTATGTGTCGCTGTGAACCATACCAGTCAATATCGACTGATACGGGATTGTTTTAGATTAGTAAGTCGGCTTGGTGATGGTGTGTTTTGGTATGCTTTGATGATAGGTATATTGGTACTACACGGTTCTGAAGGCGTACTGCCAGTAGTACATATGGCCGTTGCCGGTTTTGTAGGTACGCTACTTTATAAATGGTTAAAAGGTAAAACCTTACGCCCGCGACCTTATGAAGTCCGCCAAGATATTTGGCTGACAGGTAAGCCGTTGGATAAATTTAGTTTCCCTTCTGGCCATACCTTGCATGCTGTTGTTTTTGGTATTGTGGTCTTAAGCTATTTCCCGCAACTATCAATCATTGTCATTCCTTTTATGATGATGGTGGGGCTGTCTCGCGTGGTGTTGGGTTTGCACTATCCTAGCGATGTTATTGCAGGCGCTTTGATTGGCGCGCTGATTGCAGGACTTTCATTTCTAATTATCTAGACTGTAATTATCCAGATTCAGGTAATCTATTCTAGTTAGCTATCAAAGCTAGTCACCGATTTCTCAAGATTAAAGGCTTTATCAAAATACTGGATTGGCAATGGGTGTTGTAAGCTTAAATGGCTTAAACATTGTAGTCGCCAAACACTTAACTGTTGCGAGTCGAGGTGTTTAAGTTCAGGTTCAAATTGCGGTTTATTGCCGTTTAATACTGTACCAATATCTTCCACCGCCACCTGAGTTTTAGAGATGTAATAAACAAAGTGCTTAAACACACGTTTATCAATAAGGCGTATCAGCCTATAAATAATACTAGGTAATTTCACCAAGCGTAATACACCATCCCAAAAGGCTAGGCGTTTCAAAGCCGCGTTGGTTGTGTTTATTGGACATCTAAACTGTACAGAAATGAATTGTGCAATGATGGTTTGGTGTTGCGTTAACAAACGTTTTGGCGAGGTATTCATCAGTGGCGCTAAATGCGCATCCATCGCCCATTCGGAGGCAATGTGCGTGAACATACTGTTTTCAAACCATTTGTTTTTAAAGATTTTATGTCCTGACCACATGGCCTCGTGTGCAGGTACAAAATGGTTATGCGCAATCACATCTACATACAAATGGCTGGCGTAGCCAATCGCAACTGCAGTTTCTTCATCAGTTTGTGCACTTAACAATAGCTGATGTGCATTTTCCCACAAATGCGTATGTCGATAACGGTGGCTCACAATTGCCAAATCAGGCAAGCATGCTCCCGCCATGACTAACTCAGGAAAATTCCTAATGGCTCTCTGCAAGCGCGGGTCGAGCAATGGCATGGCCCAAAGCAAAGACTGGGCAAAGTATAAATGCGTCACCAAGCCCCACGCGTTTGCATCTACCGAATATAGGCAATATGGTAACCACCAGTAATACTTTTTTACAAATGTTGGTAATTGCATGACACGTAATTTGTCATGGTGCCGTTATATATAAATGACAATCCAGTGATGATTTGATGACATTGAGTTTTGTTTTCTATTTGTTTTCAAGTAGTGCCTTCACTAGATTCATGATGAAATTTAAAGTAAATTTGTCATATTCATCATCCTGTCATAAAGCAGAGATAATGTTCAGTGTAGCTAAATGCTTGTTTACATTAAATATACAAGGTAAAAATTAAATACATGAAAATATTGTTTATCTCAGACGTTTACTTCCCAAGAGTGAATGGTGTATCTACCTCGATTAGAACTTTTGTAGAGCAAATGCAGAATTTAGGACATGAAGTGCATTTGATTGCACCCGATTACAATGTTCTGACAGAGGATGAACATTGGATAAAGCGCATTCCAGCACGTAGTATTTACTTCGACCCTGAAGATAAGTTGATGAAATATGGCGAAGCAATGAAGTTGCTACCCGCGCTTGAGAAAGAAAAGTACGACATCATTCATGTCCACACACCTTTTATTGCACATTACTTAGGGCTTAAGTTAGCACGCAAGCTCAATATTCCATGCATAGAAACTTATCACACGTTTTTTGAAGATTATTTACATCACTATTTACCGTGGATGCCACAATATGTTGCCCGCGGCATGGCGCGCATGATTTCTAAGCGCCAATGTAATGCGGTCAATGCCATCGTAGCGCCATCTAATCCTATGTTAGAGGTGTTACGTGGTTACGGCGTAAAGGCAAGTGCAGAGGTGATTCCTACTGGTTTGCAAGAGCACAGCTTTGCTGAAGCGGATGGTGCAGCATTTAGAGCTAAATATGGCATTGCTTTAGATCGTCCAATGATGTTGTATGTAGGTCGTGTGGCGTTTGAAAAGAATATTGATTTTTTACTAGGTATGGCCAAAATATTAAGTGAAGAACGTCCGGATATCCTGTTAGTTGTTACTGGTGAAGGGCCCGCTGAAGTGAGTTTGCATAAACTGGCAAAAACACTGAACCTGGAAAAAAACATTCAATTTATCGGCTATTTAGATCGTAATACGGAGCTTAATGCCTGTTACCAAGCGGCAGATGTATTTGTCTTTGCATCAAAAAGTGAAACGCAAGGGCTAGTGTTGTTAGAAGCGATGGCGCAAGGCACACCTGTGGTAGCGATTGCCGAATTAGGCACAGCCTCTATTTTAATTGAAGGTAAGGGCGCATTGATTGCAACTGAAAACACCTTGGAGTTTGCTGAAAAAGTATTGCAGCTATTGATTTACCCAGAGCAAAGATTTGAGCTAGGTAAACTTGCAAGAGAATATGCACTGGAAAAATGGACCGCGAAATTACAGGCTGAACGCATGGTTAATTTTTATGGGCAATTAGTTAAGAGTCATACGGTTGAATTAAAAGTAAACAGATTGGCAATGCTGTAAGCGAGCATCAAGTCAGCATTTGATCGAGAGTTTAATCAATTATTAGAAATTATTGATAGCAGTATTTTGAGCCTCGGGTAACATTGGGGCTTATTGCTAGGCTAATGATTTGATTCCACTATTTGATATCAGCGATTTTCAAAACTAGCACTTTAATCATGCTATATACGCAGTTAAGTGGTCAAAATACGTTCAATTAACCGCTTAATACATACACAATGCTGTCAAATATGACTTTTCGGGTACTATCTGGCATCGTCAACTCAAGAGATGCAATCTCCTAATGCAAAAAGAAGTTATAGATACACCTAAATATGCCGTAGTGGCTGCTGTTCAATTGCCAAGTGTAAGCGACATGGAATTTGAGGCGTCACTAAGCGAGCTGCGTGAACTAGCAAAAACACTGGGGTATAAGGTCGTTCGCACCTTCGTGCAAAAGCGTGCGACCTTTGATATGACCGCTTATCTTGGCGTTGGCAAACGTGAAGAAATACGCAGTTATGTCAATAACGAATCCGAATTCGAGTCAGTTGAGCTTGATGAGTTTTTTGTTAACCTTGATAACCGCGAGATAGATGCAGTGTTAGTGGATCATGAAATATCACCTTCGCAGGCACGTAACCTGGAATTAGCGGTAGGCCGTGAGGTGATGGACCGCACGATGGTTATCCTAGAGATCTTTCATCGCAATGCTCGCTCTCGAGCCGCGCGTGCGCAAGTGGAAATCGCAAGGCTCGGCTATATGGCGCCGCGCATGCGTGAGGCAGCAAAACTTGCTGGCCCACAAGGACGGCAACGTAGCGGTGCAGGGGGGCGAGGTGGTGGTGAGTCTCATACGGAGCTAGACCGTCGCAAGATTCGTGACCGTATTGCCGAACTGCAACAGGAAATCGTTGTGATGGATGGCGAACGCAAAACGCAGCGGGCTAGGCGACAAGAGCGCCAGGGACTCGAAGGGGTTGCGTTAGTAGGTTACACCAATGC
This sequence comes from Methylotenera sp., assembly GCA_046590165.1. Classification (GTDB taxonomy): domain Bacteria; phylum Pseudomonadota; class Gammaproteobacteria; order Burkholderiales; family Methylophilaceae; genus Methylotenera. The sequence goes on from JBKJUR010000050.1 coordinate 84,612, forward strand.
TGGAAAATCCACCTTGATGCGGGCACTCACTGGCAGTGAGGTGCTGGTTGCCAATAAGCTTTTTGCTACGCTAGATACCACAGTGCGCGCACTTTACCCTGAAAGCGTGCCACGTATATTGGTCAGCGATACGGTGGGCTTCATTAAGAACTTGCCCCACGGTCTTGTGGCTTCATTCAAGTCAACCTTAGACGAGGCGCTGGATGCATCTTTGCTGCTCCATGTGATAGATGCAAGCGACCTAGGCTTTGAGCGTCAGCTTGAAGTGACCGATAAAGTACTTAAAGAAATCGGTGCGGATGACGTGCCACGTATTCGTGTTTTCAACAAAATCGATTTTGTTGGGGATTCAGCAGCGCAAATTGAGCGTGAAGCAGCTTTACAATTGCAGTATCCAGATTGTGTTGTGATGAGTGCACGCAGACCTGATGAAGTCGCAAAGTTACGTCAGAAGATAGTCGATTTTTTTCAGCAGGATTTAGTAGAAACTGAGTTTTTTCTGCCTTGGTCAGTACAGCAACTACGCGGAGAAATCTACTCAAGCTGTCAGGTGTTAGAAGAGCGCTCAGATAATGAGGGCACTTTCTTTAGGCTTCGCAGCGAATCCAGTGCACTCAGAAGTTTGAATGAGCGCTTGAGTCAAACGTCATAGCGAAGCAATATATAAAGTCTAAGAGAAATTTAAGTAAAAAAATAGCCCACATTTGCGGGCTATTTTTTATTACAAGTAATGACCTAAAGTCATTAGGGAGTCATTCAATTAACCAAATTTACCTGTAATGTAATCTTCAGTTTCACGGCGGCTAGGGCGTGTAAATATCGTGTCAGTATCGCCGTATTCAATCAGCTCACCAAGATACATATACGCTGTGTAGTCTGAAACGCGCGCTGCTTGTTGCATATTGTGCGTCACGACTAATATGGTAAGTTTGTTGCGTAACTCGCTCATTAGCTCTTCAATGTTTGCGGTGGCCATTGGGTCTAATGCAGAAGTTGGCTCATCGAAAAGCATGATTTCCGGGTCTGTCGCAAGTGCACGTGCAATACATAAGCGCTGTTGTTGACCGCCAGATAGGTTGAACGCCAAATCGTGCAAACGATCTTTTACTTCGTTCCAAAGTGCGGCGCCTTTGAGTGCCTCTTCAACCTTATCATCTACGATGCGTTTATTTTTTTCGCCGCGCACGCGTAAGCCATACGCCACGTTTTCGTAAATAGATTTAGGAAACGGGTTAGGTTTCTGAAACACCATGCTAATACGCATGCGTACTTCAATCGGGTCTACGCCAGATTCTAAGACATTGGTGTTATCTGGATACATAAGGATCTGACCGTCATATCGATTGCCCGGATACAAATCATGCATGCGATTAAAGCAACGTAAATAGGTTGATTTACCACAGCCAGAAGGGCCAATAAGCGCAGTGATCTTATTTTCGTAAAGTGGCATGTTAATGCCTTTAAGCGCTTGATTTCCGTTTGCATAGAAAAAGTTGAGATCTTTTGATTCAGCTTTTATCGGTGTTGTGACATTAACCATATTTTTCCCTAATGATGCTGCTTAGTAATTCAGTATTAAATTAAAGTATTTGTGATAAATAATCTGTCGAATTTACCATTTAATGTTTTTGCGAATTTTATAACGCAGATAAATGGCGGTACCGTTCATCAACAAAGTCACCACGATAATGATTGCACCTGTCGCAGCTGCGTTGATATGGAATGCATGATCGGGACGTGATAACCAGTTGAACATCTGAATCGGCATTACGGTAAAACCTGAAGATAGCCACTCAAAGTTAATGAATGGAGCTGTTTCTGTAATTGGCGAGGGTGGCAGGAACGCGATGAAAGTCAATGCGCCGATAGTAATAATAGGTGCAGTTTCGCCCAATGCACGCGCCATACCAATAATCACACCCGTTAAAATACCTCCGAACGAATAGTGAATCACATGGTGAAAAACTACTTGCCACTTAGTCGCTCCCACTGCGTATGCGGCTTCACGAATCGCTACAGGAATACCACGAATGGCTTCACGTGTTGATACAATAATAATAGGTAAGATGAGTAAACCTAGCGTTAAACCGGCTGTTAAAATACTTTGACCTAAGCCTAAACCATATACAAATAAACCGAGTGCAAGTAAACCGTAAACAATAGATGGCACGCCAGCTAAATTAGACACGTTAATTTCAATCAGGTCGGCTAACCAGTTTTTTGGGGCGTATTCTTCTAAGTAAATCCCTGCCGCAACTCCCATCGGTACAGCAGCTAAGAATGTAACAACCATCACTAGCAATGAGCCTATCCAGGCTGATAATAAGCCTGCTTTTTCAGCTTTTCGTGACGGAAAGTTAGAGAAGAAATCTAGATTAAAACGTTGATAGCCGTCCATTACCAAATCAACAAATAAGGTGAGTAAAGCAACCAAGCCCACCATGAGTGCTAACAATCCTATGATGGCAAAAATAGTGTCGTTAAGCTTATGGCGCTTAATCATTGCACGCACTTCGCTAAGATTATTTAGAACAGATGCTTGTGGACTCATAATTTTTTATCTATTTATTAAGTATTTGGAATGGGTTTAAGTGTAAATTGGCTTTTACTTAATAGGCTTCGCGATATTTTTTACGTAGGAAGTGACCCAAAATATTAAATGACAAAGTCATTAACATTAGGACTAAGCCTGCCGCAAAAATACTTTGATAGCCGATACTTGCATGTGGCAAATCACCCATGGCAACTTGTACGATATAGGCACTGATCGTCGCAGCACTTTCCATCGGGTTAAAAGTTAAGTTTGGTTGTTGGCCCGCCGCCAACGCTACCACCATGGTTTCACCTAATGCACGAGAAATCGCCAAGATGTACGCAGCAATAATGCCAGAAGTAGCTGCCGGTGTGACTACGCGAATAGCAGTTTGAAAGCGTGTGGCACCCATTGCATATGAACCTTCACGCATGCTCATTGGTACTGCGCGCATGGCATCTTCAGCCACTGAACTGATGTAAGGAATAATCATAATACCCATGACAATCCCTGGGCCTAACATATTAAAACCAGGTAATTCTGGGAATATTTTTTGTAGCATTGGTGTAACAAAAAGTAGTGCAAAGTAGCCAAATACCACAGTTGGCACGCCCACAAGTAGTTCCAGTATCGGTTTAACAATTTCACGTGTTTTGTGGCCTGCAAATTCTGATAGGTAAATAGCACCAATCGTACCGATTGGCACGGCTACACTTAGCGCAATTGCAGATGTGGTTAACGTACCAGAAACCAATGGCATGATGCCGTAATGGGCGTCTTCAAATAACGGTGTCCACTGCGTATCAGTTAAAAAGTCTACCAAAGGAACTGTATCAAAAAAACCTAATGATTCCCTGACAAGAATAACGACAATTGCAACAGTGGTTAATACTGCTGATAACGCCGCAAGCATAAGTAGAGTTTCAATCACTCGCTCTACCATATGACGCCTAACATTTTTGGCTAATCGTGTGCTAATAGGCGGATTTTTTAGATTTGATTGCATATTTGGTCTAATAGATAGTTGTGGAGTAGTCATACTATTGAATGAATCATTTCGTTGTTTTTAGGCATTGTAAGAATCATATCTTCGGATTGTAACGGATTTATGACAATTTCATAAACCAGATTTATCGAAAAATCATCGGCATTAAAAAAGGCAACCATCGTTGCCTTTTTTAAAGTAAGCCTTAAATACTGTAAAACAATGGTTAACAATTAAGTTATTGTTTTACAGTTAATAAGCACTATTTAATTCTAGCTAATAGCTCTTCAATTTTAACGCCTACTTCTGGCACGCCACCGAAACCAGTGCCTGGTTTAAGTGCATTCCAGTGTTTAGTTACTGCAGCGTATTCATTGCTTGGTAACGGAATGTATTTAACTTCTGATACCAATTTAGGTGCATTAGCAAGATAGAAGTTAACAAACGCTTTAACCTCTGGTTTAAATGCTGCAGCTGTTGCGTTCACATAAATAAAGATAGGGCGAGCTAACGGTTGGTAAGTACCATCTTTGACACTATTAACTGAAGGCATGACTGCTGGAGTACCTTTTTTAGAAACAATTGGCACCGCTTTAAGTTTGTCTTGGTTTTCTTCGTAATATGCAAAACCAAAATAACCTAGTGAACCTTTATCACTAGCAACGCCTTGCACAACCACGTTATCATCTTCACTGGCAGTGTAATCGCCACGGCTAGACTTTGCTTTACCGACGATAGCTTCAGTAAAGTAATCGAACGTGCCTGAATCAGAGCCTGCACCAAATAGTTTTAAAGGTGTAGCTGGCCAAGCAGGGTTTACTTGATTCCAAGTTTTAATTTTGCCCTGTGCAGATGGTTCCCACATTTTTTTCAACTCATCAACGCTCAAGCTTTTAACAAAATCATTATTTTTGTTAATAACTACCGTTAAGCCATCGTAAGCGATTGGTAACTCAATGTACTGAATACCAGCTTCTTTACAAGCGTCCATTTCTTTTTTTAAGATAGGGCGTGATGCATCTTGAATATCAGTCTCACCGCGGCAGAATTTTTTAAAACCACCACCTGTACCAGAGATACCAACGGTTACTTTAGTTTTTGTCGCAATTTGAAACTCTTCAGCGACCGCTTCAGTAATTGGATAAACGGTACTTGAACCGTCAATTTTAATGATTTTTTCTGCAGCGATTGCGTGTGATGTTGCGAATGTTGCAGCAATCAAAGTAGCAATACGTGCTGATTTAACTAGCATTGTGTTCATGAAATCTCCATCAAAGTTATCAGTTGTTTATTAAGCTGGTAGCAATATTAAACAACTAATATGACAGTATTGTGACAAATTGTCATAAAAGCAATTGGCTGAAATTGATGCTGAAAAACCCAGTACAAAAAACTATAATTTTTTGTACTGGGTTTTTACGGCGTTGCAATCAATTATTTATAATGGCTTATAAGAATGTAGAGCCAAAGTGATAACAAATAGCTGCAATTAAAGCTGAACATGGAATAGTCAGTACCCATGCCCAAACAATACGGGAAGCCAGTCCCCAGCGCACTGCGGAAACGCGTCTTGAAAGGCCAACACCTACAATTGCACCGGTAATAGTGTGCGTGGTAGAAACTGGAATACCGAGTGATGTAGCGATAAACAAGGCGATGGCGCCTGATGTTTGCGCACAAAAACCGCCTGACGGACGGATACGTGTAATGCCCATACCCATAGTCCGGACTATGCGCCAGCCACCAAACAGTGTGCCTAAGCCCATGGCGATTTGACATGAAATAACGACCCAAAACGGCACATGGAAGTCACCGTTAAGATAACCGTTGGCATAAAGCAATACGGCGATAATTCCCATGGTTTTTTGTGCATCGTTACCGCCATGCCCCAGGCTATATAAAGAAGAAGAAACAAATTGAAGTTTGTTAAAACGGCGCTCGGTTGGGTAGGGTGATGATTTTTCATATAACCACAGCACAAGGATCATTAAGATTAACGCGAGTAACATACCAAATAATGGCGATAGAATAATCGCCACCGATGTTTTAATGAGTCCTTTTGCTACCACAGCGGCCCAGCCAGCCTTTGCAAGCCCAGCACCAACTAAGCCACCGACCAAGGCGTGTGAAGATGATGATGGGATACCAAACCACCAAGTGATAAGATTCCAGGAAATAGCTCCGCCGAGCGCGCCAAATATGACTGCATTATCAATTACTTCTTTGTCGATAATGCCGGATCCTACGGTATTGGCTACATGCAGCCCAAAAAACAAAAATGCGATTAAATTAAAAAAAGCAGCCCAAACGACTGCTGCCTGCGGCGTAAGCAGCCGCGTTGAAACCATGAGTGCAATGGAGTTTGCCGCGTCGTGAAAGCCATTCATAAAGTCGAATATGAGGGCTACCACTACCAGCAACGCCATAATGACAATTGCGTGATCCATAGTGTGCTCCTAAATTCGTTCTAGCACTACGCCGTGAATCACGTCGGCTACGTCTTCACAGCTATCAACGGCCTCTTCAAATAAGTCATAGAGTTCTTTAGAGCGTATCAGTGTACGTGCATCAGATTCTTCTGCAAACAAACGATGCATGCCAGCACGCATCACATGGTCAGCCTCACCTTCAATTGCGCTAATTTCTTCGCATGTACGTAAAATACGTTCTGCATTTTTCATATCAGATAACATATTGACTGCATCACGAACCTTTTCAGCAGCACGCAATAAAATTTGTCCAAGTGCAACCATTTCTGGTGTGAATTTGGTGTGCCCGTAAATTTTCGAGCTTTGTGGAATGTCCTCCATATAGTCGATGATGTCATCTAGCGCCATGGCTAGCTCACGAATTTCACGACGATCAAAGGGTGTAATAAATGTTTTGTGGAGTGAGAGTAGAATCTCTTTGGTATATTCATCGGCTTCAGATTCTATTTTCCTGATTTCAGCGAAATGCTCTTCAAATTTGTTGGGGTCATTCACCGCGGACATCATGGCCAGCACTTTGGAACCTTTTACGGCGCAGTCTGCCAAGCTGTTGAATAATAGAAAGTAATTGTCACTGCGTGGTGATATTGCTGACATCAATCGACTGAAAACGCCACTAGCCATATTTTTCTCTCCCTTAATAATTACAATTTTGTTTCAAAATTATTTATATTTTGTGAAATTTTTATTGTTAAAAGAGTTTAACTGGCTGTGATTAAATCTGCGAGAATTACTTAATAAAATTTGAAGATAAAATTATCAACCGGACTAGTCACTTATGGAAAAAGTAACCATTTATCACAATCCCGCCTGTGGGACATCACGTAACACCTTAGCAATGATTCAGGCTAGTGGCGCAGTGCCAGAAGTCATTGAATATGTAAAACATCCACCAAGTCGACCAAGATTGTTAGAGTTGATTGCTAAGATGGGCATTGGTGTACGTGGATTATTACGTGAAAAAGGCACGCCATATGCTGAACTGGGGCTTGATGATTTAACTTTATCAGATGACGTGTTGATTGATGCAATGTTGCAGTACCCAATTTTAATGAACCGGCCTATTGTAGTGACTGCCAAGGGCGTGAAACTTTGCCGTCCGTCTGAGTTAGTACTGCTTTTACTAGATAATCCTAACTTCGGTCAATTTGTTAAAGAAGATGGTGAAGTCGTTGATACACAAATCAATAAAAAGCCAGCATAGAAGCTAAGCTTAGTGCGTAAGCCTTTGCTGTATAATGCTCATTTTTAGTAATAAGTCAGTCATTATGGAAGCCGAACAACTCAATATTATCGCCAATCGACTTATCGATTTGAGCGAACGCAATAACTCCCTTAGGGGGTATCTTTGACTTTGAAACTAAAAGTCAGCGCCTAGAAGAAGTTAACGGCTTATTGGAAGATCCAAAAGTTTGGAATGACAATGCTAAAAGCCAAACACTAGGTAAAGAAAAACGCGAACTAGGTTTAATAGTAGAATCTTTGAGCAGCTTGGAAATTGGCTTGAAGGATTCTCAAGAGCTATTCGATATGGCGCGTGAAGAAAATGATGATGACACTTTATTAAGTGTTGCTGCAGATTCAGAAGCATTAGAGAAGAAAATCGCCGAAATGGAATTCAGGCGTATGTTCTCAGGCCCAATGGATGCCAACAATTGCTTCATCGAGTTTCAATCCGGTAGCGGTGGTACAGAAGCGCAAGATTGGTGCAATATGTTGTTGCGCATGTATTTGCGCTACTGTGAGCGCAAAGGCTTTAAGGTTGAAGTGCTGGAAGAGTCTGAAGGCGATGTGGCGGGTATTAAAGGCGCATCTATTAAAGTATCAGGCGATTATGCATACGGCACATTGCGTACAGAAAACGGCGTGCATAGGCTGGTACGTAAATCACCGTTTGATTCGAACTCCAAGCGTCATACTTCATTCGCTAGTGTGCAGATATTCCCTGAAGTGGATGATACGATTGAAGTGGATATCAACCCAGCAGATTTACGCGTGGATACCTATAGAGCCAGCGGTGCGGGTGGTCAGCATATTAACAAGACTGATTCTGCCGTGCGTATTACCCATATTCCCACTAATACCGTTGTGCAATGCCAAAATGACAGGTCGCAGCATCGCAACCGAGCAGAAGCGATGAATATGTTGAAAGGTGCCCTGTATGCCTTGGAACTTAACAAGCGGAATGCAGATAAGCAAGCGCTAGAAGATGCCAAAACTGACATTGGTTGGGGGCATCAAATCCGATCTTACGTGTTAGACCAATCTCGAATTAAAGATTTGCGTACCAGTGTTGAAATTGGCAATACCCAAGGCGTGCTGGATGGCGATCTTGACCCATTTATTACCGAAAGTTTGAAGCAGGGAGTATGAGTGTGAGTAACGAACAAAATATTGAAGTAGCTGCGGTTGATGAAAACCATGTAATTGCCGAGCGTCGCGAAAAGTTAAAGGCCATACGCGAGAGTGTAAAAACTAATGGTGGTGTTGCATTCCCCAATGATTTTAAGCCACAGCATAAAGCGGCTGATCTAGTTGCGATAAATGGTGAGAAAGACAATGAAGCTTTTGAGGCGAACCCTGTCAATGTAATCGTGGCTGGTCGTATGATGCTAAAGCGTGTCATGGGTAAAGCCAGTTTTGCGACCATTCAAGATGGTAGCGGTGATAATTCTGGTGGACGTATTCAGTTGTATGTTGCGCGCGATGCCATTGGTGAAGACATATATGAGCAGTTCAAGCATTGGGATCTAGGCGATTTTTTAGGTGCTACAGGTCATTTGTTCAAAACTAAAACGGGTGAGCTTTCAATCAAAGTGACAGAAGTTCGCTTACTGACAAAATCACTGCGCCCATTGCCAGAAAAATTTCATGGTCTGCAAGATCAAGAAGTGAAGTACAGGCAAAGATATGTTGATTTAATTACCAATGAAGAAACGCGCGCGACTTTTGTAGCGCGTAGCAAAGTGGTTTCTGCTATTCGTAATTTTATGATTCAAAATGAATTTTTAGAAGTTGAAACGCCCATGCTGCACCCGATTCCTGGTGGCGCGTCAGCTAAACCGTTTATCACGCATCACAATGCATTAGATATGCAGATGTTCATGCGTATCGCTCCAGAACTCTATTTAAAACGTTTGGTTGTCGGTGGATTCGAGCGCGTATTTGAAATCAACCGTAATTTCCGCAATGAAGGTTTAAGCGTGCGGCATAATCCAGAATTCACCATGATGGAGTTTTATGCGGCTTATACTGACTATCAATGGTTAATGGATTTTACTGAAAACTGCATCCGGGCTGCAGCAATTGCAGCACGCGGCACCGCAGTGCTGCAATATCAAGGGCGTGAGCTGGATTTAAGTAAACCATTCCAGCGCTTGACGATTGTGGGCGCGATACAAAAATATGCACCGCAATATACGTTAAGTCAGCTAAACGACAGTGCATTTTTACGTACCGAAATCCTCAAATACGGCACTAAACCTTTTGACCATGCAGGTTTAGGCGCATTGCAGTTGGCGCTATTTGAAGAAACCGCGGAAAGCCAATTATGGGAACCAACCTATATTATTGATTATCCAATAGAGGTGTCGCCATTGGCGCGCGCTTCAGATAGCAATCCAGAAATCACCGAGCGTTTTGAGTTGTTTGTCACTGGCCGTGAAATTGCCAATGGATTCAGTGAACTCAATGATGCAGAAGACCAGGCAGCACGCTTCCAAGCACAGATGAAAGCTAAAGAAGCCGGCGATGCTGAAGCCATGTATTACGATGCTGATTTTATCCGTGCGCTTGAATACGGTATGCCGCCTACAGGTGGCTGCGGTATCGGTATTGACCGTTTAGTCATGATGATTACCGATAGTGCAAGTATCCGTGATGTTATTTTGTTCCCGCATATGCGTGCTGAATCTTAAATAGTAATATGGATGTGATTTAAAACTAGTATTTGCCTTCTCTCCTGAATATGTTGCTACAGCAGAGTATTCGTAGAGTTAAATTGAAGTAAAAAACTGCTGGCTATTCACTTAGCCAGCAGTTTTTTTATGCGTGTCATATTTGTGAAGCATTTACGCATTAGCATTCATTTTGAATAAATTATTACGGGGGAGTGTAATGTTGATGGCAGTGAAAAACTTTAAGCTGGGCGAAATAATCAATATGTTATTAAGCGCTACCGTTATATTTTTTATTTTTAACAGTGATATTACAGCGCAAGCCGCTGAATCAGCCCAATTTAATTTGCAAGATTTACCCGATACGCCCAACACTAATAAGCATGCGAGCGTTCTAGCTACTTTTGTCTTACCTGTTACCGATATCTCTGCCATTAACCCTGGGGTTGATTTAGGTGATTTGAGTGTAGCCGCTAAAAATGGCTATCCGAACGCAAAGATTCCAGGCATTGGTTCTGCCTTAGTCACTGTTCCAAATAAGCCAAACGAATTTTTCATGATGACTGACCGTGGGCCTAATTATGATAATACCAACAGTGCAGGTAAATCATTCGGTAAAGTATTTCCCTTGCCAAAATTTACACCAGCCATTGTGCATGTAAAACTCACTGATGGAAAACTACAGATAATTCGTGCTATTCCAATCACAGATGCTCAAGGTAGCCCTGTGACAGGCATCAGCAATAACAAAGATGATGAGTCACCATACTTGGCTGATGCAAGTTCGCCTATGCGTTTTAATTCGAATGGTTTAGACACAGAAGCGATGCAATTACTACCGAACGGTAACTTTATTATTGCTGAAGAATATGGACCAAGTATCGTAGTGGTGGATCCGAATGGTAAAGTTTTAGTGCGATATGTGCCGGAAGGGAAAAGCTACGCAGGCATCCATTATCCAATTAAAGCGATATTGCCCGCTATTTACAAAGAACGTCGTAGTAACCGTGGGTTTGAAAATATTAGCGTAACGCCGGATGGTAAAACTGCCTATGTCACACTACAAAGTCCGATGGGCGACGCAAAGAATGAATTGTATGAAAAAAGCAGAGTGGTGCGCATATTGCGTTTAGATATCACTGAGCCAACTGATGCTAAAGTCACCGGCATGTTTTTAGTCATACAAACTCAAAAATCAGCTTATCCAGATACTGATAAACAAAAAGATTTGAAGTATTCAGATGCTGTTGCGCTTGGGCAAGACAAAATTTTATTGCTTGAACGTGCTACCAAAAAAGTGAAACTTATAGTGGCAGATTTAAGCCACGCGAGCAATGTATTAAACCACAAGGAAGTCAATAGCTTGATGTTTGAAAGTGAAGGCGAGCGTTTGGATAAATTAGCTGTTAAAACAGCCGAAACGCACGAAGTATTTGATAGCCGTGATGTGTTTTTTCAAATAGATACAGATAAGTTAGAAGGTTTAGCTGTACTTAACTCCAGCATAGTAGCGATTAGTAACGATAATGATTTTGGTATAGGTGAAGATAATAAAAATGAATATCCCAGCAAGGTTTGGATCGTTCGTTTGGGTAAAAGCTTAACAGAACAATAAGTAGTGTATTCATTTTGTAGAAGCAATCTAAAATTGCTTCTACAGAAATCAATTTATATTCTCAAAATAATCTTCAATTCCCATTCCATATGTAATGTTGTATTTTGGCAACAGCATGTTGTTAAATAGTCTTTTGTCATCAAATTGTCATATACAAACATCAAAATTCACTTCGTTGAAAAACATTGAAGTTATCTACTATCGAGGGGATTTAAATGAGTTTTAAATTACGTAATTTGGTTGCAACAACGCTGGCAGGTTCATTGCTAATGGGTTTTGGTATAAACGCAATGGCTGATTCAACGGATGATATCGTTAATGCGTTGATTGCAAAGGGCGTGTTGACTGAAGAAGAAGGCGCACTTTTAATGAAAGGTCGCGCTGGTGAGAAAGAAGCAGCTGACGAAAAGAAAAAAACAGCAGTTTCAGCAAAGTTTAAAGATGGTTTAAGTTTTGAGAGTGGTGACGGCAGTTTTAAAGCATCAATCAACGGTCGTGTTCATGCTGATTATAGATTCTTTGATTACAATGACAGCGATAGTAACGCAACTTTAGTCACAGGGAATTCAATTGCTAATACCAACGGTGTGGCGGATACATTTGATATTCGTCGTGCACGTTTAGGTTTCAAAGTAAGCTTCAAAGATTATTACGAAGGTGAAGTGGTTGCTGATTTAGGCAATACTACGACTCTAGATGTTGGTTATTTGAATGTAGCATGGTGGAAACCTGTGCAATTCCGTTTCGGCCAATTTAAAATGCCAATGAACTTGGAAGAGTTGACCAGCTCAAATAATATTGATTTCATGGAACGTTCTTTTGTTAACCAATTGGCACCACAAAAAGAAATCGGCGTGATGGTACATGGCACACCATTCACTGGTGTGACTTATGCATTAGCTGGATCAAACGGTAATGCTAAAAATGCTGAAACAGATATTCGTGAAGACGGTAAAGATGTGATTGGCCGTGTAACCGCCAACTTTGCCGAAATTATGGGTAATAAAGACATGGTGTTGCATGCAGGTGTATCTTATTCACAAGGTGATTTGCCACAAGGTACTGTAGGCGTGGCTGGTCGTACAGAGGCACGCGGTGCAACTTTCTTTAGAGCACCAGTGCTGGCTAATAACCCATTTAAATCTATTGATCGTAGCCGTGTAGGTTTAGAAGGTGTGGTGGCATACAACCAATTTAAACTTCAAGCTGAATGGTTAAAACAAAATAATGACTTTGAAACCAACACCCGTAGTTATGATCTAGATACTCAAAACTGGTATGCAGAAGCTTTGTGGGCGATTACTGGTGAAAAATATGCTGACATATACAAAAACGGCGCGTTTGGTGGTATTAAACCTTTAAAAGACTTTAACCCAACTGATTTTAGTGGGGGTGCATGGGAACTAGGTCTGCGTTTCAGCAAATTTGATGCTTCTGATTATAATACGGTTGGTATTGGGCAAGGTGTAGGTGCTGATGCCTCAGTTACTACTAAAGCTGCTGGTTTCGCTGAAGCAAAATCTTATGTTGCGGGTATTAAGTTCTTACCAACTGCCAATACGCGTTTTATGCTTAATTACGTTAAAACAGATTTTGAAAATGTAATTGGCGGCGCTACAGGTGGTGTTATTGTGAACAACAAACGAGTAGATGATGAAAAAGCTTTAATCATGCGCGCACAGTGGATGTTCTAATTTTATAATTTTAGTTGTAAAGTTGTTAAAAAGCCCGCTCTTGTAGCGGGTTTTTTTATGCTTAAATTGATTTTTTTAGTCGAGTTTTAACGCAATTGAAGTGAGGCTGTATTAAAATAGCACCTGCTTATAAATCATTATAAAAAAGAAGCCTCTATGTATAAACATCCATTGATTAACCGCGACAAAATGACGCCGCAAGAAGCGCTCACTTTGTTAATTGAAGGTAATGAACGTTTTTCAAATGATCAAACTGAGCAGAAAGATTTAAGAAAGTTAGTCGATTTGACACAAAATGCACAACATCCATTTGCGGCAATTTTGAGTTGTAGCGATTCGCGTGCGCCAACTGAGTTTATTTTCGATCAAGCGTTAGGTGATATTTTTAGTGTGCGTTTAGCGGGTAATATCGCATCAAATAAAGCAATTGGTAGCTTAGAGTTTGCCTGTAAATATTTAGGTAGCAAGCTTGTGGTGGTATTAGGCCATAGTGGTTGTGGAGCCGTGCAGGCTGCTTGCGATGGCTACAAAGGTGGCCACATAGGTGAGATTACAGATTTAATTAAACCTGCAGTAGAACGTGAATTGACTGAGGTTGATAATCGCGCATCATCTAATAAAGCGTTTCTGGCAAAGGTATGCGAGTTAAACGTGGATGTTCAAATTAGACAGATTTTATTAGCTAGTCCAACGCTGCAAGAGTTGTTAGCAAAAAAACAAATCGGTCTTGTTGGGGGCGTTTACGATTTAGTGACGGCTAAAGTTAAGTTTATTGAAAACGATTTGATATTCTAGAAATGCAGCAGCGGTCGGTAACCGCTCCTGCTTTATATTTGTAGAGCCAGTTTAGGCGTGACGCCTATCGATGGCCTTCTTTAGCCATATTGATACTGTACTTCGGTATCTCTACCACCAAGTCTTGTGTGCCTACAATCGCTTGGCATGATAAGCGTGAGTTAGGTTCTAATCCCCAAGCTTTATCAAGTAAGTCATCCTCTTGATCATCTGATGGCTCAATTGTTTTAAAGCCTTCACGAATAATCACGTGGCAGGTGGTGCAGGCACATGCCATGTCACAAGCATGATCAATATCAATTTTATTTTTTAGCAATGTTTCGCAAATTGAATCACCAGTCTTAGCTTCAATAGCAGTGCCTTCGGGGCAGAGTTCTACGTGTGGGAGTACAATAATTTGGGGCATTTAATTTCCTAGTTTCCTGTTCTTACAATTACTTTATTTATAGGCTTGATAATATTGAGTCTATAAGTTAATCGAGTCTAAATTTTTTCCTGCAAATGCGCGGCTTATGCTCGCATCCATGCGTGCGGCTGCAAATGCTTCTGTTGCTTGATTAAGTGCTTCAACTGCTTTATGAATGGCACTTGCATCCTCAGATTCTTTAATTAAAGTTAGGCGTTGGATTTCGGTTTCTATGGCCTGTTTCTCTGCAGCAGTAATCAAGCCAGAATCTGATATTAATGCGGCAGTTACTGCTTCAATAATCGCACCAGCATCAACACGTGCTTCAGCCAGCATGCGAGCTTTTTTGTCTTCTTCTGCACTATTGAAGGATGCTTTGAGCATGTTAGTGATTTCATCTTCACTCAAGCCGTATGAAGGCTTCACTGTAATATTAGCTTCAACATTGGTGGATGTTTCACGTGCCGAGACTGATAACAAACCATCTGCATCTACAGTAAATGTCACGCGAATACGTGCTGCACCAGCCACCAATGGTGGAATACCACGTAGCTCGAAACGTGCCAAGGAGCGGCAATCACTTACTAATTCACGTTCACCTTGTACTACATGAATGCTCATGGCTGTTTGACCATCTTTGTAAGTGGTAAACTCTTGTGCACGTGCAACTGGCAGGGTGCTATTTCTATGAATCACTTTTTCAGCCAGCCCGCCAAATGTTTCTAAGCCCAATGACAGCGGAATCACATCAAGCAGCAACAAATCTGCATCGCTCTTATTGCCAGCCAATACATTCGCTTGAATGGCCGCCCCAAGGGCTACTACTTTGTCTGGATCTAAATTGGTAAGAGGCGTTTGCTTAAAGTAGTCGGCAACAGTTTTGCGTATTTGCGGCATTCTAGTCGCACCACCCACCATCACCACGCCTTTAATATCTTCGATATTCAGACCCGCATCACGCATTGCTTTACGAGTGGGTGTGAGTGTTTTTTGTACTAATGTAGCCGTTAATGCAATGAATTGGTCAGTGCTTAATGTTGCGTTAACAAACTCACCATCACTTAATAAACAACTGATATTGGCTTCTGCATGTTCTGTGAGCCATTCTTTGGCTTCACGTGCTTTGCTTAACAGTAGGCGGGTGTCATGTGCATTGCGTGGAGATAGTTTTGTTGTTTCCAAAATCCAGCAAAAAATACGTTGGTCAAAGTCATCACCGCCCAGCGCAGAATCACCATTAGTAGCCAACACTTCAAACACACCTCTACTCAGTTTGAGTATTGATATATCAAACGTACCACCACCTAAATCATAAATTACGTAAACGCCTTCACTGGCGTTATCTAATCCATAAGCAACAGCTGCAGCCGTAGGTTCATTGAGTAGGCGCAATACGTTAAGACCAGCTAATCTGGCAGCGTCTTTAGTCGCTTGGCGCTGTGCATCATCAAAGTAAGCGGGAACAGTTATTACCGCGCCCACCAACTCACCACCTAATACTTTTTCAGCACGAGTCTTGAGTACTTTTAATATCTCAGCAGAAATCTCCACTGGGCTTTTAATGCCAGCTCGCGTTTCGATTTGCACCATTTTGTCATTAATGGTTTCAGTCCCAGCTGAGTTTTCTACAAAATGATAAGGCAGCATGGCTATATCAATATCTTTTAGCCCGCGCCCCATAAAGCGCTTCACGGAAGTAATGGTATTGTGAGGATCTAAATTTTGCTGTTTTAGCGCAGTAAAACCAACGTCTACTGTACCATCTGCGAGGTAATGCACTACAGAAGGTAATAAAGCATGACCATGTTCATCGCTAAGTACACTACTAAGGCCACTGCGTACAGTGGCTACCAATGAATTGGTAGTGCCTAAATCAATGCCAACCGCCAACTTATGTTGATGCGGTGCGGCGCTCATGCCTGGTTCGGAGATTTGCAGAAGTGCCATAGTTTATTATTTACGATATGTTTCTAGTTAAGCTTTTAATTTGGTTTGATAATTAAAGTCTGTTAATTCTAAAACTGTTAATTCGCGTCTTCTAATTTTTCTATTTCTTTATTAATGTCCATACACACTTTGTCGATAAAAATCATTTTACGCGTGGCTTCAGTCGCAGCGTGATAGTCATGATTATCGTCAATCATCAAACTTAATTTTTTATTTAAAACACTCGCTTCTTGTTGCATATCGCGAAGTAAAACATCTAAAGCTGAAATGTCATTCGCGTTTTTTGCATCATCAATCGCTTCTCGCCATTCCATTTGCTGCATTAAAAAGTCTGCAGGCATTTTGGTATTCGTCTCTGCAATCGCTTCTATGCCTTGCAGTTCCAGTAAATACTTTGCGCGATTAGCTGGTTTTTTGAGCGTTTGATATGCTTCATTTGCTAAAGTCGCTAATAGCATTGACTTTAGCTTCTCGGCTGGCGCTGCTGTCACAAAGCGATCGGGGTGAGATTCAGACTGTATTTTGCGGAAATTGCTTTCTAACTTAGCTAAATCAATATTGAACTTAGGTTCAAGTTCAAACAACTCAAAATAGCCCTGTGTCACACCGTAAAGCTCTCGCCACAACCGCACTCGTCTTTCACGTTAGGGTTGTTAAATTTAAAGCCTTCATTTAGTCCTTCTTTAGTGAAGTCTAATTCAGTGCCATCAATATAAACCAAGCTTTTAGGGTCAACAATAATCTTTACGCCGTGGCTTTCAAAAGCGGTATCTTCAGCATTGAGCTCATCCACAAACTCAAGTGTGTAAGCCATACCGGAGCATCCTGTGGTTTTAACGCCCAAGCGCAAGCCCACGCCTTTGCCACGATTTGCCAAGAACGTTTCAACCCGGTTTGCAGCGGTTTGAGTTAAGGTGATTGCCATAGATTACGCAGTCTCTTTCGCTAATTGTTTTGCTTTAATGTCAGCAACAGCCGCTTTAATCGCATCTTCTGCTAATACTGAGCAGTGAATCTTAACTGGCGGTAACGCCAACTCTTCAGCAATCGCTGAGTTCTTGATTGCATAAGCCTCATCAATGGTTTTGCCTTTCAACCATTCTGTTACTAATGAGCTAGACGCAATTGCAGAGCCACAACCATAGGTTTTGAATTTAGCATCTTCAATAATGCCGCTATCATTTACCTTAATCATCAACTTCATCACGTCGCCGCAAGCCGGCGCGCCGACCATACCTGTCCCTACATTTGGATCATTTTTATCCAAAGTCCCCACATTACGCGGGTTCTCGTAGTGATCTAAAACTTTATCTGAATATGCCATGATACTTACTCCTTAAAATATTTCGCTACAAAGCAAATCTTTGCTTCTTAAAATTTGCTTTAATGTGCAGCCCACTGCACCTTACTTAGATCAATTCCGTCTTTAAACATTTCCCAAAGTGGCGATAATTCTCTTAATTTATCGATTTTACTTTTCATAAGATTAATCGTGTAATCCACGTCTTCTTCAGTAGTGAAGCGACCAATTGAGAAACGTATAGAACTGTGTGCTAATTCATCATTACGACCTAAAGCGCGTAATACATAACTAGGCTCCAGGCTGGCAGATGTACATGCAGAACCGCTAGATACTGCAATGCCTTTTACAGCCATAATCAATGATTCACCTTCAACATAGTTAAAGCTGATGTTCAAGTTATGTGGCACGCGATGCTCTAAATCACCATTAACATAGACTTCTTCCATGTTTTCTAAGCCATGTAGAAGTTTATCGCGTAATTTGCGAATGCGTGCATTTTCAACATCCATCTCTTCACGCGCGATTCTAAACGCTTCACCCATGCCGACGATTTGGTGGGTAGCTAATGTACCAGAACGCATACCACGTTCGTGACCACCGCCGTGCATTTGTGCCTCAATACGAATACGAGGTTTGCGGCGCACATATAATGCACCAATGCCTTTAGGGCCATAAGTTTTATGGGCACTGAAACTCATTAAGTCAACAGGAAGATTTTCTAAATCAATCTTCACTTTACCTGTCGCTTGCGCAGCATCTACGTGAAAAATCACGTTGTTTTCGCGGCAAATATTACCAATTGCAGTAATGTCTTGAATTACGCCGATTTCATTGTTTACCAGCATGACTGACGCCAATACTGTATCTGGACGGATTGCAGCCTTAAATTTTTCCAGATCAATCAAACCATTTGGTTCTGGCTCTAAATAAGTTGCCGTAAAACCAACGCGCTCAAGTTCACGCACTGCATCAATCACCGCTTTATGCTCGGTGGCGATGGTAATGATATGTTTACCTTTGCCACTGTAAAAGTTTGCAGCGCCTTTTATGGCAAGATTGTTTGATTCTGTCGCACCAGAAGTCCACACGATTTCACGTGGGTCTGCACCGACTAATTTAGCGACTTCTTCACGTGCATTCTCAACCGCTTTTTCAGCTGTCCAACCGTATGGATGGCTACGTGAAGCGGCATTTCCATAGTGTTCAGTAAGATATGGAATCATCTTTGCAGCCACACGTGGATCTACCGGTGTCGTTGCTGAGTAGTCTAAATAAATCGGCGGCATATCTATGCCAGGACCATGCAACTCACTATGCAAATCCTTGGCGTGACCATTTGCGTTAAATAAATCTTTTTTAACAGGCATTTCTATTGTTGCTGACATTCTTTCTTTCATCCTTGCATTTTATAAATGGTTACTCTGAGCAGCCTGTACTGCTTCATGCTGCACTTATCAATTGCAGCTTTACGCAGCAATCGCAGTTAATTGTTTTAATCTCAATATTTCATTATCCAAAGTAGCTAAAAAGCCACTAACTTCTTCTGCAGTGTTAGTAGCGCCAAAGCTGACGCGAACTGCACCACGTGCCATATCCTTATCTACACCCATCGCCAGCAATACATGGCTAGGTTCTGTGCTGTCGCTAGAGCATGCAGACCCGCTGGCCACTGCATAACCTTTTCGATCCAACGCCATGACCAAGGTCTCGCCTTCAATGTTATCAATAGCGAAAAAGCTGGTATTCGGTAGTCGCGCTACTTTATTGCCAAAAATCGTGACATTAAGTCTTGTAGTAAGCTTGGCAAGACCTGATTCAAACTGGTCACGCAACGCCTGTGTATGAACAGCATAGCTAGCTTGATTTGCCGTTGCTAATTCACAAGCGACACCAAACCCTACAATTGCCGCCACATTTTCTGTGCCACTACGCAGGCCTTTTTCTTGTCCGCCACCATGTAACAGCGGATGTATATCAACCCGTTTATCCAATATAAGCGCTGCGGCACCTTGCGGGCCATTAATTTTATGGCTTGAAACCGTCATTGCATGAACGTTTAAGTCTGAAAAACTTAACGGTATCTTACCTAGTCCCTGTACTGCATCCGTATGCATAAAAGCACCGGCGGCTCGTGCCATTTCAGCTATTGTTGCAACTTCTTGTATTACGCCAGTTTCATTATTGGCTAGCATTACAGAAACTAAACTAGTTGGCACTGTAAGCTGCTGCTTTAACATTTCCAAATCTATTTTACCGTTTGCATCCACAGCAATTTGACGGCTTATATAACCAAATTGTTGCATAGACAGGGCTGGTCTCGTCACGCACGGATGCTCAATGGCACTGGTTAAAATTTGTGCGGCCGGCTTATGTTGTGCCATGCCTTTGATTGCAAAATTATTCGCTTCAGTACCGTTTGCTGTAAAGACCACCTGCGAACTATACGCACCAGAGGCTTCAGCCACCTGCGCTCTCGCACGCTCCACGGCATCCCGTGCGGATCTTCCATATATATGCCGGCTAGTCGGATTGCCACTTTGCGCGCTCATCCACGGCAACATGGCTTCTAACACACGACTATCCAGTGCGGTTGTTGCATTGTGGTCAAAATACACATTAGCCATAGTTTTAAGCAGCAATCTTAAGTCTTAATTTTAGGCTAGGCGACTACAACTTCTGCCGAAATAACAGTCGCTGATGTGCCATTTTTATTGTTACTGCTTCCACAAGCACGTGGCGTAATCAACACTTTTTGACCGCTATTTTGCGATGCCACCATATCTGCCAGACTAATACCGTCGAGATAATCTAAAATTTTACTATTGAGTGTTGCCCACAAATCGTGGGTCATACAACGACCTTCATCACGACAGTTTTCATTACCACCGCACTGTGTGGCGTCAATTTGCTCGTCAACCGCGTTAATAATTTCTGCAACCGAAATGTCCGCATAGTTTTTAGCAAGTTTATAACCGCCACCTGGCCCGCGCACGCTACTTACCAAGCCTTGACGACGCAAACGGCTGAAAAGCTGCTCTAGATATGATAAAGAAATGCTTTGACGCTCACTAATGCCAGCAAGTGTGACAGGCTTAAAGCCCGCCCCATATTGCGCCTCGCTCATGGCAAGGTCTAGCATTGCAGTGACAGCAAATCTTCCTTTGGTGGTGAGTTTCATGCGTTATGTAGTACCTAAATAATTAACTAAATTTTATAATACCTTACAATTTTAGTCAACTATTAAGCGGGTTTAGTTCCCGTGATTAAACCAAGAGTAAAAGCCTGACAAATGTTTAGGCTCATTCAAGATTAATCGCAGACTCAACCCTAGAATTTATTTAATTGAGCCGTGCTTAATATCAAAAGCTTCAGCTACTTCTGTATCACTGCCAGAGCCTGCAGTCAGTGCTTGCAACTGTAATGTTAGTGCTGCCAGTTTGGCGTCTTGTGCTGCACTGTGGTCTTGCAATTGTTGTAGTGTTTTAGCCAAGGTTTCTGGGTTAAGCTGATCGTTATCGTTGCTTACAGCATAGGCGGTGAAGCTTGTGCTTTTTGCAGATTTAGCTGCTTGTGCATCGTTAGCAGATTTCTCTTCTTCTAAAATTCGCGCTGGTATGCCAACAGCTGTAGCATTGGCAGGCACATCTTTTACTACCACTGCATTTGAACCGATTTTAGCGCCAGCTCCCACAGTAATTGGCCCTAATACTTTGGCACCTGCGCCAATCACTACGCCACTTTCAAGGGTAGGGTGGCGTTTACCTTTATTCCATGAAGTACCGCCCAGCGTTACACCGTGGTATAAGGTGCAATCATCGCCGACCACTGCTGTTTCACCGATTACCACACCCATGCCATGATCAATAAATACGCGGCGGCCGATCGTAGCGCCAGGGTGAATTTCGATACCCGTCAACCAGCGACCAATATGTGAATTAAACCGCGCGAACCAGAATAAGTGTTGTTGCCATAGCCAGTGTGATAAGCGATGCATCAGTAATGCATGGACGCCAGGGTAAGTGGTGAGCACTTCCCAGTGCGTCCTCGCGGCGGGGTCACGTTGGAAAACAATGGATATATCTTCTTTGATGTGATTAAACATATTATTTTTTAAGGCGCTAATTAATATTTATCGTGTTTTCTAGGTGTTACAGTCAATGTGAGTATGCCACGTAACAGGTTTACTTCTTCTTTTTCTAGTCTAACTCTTGCGTAAATACGTCGCATACGTTCCATCAATTTTTTTGGCGCGGCAGGATTTAAATAACCAATGTGCAATAAGGTTTCTTCTAAATGTGTGTAAAAGCCTTCTAAGCTATCAATAGTCGCTAACTCACTTGTAACATTGGGGGCAAGTTGCGCGTATTCAAGGTTGGCAGCTTCTAATACCGCCATTCTCAGTTCATAGCACATAATTTGCACCGCCGCCGCCAAGTTAAGCGAGGTGTATTCTGGGTTAGCTGGAATCATGGCCAGCATTTGGCAATGGTCAAGTTCGGCATTAGATAAGCCGCTCATTTCGGTGCCAAATACCAAGGCAACAGGTTGTGATGCTGCAATTTCAATGGCTTTGGTTGCTGCAGTGCGCACATTGACTAATTCATGCGAAAGGCTACGCTTACGTGCACTTAAGCCAATGGCATAAGCACAGCCCGTCAGCGCTTCGGCTAAAGTTTCAGTCACAACCGCATTTTCCAGTAAATCTGCTGCACCTGTAGATAGCGCG
>JBKJUR010000055.1:0-5415 GCA_046590165.1 Methylotenera sp.
TAAAGTAGAACTCTTTGCGCAGAACTTAGCAATAGTAAGAGATAGATATCCCAAACTTGAGCAAAAACGGCTTATTCATGAAACGATACGCCGTATGATCAATACACTAGTTGTTGATTTATGCACCGAAAGTGCTAAAAATATAGAGCAACACCAACCGAAAAGTATTACTGCGATACGTCAATTGCCACAATTGGTAGGCTTTAGTAGTCAAGTTGCTGAGCAAAACCTAAAGCTCAAACAATTTTTACGCAAAAATTTATATCATCACTACAAAGTAAATCGGATGAGCGCAAAAGCTTCGCGGATCGTGACTGAACTGTTCGTAGGCTTTTTTGAAAACGTTGGATTATTGCCCACTGAGTTTCAACTCTACGCAGAAATCGATAAAGCACGTGCAGTTGCAGATTATATTGCCGGCATGACAGACCGCTTTGCCATACGTGAGCATCGTAAATTATTTACGGTGGAAGAATATTTATAACTTCATCCTTCAAAGCAAGTATAAGTGGTTCTAAAAATGATTCGTAGTTTTTCCATCGTTGTACCGAAGTTTTATAAATAGGCTGCCTAACTTGCCAATGGGATGCTGTTTTTACTGAGCGTTCTAATTTATGCGGAGCTAAGCAAGCATCGTCCCAATCTAATCCAATATGAGATATCAGTTTGCGAGACCAAAGCTCAGGATCAGAAATGGTATCTTCGTAATTAATATCTACAATCCGACCAGGCAACATTTCGTGCCAATGATGCATAATTCGTTCATATTGTTTGTAATGAGATCCTAAATTACCTAAATCAGACGCATAGGCATGAGAGCTATTAAAATTCTGAAAGAAAATAGATAGACAGGTATCAATGGGGTCTCGTTTTGTGTGAATGATTTTTACATTTGGGAATAGTAATGCTATTAAACCTATATGTAAGAAATTGTGCGGCATTTTATCGGTTATGTGTTTGGGATTTGCGTCTGAGCCTGCAATTTTCCGCAAAGTTGCTTCATACATTGTAGTGATGTCTTTTGCTTGATCAAGAGTTATCTGATCAATACAATTAGGATACCAACTTTCAGTACCGAGCCTTAGTGGCATTGCAGTTGGTGCCTTACCCCAAAATACAACCTCACCAGCACCAATCACATTTGGATGACTAGAAATAATTTGTTCTGTCAAAGTAGTTCCAGAACGAGGCATTCCTACAATCACTATAGGCAAATCGCTGCCAACACCTAAGTGCCGATGTTTTTTAAAAGTAGAGTCATTAAAAAATTCTATTAAATTAGAAAATCTAGCCTCATCAGTTTCTGGCGAATAGTTTAGGTTTTTATTCTTAATTGCATTTCCGATGGAATAATACTTAAATGCATCAGCATAATTTTTATGATCATCATAAATCTTACCTAAAGAAAAATTGATTGCAATTTTAATGTCTTGATCTAAGTCATCTTGACGGGAAAGTTTAAGTAAATGTTCATGTAAATTATCTTCAGGTTTTGATTTTTTTATTATGGATTTTAAAAGATAGCCACTCGGATCTTCAGGGTCAATTGTAATAATTTTGTCGGCAATATTAATGGCTGCTTCCAAATTACCATTCTCTTGATAAACTTGACCTTTACCAACTAGTGAGGATATGCGCTTTGGTTCTATTTTTAGAGCAGAATTAAATTTTTCCAAAGCCTCGTCAGTATCACCCATTCCTAAATAAGTTTGACCTAATTGATCATAGATATCCATATTTTTTGGTGTTAATGTAGCGGCGTGTTTAATACATTCTAGCGCTTCATCATGACGATGATTTTTAAGTAGATAAGCTCCATATAAAGTAAAGCCATCCAAATAATTAGGGTCAATTAAACAAGCTTGATGGTATTGAACACCAGCCTCATAATCCAAGGAAGCTTTTTCTAATACACTAGCAAAACTAACTCTAAATTCTGCATGTTTAGGGGCTAATCCAGTTGCGTTTTCCAAGCACTCCAAAGCCCGTGGATAATCTTCGATATCCACATAAATCATCCCTAATACATGAAAAGCTTTAGCATTGGCTTTATCTAAATTAAGTGATTGATGTAAACACTTTACAGCAGCATCATAATTTTTTAGCATGCGGTAGGCAATTCCACAGTGAATGTGTGAGTCTACCAAATTGTTATCAATTTTAATGGCGGCTTGATAATGCTGAATCGCCACATCATAGAGTTTTTGTTCCTGCAAACTATTAGCTAAATTATGATGGGTGTATGCATGATTGGGGTTGGCTTTTAGCACAACTCTAAATAGGGAAATTGCCTTGTCGTGCTGTTTGCTTGCCGAATATACAAAAGCGAGAGCATTTTGCGCCTCAACAATATCAGGACCTATTTTCAGAACGTCCAGGAAGTACTTTTCCGCTCGACCAAATAAACCAGATTGCATTGCTTTCTGACCCTGCTGGTAATTTTCAGACAGATTCCTTAATTCTTTTGGAGAGTAATGCTTCATGTAATTATTTAAGAATATTAAAGAATGTAATATTACCTTGAAATTTAGGTATATATTCATAAGCTAATAAAACGAAAAAATTTGTAACTAAAGTTTTATATAACGAGTGTTTTTTAAAATTTAAAATTAGTAATTTTTAAATGATTTTAAGATTAAGCTGGAAGTTAAGGTTTTAAAAGACTTAGAATGGCTCGTAATAGTACATTTGTTGCAAATATACAACAAATGTAAGTAAATGTGACAAAAATACAAATAATTGATTGTTTAGCGATTAGCCTTTGTGCATACTACTGATAACTTCTTGATGAGTAATTCATTGGGAAAGTTTGCAAACTCTCTTACCTTAATTTTGTATGTCTATATTGACAACTTGTAACGGTAAGGTAATTTAGTGATAAAAATAGCAATATATCTTTAGGAGATTTATATATGAATACTCAAATTAAATTAGCAGTTGCAGGTGCACTAGTTGCATTAGCTTCTACATCAGCTAATGCTGGTATTATGATTCCAGCTGGTGATTGGACTTTAGACATTGGTGGTGTAGTTAACACTTATTACACACATACAAAATTTAGTGGTGACACTGGCGCAGGCGCTGCTCCACTAGGTCTAGGTGACGGTAATGCAGATAGCGTAAGTAACATCACTACAGGTTTGTTACCTAACTATTTATCAGTTTCTGGTAAAACACGTCAAAACGACTTAGATGTAGGTTTCACAATCAGTATTAACCCAGGTTCTTCAACTACACAATCAGGTAAACAGTCAGCGCAACAAGAAAACCGTCAAGCATTCTTAACATTTGGCGATAAATCTTGGGGTTCTATCAAAATCGGTAAAGATTTAGGTATTTTTGCTTCAGATGCTATTTTGAATGACATGACATTGTTAGGTGTTGGTTCAGGCGCTGGCTCATTAGCAGGAAACACAACTACTCTAGGTCGTATCGGTACAGGTTTTATGTATGCTGACTGGAAATCACAAGTTGCTTACTCATCACCAAACTGGAACGGTTTTAGCTTCACAGCTGGTGTAACGCAAGCATGGAATGCAGTTGGTGCTCTAGGTGGTGTAAGTTCTTCAGATCGTGGTGGATCTTCACCAGCTTTTGAAGGAAAAGCAAGTTATGAGTGGGCTGGCGACGTTGGTGGTAAAGTGTGGGCATCAGCATTTACACAACGTGTTAAAGGTTTATCAAATGCTACTCCAGGTGGCTTCACGTTTGCACCAGGTGGTACTCCAACGGGTACTGTAAGTGCAGTAGCAAATACTGCTAGCACATCTGGCCGTGCAACTGCATTTGATATTGGCGCAACTGTGAATTTAGCTGGTTTTGGTTTAACAGGTTACTACTATGATGGTCGCGGTATTGGTCAAACATTAATGTTAAATGGTGGTTTTGATTCACTTGGTAAACGTCGTGATTCAGATGGCTACTACGTTCAAGGTACATACACACTTCCAGGTGTAGGTACTAAACTGGGTGTTAGCTATGGTATGTCTACATTAGATGGCAACAGTGTTGATACATTTAAAGATGTTGAAGATTCAATGTGGACCCTTGGTGCTTACCACCCAATCACTAAGCATTTAAACTTGGTTGCAGAATATTCAGAATCAAAACGTGAAGTAGATAATAAAGCTGTAACTGATGCTGATGCAAAAGCAAAAACTATTTCTTTAGGTGCAATCTTATTCTTCTAGAATTAACGCAGGGCTAACCCTGTATTAGTTTCATAGAGATAAATAAAAACGGCAACCTCGGTTGCCGTTTTTATTTAGGTTGCTTTTTAATTTTAAAATGCTTAAACAATGAGTTACCAATCAAATAATATTCAATGGCAACAACAAAATATCTTGCGAGAAATGCGGGAGAATTCAAACCAGCATAAGAGTGTTGCTGTATGGTTAACCGGCTTATCTGGGGCTGGTAAATCGACAATTGCAAAATTGCTAGAACAGCATCTTTTTCAAATAGGCTGTAAAACATATGTACTAGATGGCGATAACATACGTCATGGGTTATGTAAGGATTTAACATTTACCGATGCAGATAGAACAGAAAATATTCGCAGAATTGGTGAGGTATCAAGGTTATTTGTAGATGCGGGTATGATTGTTATTTCTGCTTTTATTTCGCCATTCAAGCAAGATCGTGATGCCGTAAGAGCACTATTCAATAAAGGAGATTTTATTGAGGTTTATTGTAAAGCTGATATCAATATATGCGAACAACGAGATGTTAAAGGACTTTATGCAAAAGCAAGGCAGGGGCTAGTAGCCCAATTTACAGGCATTTCGTCCTCATACGAAATGCCAAACAATCCTGAGCTTGTGCTAGACACAGCAAACCAAACTGCTGAGCAATGTGTTAATCAGATATTAGATTATTTATTGGAAATATTATTTTCAAAGAAATAGTTAATGTTGCTTAGATTTCACTGATTCATAGAATGCCAAACGACTTATTTTGTTTTTTATTGGTATAATTTAGAGCGCCATCATTCTTCTATTCCCAGTTCTTGAATTTTACGTGTAAGTGTATTGCGCCCCATACCCAGCTGATTTGCGGCCTCAATGCGTCGACCATGAGTATGCTCTAACGCTTTAGTGATCAAAATGCGCTCAAATATCTGAGTTCTGGTTTCAAGTACATTCTGTTCGCCGCGGTTTAATGAATCCATTACTTCGCTGGCCAGCGCATCTTGCCATGAGAGTGAAGAAGTGGATTTAGTATTATCGTCTTTAAGTTCAGGTGGTAAGTCTGCAATATCAATATTTTGACCTGGTGCCATTACCGTTAACCAATGACAAACATTTTCTAATTGGCGCACATTGCCGCTCCAATTGACTGCGCTTAAATATTTGAGTGCAGCAATAGAAGGTTGTTTGGTTTCAACACCCAATTCTGTAGCACTATGTTGTAAAA
>JBKJUR010000049.1:0-20056 GCA_046590165.1 Methylotenera sp.
CTGGTAGCGCGCCTGCTTTGGGAGCAGGATGTCGGGAGTTCGAATCTCTCCACGCCGACCAAATTTTTAGGTGCTTAGTTTTCAAATAGTGTTGCATTAAATGCTGTTTAAAACTAGGCGCTTATAAATAATAGTCAGCCCGAAAATCTTTAGATTTTAAAAAGTGTATCGCTTTAAGTCTAAAGCCTAGTAACCACAATCTGCCCGTAGCTCAACCGGATAGAGCACCAGCCTTCTAAGCTGGGGGTTACAGGTTCGATTCCTGTCGGGCAGGCCATGTATGTATAAAGTCTCTATGGTGGCTGTAGCTCAGTTGGTAGAGTCCAGGATTGTGATTCCTGTTGTCGTGGGTTCGAGCCCCATCAGCCACCCCATTATTCCCCCTCTACTAAATATCAAGCATTGTGTAATTTTCCGGCATAACTGTTTGTATTACTATTAGCTATCTATCAATCTAATATTCAAACCCATCGTCATTAATTATGGCCTATGAGAGTTTTGCTGTAAGGGTGTTGCGCTTTGAATTCAAAAAATTGATAATCTATAATTATATTGGTCAAAATGAGACGCAAATGCTTGAATTTGATAGTGCAATATTAAGTTACCTGAATCACTTCGTTGGTATGTCTACTAAATTCGATGCTGCAGTTGTATTTTTGTCGTGGATATCACTTTTGAAGATGACGCCAATGATTCTGGTGTTATGGGGATTTTGGTTCATTCGTGATGAGAATAGTGTAAATAGGCGAAAAGATGTTTTTCTAGTATTTTTAGGTAGCTGTATTGCCATGGCAATAGCGCGCGGTCTTGCGTTATTCTTACCCTTTCGTTTGCGGCCTATATATAATCACGATTTGTTATTGCATATCCCTAAGCAGTTGAGCTTGGACTCATTTGATCAATTGAGCTCACTCCCAAGTGACCATGCGGCACTTGCCTTTGCAATTGCAATGGGCATTTTTCTGATGAACCGAGTTTGGGGTAGTTTGGCATTGTTGCATGCAGCCATAATTATTTGCCTGCCTCGAGCATATCTTTCACTCCATTACCCTACAGACCTAATTGCTGGCGCTGTATTGGGCATGCTTTCTGCGTGGGTTGCTATGCGGTTGGTCAATACTAAAACTTTAGTGAATAAGGTCATGGCTTTCGAGCATGCAAGACCGGCTATGTTCTATTCTCTTTTCGTTCTTTTCTCTTCCCAGATGATGCAAATGTTTAACGATGTCAGGATATTCGGTACTGTATTGAAACATATGATACTTAGATAGGCAGTGAAATGAAGGGTTAGTTTTCAGTAAGAACCTGTGACTAAACTGTGGCGATTGTAGAAATTAAGCAGTTAAATTGAGATAACTTCTATAATTACGACGTTATTTATTATTTAGTTTAATAAAGTATAAATTCCCTATTATTAGTTTCCCAACATTAAATAATTTTTTAGGCCAAAATAATTGATACCTAAAAGCTTTAAAGCTATAGTAATGTTGGTTTTAAAAGCAACTTAATATAAAGGTATTGTTGATGGTGGCACTACGTCCAGTTTTGATGATTGTTGATGATGATCCTTTAATCACAGATACCTTGCATTTTGTGTTAAGTAAATATTTTGAAGTGTGCGTTGCCGAATCACACTCACAATTAAAAAGTCTATTGCGGCAATTAGATAGCCCGCCAGCATTGGCGTTGGTAGATTTAGGATTGCCCCCGTCCCCACATACTCCAGAAGAGGGCTTTAAAGTCGTCACGGAGCTATTAACACATTCCCCTACTATTAAAATCCATGTTTTATCCGGTCAAAGTGATGACGTGAACGTTAAGCGCGCGCTCACTTTGGGGGCAGTAGATTTTATTGCCAAGCCTTGCGATGTGGAAAAGCTTAAAGATGTATTGCTAAATTCACTTAAAGTACAAAACGTAGAGCTGAATGAAGTTAAGGTGGAGCAGGAGCACGGTGGTTTGTTGGGCGAAAGCTTGCCTATGCAGGCATTGCGTATGCAAATTACACAATTTGCAGATTCACCCTTCCCAGTATTAATTGAGGGCGAGTCCGGTAGTGGCAAAGAGTTGGTGGCTGGTAGTTTTCATTACGCGAGCAAACGTTCATTGCATCCTTATTTGTCAGTTAATTGTGCGGCAATTTCACCATTATTGGCTGAATCAATATTGTTTGGGCATGCCAAAGGTGCTTTTACTGGCGCTATCGGTGCGCATGCAGGTTATTTTGAAGATGCGGGTGAAGGTACCTTATTCCTAGATGAAATTGGCGAACTACCTTTAGAGTTACAAGCTAAATTACTGCGTGTTCTAGAGAATGGTGAATACCAGCGCATTGGCGAAACGCAAACACGTAAGAGTCGTGCACGCATAGTTGCCGCGACTAACCGCGATTTACGTGCTGAAGTGCGTTCAGGAAAATTCAGGTCTGATTTGTATCATCGTTTAAGTGTGTTTGCAGTACATGTGCCACCTTTACGGGGTTTAAGCGAAGACAAGCATCTGTTACGGGATCATTTCACGGAATTTTATGCGAAACAAATAGGACAAGCACCATTTGCGTTAGATGCGACGGCAGAATCTCGTTGGCTGGATTATCATTTTCCAGGCAATGTGCGTGAATTAAGAAATATTGTGATCCGCTTAATAGCTAAATACTCAGGTAAAACAATACAAGAAAAACAACTTATTGCTGAGTTTGATTTATCTGAGCCAGAGTCTTCTTCAGAAACTTTAAATTTGAATGATGAAGCTGGAATGACTGCACAAGCGCAACGTCATTTGCAAAGGCAAACTAATGTGAGTTTGGATGCCGTGCTTAAATCATGGGAGCGTGCATACATTGAAGCGGCCATGAAAATTACACATGGTAATTTAAGTCAAGCGGCTAAGTTGCTTAATGTGAACCGCACAACGTTATATAGCCGCATGAGTACGCAAGAAGAAGTTTAGACCAAAATATAAGAGCGAATTTTGTATTATCCTCATTTCGGCTTAAAAGAGCCGCCATTCAAAATTACCCCGAATACCGATTTTTTCTTTTCGGGAGGTAATCGCGGTGCAGTATTAGATGCCCTGGTATACGCCATCACCAACGGTGAAGGTATTATCAAGGTGGTAGGTGAAGTGGGCAGTGGTAAAACGATGCTGTGCCGTATGCTTCAAACTATTTTGCCTGAAAAAATAGAAAGTATTTATCTTGCTAATCCGAGTGTGGCTCCAGAGGATGTGCTGCATGCGATTGCTTTTGAGTTGCAACTTAAGCTACCAAAAAATGCTAATCGTTTGAAGGTCATGCAGGAGTTACAGGCGCACTTACTCAATCGGCATGCTGAAGGCCGACAAGTGGTGATTTTTGTTGAAGAAGCACAAGGTATGCCGCTAGCCACGCTTGAAGAAATCCGGTTGCTTTCTAACTTGGAAACCAAGCAGGATAAACTGCTACAAATTGTGCTATTTGGCCAGCCCGAGCTAGATGTCAATTTAAATCAAACGCATATTCGCCAACTTCGCGAGCGCATTACGCATAGCTTTCATTTAGGCCCATTGCAAACGAAAGATGTAGGTGAGTATTTAATTTTTCGGCTGCGTGCCGCAGGTTACTTTGGCCCGCACTTGTTTACCGATGCTGCCATTAAGAAGCTTTCAGGTGCCGCAGAAGGTTTAGTAAGACGCGTGAATGTGTTGGCAGATAAATGCTTGTTAGCAGCTTTTGCGGATAATGTGCATCAAGTCACTACCAAGCACGTAAAAGCAGCGATTCAAGATAGTGAGTTTGGTGCCAGACCAGCTAATAATTACAAACAATATTTTTTATTGGCGGCCTTGTTGGTTGCGCTGCTTGTTGCCGCATTAACGATTTTTTGGTGGCAAGCACAGCACCAGTCTAAAATTATTGATAAAGATGCAGCAAGTAGTGCTGGTTTGGATAAACTTACTGCTACTAAAGTCTTGCCAAAATCACTCGCCGCAGTAGTGGGAAATGCGGTGTCTGTTAAAGCTGTTATGAGTACTAATTCTATCGCAGCCACTGCTTCTCAGTCCGTGGATACTAAGCAGCAATTAGTGGATAAACGTCTTGAGGTGTCAAAAAACTGGTTAGCAAATGAGCCTGCAACAATCATCACGCTACAAGTTAAGTCATTACCAAGTAAAAGCCCGCTTAAAGATGATGTATTAATTTCTGAGATTGATAGGCTGGCTCAGCAATTAGAAGTAGACAATATTTACCTATATCACAAGAAGCAAAACGGTGTGCTCTATACGGTAATATTGTATGGTTCATATCATGAGCGCAGCGAAGCACTGGTGGCATTGAGAAATTTACCTTATCAAATTAAAAATGATCATCCATATTTGCGTACCTTAGCTGGTATCAACAAAGACATTGAACAAACGCAGTAAAAACCGTATGTAACTTATTGTTGTAATTTAAATTTTTTGAAATATTCGTTGTATATTTCTTGCATTTTGTGCATTAATATGCAAAATGTATAAAAGAATGCAAATTAAGCAATAAGCTGGGGATTGCTACGTTATGGCAAAAAAGATAAAAAGATTACCACTTTTATGTACAGTACTTGTTTTAGTGGTAACTGCGTGCGCGCATCAATCAAAAGTTGAGCCATCAAAAGGTCATATTGATGGACAAAATACTGCTAATAATCAAACAGTAGGACAATCAAACGGATCATCAGCAAGTAAACCCGTTGCAACTGCTAACATTCCTAAACCAGTAACTAATAATACTTACCTGCCACCCCCAAAGCCTAAAACTAAAGAGCAGACTTATAGCATTGTGGTGTACGACACGCCAGTGAAAGAAGTGTTATTCGCTATTGCGCGCGATAGCAAGCTCAATATCGATATTCACCCCGCCATACAAGGCCGCGTAACCCTAAATGCAGTAGATCAAACCTTACCCGCTATCTTGGAGCGTCTATCCAAGCAAGTAGATTTAACCTATAAAATTCAAAGTAACGTACTAACAATTACACCTGACCAACCAGTGTTAAGGGCATATAAAGTTGATTACGTGAATATGTCGCGTGATACCACTGGATTTATTGGTGCGGATGGACAAATTTCAAGTGCATCCCAAACTTCTGGGGCAGGCGGTACGTCCAGTAGTAGCTCTGGGAATGGCGCAAATAATAGTTCACGTACTTCGGTCACCAGCGAATCGAAAAGTCACTTTTGGGAGACTTTAGAGAAAAATATCAAAGACATTTTGGCTGAAACTGACAAAGAAGTAATCATTA
The DNA here is from genome assembly GCA_046590165.1 of Methylotenera sp. Lineage (GTDB taxonomy): Bacteria > Pseudomonadota > Gammaproteobacteria > Burkholderiales > Methylophilaceae > Methylotenera. Next base: position 5,259 of record JBKJUR010000049.1, read on the forward strand.
CCCGTGCAGGTAGCGTTGCATCCTCATCTGGCATATCACAACGGTCGGGCAATAGCGATAAAAATTCAGCCAATGCCGAAATTGCTATAAATGATGCAAAAAATCTAGCATTAGAGCGCGAAGAAATTAAAAACGAATATAAAACTTTGTTTGCCGCTACTGTAATCTCAAACCGTGAAGCAGGAGTGATTAGCGTCAGGGGCACCAACAAACAACACGAAAAAGTACAGGAATTTTTGGATAAAGTGCTCAATAGTGCTAAGCGCCAAGTATTAATTGAGGCGACTATTGTAGAGGTGCGACTGAATGATGGGTTTCAGGCTGGGATAGACTGGAGTCGACTAGGCAATGCTGGAGCTAGCAGCGGGTTCACATTTAGCCAAAGATTAGGTGATACTTTTTCAACTGGAAATCTTCAAAGTCGCAGTACTACTGGAGGATTGGTTGCTGGATATTTTAATCCTGCTAGCGCACTAGGTAACATTGCTGCTTCAATTTCTTTGTTAAAGCAATTTGGTGACACTAAAGTATTGTCTAGCCCTAAATTGATGGTGCTTAATAATCAGACAGCAGTACTTAAAGTTGTTGATAATTTAGTGTATTTTACAGTTCAAGCGCAAATATCGCAGTCAGCAAGTGGTGTTTCAGGCACAAATCTTCAGTCATTTACAACAACGCCAAATACAGTTCCCGTAGGTGTTGTAATGAGTGTAACTCCGCAGATTAGTGATGTAGGCATGGTGAATATCAATGTAAGACCTTCTATATCTAGTTTAATAAGATATGTTCCCGATCCAAATCCGCTCATTAGTGCTATTAATAATCAAGGTATTCCTGAAATACGGATTCGGGAGATGGAGTCTCTGCTTCAAATTACCAGCGGAAATACTGCAGTTTTAGGTGGTTTAATGCAAGATGACATAAGGAGTAACACTGATAAAGTGCCTGGGCTGTCAGTGATTCCTGGCGTGGGTAAAGTATTTACAGGTGTGAATGACAGTAATGTTAAAACTGAGTTAGTCATTTTCTTACGCCCAACTGTTATAGCTAATGCTAGTTTAGAGAGTGATGAATTGGCAACCTATAAGCAATACCTTCCATCACAACAATTAAAGCAAACGTTAAATACTGATGATGAGAGGTAGACTTTATGAGTTTACTTATTAAGGCGTTAGATAACTTAGATAAAAATAAGCAGGCTGAAAAAAACAACTCCACTGGAACTGGGACGACTGCTAGTCCTGCTTTATCTTTGGAGTTAGCGCCGATTGAAACTAAGCAAGATAAAGGGCTTGATGAAGCGTTAAATGAAAAAATAGAAACTGCAACGGTGCTTTTAAGTACTAAAGAAGCGCTTGCGGAAAATGGTTTGTCGTTAGCAGATGAGGCAGGGTTAGCTGCAGCAACTCGTGTTGCGAACAAGCAAGCTAAATCTAAACAAGGGTTGGCAATTGCAACAGCGGTCGAAAAAAATGCAAGTAATAGTGCGAAGACGGCCAGCATAGCGAAAGATCATGTACAAGAAGCCACGGTCCTGCAAGGCGTCATCTCAAAAGATGTTAATTTGAATGATGCGAATTTGCCAAATGTTAGGCTTAATGACGTTAATGTAAAAGCTGCAGCGCAAGGTAATAGTGCCAAAAATAAAGCGGTAGCGTTCGACATAGGCGTTTCAGCAGCTAATCAATCTAAGCGTGATGAGGCTACCCAAGCAACTGAAACGAATCAAAAAGTAGCTGCCAAAGCGTTTGTAGCTAATAAATCCGTTAAAACGCAGGCTTCAAAATCTGCGCTTATATTATTGGCAGTAGCAGGTCTTTTAATGATATGGCTGGGTTTACAAGGGTTTAATTATCTAAAAGCGTTGCTCATACCCGAAGCAGTTATAGTAACGCCGACGAGACCAATACAGTCAAAAGTGACTGTAGCCAATCCCAATGAAAGCGTTGTACCTGCTCAATCATTGCCCGCAGATAGTCAGGCTCAAGATATCCAAACTCAAGAAGCCCAAGAAAATAAATCAAACGTCAACCAAAGTGCACAAGCTCGGGCTATGGAAAGTGCTCAATCTATATCACCGATGAATCAAAACCTAGTCAATTCAAATGCTAATAGTTTTATGACTGAAGGTAATACACACAAAAAAGTATTGAGTACAAAAGCTAAAAGTAATGCCAACGAATCACTTGATGATGAATCGTCATTACAATCATCAACAAAACACGCACCGATAAAGTTGATTACCCAAGCGCCTACTACTGGCGTAGATCCAACGTTGCTTACCGCATATCAAGCGTTTAATCGGGGTGAGGATGTTGCGGCACAAAGGCTGTATCGCCAAGTATTGCAAGGTGATGTACGCAATGTAGACGCTTTGCTTGGCATGGCTGCCATTGCACAGCGACAAGGTCGCGATGCGGATGCAGCAGGTTGGTATCAAAAAGTACTAGAAATTGAGCCTAGAAATAGTATTGCACAGTCTGCTATTGTTAGCCCGCAGGGAAATTCCGATGTGGTTGGAACAGAAAGCCGCATTAAGAGCATGCTGGCACTACAGCCTGATGGGGCAAATTTACATGCGGCTTTAGGCAATTTGTATGCAGAGCAAAATCAATGGCCATTGGCACAAGAAGCTTATTTTAATGCTAGTCGTTTTGCACCTAACAATGCAGATTATGCATTTAATCTAGCTATTAGTTTAGATCAGCTGGGTAAATCGACTCTCGCCTTGAAGCAATATCAGCGTGCTTTAGAGCTATTAAACAAATCAGGTGCATCTAGTCCAGATAGAGCGCAGTTAGAAGCGAGAATACAGGCGCTGCAATAACATCAAATACTCCTATCCCTATCGAAAGATAAGCTTGGAGTATTGGTGTAAGCAAGTGGAGTGCGCTTCCTTAATAATCCCCCTTAAGGGTGGGTGAGCTTAATGCTTAAGGAAAAAGCAGAAATTAAATGGTAAATTCTACGTATGTTCAATAATGATTAAGCAGGTCCAATAAATGGCTGAACAGCGACGTAAACTACGCCTAGGCGAACTCATGGTGCAACAAGGGCTGATCAGTCAGGATCAGTTACGCATTGCGCTTATTGAGCAAGAACAAAATGATTTGCCTTTAGGGCGCCAGTTGGTGCGTTTGGGATTTGTGACCGAAGGAATGGTGCGTGATATCGTAGCGCATACCATAGGTCAGGAAAGTGTCGATTTATCTACAGTAGTTGCTGATGTCGAGGCTTTGCAGATGGTGCCGCAAGATTTTTCTCGTCGTTACCATCTATTGCCAGTGGCTTATGAAGATGCCACTAAGACCATGGTGGTTGCCATGGCCGATATGTTTAACGTGGTAGCGTTAGACCAATTACGTGCGATGCTCGGTGGGCAAATTCAGCTGAAACCTGTTTTGGCGGCAGAAGCGCAACTTGAAGAATATATTGATCAATTTTACGGTTATGAGCTGTCTGTTGATGGTATTTTGCGCGAAATTGAAACGGGTGAAATTGATTATCAAAGTTTAGCCGCAGATGGCGATGAATATACGCAGCCAGTTGTTCGCTTAGTCGGTGCATTATTGATGGATGCGGTGAAGCGCGGCGCATCTGATATTCACTTTGAACCTGAATATGCTTTCTTACGGATTCGCTACAGAATTGATGGCGTATTACAGCAAGTGCGTAGTTTGCACAAAAGCTATTGGGGTGGAGTGGCGGTGCGGCTTAAAGTTATCAGTGGCTTAGATATTGCAGAAACCCGCGCACCGCAAGATGGTCGTTTGAACATGAATCTATGCGGTCGTCCGATTGATTTTAGGGTTTCAACGCACCCGACGATACATGGTGAAAATATTGTATTGCGCGTGTTGGATCGTGAAAAGTCGATTATTCCAATGGAGCGCATGGGTTTACGCCCCAGCACACTAGACGAATTACGTTTAATGATGACGCGCCCAGAAGGCATCTTGATTGTCACGGGGCCTACTGGTAGCGGTAAAACGACGACGTTGTATTCATTACTGTCTCATCAAAATACTGAAGCTGTGAACATCATGACATTGGAAGATCCAGTGGAGTATCCAGTGACGATGATGCGTCAAACCTCAGTGGCCGAAGTGAATAAGGTCGATTTTGCCAACGGCATACGTTCAATTATGCGACAAGACCCTGACATTATTTTAGTGGGTGAAATTCGTGATGAAGATACCGCGACCATGGCGTTTCGTGCCGCGATGACGGGACACCAGGTGTTCAGTACCTTGCATACCAACTCAGCATTGGGTGCCTTTCCTCGGCTAACAGATATTGGTATCTTGCCTGACATTATGTCAGGAAACATTATCGGCGTAGTGGCGCAGCGATTGGTACGAGTGCTTTGTCCGCACTGTAAAGAAGCACATAAGCCAAATGACCTTGAGCGTAAAGTACTCCGATTGAAGGCTAGTGATAAGCCGCAAATCTATAAACCCAAAGGTTGCAAACATTGTAATCAAAATGGTTATCGTGGACGTATGGCAATTATGGAATTATTACGTATCGATAGTGATATGGATTCGTTGATTTCACGCAAAGCGCACTTAGATGAGCTGCAAAAACTGGCGCTGGATAAAGGCTTTATCACGCTTGCTGAAGACGGCGTGCGTCGGATTTTAGAAGGGTATACCAGTGTGGCAGAGGTGATGCGGGTGATTGATTTAACAAGCCGTATGAATTCCAGTAGTCCAGATTCCATTAAACCAAATCCCAACCGCGTAAAATCCAGTGGTATCAGTACTTAATTTCAAATATGCCATCCTTTAATTATAAAGCGATTGACCAATTAGGTCGTCCAGCCTTGGGGCAGGTAGATGCGCTTAATGAGGTGGATTTAGAGATTCGCTTAGAGCGTATGGGTTTAGATTTAATCACTTTTCGCATTGCAAAAAAATCGACCAGTCTATTTAATCGTAATAAAGTCAGCAATCAAGATTTAGTGATGTTTTGCTTTCAGCTAGAGCAATTAACCAAAGCCGGCGTGCCACTGTTGGAATGCTTACATGACTTACAAGAAAGCAATCCTAATCCTTATTTTCAAAAAGTATTAGGTGCAATCAGTGCCGAGGTTGAAGGTGGAAAAATGCTTTCGCAAGCGTTGGCAGAGCACCCCAGTGTTTTTAGTGAAGTCTTTGTAAGTTTAGTCGATGCAGGTGAGCAAACAGGTCAATTGCCGGTGGTGTTTAACAATTTATTTGAAACGATTCGCTGGCAAGATGAACTGATGTCGCAGACTAAAAAATTACTGGCTTACCCAGCGTTTGTCGCGGTAGTAGTTTTGGGCGCGGTTGCATTCTTAATGACCTATCTGGTGCCGCAAATGGTGTCATTTTTGCGTAATATGGGTCAAGAGCTACCGTTAAATACTAAAATTTTAATCGCGATATCTAATGCGTTTGTAGATTATTGGTGGCTAATAATCGGCTTGCCGATCTTAATTTTTGTTGGTTTGGCTACTGTTATTCAAACTAACCCATTAGCGCGTTATCGATTTGATATGATTAAGCTGAATCTGCCGATTACGGGGCCAATCTTGCACAAAATTATCATGGCACGTTTTGCGCGCTATTTTGCTTTAATGTACCAAACTGGCATCCCCATTTTGGATGCGATTAAGATTTGTGAAAGAATCGTAGGTAATCAGGTGGTGGCAGATGCATTAAGCCGTGCGCATGCACAAATTAATGCAGGCGACTCTATGAGTGAGAGTTTTCGTAACGCAGGTTTGTTTCCACCGCTAGTGGTGCGCATGATCCGCGTGGGAGAAAGCACGGGGGCATTGGACAAGTCATTACTTAACATTAGTTATTTTTACGATAGAGACGTGAATGACTCCATGCAAAAAATGCTTAAAATGATAGAGCCTGCGCTCACAGTATTATTGGGCGCTATACTTGGATTTATCATGTTCTCAGTGCTTGGCCCTGTGTACGACTCTTTTAGTAAACTTAAGATTTAAATTTAACCCCAGTAAATTTTAGATCCGGTAAATATAAAACCCAGTGAATGTTTAAAACTAGCCAAAATAAATTAGTGTTATGCGCCACAGCCCATAGTTTGCTGGCCGGGCTTTGGCACGCGGGTAATTTACAAGGCAGCCAAGTTTTTGCTAATGATGCTGCTGGACATGAAGCATTTGCTGAATTTTTAAAGCAGTATCCAGCAACACCAGTTTATTTAATGGTAGATGCAGTAGAAGAAGATTACCGGCTAGAAAGCGTACCGCACACTACAGGGGCGGCTAAACGCGAACTCACGCTACGTAAGCTCAATCAGTTTTATCGCGGGCTAGAATACCGTACCGCGCACTTTATCAATCGTGATAAAGAAAAACGCAAAGATGATAAATTTTTATTTGTTGCGCTTAATAATGCAGACTTTTTGCAACCTTGGGTAACGGTTATACAAGCGGCAAGTGCAGAGTTGGTAGGTGTTTATTTGCTGCCTATGCTCAGTCAAGTATTAGTGCGACAGCTAAAACTTATGGCGCCACATATTTTGCTATGTGAAAAACTTTCATCAGGTTTACGTCAAACTTATCTACACAATGGTCGTTTACGGATGAGCCGTTTAGTGTCAAATGTGCCCGCGGCAGCGAATCAGTTAGGTTATTTTTATTTAGTTGAAACTGAGAAAACGCGACTGTATTTAATCAGTCAGCGGTTTATCTCGCGTGAAACACCACTGAATTTAGTGCTGGCGAGTATTGATGGTGCAACGCAGCAAATTAGCCAGGGTATCAGCCAAGAGCAAGGTATTGAATGCACAGATGTTAATTTAAGCCAGTTTGCAAAAACTTTGGGCTTATCTGCAAATTTAGTACAGAAAATGCCGGAACTGTTGCATATGCAACTATTGGCAAGTGGGCATGAGGTAGATAACCTTGCGCCAGAAACGCTTACCAAACAATACCAATTCAGCAAGCTCGTACAAAATCTTAAAATAGCGACTTTAGTAATCAGTATTATTGGATTGGGTGCGGCTGGCTGGGTGCTTAAACAAGGCTTGAATCATAAAGCAGTTTTTAACCAAGCGGTTCAAGACACCACGATTCAGCAGCATCAGTATGATGAAGTTGCAAAGAACTTCCCAGTGACTACGATTAGCGCAACAGACTTAAAAGTGGCGGTAGAGTTAGATAAAACAATTACGATGTATCCAAAATCTCCACGCCGTGTGATGCTGGTAGTGAGTGCCGCTATGGAGCAATCGCCTGAGATTCAGCTGAATAGGTTGCGCTGGGTATTAACCAGTGATATTAATGTGAAAGATGATGATAAGTTTATTGCAATCCCTGCTGGTAATGCGTCGGCTAATAACGCACAACCCAATGTTAATACTCCGTTAATTACAGACCCGACAAAATTGAACGAATTAGCTTTCGTCACTGCAGAAATATCAGGATTTACCGGCGACTACAGAAGTGCGCTCAATAGTGTGAATAAATTTGTAAGCATTTTGAAGTCGGACAGCAGAGTGGCATCAGTAGAGGTATTGCAAGCGCCTGTGAATGTTAGTTCTTACGTGGATTTACAAGGCAGCACTGCAGATGAGCAAACCACACAATCACAGCCAGCCTCATTTAAGCTTAAAGTATTACTTGTAGCAGCGGATACATCGGCTAGCACACCTGACTTAATAAGCCAGAGATAGCATATTTATGAAACTAGACTCGCATGATTGGCGTAAATTAAAAGTTCCTTTAGCAGCGTTATTGGCGGTGATGATAATTGCAGCACTGTTATTATTTTTTGCACAAAACTATAGCGTACAGCAAGAGACCGCTTTGCTAACGCAACAAAACTTGCTTAATGCAGCACGCCAACGCTATCAATCTTCAGGCTTAGAAAAAGATACAATTACTGAATATCTGCCACAGTATCAGGCGCTCATCAATAAAGGCTTTATCGGGGAAGAGCGGCGTATTGAATGGGTTGAAGCGCTACGCGAGGAACAGAAAAGCCATAAATTATTCGGTATTAAATATAATATTAGCCAGCAAGAGGATTTTAGACCTGAGTTCATGTCAAATTTAGGCGGTTTTGTGTTGCATCGATCTATCATGAAGCTAGACCTTGATATGCTACACGAGGGTGATATATTGCAATTAACTGAGTCATTAAGTGCAAAAAATGCTGCACCTTTTATGTTACGTGATTGCGAAATCACTAGATTAAATAGTGGCGGTAATTTAAGTAAGCAGTTAGTTGCCAACCTGCATGCACAGTGCCAGTTAGACTGGCTAACTGCACGTGAGCCAGCGCCTGTGCAATCTATTGCAACTGTACAAATGGCGCCACAATGAGTACGCTAAAATCACCCACCATTTCTGTTGGTTTGTTAATAGCGAGCTCGCTTGCCAGTTTGTTTTTTGTGCAAGTGCAAGCTGCACCCAATGATAATTTAGGCCGTTTATTTAGTCGACCAAATGAGCGTAGCAACTTAGATTTTCTAAGGCAAAATCAAAAGTTAAAAATCATTAATATTCAAACTGAGCCGCAACTTGATAGCACCGCAGAAGTTCCTCAAGCTGAATTGCCAGCGCCAATCACCCTGCAAGGCTATGTAAAGCGCAGTGATGGTACAAAAAGTACATTATGGATTAACAACCAGGCGGTGCAAGAAGATAGCATGGTAGACGATGTGCAAGTTGGACGGTTGAATCAACGCGGTAACTCTGCGGTGGATGCCCTGAACCTTAAAATCCCGGCAAATGGTAAACATATTCGCCTAAAGGCTGGTCAAGTATATGAACCTGAAACTAACCAAATTAAAGAGCTTAAAACGGTGGAGAAGGAAAAAAGACTTAATCTAGAAGAAACTGGTGAGATTGGTGGTGATATCCAATCGGGTACAAACCATATATATGATAAGGTTGAATAGGCTGAAAGAAAATGGCCAGCCAATTCAAATTTTTACCTAAAAGAGGTAATCGCTTAAGACTAAGTCAAAGTGGAGTAGTCCTTATTTTTTTGGCTTTTATCTTAGGATTAGGTGCAGCTGCCTATTTGCTAAAAGCTTTCAATGTTGCTAATTTGCAAGCAAAGCAAGATGTCAAAACTTTCAAAACGCTTGGTGATGCTAAACAAGCACTCATTTCATGGGCAGTCAGTCATGAAAATAGACCTGGTCAATTGCCTTTCCCAGATAGAAATACTGATGGAGATTATGACGGTAGCAGTGATTGTAATTCTCCAGTATCTACTTTTAGTTATGCATTTTTATTAGGGCAATTACCAATTTACGGACAAAAAAATCCATGCGTAAGTCCGCAGGTAGGTATAGGTGATGATTTCCGTGATGCGCAAGGTAATCGACTCTGGTATGCAGTCTCTAGAAATTTGGTACATAAATACGAATCTCCATCTGCAGATCCGATAATTAACCCTAGTATCATTAATTCCGTAGCCTATCCGTGGCTTAGAGTATTGGACAAAAATGGCGTATTAATCTCTGATCGTGTAGCTGCCGTAATTATTGCCCCTGGCAATCCAATAGGCACACAAGATAGATCGTCTCCGATACCTAACTCAACTGAATTTTTAGATACCTTTCAAATAGGGGGCACCACTTACAGCAATGCCAATTACACTCTATCAAATGAAGACTTTATTATTGGTCAGGATAGCCGTAACGTTACTAGTGCAGATACTACTTATGTGAAACCATATTTCTTTAACGATCAATTGGTTTTCATTACTATTGACGAATTGATGACTGCTGTGAATAACCGTGTAGCTTCTGAAGCGAGCATACTGCTTAATCAATACAGAGTTAAAAATGGACGCTATCCTTATGCCTCTGATTTGGGAGTTGCACTGAATAATCATGTGTCTTCGGGTGTTAACAACAAAGGCATGTTGCCAATTGATATTACTGACAGCTGTAGTTGTAGCTCTGCGGCCAGTTGTAGTTGCAGTTTTAGCCCCATTACAAGAGTAGCATTTACAAGAGGCGGTGGTACTGCATGGACTTCCAGCATCGGATGTACAAGATCTGGTGCAACCTGCACTTGTACGGGCGCAGGCAGATGCACTCGTGGGGCACGAACATTTAGATGCGATAGTAGTGGACTTTGTACACATAATGTCGGTGGAGCAACTAATCAATATACATATACTGTGCCTAGCTATGCTGACATTCCGATTGCTAGAGGGGGTTGTTCAATCAGTGGCACTCAAGTAAATTGTACGAATTCAGGCACGTTTTCTATTGGATTAAAAGAACCCACATGGTTTAAAACTAATCTTTGGCAAGATTACCTTTACTATGAGTGGTCGGCGGCCTCTGCATTGCAGTTTGGTACCAAGAGTGGTTTGAATGCGATTTTAATTAATGCAGGTAATTTAACAACCAGTGAGATTGGCATAGTTCAGAACCGCCCTACGACGGATTTACGAGATTATCTAGACAGTGCAGAAAATACTAACAACGATACTTTATTTGATGCGGCAAACAAACAAAAAACAAATCAATATAATGATCAAACTTTTGTAGTAGGACCATAATGATATTGAAAATAAACAAACATCACCACTCAGGATTTTCACTTGTGGAAATGGCAGTAGTATTGATTATTTTGGGCTTTGTATTAGGTGCTTTATTGTTACCTTTACAAGCTCAGCGTAACCAGTTATTCCAATCACAAACTGAAAATACATTAGAGATAATTAAAAAATCTTTACTTGGATATGCACAGTCACAAGGAAGGTTGCCATGCCCTGCGACATTGTTAAGTAATGGTATTGAATCTTTAACTGCTGGGGCTTGTACACAGCAAACTGGATTAGTACCAGCGTCTACTTTGGGCATACAACCTACTGACGTGCAGGGTTTCGCTTTAGATGGATGGGGTAATCGTATTGTATATGCGGTCACGCAAGTGAATACAGCGACAGTCAACCCTGCAACTCCGGATTTCACAACCCAAAATAAAATTGCAAATGTAGGGATTGCTAATTTGATACCAGATATTAGGGTGTGTGCCAGTTCAAGTGCTGCAAATTGCACAGCAACTATTAATCTAATTAATAATGCAGTCGCAGTCATCTACTCATTTGGAGAGACTGGTGCTACGGCAATTGGTGGCAGTGATGAAAATGAAAACGTAAATGCAGTTGGCAATGTTGACAAGGTGTTTGTAAGTCATGGTTTTACTGGATCCAGTGCGCCAAACGGTGAGTTTGATCACATCTTGACTTGGATTTCGCCCTATGTTTTATACAATGCGATGATAGAATCAGGGCAATTACACTAACTCATGAATGACAATCAACTTTTACGTTATAGCCGCCATATCTTATTGCCGCAGATTGGTTACGAAGGCCAGGAAAAGCTCGTTAACAGTCACGCGCTGATTGTTGGCGCTGGTGGGCTGGGTTCACCAGTGGCGCTTTACCTTGCGGCAGGGGGCGTTGGGACACTTACAATTTGTGACTTTGATACGGTTGACTTAACCAATTTGCAGCGGCAAATTGTGCACACTACGCCGTCTGTGGGCACTAACAAGGCGATTTCTGCGCAACAAACCTTGTTTGAAATTAACCCCAGTATTACTGTGAACACCGTATGCATGAAATCAACAGAAGATGAATTTGCAAAATTAGTTGATTTGGCTGACGTGGTGATTGATTGCAGTGACAATTTTGCTACACGTTATACGCTTAACAGGCTATGTGTTAAGTTTAAAAAACCTTTGGTTTCAGGGGCAGCCATTGGTTTTGAGGGGCAGGTGACGGTCTTTGATATGCGTTCAGCAACTAGTCCGTGCTATCACTGTTTGTTCCCCGATGCAGGTGAAGATGCAGAAATGCGCTGTGCTGAAAATGGTGTATTTGCGCCGCTGGTGGGTATGATAGGCACGACGCAAGCTGCAGAAGCAATGAAACTATTGATGGGTATTGGCAATAGCTTGCAAGGGCGCTTATTATTATTGGATGCTCAAGCCATGGAGTGGCGTAGCATCAAATTATCTAAAGACAGTCAGTGTAAAGTTTGTAGTTAAATCTCTTTCTAAAACAGCCCTAATTTACTAGAAACTCAGTCTTAAGTGCTTGATGCACACGTTCAAGTACATCTTCCCAATCGCTAGTTTTTGCTTGCCTGAATAGTTTTGCCGTTGGGTACCACGGGCTGTCTTCACGGTTCAATAGCCATCTAAAGTCGGGTACAAACGGCAACAATACCCATACTGGTTTTCCCAGTGAACCTGCCAGGTGAGCAACGGATGTATCTACGGAAATCACTAAATCCATTTCATGTATCAAAGCCGCAGTTTCAGAAAAATCAGTGAGGTATTCTTGATGGGATTGCAAATTCAGCGTTGAAAAAGCAGCTTCATCTTTAGGTTTGATTTCTTTCTGCAGGCTATGAAATTCAATGTCCAATTTGAATAACGGCGCTAATAAATCTAGCGGAATACTACGGTTACTATCGTTGCTGTATGCGCTAGAGCCTGACCAGACTAGCCCGACTTTGGGTTTTTTAGAATGGTTTTTTTCTAAACGATAGTGCCACTTCTCTACCAGCGATTGATTCGCAAATAAATACGGAACATCTGCTGGAATGCTGCTTACTTCAGTATTGAAAGCTAATGGCAAACTCATCAGCGGACATTGATAATCAAACTGAGGAACCTTATCACCATCAGTGAGCACGGTAATTGCACGTGTAGCAGGCATTTTACTAAAGCTATCGGCCATTAAGTTGACCAGCAGCTTAGGTACATTCACATAGAGTTTACTAACACCTTTACTTGCGACTAGGGCGGCATAACGGCAAAACTGTATGCTATCACCATAGCCTTGCTCAGCATGTAGTAATACGGTTTTACCTGCGATAGATTCTTTACCTAACCATAATGGTTTACTAAATACTTCTAACAATTTAGGTTGCGGTGCCGCTAGCCAGCGCGCTTCATACAAAGCCCAGCCTTCAGAGTAATTGCCTAGCAATAAGCACAACAAGCCTTTATTAAGAGGCGCAAATGAGTAATCTTTATGTGCATTCATCACCTGATCGTAAGCTTGCAAGGCTTCATCAAACCGTTTTAGCTTTTGCAAAGCATTCGCACGATTATTTAGTGTAGTCAGCAAATTTGGGTCAATGGCTAAAGCTGAGTCACAGGCAGCAACAGCCTCCTCAAACTTGTTGAGAGCTAGATAAGCATTTGCTGAATTGTTGTATGCATTCGCGTATTTTGGGTTGATTGTGAGGGCTTTCTGGTAACTTTTTACCGCTTCTGCAGGTTGCTTTAAATCTAATAAAATATTGCCAAGGTTGTTGTGTGCTTGAGCATGTTTGGCGTCTAATTTTGTCGCTTGTGTCATTGCCTCTAGCGCATCTTGGTTGCGACCCATATCTCGGAGTTGATTGCCAAAACGAAAATATAAATCTGCAGAATGGGTGATTTTTTTAATAGCTGCTTGATAAGTTTCGATAGCACTATCGAGCTTACCTATTTTTTTTAGTAAATTAGCTTTGTGTTTGTATGCATCTTCATACGTAGCGTTAATTGCTAATGCGGAATCAAGATGCTGGATAGCCTCGTCATTGCGGTTAAGTTTTTCCAGTAGTAATGCGTAATTGTGTAGAGTGAGTACATTTTTGTTATCAAGCGCTAATGCTTTTTCAAAAACTGCTTGGCTTTGTTCGAGTTTCTTTTGTTGCAGATAAAGTGAAGCTACTAATGTTAGAACTTCGGTATTATTAGGTGCAGTTTCAAGTATTTTTGAATAAAGACTAAATGCCTCTGCAAAGTTTCCAGCTTGATGCAAACCAAGTGCGTGGTTAATTTGTGCACGAAGGGCTTGAGGGTCTGGCACGGGAGGCTTTACTAAAGAAGTACTGCCTAAAAAATCATCTTGGGCAAGTTTAAGTTGCTGTAAAGTGTCTGTCCAATCGCCCAACTGAGTTTGTCTAAACAGCCTTGCTGTTGGGTACCATGGGCTATCATCACGGTCTAATAGCCACCTAAAGTCTGGGAAAAACGGTACAAGCAGCCATAACGGTTTAGCCAAAGCGCCCACCAAATGCGCCACGGAGGTGTCTACAGAAATGATTAAATCCATCTCATTAATCAGTGCTGCCGTGTCAGTAAAATCTAGTAAATCATCGCAATGTATTTGTAGCTGGTGAGTCACTTTTAATCGAGTAATCTCTTCACTATCTTGCGGGCGAATCTCCTTTTGTAGCACATGGTATTCAACATCGGTGCGTAAAATAGGGGCTAATAACTTTAACGAGATGCTACGATTCACATCATTTAAATGTCCGGCCGCACCTGACCAAACCAAGCCAATTCTGACGGATGACTTTTTACCTAGCTTGTTATGCCAAAGCGTAGCCTTATCCGCTGGCGCAGCAAGATAGGGAACTTCAGCAGGTATCGTATCTAACCTAGTTTTAAAGGCAAGAGGTAAGCTCATGATTGGGCAGTGAAAATCAAAATCACATGCCACCTGAGTCTCAGTGCCTTTTCTCGGTAAAAACGTGAAGTTTTTGGAGAGTGATTCAGTCAGCGACATGAGTTCTTGCGGTACCAATACAATAATCTTTGCACCTAATTTTTCAACCATCAACGCGTAGCGACAAAACTGTATGAAGTCGCCTAAGCCCTGCTCGGCATAAAGAAAAATGGTCTTACCGTTTAAGTCAGTATCACCCAGCCAGAGTGGTTGACTGAAATTACGCACATATTGTTTTGCTTGTGCATCTGCCCAGCGGTATTCATACAGGCGCCAACCTTGTTCAAATTCACCGCGTAGTAGTCTTAA
>JBKJUR010000066.1:0-35714 GCA_046590165.1 Methylotenera sp.
TTGACGCCAGCCCATTTAAGTGTTTTAAGAAGTTCAAAGTTGTTCAAGAAAGCCATATATCTCGCGGTATATGGCTTTTTTGTTGCCATGCTATAAGCTTGGGTATTAGGTAATTCAATTTTAAAGTGAGAGCAAGGTGCTACTAATTCAGATAGGTTGTTAGTCTTGTGTTTTTTTAATCAACTGCAAGGCGAGTTGGTTTCCTTCTGGGTTGCTGACTACTGTATTTCATATAGTCCTCGTAGCTTAAATCAACGATTTCGATATTTGCTTTTTGAGCCACATTTTTTTTTACAGTAAATGTAGATTCATTTCTATCAGTTGAATTTGATATTCTAGATATAAATGAATTTAAGAGTTTTTTCATCATGCAGTCTTTATTTAAAGTAATTAGTTTTAAACAACTATCTGCAAAAGATGTGCCACTTAGGTTGATTGTGCGAATAAATTAAATAACTCTATGAAATATATAAGTTAATTAATAGTTTCATGCTTAAAAAATTATTTTTTTGCAGTTTTTTTTATTTTTAGATTGGCAAGAGGTGATTTTATTGTTCGTATTTTTTACAACAATGTTGTAATTGACTACAACTACAGTCAAAAATTATTAACCAATTTATTAACCATCCAGCAACGTATGAAGATCGATTAAAAATGTGATGGTTTATAGAAAGCGATCATGCACAAAGTGCGGGTATTACATTAGAAAGAGTTAATTCTGTAGCGCAACATAACTTCGCAATAAACTTAATGGATTTAGATGTAAAAAGAGCCTAGTCATTGCTGAATAGGCTCTTTGTATTTGATATGCGAATTACTTATTCATTACATACATTTTAACTTCAAAGCCAAAACGCATTTCAGTAGCTGCTGGTGTTGTCCACATGATGAATCCTTTAAGTTAGCTATACAACAACGCCTTGCATGCTTCACATCTTACGTCACTGTATAAATTACCTACTATGTGCATAACGTAAACTAGCCTCATTAAATTGCTTAATTCTTAGTAGCTATTTTTAATCACGGTGCTTCCAATGTTTGTGATGTTTATTGTAGCCATGATGACCCTGCCAATGATCGTCTTGATAATAATAACTATTAGGATAGTAATAAACATTGGGGGTGTACTGCTCGCGATAAATGAATCTAGGCTCGTAATACACAACAGGTGGCGGTGCATAATATACGTCAGGCGGACCGTAAAAATATGGAGTTCCGATATTTAAACTAAATCCTATTGAGTCATGTGCAATTGCACTCGTCGAAATACTGGCACCAAGTAATAGGACTATCAATCCAAAGTGAATCTTTTTCATGAAATTCTCCTTTATGAAAAATATTTAATCTTTAAATTACTAACGCGGTAAATCCATATCGGTTTACATTTTGAAATTAGTAAATAAAAAGCACTTAAACAAAAGACATTGATTGATACTTTAAATTCTCAACTTTAAATTTATTTACAAGTGTTAAGCGCTATAAAATATCTTGCAATATTGTATAAGCATAAACTTTTAGAAAAGTTGAGAACTTTTTATAGTAAAGATAAGGACCGAGGAAAAAATCTTGTAATGCGAAGCAGAAATTTGATTATTACTCAAAATCAGGCAGGAAAATCTACATTCCAGCCTGATTTTATTACTTTTGAACGAAGGCGCGTTCTATCACGTAATCGCCTGGCTCGCCAATGCGATGTGAAACCTTAAAGCCTCGTGCATCAAGCAATGCAGACGTATCTGCAAGCATTTGTGGGCTACCACATATCATAGCCCTGTCATTTTCTGGACTGAGCGGCGGCAAACCTATATCGTCAAATAATTTCCCTGAATTAATGAGGTCAGTGAGTCGACCTTGATTGCGGAACGGCTCTCGCGTAACCGTAGGATAATAAATCAATTTCTCACCTACTTGCTCGCCAAAAAACTCATTATTGGGCAGTTCTTTTTCAATAAAGTCAGTGTAAGCTAATTCATTCACATGACGAACACCATGAATAAGCACGACTTTTTCAAAGCGGTCATAAACTTCAATGTCTTGAATTAAGCTAATAAAAGGCGCTAAGCCTGTGCCTGTAGATAAAAAGTAAAGATTTTTAGCTGGTTTTAAATCATGCGTGATAAGCGTACCCGTTGATTTACGGCCAACTAATAAGTCATCGCCTACTTTTAAATGTTGCAGACGTGAGGTGAGGGGACCATTAGGCACTTTAATACTAAAAAACTCTAAATGTTCTTCATAATTAGGGCTTGCAATACTGTAAGCACGCAATAAAGAACGTCCATCCACTTCAAGTCCAATCATTACAAACTGGCCATTTTCAAAACGTAAGCCGGGGTCGCGGGTCGTTTTGAAGCTAAATAGGGTGTCGTTCCAGTGATGAACGCTTAATACGCGTTCAGTAGTAAATTTACTCATGGATATTTTTCTTTATAGTCTAATTAATAGTACTTAATGATAATAATGTAATTATTGAATAGCTGCAGTCAGCTCAGGTATTGCTTCAAATAGATCTGCCACTAAGCCATAATCAGCGACTTGAAAAATTGCTGCATCTGGATCTTGATTGATGGCCACCACTATTTTACTGTCTTTCATACCATAAGTGTGCTGAATCGCACCAGAAACACCCACTGCAATATAAAGCTCAGGCGCCACTACAATCCCGGTTTGTCCCACCTGAATCTCATTAGGCGCATAGCCGGCATCGACCGCCGCGCGTGTAGCGCCTAATGCTGCACCTAGTTTTAATGCCAGAGGTGATAATAGTTGCTCAAATTTTTCTGCACTGCCGAGTGACCTGCCGCCGGAAATAACGACTTTAGCAGAGTTTAAGGCTGGCCTGTCTGAATGGCTGATACTTTCGCTGATCCAACGTGTCTTAGTAAAAGGTGTTGGCGCTGTAACATTGACTATTTCTGCATTGCCGCCAGTCTCTGCAACTGCAGAAAAGCTGCTGCTATGAATAGTTAACACTTGAATCTCATCGGTACTTTGAACCGTACTTAAAACGTTGCCGGCGTAAATTGAACGAATATAAGTTTGATTCGCCTGAATTTCCAAAGCATCTGAAATCATTCCCACGTCCAGCAATGCTGCTACACGTGGCAAGATATTCCGGCTAAAAGAGGAGTGCGCCGCCATGATGACTTGATAGTCATTGCCCATCGACACGATTAAATTAGCCATATCTTCTGCAAGTGGGTGTGCCAGATGTGTTGCATCAGCCTGAATTACACGCGCAACTCCCGGTATCGCTGCAGCTTTTAATGCGATATCGCTGGTATTGCTGCCTGCAACTAAAACGTCAATCGGCACATTCCAAAATTGAGCCGCAGTGATTGCATGATGAACCGAAGCGCTAAGTTTACTGCCATCATGTTCAGCTAAAATAAGAGTTCTCAAATGATTCATTATTTATATCCTTATGCCTTCATGTGTTCGTAATTTAGTGAGAAGTTCTGTCACGCTATTCACTTTGATACCCGGTTTTCTGGAAGGAGGCTCGCTTACCTTTAACTGCTTTAGTTTAGACGTAGTATCAATACCTAAATCCGCAGCATGAATGGTTTCTATGGTTTTTTTTCTGGCCATCATTAAATTTGGCAGTTTTACAAAACGTGGGTCGTTTAAACGTAAATCCGCAGTAACCACCGCAGGCAGAGTAAGCTCAATCAGTTCTGTCCCGCCATCAATTTCGCGGGTTACATTCAGCGTGCCATTCTCTAAGCTTAATGCAGAGGCAAAAGTACCTTGAGGATAATCTAATAATGCTGCCAGCATTTGCCCAGTTTGTCCTGCATCGTCATCAATCGCTTGTTTGCCAAGCATTATGAGATCGGGCTGTTCGCGTAAAACAATGGCTTTCAATAATTTAGCCACGCCAAGTTGCTGTAACGCCACAGCACTTTCAATTAAGATAGCTCTATCTGCGCCCATGGCAAGTGCATGACGCAATACGTCTTGATTAGCGGCAGTGCCGATAGAGATCGCAATGACTTCAGCTTGACCTTGCTCTTTCAAGCGCAGTGCTTCTTCAATCGCGTTCTCGTCAAATGGGTTTACGCTCATTTTTACGCCATGGATGTCCACATCTGAGCCATCAGCTTTAACGCGGACTTTAATGTTGTAATCAACCACTCTTTTTACTGCGACCAGAATTTTCATGATGCTTTACCTAGAAACCTACTTTATACAATTACTTCACATTTTATAGTAGTCAGTAGTATTTGTTAAATGAATTATAAAGATAATATATATCTATTAAATAGATATTAAAAGTGTGTAGAATAATAACATATGAGAGTTACACCGTAAGATTCAAACCATGAGATTTAGTTTAAGGCAACTGGAAATCTTCGTCGCAATCAGTCGCACCGAGAGTGTGTCACGTGCGGCGGAGGACTTATCGCTTTCACAATCCGCTACCAGCTCATCATTGGGCGAGTTTGAACGTCAATTTGATTTACAGCTCTTTGACCGCGTCGGTAAATCATTGCGCATCAATGAGGCTGGGCGTATGTTACTACCAAGAGCGGTAGAGTTGCTAGATAGAGCGAGAGAAATTGAAGGTTCACTGCAAGGAAATGCAGGTTTCGGCCTGATGAAAATTGGCGCAACGCTTACGGTAGGTAATTATTTAGCAACCATCCTTGTCGCACGATTTTTACAAGAGCATCCAGAAAGCCGCATCCAACTGCAGGTGCATAACACTAGTACGATAGTGCAGCAAATAGCGAATCATGAATTAGACCTAGGATTGATTGAAGGCGATTGTCATCACCCTGATATTGAAGTGCAGCCTTGGGTGGCGGATGAACTGGTAGTATTTAGTTCACCGAATAATCCACTAGCCAAGCAAAAACGGATGACAATTGAACAGCTTTTGCATGAGCCGTGGATACTGCGGGAAAAAGGATCTGGTACGCGCGAAACATTTGACCGAGCCTTTCATAATCACCATGCTGAACTCAACATTCGACTTGAGCTCGAACATACAGAAGCGATCAAGCGCGCTGTAGAGTCAGGATTAGGTATCGGTTGTATTTCGCGTTTAGCATTAAGAGACGCATTTCGGCGTGGCAGTTTGGTGCCGCTCGCTACGCCTAATCTTGATTTAAGTCGTTATTTTTACTTTTTGTGGCACAAACAAAAATACCAAACCACAGGGATGAGAGAGTTTTTGAGGTTGTGTAAAAACTTGACTGCTGGCGTTGAGCGCAGTGATTTAGTTAATTTACCGGACATAGCATAAATGCTTAAAGTATGGAGAGAGATGTAATGCAGGCTGATGTGATAGAACGTGATGTAATGACTTATGATATTTTGATTGTAGGCGCGGGCCCGGCAGGGCTTGCAGCGGCAATAAGACTTAAGCAGTTAGCAAATGAGGCAGGTCGTGAACTAAGCGTGTGTGTATTAGAAAAAGGCGCGGAGGTTGGCGCACACATACTTTCAGGTGCGGTGATAGACCCAATTGCATTGGAAGAATTGATTCCTGAGTGGCGAGTGCTAAAAGCCCCGCTGAATACACCTGTAAATAAAGATGAGTTTTTACTTTTAAGCCAAGATAAATCCTGGTCTATTCCACATTATTTAATGCCGCCACTGATGAGCAACAAAGGCAATTTTATAGTGAGCCTGAGTGATGTATGTAAATGGCTGGCTGAGCAAGCTGAAAGCTTGGGTGTAGAGATTTATGCAGGTTTTAGTGCGCAAGAAATGCTCTATGACGCAGACAGTAAAGAAGTCATTGGAGTAATTACTGGTGATATGGGCCGCGATGCGGCAGGTCAGCCGACTGTAAACTTCACACCTGGAATCGAAATTAGAGCGCCATATACGTTGATTGCAGAAGGCGCTCGTGGCTCACTGACGCGTCAGCTGGAGGGTAAGTTTAATTTGCGTAGTCAGTCATCCCCACAAAAATATGGTTTGGGATTTAAAGAAGTCTGGCGTATTCCTGCAGAACAACATCAGTTGGGATTGGTGCAACACAGCCTTGGCTGGCCATTGAGTGCCGGTACTGGCGGGGGTTCCTTTATATATCATTATGGTGAACAGTTAGTTTCTATTGGCTTTGTGGTGCATTTGGATTATGCAAATCCGCATCTTTCACCTTTTGATGAGTTTCAACGCTTTAAAACCCATCCTTCTATCAAGCGCCTGTTGAAAGATGGTAAGCGTCTGAGCTATGGTGCAAGAGCAATTAGCGAAGGCGGTGTACAGTCTTGGCCAGAATTAATATTTCCAGGAGGCGCATTGATTGGCTGCAGTGCAGGAATGGTTAATGTGCCTCGTATCAAGGGCAGTCACAATGCAATGAAGTCTGGCATGTTGGCGGCAGAAGCAGCATTTGAGGCGACTTGCAATCAAGATTCAAGTGTAGGGAAGGGTGCAAAACTGCTCCATGGCTATCCAGCAGCGTTACATGATTCTTGGGTTTGGCGGGATTTACATGCGGTGCGGAATGTAAAACCTTTGCTGTCGCGCTTCGGAAGTTGGGGTGGTGCATTGTTGGGCGGGATTGAAATGTGGCTTGCCTCATTTAAAGTGGCTGTGCCGTGGACATTGCAACACAAGAAAGCTGATCATGAGTGCACCAAGCCCGCTGCTGAAATGCCTCAGATGATATATCCAAAACCGGATGGAGTATTCAGCTTTGATAAATTAAATTCAATCAGCCTTAGCAATATCGCACATGATGCGAATCAGCCTTGCCATTTACATTTACTAGATAAAAAAGTGCCTATTAGTATCAATCTGGCAGTATATGATTCACCCGAACAACGTTATTGCCCAGCAGGTGTTTATGAAATTGTTAGAGCACAATCAATAGAAAATAAAGATTCAACTTATTTGCAAATTAACGCTCAAAACTGCATTCATTGCAAAACTTGCGATATTAAAGACCCAACGCAGAATATCGTTTGGGTGCCGCCGCAAGGTGGCAGTGGACCGGTGTATTCCGATATGTAAATCGCAATTGAATCATGAATGTTCTAGCTCAGTGTTGGTTCGACAGGGCTTTTCTGCGATAATAGTGTTTTGATTTTTAATGGAAGCAAGCAAATGGCACAATTTGATAACGTAAGTGTAAAAAAGAAAGCTAACATTTATTTTGATGGTAAATGTGTCAGCCATACCGTGATGTTCCCAAATGGAACACGCAGCACGATTGGTGTGATTTTTCCTAGCTCGCTTACTTTTAATACAGCAGCGCCAGAGCTAATGGAAATCAATTCAGGTGTGTGTCATGTGCGTCTTAAAGGTGAGGAATCTTCAAAAACATACAGTGCTGGTGAGAAATTTACAGTGCCCGGCAATTCAAGTTTTGATATTGAAGTGACTGAGACCGTCGACTACGTTTGCCACTTTGAGTAATGAGGGCTCAGTATTACGTCGTTGCAAACGCTTGCCGTACTATTCGTACTGTCTTCGCGATTGCGCCTAGTACTACTTTCGCTTGAAAGGTTGAGGAAAAATATGCCAAGTTTTGATATTAGCTCAGAAGTCGATATGGTTGCGTTAAAGAACGCCATTGACACTGCGGGTAAGCAAATTATTAATCGCTATGACTTTAAAGGTACGTCTGCCAAGGTTGAATTAAACGAAAAAGACAGCATTATTACTTTATATGGTGATAATGATTTTCAGCTTGATCAAATCAAAGATATTTTGTTGCCAGGCATGGAAAAGAAAGAGCCTGATTCTACCAAGCGATTAGAGCATAAAGATGTGCAAAAAGTAGGTGGCAACAAGGTAAAGCAAGAGCTTAAAATTAAAGCTGGTATTGATAGTGAGCTAGCCAAGCGTATTGCTAAGTTGATAAAAGACAGTGGTATGAAAGTGCAAGCAAGCATTCAGGGTGATGAAGTGCGCGTGAATGGTGCAAAGCGTGATGTGTTGCAAGAGGCAATTAATTTTTGCAAGAAAAATGTGACAGATTTTCCATTACAGTTTGGTAATTTTAGAGATTAGACTTTATTCTATAAAGTTATAGATTGTTAAGTTTAGATAAAAAATTTAGGTAATAAAATGGTCGCAAAGACTTTGTACGATAAATTATTTGATTCTCACGTGGTGCATGAAGAAAATGGCACAGCGCTGATTTATATCGACCGTCATTTGGTGCATGAAGTCACCAGCCCGCAAGCGTTTGAAGGCCTGAAGCTCGCTAATCGTAAAGTGTGGCGCGTAGATTCTATATTGGCAGTGCCAGATCATAACGTCCCAACGACAGATAGAAGCTCGGGTGTTGCTGGTATTAGTGACCCAATATCACGTTTACAAGTACAGACTTTAGATGAGAACTGTACCGCGCACGGTGTGACTGAATTTAAAATGAATGACGCACGTCAAGGTATTGTGCATGTGATTGGGCCTGAGCAAGGCGCAACCTTGCCTGGTATGACGGTAGTTTGCGGTGATTCTCACACCAGTACACACGGCGCATTTGGTGCTTTAGCACATGGTATTGGCACTTCAGAAGTTGAGCATGTAATGGCTACGCAGTGTTTGGTGCAGAAAAAGTCTAAAACTTTGCAAGTGCTGGTGGATGGAAGGTTAGGTCATGGCGTTACCGCTAAAGATGTGGCGTTGGCCATTATTGGCAAAATTGGCACAGCTGGTGGTAATGGCTATGCAATTGAATTTGCAGGCTCTGCGATTCGTGGCTTGAGCATGGAAGGTCGTATGACCTTATGCAATATGGCGATTGAGGCGGGCGCGCGTGCAGGTATGATTGCGGTTGACGATACTACAATTGATTATGTAAAAGGTCGTCCATTTTCGCCTAGAACTGAACAATGGGATGCAGCCGTAAGTTACTGGCGCACTTTGAAATCTGATGATGGTGCAAGATTTGATGCTGTTGTTGAGTTAAAGGCAGAGGGTATTCAGCCGCAAGTTACATGGGGTACTTCACCTGAAATGGTAGTGGGCATAGATGGCAAAGTGCCTAGTTTAGATTTAGCTAAAAATGAAGTACAACGTAGCGACTGGGAACGTGCCTACGCTTATATGGGTTTAACACCAAATACACCAATTGATGAAATTAATATTGATAAAGTATTTATTGGTTCCTGTACAAACTCTCGTATAGAAGACTTGCGTGCGGCAGCAGCGGTGGCAAAAGGTAAACATATTGCGCCAAATGTTAAATTAGCCTTAGTGGTGCCAGGTTCTGGTTTAGTGAAAGCGCAAGCTGAACTCGAAGGATTAGATAAAATTTTTATCGCTGCAGGGTTTGAGTGGCGTGAGCCAGGTTGCTCTATGTGTTTAGCGATGAATGCTGACCGATTAGAACCAGGTGAGCGTTGTGCTTCAACTAGCAACCGTAATTTTGAAGGTAGGCAAGGTCAAGGTGGTCGTACGCATTTGGTGAGCCCAGAAATGGCTGCGGCAGCAGCGGTTGCAGGGCATTTTGTTGATGTTCGGCAGTTTGTTTGATTTTGATAAACAGTTAATTAGGAGTAATAAATGAATAAATTATTTGTATTAGCAGCATTAGGTTTTGCATTGGTATTAACAGGTTGCAACGCATGGCATGGCTTTGGTAAAGATTTAGAAAAAGCGGGTGATAAAATTCAGAATTCGCCGAACAACTAATGGATGCTTTTATCAAATTAAATGGCTTGGTAGCGCCCTTAGATAGAGCTAACGTAGATACTGACGCGATTATTCCTAAGCAGTTCTTGAAGTCAATTAAGCGTTCGGGCTTTGGCCCTAACGCTTTTGATGAATGGCGTTATCTTGATCACGGTGAGCCTGGAATGGATAATTCCAAACGTCCACTTAACCCTGATTTTGTGTTGAATCAAGCGCGCTATCAAGGCGCAAGTATTTTGCTTACGCGAGAGAATTTCGGTTGCGGCTCTAGCCGCGAGCATGCGCCTTGGGCGCTGGAAGATTTTGGCTTCAAAGTGGTGATTGCCTCTAGCTTTGCTGATATTTTCTTCAATAACTGCTTCAAAAATGGCATGTTGCCAATTGTATTGTCTGCTGAAGCTGTTGATGACCTCTTCAATCAAGTTGAGGCTGTAGAAGGCTATAAGCTAAATGTTGATTTAAATGCGCAAACGGTGACTGCACCGAACGGTGAAGTTTATCGTTTTGAGGTTGATGCAGTGCGCAAACACAACCTGTTAAATGGCCTAGATGATATTGGCTTAACCATGCAGCAGCAAGATAAGATTAAAGTATTTGAAGTGAAGCATAAGCAGGCTCAGCCTTGGCTATTTAATTAAATTAGACCTAACTCAATTAGAAAGTAAGTGATGAAATTAGCAATATTGCCAGGTGACGGCATTGGTCCAGAAATCGTTGCGCAAGCCGTTAAAGTATTAAATGCGCTTAAACTCAATGTTAGTATGACTGAAGCGCCAATCGGTGGAGCAGGATATGAGGCGTCGGGCGACCCTTTACCAGATGCGACATTACAGTTAGCAAAAGACTCAGATGCTGTATTGTTAGGTGCGGTTGGTGATTGGAAATATGACAAGCTAGAACGTCATTTGCGTCCAGAGCGAGGTTTGTTACGTATCCGCAAGGAGCTTAATTTATTTGCAAATTTACGCCCAGCCTTGCTATACCCTGAGTTAGCTGGTGCTTCAACACTTAAGCCAGAAGTAGTTTCAGGCTTAGATTTAATGATTATTCGCGAATTAACGGGTGATATTTATTTTGGTCAGCCACGCGGTATCAGTACACTTGAAAATGGTGAGCGCGAAGGTATTAACACCATGCGTTACAACGAGTCTGAGATTCGTCGTATTGGTCGTGTTGCTTTTGATATCGCGATGAAGCGCCGTAAAAATGGTCAGAAGGCAAAAGTATGTTCTGTTGATAAAGCCAACGTGCTAGAAACCACTGAATTATGGCGTCAAGTCATGATTGAGTTGTCAGCAGAGTATCCAGAAGTTGAGTTGAGTCATATGTATGTGGATAATGCAGCGATGCAGTTGATTCGCGCACCAAAACAGTTTGACGTGATGGTGACAGGTAACATTTTCGGTGATATTTTATCTGACGAAGCTTCGATGCTAACAGGCTCAATTGGCATGCTTCCTTCTGCTTCGCTTGATGCAAATAATAAAGGGATGTACGAGCCTAGTCATGGTTCTGCACCTGATATTGCAGGTAAAGATATTGCTAACCCATTGGCGACTATACTCTCAGCTGCGATGATGTTGCGCTACACATTCAATGATGAGCCAAATGCACTGAGAATTGAAAATGCGGTTAAAGCAGCGCTAGCGCAAGGTTATAGAACCGCCGATATTGTGACTGACGGATGTAAAAAAGTGGGTTGCAGTGCAATGGGTGACGCAGTCGTTGCCGCGCTTAATTAATTGGCTGTATTAATTTTTTACAAAATTAAGCTTAAGAAAATACTAAGGTTTAGAACATGTTAAAAGTAGGTTTAGTCGGTTGGCGCGGAATGGTAGGCTCAGTCCTCATGCAACGCATGATGGAAGAAAACGATTTTGCACTTATAGAGCCGCAGTTTTTCACTACCTCTCAAGTAGGTGGCAAAGCCCCTAATGTCGGTAAAGAATCTGCGCCATTAAAAGATGCAAAAGATATTGCCGAACTAAAACAAATGGATGCAATTATTTCGTGCCAAGGCGGTGACTACACCAGCGATATATTTCCAAAATTGCGTGCTGAAGGCTGGCAAGGGCATTGGATAGACGCGGCCTCAACACTGCGTATGGAAAATGATGCGGTGATTATTCTTGATCCAGTAAACATGCACGTGATTCAAGATGCATATACACATGGCAATAAAAACTGGGTAGGCGGTAATTGCACCGTTTCATTGATGCTGATGGCGCTTAATGGATTATTTAAAGCCAATTTAGTGCAGTGGGCAACCTCAATGACTTATCAAGCAGCATCTGGTGCTGGTGCGCAAAATATGCGTGAATTACTCAATCAAATGGGGGAGGCACATTTTGCTGCGAGTGAGTTGCTGGCTAACCCAGCTTCCGCGATTTTAGATATAGACCGTACCGTTGCAGGTACTTTGCGCGATGAAAAATTTCCCACTGCAAATTTTGGCGTGCCGCTAGCAGGTAGCTTGATTCCATGGATTGATAAAGACTTAGGTAACGGCCAAAGTAAAGAAGAATGGAAAGGCGGCGCTGAAACTAATAAAATTTTAGGTCGTGAAGCCAATCCTATTGTGATTGATGGCCTGTGCGTGCGTATTGGTGCGATGCGTTGTCATAGTCAGGCGCTTACTATCAAGCTCACAAAAGATGTGCCATTAGATGAAATCAACCAAATGTTGGCTGAAGCGAATCAGTGGGCAAAAGTGATTCCAAACGAGCGTGAAGCGAGTATGCGTGAACTTACACCAGCAGCTGTGACTGGCACGCTAAGCACGCCAGTAGGTCGTTTAAGGAAACTTAATATGGGTAACGACTATCTATCAGCATTTACGGTCGGTGATCAATTGCTATGGGGCGCTGCAGAGCCGTTACGTCGTATGTTGCGGATTTTAATAGAGAAATAACTTTAGAATGTAAGCTTAAGTTGCAAAAACAACAACAATCCAAAACAACAACTACATAGCAGTTGAATATAATGTGCGTTATGAGCTTGCATAGCTAACTATTTGATGTTATTTTCATATTGCAATTAAAGTTTGATCAAGGGCAAGAATGTGCGCAAATTAAAAATAAAGCAAATATCGTTAGCAGTATGCTTGGCGCTTATGCCATTTTCTGGCTTTGCAGCTGGTCTTGGTAAGCTCAATGTAAGCTCAGGTTTAGGTGAGCCATTTAAAGCTGAAATTGAATTGTTGTCTGTAAGTGCAGATGAACTTTCAACGTTAGTTGCAGCAATTGCATCTGAAGAAGCTTACGCGACACAAGGCATTACAAGGCTTAGCATACATAATAGTATTAAAGTCGAGTTAGCCAAAAGCTCTGATGGGTCGCCTATATTGAAGCTTCGTACTAATCAACCAATTAGCGATCCCTACTTAGATATGCTCATTCAGGTAGACTGGGCATCAGGTCGTCTGCAACGTGAATATACTGTATTGCTTGATCCGCCTGGCTATAAAGAGTCAATTGATAATGTTGCGGCAATGCCTGTCAAACCGCCTTCAGTCGGTATGTCCAGCAATGGTATAACCCCAAATAATAATGTAGCCCTTGACGGTGTGCAGTCATCAGCTAAAAAGTCTAAACAAACCAGAAAATCACCGAGTTCTACTGTAGCATCAAAAGAGGAGCAATCTGGTGATAGTGATCAAGTTGTTACTACGCAGCGCGGTGATACATTAAGTATGATTGCTAGACAAACGCAGGTAGATGGCGTGAGTTTAGACCAGATGCTTATCGGTCTTTATGAAAATAATAAAAAGGCATTTACTGAAGGTAATATGAATCGGCTTAAAGTCGGTCAAATTATCAAGGTGCCAAGTAAAGAGAGCTTAACTTCAATTAGTACAAGCCAAGCAACTCAATCAGTAAAAATACATTCAAGCAACTGGAACGCTTATCGTAACAGCCTAGCGGGCGCAGTAGCAAGCGCTCCAGCAATGGAAGCCAGTGAGCAAAAACAAAGTGCGTCAGGCAAAGTGGGAGTTGCTGAAGATAAGGCTACGCCATTATCAACAGGACCAAAAGATGTTGTTAAGCTTTCTGCAGGTGACAAAGCCTTAACTAAAAATGCTGGTGATGCGGCTTTACAAGCTAAAATCGCTGCTTTAGAAGAAGAAACTACAGCACGTGAAAACTCTCTAAAGGAAGCACAAGACCGTACGGCAGCGCTAGAGAAGCAAGTGCAAGACATGCAGAAATTGCTGGCGATGAAAAGTCAGGCAATGTCAGATGCTCAGAAAAATGCTGAAACCACAAAAAGCGCTGCTGAAGTTAATTCTGAAGCACAACCAGAAGAAAAGTTAACTGCCAACCCATTGGATGCAGGGAAAATTGAATCTCCTGCTAGTCCTAGCCCTGAAAGTTCAGCAACGGATACTGCAAATGCGGCCAGTTCGACTGCAGAAGCGCCTGTAGCTGTACCTCCACCAGTTGTAAATAATGCAGTGACCCCACCACAAACTGCATCTGAGCAAGTAGAAGAGCCTAGTTTTATTGCAGGTTTAATGAATGGTATAGATCTTACTATACTAGGTGGTGTGGGAGGAGTTGCTTTACTGGGTGTTGGGTGGATGTTTTTGCGCAACAAGCGCAGAAAAGATTTAGACAGTTTTGAGCGTGGCATTCTAACCTCCGGTGGTTTACGCGCAAATACCGTATTTGGTAACACCACTGGAAATGCAAGTACGTCGGACACCTCATTTCTGACTGATTTTGCACAAAGTGCTGATGGCAGCATGATCGACACTAATGATGTCGATCCAATTGCTGAGGCCGAAGTTTATATGGCTTATGGTCGCGACGCACAAGCAGAAGAAATCTTGAAAGATGCAATATCAAAAGAGCCTAAGCGCTATGAGTTGCATTTGAAATTGCTAGAAATGTATGCAGCACGTAAAGATACTTCAGCATTTGAGGCTATTGCAGGCGAGCTTTATACAACATTAGGTGCAGATGACCCTGTGTGGATAAAAGTGGCTGAAATTGGCATCACTATGGAACCTGAAAATCCATTGTATGATGTGAGTAAATCAGTCCCGTTGACATCATCAATAACACAAACATTTGATGTGCCCGATTTGTCTAATAATCTAAACAGTAATAATAAAAAAATCAATGAGTTAGACAATGATAATTTAGGTATTGGTGATTTAGATTTTTCACTGAATGATAATGCGGATGAACCTGCCGCTACGGAAATGGGAAGTTTTGTTTCCTCGCAAAAGAATGATCGGGATATGTTGTTTGATATGAGTGCAGCTGATGTAGGCTCAGTTGATATGAGTTACCCAGAGGCTAAAGACTCCGAAAACATGCTCAATTTTACTTCGGAGTTAAATTCAGCTACTGACAGCTCAATTGATTTTGACCTAGGTGAGTTTAATACTGATACCACTATAGTGGATAGCAAGCAAACACTGGATGACATTGCTAATGACGATGAGTTTGCAGCGCCTGCACTTGATTTGTCTGAGATGATTGAGAAAAATGACAGTCAAACGCTTGATTTCGATATGGACTTTACAGAGTTTTCTAGTCCAGTATCTGATGAGGCATTTACTGCTGAAACGGTTGATAGCTCTGACACCTCATTATCAGCATCTACTATGGCGAATGATGTCACTTTCGAATTTGATATGGGGTCAGTAACGCCAATTGAACCAGCACCTATACAATCCGATACGAATAGTTCAGAAATGTCATTTGATCTTCCTTCTTTTGATTTGGCGTCTGACACTCACGAATTGCAAAATGAGCCAGTAATAACGCAGTCAAGTAACTTTGAAGCAAACACGTTTGATTTATCTACGATTAATTTAGATTTAAATGAAACGGCTCCTGAAGATTTAGTAACAGAGCAAACTACACAACTAAGCGAGCCAGTTTCACTAGAGCCCTCATTTGAATCTATCGAACCAGAAGATTTTGTCGCTGAATCTCCAGATGTTGATATCAAGCTAGATTTAGTGGCAGCTTATATTGATATGGATGATAAAGAAGGCGCTCGTGAGCTATTAGACGAAGTAATTAAAGAAGGTGGTAAACAGCAACAATTACGTGCGCGAGAATTACTTGCAAGCTTAGCTTAGATTGATAGTAACTTTAAATTAAGCCGAGCTTAGCTCGGCTTTTTTGTTAAGTTGAACAGTTGAAGACCTAATAGTTTTATTGGTATTTTTTAGTCATAATAACCAATAAAGCATAATTTAATTAAAGGCTTATATAAATTTTACTGATAATAAAAGTATTAACACCTCGAAATTTGAATTTATCCTATTGCTAAACTACTTATGCATCCAGTTGTAAAAATATTATGTTTTTTGTTTGTATTGTTGCTAGTTAATATATTGAGCAATCAACTCTTGTGGTTGTTATGTTTTTTAACGGTTATTTTTGCTGCAAAATTAAATTTTTATAATTTCTCACGCGTCATTAAGCGTACAAAATGGCTGTTTATTTCAATCCTTGCTATTTATGCATTTACAACACCAGGTGAATATATTCAACACTTTCCTCTGAGTTTTTCCCCAACGTATGAAGGCTTGGAGCTTGGATTCTTGCAAGTTGCAAAGTTGCTGGTTGCACTTGCAGCGTTAAGTCTATTATTTGCAAATAGTTCAGTAGAAATGTTAATGGCGGGTTTATATATGCTGCTTTCACCACTTAAATTGTTAGGGATCAATACAGAGCGATTTACTGCTAGGTTATTGTTAACTTTGGATTATGTAGAAGAGTTAACTAGTAAAAGTAAATTGACACCTAAATTTGGTTTTCACCAGTTCGAAGCGTTCTGTGAGACTTCTGACAGTATAAGTAAGCAAGAGATTGTATTGCAGTTGCCATCTTTAAATCTGATAGATAAATTAGTTATTAGCAGCTTGATTTTTTCTACATCAGTATTTGTTGCATACAGGTTATTTTTGTGAGAATAGCGCTTGGTATCACTTATGATGGCTCTACTTTTTGTGGCTGGCAAAGTCAGCCTTCAAGTTGCGGAGTACAAGATGTACTTGAGTCAGCTATTTGTTTAATTGCACAGCACGCAGTTAGAGTACACGCTGCGGGGCGTACTGATACAGGTGTACACGCGCTCTGCCAAGTAGTACATTTTGATTCTGATAGCCTGCGGCCATTGTCTGCTTGGGTACGCGGTGTCAATGCTCACCTACCAAGTACTGTGCGCGTGGAATGGGCACATGAAGTCGACGAGGAGTTTCATGCGAGGTTTTCGGCATTCAGCCGAAGTTACCAGTATTTGCTGTATAACGCTCCTGTGGCATCAGCTTTGATGGCTACCAAAG
Source organism: Methylotenera sp. (assembly GCA_046590165.1). Classification (GTDB taxonomy): domain Bacteria; phylum Pseudomonadota; class Gammaproteobacteria; order Burkholderiales; family Methylophilaceae; genus Methylotenera. The sequence continues at coordinate 16,916 of JBKJUR010000066.1, forward strand.
CAGGCTGGTTTCATTTGCCTCTTGATATTAAAGCAATGTCTGAAGCAGCTAGTTATTTGCTTGGTGAGCATGACTTTAGCGCATTTAGGGCTTCTGAATGTCAAGCAAACTCGGCAATTAAAAACATGCACAAAGCTGAAGTAAAAGTAATAGGACAATATTTTATATTTGATTTTTCCGCCAATGCATTTTTACAGCATCAGGTAAGGAATATGATAGGTGCGCTAATTTATGTAGGTAAAGGTGCTTATCCACCTACCTTCATTAAAGAGTTATTGCAAGCGCGCGACCGTACTTTATCACCTCCAACTTTTTCACCATGCGGCTTATATTTAACAGATGTTGGTTATGATGAAAAATGGGGTTTACCAATAGATCAATATGCTAATCAACACCGCATGCAAGTCATCATTTAAGCGTTACAATGTTGGTATTTAGCGAATCAGCATTTGGGTTATTATTTGTGAAAGATATTCTGTAAGGACTGTTTTTTGAGAGTTAGAGTTAAAATTTGTGGTATCACACAGTTAGAAGACGCGCTAAATGCAGTTGAGCAGGGTGCCGATGCTATTGGGCTTGTGTTTTACGAATCTAGCCCGCGAAATGTCACGATTAATCAAGCAAGGGAAATTGCGCGTCAAATACCGGCCTTTGTAAGCGTTGTAGGATTGTTTGTTAATGCTGCCCCAAGTTTTATCAATGAAGTAATTTCACAAGTTAAAATAGACCTCTTGCAGTTTCATGGTGAGGAAACACCTGAAGAATGTATGCAATATAACCTGCCATTTATCAAGGCAATCCGCGTTAGGGCTGATACAAATTTGATACAATACGCAAAAGATTTTTCAGCGGCAAAAGGATTGTTGCTAGATGCTTACACTGAAGGTGTAGCAGGTGGAACAGGCCATGTATTTGATTGGAATTTAATCCCTAAGCAACTGACTAAGCCAGTGATACTCGCCGGTGGGTTAAATGTAGATAATGTTTCACGCGCAATTGCGCAAGTTAAACCTTATGCTGTAGATATTAGCGGCGGCGTTGAAGCTTCTAAAGGTATTAAAGATATAGCAAAAATTACTGCGTTTATGGAACAGGTTTATAGCAAAAGTTAGTCGATATAAGTATTGAAGCTAACGATACAAAAGTACATTTGGAGAACTAGACATGCAGCTTTATGATATGCCAGATTCGCGTGGGCATTTTGGACAATTTGGTGGAACATTTGTAGCTGAGACATTGGTTGAAGCGTTAGACGAATTGCGTTTGATGTACGAAAAATATCGTCATGACCCAGTGTTTTTAGCTGAGTTTGCATATGACTTAAAGCATTTTGTTGGTCGCCCAAGCCCTATTTATCATGCTAAGCGCTGGTCAGATAAAGTAGGCGGTGCACAAATTTATTTGAAGCGCGAAGATTTAAATCATACTGGCGCCCATAAGGTGAACAATACAGTTGGTCAGGCGCTACTGGCTAAACGTATGGGTAAGCCACGTGTAATTGCGGAAACTGGGGCAGGTCAGCACGGTGTTGCAACGGCGACCATCGCGGCGCGTATGGGGCTGGAATGTGTCGTGTATATGGGCAGTGAAGATGTTAAGCGTCAAGCACCTAATGTATTCAGAATGAAGTTGTTGGGTGCAACAGTTGTTCCAGTGGAAAGCGGCTCAAAAACTTTAAAAGACGCTTTAAATGAAGCGATGCGCGATTGGGTAACCAATGTGCACAATACGTTTTATATCATTGGTACTGTGGCAGGGCCACATCCGTATCCAATGATGGTTCGTGATTTTCAAGCAGTCATTGGCGTTGAAGCAAAAGTACAAATGCAAGAAATGATTGGCCGTCAGCCTGATGCTGTGGTTGCATGTGTAGGCGGTGGGTCAAACGCGATGGGTATTTTTTATCCTTATATTGATGTGCCGAATGTGCGCCTGATTGGTGTAGAAGCTGCTGGTCATGGAATTGAAACTGGCATGCACGCTGCACCATTAACTGCTAATAGCCCGGTAGGGGTTTTGCATGGTAATCGTACTTATTTAATGCAAAATGCGGATGGTCAGATTATTGAAACGCACTCAGTATCAGCAGGGTTAGACTATCCTGGCGTAGGCCCTGAGCATGCTTGGCTGAAGGATATTAAGCGTGCAGAGTATGTAGCCATTACTGATGATGAAGCCATGACAGCTTTTCATAGTTTATGTCGTACAGAAGGTATTATTCCTGCATTAGAGTCCAGCCATGCTTTAGCACATGCAGAAAAGATTGCCAAAACCATGCGTAAAGATGAAATCATTTTAGTGAATTTGTCAGGTCGTGGTGACAAAGACATTAATACTGTGGCTAAACTCGCTAACATTACTTTGTAACTATTAGTTTATAAAACATAACTCTTTTAAAAGTATCATTCATGTCACGCATTCAATCTGTATTTGCAACACTTAAACAAAATAACAAAACGGCTTTAATTCCTTATATCACTGCGGGTGATCCACACCCAAAACATACGGTCAATTTGATGCATACATTGGTCAAACATGGCGCTGATATGATTGAGTTAGGTGTGCCATTCTCAGACCCGATGGCTGATGGCCCTGTAATTCAGCGTGCAAGTGAACGTGCTTTGATGCACAAAGTAGGTTTAACGGCTGTGCTGGAGATGGTGAAAGAGTTTAGGCAAACCAACCAAACTACACCAATTATTTTGATGGGTTATGCCAATCCAATTGAAGCCATTGGTGCAACGGTGTTTGCAGACCGTGCTAAAACTGCTGATGTAGATGGTGTAATTACTGTGGATTATCCGCCAGAAGAGTGTGGTGAGTTTGTACAAGAGTTACGTGCACGTGACATCGATCCTGTATTTTTGTTATCACCGACCACTGAGCCAAAACGTGTAGAGTTGATAGTAAACCAAGCTAGCGGTTTCGTATATTATGTGTCGCTAAAAGGTGTGACGGGCGCGGCTAATTTAGACATTGTTGAGGTTTCTGCACGTGTTGCTGCGATTCGCCAGCAAACTAATTTGCCAGTAGGCGTTGGCTTTGGGATTCGTGATGCAGCCACAGCAAAAGCAACTGCTGCGATAGCTGATGCGGTAGTGGTGGGTAGCCGTATGGTGCAAGTGATAGAAGCTTCAAATGAGGATAACTTGCTAGGCAATGTGGCTGCATTAATGACTGAATTAAAAACTGCGGTTGACGCTGCGTAATTGTTAATAAAATGAACGCCGAAAAAGATACCAAAGCGGATGTTCAAGGGGAAGTTAGTATGAGTTGGTTAGATAAGATACCGCAAAAAATTAAACGTGTTGTGGGTGGCGATAAAAAAACAGTGCCAGAAGGACTATGGAGTAAATGCCCATCCTGCCAGTCTGTTTTGTATCGTAAAGATTTAGAAGATAACGCTGAAGTTTGTCCAAAATGTGCTTATCACAACCGCATAGGAGCGCGTGAACGTCTGGCTAAGTTATTAGATCCGGAAGGTCAGTTTGAAATTGGCGCATCAGTACAGCCTGTAGATCCGCTAAAATTTAAAGATAGTAAAAGTTATGCTGATCGTATTAAAGAGTCACAAAAAGCGGTGGGCGAAAAAGATGCCTTGATTGTGATGCAGGGCAGCATTAAAGGTGTACCTGCGGTAGTTGCGGCGTTTGAATTCAAGTACATGGGCGGCTCTATGGGCTCTGTAGTCGGCGAGCGTTTTGTACGCGGAGTGCAGACAGCCATAGATAATAAAATGGCGTTTGTTTGTGTGGCAGCCAGTGGTGGTGCACGTATGCAGGAAGGTTTGTTCTCGCTGATGCAAATGGCTAAAACTAGCGCAGCGCTTACACAGCTAAGCAAAGCAGGTTTGCCATATATTTCTGTGTTGACCGACCCTACGATGGGCGGCGTTTCTGCGAGTTTTGCAATGCTGGGAGACTTAATTATTGCAGAACCACAAGCACTTATTGGCTTTGCTGGGCCACGTGTCATTGAGCAAACTGTGCGTGAAACCTTACCGGATGGATTCCAGCGTGCTGAGTTCTTACTTGAGCATGGTGCGATAGATATGATTATTGACAGACGTGAAATGCGTCAAAAATTAGCATCCTTATTGGCTAATTTAATGCGTATGCCAGCAGTGGCTTAATTGCAGTCACACTCATTACTGACTTTTTGACATTAGTAGTGGGCGATTAATTACACAAAGAATACCTATATATGCCTAAATATTATTGCCATGCCTAAAACTCTGGTAGCTTGGCTTAGCTACATCGAAAGTCTTCACCCTAAATCCATTGCTATGGGCTTAGAGCGTGTTAAACGTGTGATCAATTACCTGCATTGTGAACCAGAATTTCCCATTATTACGGTAGCTGGTACCAATGGCAAAGGTTCTACCTGCGCAATGATAGAGCAAATCTATAAACAGGCTGGTTATAAAGTGGGTTGCTACACGTCACCACATTTGCTTCGTTATAACGAACGTGTTCGCGTTAATGGTATTGAGGTCAGTGATGAAGCGCTTTGTGATGCATTTGCCGCAGTGGAAGCAGCTAGGCTTGAAACTGCAAAACAACACATTGATGGTGTAGCAATACAGTTAACCTATTTTGAAGTGGGAACACTGGCAGCCATATGGCACTTTATGCAAATGGATATTGATGTAGCTGTTTTAGAGATTGGCCTAGGTGGCAGATTAGATGCTGTTAATGCTTTTGAACCTAGTTGCGCAATTGTGACCAGCGTTGATTTGGATCATCAAGAATTTTTAGGCAATACACGCGAAAGTATTGGCTTTGAAAAAGCGGGAGTGTATCGAAATTCAGTACCAGCGATTTGCGGTGATGCCCACCCACCTGCTAGTTTAATCAAGTACGCTAAGGATATTAAAGCAGATTTTAAATGTATTCAACATGATTTTAACTATGTGCTTGCGGGTGAGTCTTGGCAATATACATTAGCCGGAAAAGTAGTGCATACACTTCCAATGCCAGCTTTAAAAGGTAGCTACCAGCTAAGCAATGCTGCATGTGCAGTTTCCGCTGTTGAAGCATTGCAATCTAAATTACCCGTTTCTAATGAAGCGATAGCTATTGCAATGCGTGTAGTTACTTTAGCTGGTCGTTTTCAAACTGTCGTTAAGCCTGCTAAAGTTATGGGGGCTTCTAATTCAGCTACGGTGATTTTAGATGTGGCGCATAATCCACATGCCGCACATGCGCTGGCAGAAAATTTAAAAGCTTCAAAAAACAATCGTGGCCGAACATTTGCGGTCTTTGCAATGCTGGCAGATAAAGATATTCATGGTGTTATAACCGCAGTAAAGAATGAGATCGATGTTTGGTATATCGCAAGTATTGACAATGTGCGTGGCGCATCAGTTACAGAGTTAGCGAGTACACTCACTGAGGTAGCACCCAATGCTATATATAAAACTTTTGATAATGCTGCAGATGCATATCTGCAAGCGTGTATTGATATAGAAGCCTGTATTGATAGTAGTGAAAATGATAAAATAGTCGTGTTTGGTTCATTTTTTACCGTTTCAAACGTCATGCATTTACTAAATGATGGCTTTAATTAAGCACATCGCTGGAAAAACTAATTTACAAGGAAGCGGTAATGCCACCTGACTTACCTAATGATCAAGAATTAGCTCTCAAAAAACGTGCGCGTCGTCGCTTAGTGGGTGCCGTTGCGCTTGTGCTATTGATGATCATCATTTTGCCAATGATATTGAAAGATCGTGCTGCTTTAGTAGAGCAAGAGGCCATTAAAATTACAATGCCAGAGCCAAGCTCAAATCAACTGGCTGAAGAAGTGGTGCATATGCCAGATTTACCTGCTCCTGAAACTCCGAAGGAGTCTATTATTGAACCAAAAATTCAATCAACTGACATTGAATCGAAAAACCAAGAGGACTCGTTAAGTACAGAGAAAGTTGCTGATAAAACGATTGAAAAAAATAAAATTGCTGCTAAACAAGATGCGCAATTGAAAGCTACGGCCGAAGAGAAATTGAATAGATCAGAGGCTGATAAATTGAAAGAAAAAGCAACTGAAGCAAAAGCCACAGAAGTAAAAGTGCCAAGCAGTTTTATTGTACAACTTGGTGTTTATTCAGAGTTGGCAAACGTTAAACAATTGCAGGAAAAGTCAAAGCAGGCGGGATTCAAATCAAATATTGAAACAATTAAAACGCCCAAAGGCGATAAGTACCGTTTAAGAACAAGTAGTTTCGCATCTCGCCAAGGCGCAGCAGACGCACTTACCAAACTGCAGGCAGCTGGTTTGCAAGGCATGGTGATGACTAATGAGTAATGAGCCGTTGCTTTCAAAGCTGCCAGTGAAAATTGGCTGACCTAAAAACTCATGACCAGCTTTGATTATGCAGTACTGACTATCGTTGGACTTTCCGTCATCTTGAGTGTGATGCGAGGTTTGTTAAGAGAAGTGTTAGCAATATTAGGTTGGGTCGCGGCTTTTTATGTAGCAAAAACTTATACTAATCAGCTTTTACCGATGATGCCAGCTGATATTCCTACTGAACCTTTACGTGTATTAGCCGCATTTTTAGTGTTATTTTTGGCTACTTTATTAGTAGCGAGTTTATTAGCTATCGCACTCTCTGCTATTTTTAAGAAAATAGGGTTGGGATGGCTCAATCGTTTATTAGGCGCTGCTTTTGGTGTCGTGCGTGGACTATTGATTGTTTGTATATTGGTATTTTTAGCAGGACTGACAAATATACCTAAAGATACGCGTTGGCGTAATGCGATGTTTAGTGCGCCACTTGAGGCGCTGGTGGCAAGTATTTTGCCTTGGGTGCCTGTTAGCATTGCTAAACATGTTAAGTATGACTAAATCAACATACACAACTTACTTGTATTAAATTACAAGTGCATACTTGAATAGTAGCGTATCAGCCAGCATCTTTAGAACATAGAATCTTAGTATTGCAGAATTAATCATTTAAGGCTTCATTCATGTGCGGAATTATAGGTATTGTAGGTAAAGCTCCAGTCAATCAGCAGTTGTATGATGGTTTGCTGGTATTACAGCATCGAGGGCAAGATGCTGCTGGAATCGTAACGTGTGATGGCAACACGTTTTTTATGCACAAAAATAATGGGTTGGTGAAAGATGTATTTCAAACCCGTCATATGCGTAGCTTGATTGGTAATGCGGGTATTGCGCACGTACGCTACCCAACTGCAGGTTCATCTAGTGCTGCTGAAGCGCAGCCTTTTTATGTGAATTCGCCGTTTGGCATTGTGCTGGGTCATAACGGTAATCTCACAAACTCAGACCAGCTCAAGCAAGAAATGTTTAGGCAAGACTTGCGTCATATTAATACTAGTTCAGATTCTGAAGTATTATTAAATGTGCTTGCGCATGAAATTGAAAAAACCTCCCACAATGCTGTGCTTAATACCGACATGGTGTTTGATGCCGTTGCTGGTGTACATAGACGTTGCAAGGGTGCTTATGCAGTAGTAGCTATGATTGCAAATTTTGGTTTACTTGCATTTCGTGATCCATTTGGTATTCGTCCTTTAGTCATTGGCATGGCGCAAACAGAGAAAGGCACAGAGTATATTGTGGCATCAGAAAGCGTAGCGCTTGATGTTCTTGGCTTTAAAATGTTGCGCGATGTTGAGCCAGGTGAGGCAGTATTCATTGATATGGAAGGCAATTTATATTCGCGCCAATGTGCTGAGAATCCTAAACTAAACCCTTGTATTTTTGAGTATGTGTATCTAGCCCGCCCTGACTCTGTGATTGATGGCGTTTCTGTGTATCAAACCCGTTTGGATATGGGCGCTAGTCTTGCCAAGAAAATTAAACGTGAATGGTCTGATAAACACATTGACGTAGTAATTCCGATTCCAGATACCAGCCGTCCTAGCGCATTGCAACTTGGTATTACCTTGGGTTTAGATTATCGCGAGGGCTTCATTAAAAATCGTTATATTGGCCGTACTTTTATTATGCCAGGACAGGCATTACGTAAAAAATCAGTGCGTCAAAAATTAAATCCTATTGGTATAGAATTTAAAGGCAAAAACGTATTACTGGTTGATGACTCGATTGTACGTGGGACTACTTCGCAGCAAATTGTGCAGATGGCACGTGATGCAGGTGCTAATAAAGTCTATTTTGCCTCTGCTGCGCCACCAGTACGCTTTCCAAATGTGTACGGTATTGATATGCCTAGCCGCGATGAATTGTTGGCAACAGGTCGTACGGATGAAGAGATTTGCAAAGAAATCGGTGCTGATGCGCTAATCTATCAAGATTTAGATGAGTTGGTGAGAGATGTTAAATTAAGTAATCCTAAAATCAATGATTTTGACTGCTCATGTTTTGACGGTAAATATGTTACTGGCGATATTGATGCTGCTTATTTGTCTCGTATAGAATCAGACCGGGGCGATTTGAATAGCAAGCAAAAGCCTGCAAATTCAAGCACGCAAATGGACTTGAATTTAATTAATGCCAATGAAGAAGATGAAGTGGTTGAGGCTTGATAACTCGTTTTTTTATGAGGATTTCATTCTTGACTACTGGAATTGATAGGGCTAATATAAAAGTGCGCTGATTTGAGTGACTTAAACTAAATAAGGTCTTACTCAGCTTGCGAGCGCATTATAAATACTGCTAAAGCGAGTTAACAAAGAACCCGTTTTGGCATCATTGCTTAAGCGGGTTTTTTATGGCCCGAATTTTGTGAATATCTTGGATAAAGAGCTGCTATGAATAAAGAATTGTTAAATGATCAGATATACCATCCTGAAACATTGAGTGTGCGTGCAGGTAGCGAAATGACTGAGTATGGTGAAAATTCAGAAGCTTTATTTCTGAACTCCAGCTTTAGGTTTAAAAATTCCGCCCAAGCTGCAGCACGCTTTAGCGGCAGTGAGCCCGGTAATATTTACTCACGCTTCACCAATCCTACTGTGACTATGTTTCAAAATAAATTGGCAGCCTTGGAAGGTGCAGAACAGTGTGTTGCCACATCAAGCGGCATGTCGGCAATTTTGGCATGTGTAATGGGTTTGTGCAGTGCAGGTGACCATGTGTTAGCTTCGCGCAGTATTTTTGGTACTAGCGTGCAATTATTTAGCAACATCCTAAAACGTTGGGGGTTGGAAGTAACGTTCGTATCGCTGACTAATCCTGATGAATGGCAAGCGGCAGTCACGCCAAAAACTAAACTATTCTTTGTGGAAACGCCATCTAATCCACTCACAGAAGTGTGTGATATTAGAGTGCTGGCAGATATAGCACATAAAGCTGGCGCATATTTGGCAGTGGATAATTGTTTCTGCACACCTGCGATTCAAAGGCCGCTAGAGTTAGGAGCGGATATTATTATTCATTCCGCTACTAAGTATATCGATGGGCAAGGTAGATGTCTCGGTGGTGCCGTGCTTGGCACTAAGGCTTTAATGGAGCCTGTTTATGGCTTTTTACGCACAGCTGGCGTGACTATGAGTGCTTTTAACGCATGGGTGTTTCTAAAAGGTTTGGAAACACTTTTTGTGCGCATGGATGCCCATGCTAAAAATGCGTTAGCATTGGCAACATGGCTAGAAGCGCAGCCACAAGTCGCTCGCGTACATTACCCTGGCTTGAAGTCACATCCGCAACATGCACTTGCGATGCGTCAGCAAAGTAATGGCGGTGGCATAGTTAGCTTTGAAGTGAAGCCAAAAGTTGATCAAACCCAACAAGAGGCAGCTTGGGCGTTGATTGATGCAACACAAATGATTTCAATCACAGCGAATTTGGGTGATGCCAAAAGTACCATTACGCATCCAGCTACTACTACGCATAGTAGAGTGTCAGCTGAAGCACGTGCCGCTGCTGGAATTAGTGATGGTTTAATTAGAATTGCGGTTGGGTTGGAACATATTGAAGACCTTAAAGCTGACTTGGCATTTTTAACCAGCTAAGGCTAAGTTCAAGCAATGTGAACTAGATGCTAATTAGTAGTGAAACACTTACCTTGGCGTTGTTAAAACAAGGTTAAAACTACTAATTAGCATACTAATCATGTTAAAATTTGCAACACATAAAAACTATTATAAGTCAGTCTACACATGGATCAATTCGCTAAAGAAACCCTACCAATTAGTTTAGAAGATGAGATGCGTAGATCGTATCTTGATTATGCGATGAGCGTAATTGTCGGTCGCGCGTTACCCGATGTACGAGATGGTTTAAAGCCTGTACATCGTCGTGTTTTGTTTGCGATGCATGAGTTAAGCAATGACTATAACAAACCCTATAAAAAATCTGCACGTATCGTCGGTGATGTAATCGGTAAGTACCATCCGCATGGTGATACTGCTGTTTACGACACTATCGTTCGTATGGCGCAAGACTTTAGTTTGCGTTACATGTTGGTGGATGGTCAGGGTAACTTCGGTTCAGTGGATGGCGATAATGCGGCGGCGATGCGTTATACCGAAATCCGTATGGCGAAAATCGCCCATGAATTATTGGCCGATATCGATAAAGAAACCGTTGATTTTGGCCCTAACTATGATGGTAGCGAGAATGAACCGCTCATCATGCCTGCACGTATTCCAAACTTGCTGATTAACGGTAGTTCTGGTATTGCTGTGGGTATGGCGACAAATATTCCGCCACATAACATTAACGAGGTTTTGGATGCCTGTTTTGCATTGCTCAAAGACCCTGAAACAGGCATTGAAGAGCTGATTGAATTAGTCCCTGCACCAGATTTTCCAACGGCCGGTATTATTTATGGCACTGTTGGCGTAAAAGAAGGCTACCGTACCGGTCGCGGCCGTGTGGTGATGCGCGGACGTACTCATGTAGAAGATTTAGAGCGTGGTGGTCGTCAAGCCTTGATTGTTGATGAGTTACCGTATCAGGTAAATAAAAAAACCTTCGTTGAAAAAATCGCTGAATTAGTCAACGAAAAGAAAATCGAAGGTATTTCTGACTTACGCGATGAGTCCGATAAGTCCGGTATGCGAGTAGTGATTGAGCTGAAACGTGGCGAAATCGCTGAAGTGGTGCTTAATAATCTATACAAACAAACGCAGTTGCAAGATACGTTTGGTATGAATATGGTGGCCTTGTTAGATGGTCAACCACGCCTGTTAAATCTTAAACAAATGCTTGAGGCGTTTTTACGTCACAGACGTGAAGTGATTACACGTCGCACTGTATTTGAGTTGAAAAAAGCCCGTGCTCGAGGTCATATTTTAGAAGGTTTAGCAGTTGCGCTTGCCAATGTAGACGAGATGATTGCACTGATTAAAGCTGCGCCAACGCCACCTGAAGCCAAAATTGATTTGATGGCAAAAGTGTGGAGTTCGCCGGTAGTTGAGGAAATGCTCAAGCGTGCGGCAATGGAGGCTTCGCGTCCTGAAGGTTTGTCAGTAGATTTTGGTCTTACACCAAAAGGCTATAAATTAAGTGATATTCAAGCGCAGGAAATTCTGCAAATGCGTCTGCAACGCTTAACTGGCCTAGAGCAAGATAAAGTGGTGAGTGAATACAAAGAAGTAATGGATATTATCGCTGACTTGCTCAACGTACTAGCAACCCCAGCCCGTGTAACCACAATGATCAGCGATGAACTCACAGAGATTAGAAAACAATTTGGCGATAAACGCCGCAGTGAAATTGTTGTGAATGCGCAAGACTTGTCATTAGAAGACTTAATCACGCCGCAAGACGTAGTTGTAACGCTGTCACATACTGGATATGTGAAATCGCAGCCGCTAGATGAATACCGTGCGCAACGTCGCGGTGGTCGTGGTAAACAAGCTGCACCGACTAAAGAAGATGACTTTATTGACAAGATGTTTGTTGCTAATACGCATGACTACATCCTCTGCTTCTCAAGTCGTGGTCGCGTGTATTGGTTGAAAGTATATGAAGTGCCACAAGGAAGCCGCATAGGTCGAGGTAAACCAATTGTAAATCTATTCCCGCTAGAAGAGGGCGAGAAGATCAATGCGATTCTTTCAGTAAAAGAATTTGATGAAAATCACTATATTTTTATGGCGACTGCCCTTGGTACAGTGAAGAAAACTGCACTAGTAGAATTTGCTAATCCACGTAAATCAGGCATTATCGCCATTAATTTAGATGATAATGACTATTTAATTGGTGCTGAAATTACTAATGGCTCGAATGATATTGTCTTGATTTCTAATGGTGGTAAAGCTGTTTGGTTTGATGAAGAAGATGTGCGCGGCATGGGTCGAAATACTCGTGGTGTACGAGGCATGAAGTTGCAGGCTAAACAACAAGTGTTGTCATTATTGATTGCGGATGATGATAAACAAACGGTATTAGTGGCCACTGAAAATGGTTATGGTAAACGCACTCAGCTGGCTGACTTCCGTCATTCAGGTCGTGGTACTCAAGGCGTTAAAGCGATTGCTACTAGTGAGCGTAATGGTTTGGTGGTCGCAGCAAAATTAGTGAATGACGATGATGAAATTATGTTGATCACCACTGGCGGCGTATTGATTCGTACCCGCGTAAAAGAAATTCGCGAGTTAGGACGCGCGACACAAGGGGTGACCTTAATCAACTTGGGCGAAGGTGAAAAACTTTCAGGATTGGAAAAAATCGTTGAAACTGACGATCCGGATTCAGAAACTGTTGTTGAATAAAGCACTCTTCGTAAACAGATTAAGCGAAATAGATTAAATAACTATAATAATCGTATGACAAAAATTTATAATTTTTCTGCAGGCCCTGCTGTACTGCCTAAGTCAGTATTAGAACGAGCCCAAGCAGAGATGCTTGATTGGCATGGTTCAGGCATGAGTGTGATGGAAATGTCGCACCGCGGTAAAGAGTTCACTGGCATTTTGGCCAAAACCGAAGCCGATTTACGCACTTTGCTGAGTATTCCAAGTAATTACAAAGTATTGTTTTTACAAGGCGGTGCAATTGCTGAAAACGCGATTATTCCGATGAACTTGCTTAATCGCGGTGAAGCTGATTATGTAGTGACGGGCGCATGGTCTAAGCGTAGTGTTGAAGATGCCAATGCTTATGGAAAAATCAATGTGGTCGCAAGCAGCGAGGCTGATAAATTTTCTCATGTGCCGGCATTTTCTAGCTGGAAGTTGAATAAGCAAGCTGCCTATTTACACATTTGTACCAATGAAACTATCAATGGTGTTGAGTTTGATGGTATTCCTGACGCAGGCAATGTGCCGATAGTGGCAGATATGTCTTCTCATATACTTTCACGTCCAATAGATGTGAGTAAATATGGCGTGATTTACGCAGGTGCGCAAAAAAATATAGGCCCTGCAGGCTTATGTATTGTGATTGTGCGTGAAGACCTGTTAGATCGAGCTTCTAAGGTCACTCCAGCGGTATTTAACTGGAAAATTCAGGCCGAAAACCAGTCTATGATTAACACGCCGCCGACTTATAGTATTTACATTGCAGGTTTAGTGTTTGAATGGCTAATTGCGCAAGGTGGCGTACAGGCTATTGAGCAAGCGAATATTGCAAAGGCTGAGTTGCTTTATAACTATATAGACAGTACTGATTTTTATACCAATAATATTGCGATTAATAATCGCTCACGTATGAATGTACCTTTTTTCTTGCGGGATGAAAATTTGAACGAGGCATTTTTGAAAGCTGCTGAAGCCCAAGGGTTGTTGCAGTTAAAAGGACACCGTATGGTGGGCGGCATGCGTGCATCAATTTATAATGCAATGCCTATTGATGGTGTTCAGGCGCTAGTTTTATTCATGAAAAACTTTGCAGCTAAGCACTCAATATAATGAACGATTCAACTAATCCAAATCAAGTTAATTTAGACCAAGCTAACCTTGAGAAGCTAAAGTCATGTCGCGATGGTATTGACGCTTTAGATAACGAAATGCTGCAGCTTGTCAGCCGCAGGGCTCAACTTGCACGTGAGATTGGTTCGTTAAAAGATGATGGCGTTATTTATCGCCCTGAGCGTGAGGCGCAAGTGTTAAGACGTTTAACGGCACTTAATGTCGGCCCGCTTTCATCTGAAGCAGTGACCAATATTTTCCGTAGTGTAATGTCTAATTGTCGTGCACTTGAAAAGGAGCTTTCAGTGGCTTTTTTAGGGCCATTAGGCACATTCAGTGAAGAGGCGGCTAATAAACAATTCGGTGGGTTGTCAGCACCGATCCAATGCAGTTCTATAGATGAAGTATTTAGGCAGGTTGAAACAGGTCAGGCAAATTATGGCGTAGTACCTGTTGAAAATTCAACCGAGGGTGCAGTGGGTCGTACTTTAGATTTACTCATGCAAACTAGCCTGAAGATATGTGGTGAAATAGAGTTGGCGGTACATCACAATCTGTTATCAAAACATAATGATATCTCGCAGATTAAAATGGTTTACTCTCATGCGCAATCACTTGCACAATGCCATGAGTGGCTTAACAAGAGTTTGCAAAATGCTGAGCGGCAGTCTGTGGTTAGCAATGCAGAGGCAGCTAAAATTTCAAGCTCTATTGAAGGTGGCGCTGCAATAGCAAGTAAGCGTGCTGCAGAACTTTTTGGGCTGAATATACTTGCGGAAAATATTGAAGACGATCCTAAAAATACTACGCGTTTTTTAGTGTTGTCTCAGCATGATGTTGCTGCATCTGGTAAAGATAAAACATCATTAGTCATGGCTACCAAAAATACACCTGGTGCAATGCTGGCTCTATTAGAGCCATTGGCAAAACATGGTGTTAGTTTAACCAAATTTGAATCAAGACCTTCTAAGATTGGTATGTGGGAATATATATTCTTTGTAGATATTGAAGGGCATTATCAAGATCAAAAAGTTGCAGCTGCAATAAAGGAGCTTGAGAGCCGTGCTTCATTCTTAAAAATGTTGGGATCTTACCCCTTAGCATTAATCTAATGATGTGAAATCTTATCTGGATCATTAGTAAAATTTAATTATGCCGCTCAGTGAATCCATTTTAAGTAATATTTCATGGAATAAATTTTCACTTAAATTTATCAATTCGCGTTTAGAAGCACACTATCAACAACGGTCATACCCAAGTCTACTCACACACTCAAGAATAGCGCTTTTACTGGGCGCTATCATGTATCAAATCTATGGCATCTTAGATTATTTGCTGATTCCACCCGAAGACGTCGGTGAAATTATAATCATAAAAACATTCACTACTTTTTTATTGTTAACTACTTTCGGGTTAACTTTTTTACGTTTTTTTAAAATATATAATCAGCCTGTCTTATGTTTTTTGCTATTACTGGCAAGTATTGGCGTGTTATTAATCATGGAGATGATTACTAAAAACTTATTCCCTTATTATTTCTCAGCATTATTATTGTTAGTTTTTTGGGCGCATGCTTTTTATGTGCTTCGTTTTGTTTACGTATTTTTTGCAAGTCTATTTATATTTTCTATTACAACGGTGTTTTTTTATACGACATATGCTTTCACAAATAACCAAGCGATCAGCTATTTATTTATCTTGTTCACTACATCTTGTTTATCTGTTTTCTCCAGCTATATTGCCGAGAAACGGGATAGAGCGATGTTTTTAAGTGAAAAAGAGCTGGATAGAGAAAGATTCATTCTACGGGAGCTGGCAACGCATGACAGCCTGACTCTATTGCCCAATCGAGTATTATTGATTGACCGAATTGATCAAGCTATCCATGATTCCAATAGGAACAATCAAGTATGTGCAGGCTTTTTCGTCGATTTGGATAACTTTAAAAATATCAACGATACATATGGTCACGCAGCAGGTGACTTTGTTTTAACTGAGGTGGCTAAACGCTTGAAATCAACAGTCCGTGCTGCTGATACGGTAGCTAGGCTGTCAGGCGATGAGTTTTTTGTATTGGCAAGAGATATTCAGAACGCAGAGCATGCGCATGTATTTGGAAATAAATTGTTAGGACAAATTAACCTGCCATATTTTATGCAAGATAAACCATTGGATATCTTGTTGTCAGCCAGCATCGGTATTTGTATGTTTCCATATGATGGAGTGTACCCACAAGACGTTTTAGATAAAGCAGACCATGCTATGTATCAAGTGAAGTTGGCTGATAAGTCTGGCATTGTAGTCGCGGAGTATTACTAATGCTTAATTGCGGTGACATATTCATGTAGTCATCTTTAAAGGCATGCTAAAATGACGAATGTTATTGCGGCCTAAGGTCGCTTTTTTTATTTCAGGTCGATTTTTTATTCTAGCTAAGCTATAAAGATGATGAATTTAGCCCCCAAACATATTCAAGCAATTGCGCCGTACCAAGGTGGTAAGCCCATTACAGAGCTCGCGCGTGAAATGGGCTTGCGTGTTGAAGATATTGTTAAGTTGGCTTCAAACGAAAATCCACTAGGTATTAGCCCTAAAGCTGAATTTGCCATACAAGAGGCATTGCTGGATATTGCACGCTATCCTGATGGCAATAGTTTTGCTTTACGCGATGCAGTGAGTAAAAAGTTCAAAGTTAACCCTGAGCAGATTGTGTTCGGAAATGGCTCGAATGATATTTTGGAGTTGGCAGCGCGTGCTTTTCTAACATCTGATTGTGAAACAGTGTATTCACAACATGCTTTTGCCGTGTATCCATTAGTCACGCAGGCCACTGGTGCTAAAGGTGTGGTCGTTCCAGCGCAAAATTTTGGACATGACCTACAAGGTATGCTCGCTGCCATTTCTGCGAAAACACGCATCATATTTGTAGCGAATCCAAATAATCCAACAGGTACATTACTTGGTAAAGATGAGTTGCTCGCATTTTTAAGAAAAGTGCCCGAACATATTTTGGTGGTATTAGACGAAGCATATGATGAATATTTATCTGCGGCGCATAAATCTGAAGCCATTGGCTGGTTAGCTGAGTTTAACAATTTGATCATTTCACGTACTTTTTCTAAAGCCTATGGTTTAGCTGGATTACGTATTGGTTTTGGCTTAGCTCATCCAAATATTGCGGATATGATGAATCGTGTGCGCCAACCTTTTAATGTCAATAGCATTGCGCAGGCCGCAGCCGTAGCAACATTAGCGGACGATGATTTTGTTGCCCGCAGTTATGCGTTAAACCAAGCTGGCATGGTGCAAATGACTCAAGGATTACAGGAACTAGGCTTAGAGTATATTACTTCATACGCCAATTTTGTCAGTTTTAAAGTAGCTAATGCGGCAAGCGTTAATCAGCAACTGCTGCAAAACGGAGTGATTGTGCGCCCAATAGCTAATTATGAAATGCCGGAATATTTAAGGGTGAGCATAGGGTTATTTAGTGAAAATGCTCGATTTCTAGAAGTTTTAACGCAAATATTAAAGGCGTAGTTTTAAATAGCGCAAATGTTATACAAACAGAATTTTAAAAAGTAATAGTAAATGACCAATTACGAAAAATTAGCAACTGATGATGTACGTATACGTGAAATCAAGGAATTGATTACGCCATGTGACTTATTGAGTCGCCTCAAAGAAAGTGTTGAGACAACACAAAATATTTTGGCTACGCGTGCTGCGATTCATAGTATTTTACATCAAGCAGATGATCGCCTACTGGTGGTCGTCGGGCCATGTTCTATTCACGATGCTGAAGCCGGAATGGAATACGCACGCCGCCTGATGGAAGTACGCAAAAATTTAAGTGCAGACTTGTTGATAGTGATGCGCGTTTATTTTGAGAAGCCACGAACTACAGTAGGCTGGAAGGGCTTGATTAATGACCCACATCTTGATGGTAGCTATCGTATCAATGAGGGTTTAGAGATTGCCCGTAAATTTTTACTGGATGTTAATGAATTGGGCATGCCCGCCGGTATTGAGTTTTTAGATACCATTACGCCACAATATACGGCTGATCTAGTGAGTTGGGGTGCCATTGGCGCGCGTACGACTGAGTCACAAATACATCGTGAATTAGCCTCGGGTTTATCGTGTCCAATAGGTTTTAAAAACGGTACGGATGGAAGTGTCCGTGTGGCGATTGATGCGATTAAAACAGCAGCTAGTCCACACCATTTCCTTTCAGTCACTAAAGAAGGCCAGTCTGCGATTATTTCAACGACTGGTAATGAAGACTGTCATGTGATTCTACGTGGTGGAAAAATGCCTAATTACGATGCAGCAAGTGTGGATGCTGCCTGTATTAGCTTGGCTTCTGCAGGATTAGCGCCTAGATTGATGATTGATTGCAGTCATGCTAATAGTCAAAAACAATATCAGCTGCAAATTGAAGTTGCGCGTGATGTTGCTTCACAGCTTTCTCAAGGTGATGCCAGAATCATTGGTATGATGGTGGAGTCACATTTGAATGAGGGCCGCCAAGAGCACACGCCTGGCTGTAAATTAGCCTATGGTCAATCAATTACAGACGGTTGTTTGGGCTGGCAAGATACGGTTGAGCTTCTGGAAACTCTTGCAGCCTCAGTGCGTGCGCGTCGCCAAAAACGTATTAACGATGAGATTTAACGTTTCTTTGTAAAAGTTCTTTTTTTTCAGATATCTAGGTAATATTTAGAATAAGCTAAAAATTCATTAATAGAAGCGCTGTATGTAAGTGCTAAATTCATTAAGGCCTAAATATTTTGTGTTGAAGGCATCATGAATTTACTTAGTAGTTAATCGGTAAGTTAGCAGTATTGTTAATTCAGAATCGGGCGCAGAATTCATCTCACGTTGTAGCGCTAATCAAATAAGCAATAATGAATAGTTAGCAACGAATTTACTTACTTAACTTAAAGGAAATTTACCATGTGGACAACTCCAGCAGCTACTGAAATGCGTTTTGGCTTTGAAGTAAC
>JBKJUR010000012.1:0-2822 GCA_046590165.1 Methylotenera sp.
GATTCAGAGAATAAAGTTGCCATTAAAGTTTGGGTAGGCGGTGGTTTAGGTCGCACGCCTATATTAGGTTCAGTGATTCGTGAGCATCTTGAATGGCAACATGCCCTCACCTACTGCGAAGCGATTATCCGCGTTTATAACCTACATGGTCGTCGCGATAATTCATATAAAGCCCGCATCAAAATTTTAGTAAAAGCACTTGGTATTGAGGAATTCAGTAAACAAGTGGAAGCGGAATGGCTACATTTAAAAGATATGCCGAACACGATTCCAGAAACCGAACTTGCGCGCGTTGAAAAATATTTTGATGCAATGCCTTACGAAACATTACCGGCACATGATGCAAGCTTTGATACTGCTATTGCAAGCAATAGCGCGTTTGCTGCCTGGGCGAGACGTTGTGTGCACCCACATAAAACCAGCGGTTATCGTGCTGTTACCTTGTCGCTAAAACCACATGGCAAAGCGCCAGGTGACGCGACGAGTGAACAAATGCATCTGGTAGCTGGTTTAGCTGAACAATATAGCTTTGGTGAATTACGTGTATCACATGAACAAAATTTGATTCTAGCGGATGTGAAATTAAGCGACTTATTTACCGTGTGGGAAAAAGCCCGGGCGAATGGTTTAGCTACACCTAATATAGGCTTACTTACCGATATTATTTGCTGCCCTGGCGGTGACTTTTGTTCACTGGCTAACGCAAAGAGCATCCCGATTGCTGAAGCGATTCAAATGCAGTTTGATAATCTGGATTACTTACATGACATTGGTGAAATTGAACTCAACATTTCAGGTTGTATGAATGCTTGCGGTCACCATCATGTAGGTCATATCGGTATTCTTGGTGTGGATAAAGACGGCTCAGAGTGGTACCAAGTATCAATAGGCGGCAAACAGGGCAATGATGCTAGTCTGGGTAGCGTCATCGGGCCTTCTTTCTCGGCTGAAGAAATGCCTGATGTCGTGCAAAAACTCATTGATGTTTATATTCAAGAACGTACTGATGAAGAGCGCTTTATTGATACTGTGCGCCGATTAGGGATTACTCCGTTTAAAGTGCGCGTTTATGGAAAAGAGACTATTAATAAAGAGACTATTAATGAGATTGCAGCATGAGCAACTTGATCAAACTTAACCAAAGTAACAGTGCAGATATTGTTGAAAATGAATGGTTGACTGTCGAACTGCCAGTGAGTCAAGTGGAGGCACGCAAACAAGCTGGCAAAGTGGTGTTATTCAAACTGACAGGCGAAAAAACTGTTACGCCAGAGCAAATTGCAACGACTGAAATTCCCGTGTCTGGAAAAGTGATTGTGCCATTAAGTGTGTTTATTACGCGTAAAACTGAATTGCAATCAAGAATTGCTGCAAAAGAGATTGGCGTGTGGATAGACACGCATGAAGTGCTTGCAGATTTAGTTGAACATCAGCCTGATTTAAACACACTGCCGATTATTGCTGTGCATGTTGAGCGCTTCGCGGATGGTCGTATTTTCTCGTTAGGCGCTCTACTTCGTACCCGTTATGGTTATAAAAATGAGTTGCGTGCTATTGGTGATGTGCTCCGCGACCAATTGTATTTTCTTAAACGCAGCGGATTTAATAGTTATATGATTCGCGCAGATAGAAGTGCGGAGCAGGCATTGGCAAGCTTGAATGATTTTACAGCACCCTACCAAGGTGCTGTAGATGAA
The DNA here is from genome assembly GCA_046590165.1 of Methylotenera sp. Classification (GTDB taxonomy): domain Bacteria; phylum Pseudomonadota; class Gammaproteobacteria; order Burkholderiales; family Methylophilaceae; genus Methylotenera. The sequence goes on from JBKJUR010000012.1 coordinate 1,698, forward strand.
GCAAGACCCGCATTCATACGTTACAACAGGGTTTCTTAATGGTTGGAGAAGTCTCAATGCTACGCCCTGCTGCAAATAACCCAGCAACATCGCCCGTGCTTACCGAGGCGTTGCAGGCTGCTGTCACCCAGAAGCGTAGCGCTGTGATACAGATGCTGAAAGAAGCTATTTCAGAGTTCGGTAGCAACCATGAAATCACTTTTGCCAATAGCATGGGCGCAGAAGACATGGTGCTGACTGACATTATTCAACGTGAACAATTAGCCATAGAGATTTTTTCATTAGATACTGGCCGCTTACCGACTGAAACCTACGATTTAATCGCCGAAACTGAACAAACTTATAATACCAAACTTAAAATATTCTTTCCCCAGGCTGAAGCTGTAGAAAGCTATGTCAGGTCAAAGGGCATTAATGCTTTTTATGAAAGCGTAGAACTGCGTAAAGCATGTTGCCACATGCGTAAAGTAGAGCCTTTACAACGCGCACTTAAAGATAAAAATGCTTGGGTTACGGGCATGCGCGCAGAGCAATCTAGCACACGCGTAGATTTACCTTTCCGCCAATTTGATGAAGCGAACAAATTAGAAAAATTCAATCCATTAAGCGATTGGACTGAACAGGAAGTATGGGCTTATATCCGTATGTTTAATGTGCCTTACAATAAATTGCATGACCAGTTCTACCCAAGCATTGGCTGTGCACCATGCACGCGCGCCATTGCGGTGGGTGAAGACGTACGTGCGGGCAGATGGTGGTGGGAAGATCCATTGAATAAAGAATGTGGCCTTCATACAAAAAAATAGCCTGCTTGCAAGTATCTTTCTTAAATTAAACTAAAATATTAAAATTACATCATAAGCAGTTGAATATGTTAAATAAAAAACCGTCGGAACACCAAGCCCTGTCTCATTTGGACTGGCTAGAATCAGAAGCGATCTATATTCTGCGTGAAGTTGCTGGGCAATGTTCTAATCCAGTATTGTTGTTTTCAGGCGGCAAAGACTCATTGTGTATTTTACGTCTGGCAGAAAAAGCTTTCCGTCCAGGTAAGTTTCCTTTTCCGTTAATGCATATTGATACAGGCCACAACTATCAAGAGGTGATTGATTTCCGCGATCAACG
>JBKJUR010000047.1:0-10581 GCA_046590165.1 Methylotenera sp.
CCTGGGTACCATTTGCCTTGCCCAAAATACAATAAGCCGCCAGGCGCAAAACTGTCGCGTAAACGCCTGACTAACTGGCCTGCGAGCTTACGTTTTTCCACGCCATCCGCATCAATATTCCACTCTGGTGCATCCATATTATCAATCGAGATAAACGTCGGCTCGCCACCCATGGTCAGGCGAACGTCACCCGCGTTCAATTCAGCATCAATTTCATGACCCAGTGCATCAATTTGTGTCCACTGTTCTTCACTGTAAGGTTTCGTGACGCGCGGATCTTCATGAATGCGCGTCACACTATTACTAAAGCTAAATTCAATGTTGGCTTGACCAGTATAACCGCCCGTCACTGGCGCTGCACTCACATAGTCTGCAGTACATGCCAACGGAATATGTCCTTCGCCAGCGAGCAAGCCAGAAGTCGCATCTAGGCCGATCCATCCTGCGCCTGGGATGTAGACTTCAGCCCATGCATGCAAATCCGTGAAGTCTTTTTCTGTGCCGGATGGGCCATCCAATGACTTAATATCCGCCGTGAGTTGCACCAAATAACCTGACACAAATCGTGCGGCCAATCCCATATGACGCATGGCCTGCACTAGCAACCAAGCTGAATCACGGCAAGAACCCAGGGCTTTACTCAGTGTTTCTTCGCAAGTTTGTACACCTGCTTCCATACGAATCGAATAATTGACCGTCTGATTGACACGCTGATTCAAGTAAACCAAAAAGTCGACTATCGCTTTTTTACTGCCATCAATCTGTGCAAGCCATGACGCAAACAACGGCCCATTTTCACGAACTTCAAGATAAGGGGCTAACTCTTTACTTAATTGCTCTGGATAGGCAAATGGATAATTTTCGGCGTATTCCTCCAAAAAGAAATCGAACGGATTAATTACCGTCATTTCAGCGATTAAGTCGACCTCTATAGAAAGTTCAGTCGATTTCTCTGGAAAAACAACGCGTGCTAGATAATTGCCAAATGGATCCTGCTGCCAGCTGATAAAGTGATTTTCTGGTGTGATTTTCAGCGAATAAGCGGTGACCGGGGTACGCGAATGTGCTGCTGGACGAAGTCTAAACACATGTGGCGCGAGCTGAATGGGTTTGTCATAGTGATAAGCTGTTTTGTGGTTAAGTGCGACTCTTATTGTCATTAGAACGTCACTTTCAGTAAGGTGATTATCAGCAAAGTGATGGTCAGTTGCATCATTATTAACGATTACTTTCGGCTTGTAGCAAGCGCAGGCTTTCTTCAACGCCGGCTGCCTGGGTAAGTTCAGCTACGTTCTGTTTCGTGAAAAATCCATCAAAATCACCAAAACGCTGCACATATTCAATAATGAGGGAAGAATGCTCTGATGCGCTGGAAAAAATCTGCTTGAGGCCTTCTTCACGTGAACCAATCACGTCTAGTAAAAAGTCCTTACCCTTAGCCCTAATCGCATCCACTACGTAATCAATATTGATTTGGCCATTGGTTTCACCATCCGCCACGCCGAGTGCAATATGGTGCAAACGCGGTCCATAGTTACGCACGAAATTTTCTGTAGGCGACGGCAATCCTACCAAATGATTGACAAAATAAGGGTGATTAGCGGCGGTGAATACCTTGGCTGGGCTACGTCGCTCATCATTGTAATGTGCACTTTTGGTCACGTTAGTTGAAGAATTCTGGCTAGTAATATCATACGAACCCCAGTAGAAATAACTGGAAAGTGTTAAATATTCAAGTATCGCCACTTCACGGTTCTGGCAATAGATACGGGTCGCTAAATGGTCGATTGGTAGAATCAGTTTATCCAGCCCAAGTTTTGCTTGCGTTTCCTTTGCCTCAAGATAACCACGATTAACGTCATTGTGGATGACACTGACCCCTAAAGCATAAACGCGTATTTCTTCAGGTGGGCGCTCCCAGTAACCCACGATGTTATGCGTATACGGCGATGGCTTAACGATGGCCATATTACCTGGCAATTCTAATTTACGGATTTGATCCTGATTAAAAAAACGGATCTCCCGTGCCTTTTGCAACTCAAGCACTTCATGTTGATTAGTAACACGAAAAATCTCGCCCATATAAAGCGAATTGGGCTTATGTGCACCAATGGGGTAAACCTCATTAAGACTGCGAAAAATGCCGTGTATATTGGGGTCTCTGACTTCTCGCACCAAAATATCAGGTGAGTTCATGTCGATACGTAGCACATGTGTCCAGTGCGACTCTGATTCAAGCGTGACTAGATAATGATACGGCGTCATCAACGCTAATTCACTGATGTAAGCCACGGAACACCCAGGCTCAACGGTAATCATCATCGCATCAATCTCATGAATCATATCGGTTAAGCCGATACGATCACGATCTTGTAACAGCTTGGGTAAAAATTCTTCAAACCACGGCGAGTTAACTTTGTCGCCATGACGTTGATATTGCAGTGAGTTCATTTAAAAAGCCCGTACAGAGTTTAAGTATATCCATGCCATGAAACTGAGAACAACAATCACCATTTATTGTTGCATTTGCGTTATTTCTTGTACTTTAAAATTAAGCGATAACTGAACATCATCCAATTCACGAATCACACGACTAATTGGACAGGCATCTCGATAGTCTAACCCTGTAGCAAGCCGCACATGTACACCGTTCGACTTGCAATTATTCATCACATCGAAGCTCTGCCAGCCTTGCCCTATTATCCAAGCATCCGCCCAGCTGTGGTGCTCTAAGTTGCCTGCATTAAACCAATAACCATGTACTAACCTTGCAGGCACGCGAATCGCTCTACAGCAAGCAATAAAAAGATGAGCGAAGCCTTCACTCAAAGCAGTCTTGGTAACGAACGTTTCAATAGCAGACTGCTTATTCTCATCCGAATCTTTCTTCCAGCTGATTTCTTCGACAATTGCATTCATCAGATCAGTCAGTACATTGATATTTACAACCTGACGATTCGCTAGAATGCTATTCACGAAACTTTTAATCTCGTTATCAGACGCAGTGAGCAATGTGTTTCGCAAATAAATTGGTAAAGCCAAGTGGTTATTTACTGGCGGCAGGTCAAGATCCGTTTCCACTTCGCCACTCGCTGTAATCAGCAACTCCTGATGTGGAGAATCTACCACCAGTATATGAGCTGTGTTGCCAAATGCATCTGTATGCTGAGTACTATGACCACTTACTTTTACTTGCCAGTTTCTAACCCGCTGGCCAAACCCGTCTTGCGGCGTTAGCCGCAGTTGCTGAATAGTGTAGCCTAAAGGCTTATTGAATGTATAACGAGTACTGTGTTCTATATTTAGCTTCATCACAACCCTCCCATTCAGTGAATATTCAATCTAACTTTGACTCTGCTCTAGCGTATGTTCTGATTCGCCAGCGCTTAATGAATCAGTAGTGGGTGAATTTATACTAGGTGAATCAAGGCTGGGTGCATTAAGACTAGGTGCATTAAGATAAGTACGCTGAATCTGTATGCCAAGACGATTATTTTGTCGCAAGAACGCCTCTAAAAACTCATGCAGTCCATTGCGGAAAATATCCTCCATGCGTCCATAACGCAACCCAGAGTACATTTCACCTGCTAAACGTTTACATTCATTGCCCGCGTTACCGCTCAACTGTTCAAGCACAATAGTGAGTTCATGCATACATGCGTGAAGTGAGCGCGGCATATCTTGACGCAACACTAAAAGCTCAGCGACGCGTAAAGGCATGACCGCATCGCGGTAGACTTTTAAATACGCCTCATAAGCGCTTGCAGAGCGTAATAATGCACTCCATTCGTAATAGTCAACCGCGCCGCCTACATCACTGGCTGAAGGCAATAACAGGTGATACTTCACATCCAGCAGGCGTGCCATATCATCTGCCCGCTCGATAAACCCACCTAATCGGGTAAAGCGAAAACCATCGTCACGCAACATGGTGCCGTATGTGACTCCCCTAAACAGGTGCGAGCGAGACTTCACCCAGTCACAGAACTCTGACAAACCATTATCCATAATCAGCTTTTCATCCATCTGCTGAAATTCTAGCCATAAACTATTGATGTTTTCCCACATCTCTGAAGACATCGCGACGCGTACGGCATGTGCATTTTCTCGCGCAGCGCGCAGACAGCTATAAATGCTGGAAAGATTTCTTTCATCTAACGCGATGTAATAAATCACATTCCGTGCGCTCACTTCGTCGTAATTAGCATGAAACTCTTTGACCGTATCTGATATATGCAAAAGTGGCACCCAGAGCGCCGCTTCACTTTGTGCAGCATTCTGCACTAGCGACATCCTGTAAGTCACTTCCAACATACGCGCCATGTTTTCAGCACGCTCAATGTAACGTGCCATCCAGTAAAGGTGATCAGCGGTGCGGCTTAGCATTGCAACACCCACGTATCTTTTGTGCCGCCGCCCTGTGATGAGTTTACAACTAATGAACCTTCATTCATCGCCACACGGCATAGTGCCCCTGGCACCACGGTAGTCGTTTTTCCAGTTAACACATAAGGGCGCAAATCTACATGGCGTGGTGCAACGCCTTCTTTCACCATCGTTGGGCAAGTAGAGAGTGCTAATGTTGGCTGCGCAATATAATTATCTGGGTCAGCAATAATGCGTAACCGGAACTCCTCAATCTGTGTTTTGCTTGAAGTAGGCCCAACTAACATGCCATAACCACCAGAACCTTGTACTTCTTTTACCACTAATTTTTCTAAGTTTGCTAACACATATTTTCTATCATCTTCAATGCTTAACTTATAGGTTGGTACATTAGACAATATCGGTTCCTCACCCAAGTAAAAACGAATCATGTCTGGCACATAGGTATAGGTTGCTTTATCATCCGCCACCCCAGTGCCAATGGCATTTGCAAGTGCTACGCCACCATTACGATAGACTGATACCAAGCCAGGCACACCTAACATTGAGTCTTTTCTAAACGCTAATGGGTCTATAAAATCATCATCAATACGTCTATAAATGACATCTATCTTTTTAGGGCCCTCCGTCGTTCGCATAAATACGGCATTGTCTTTTACAAACATGTCGCGCCCTTCTACCAACTCAATCCCCATCTGCTGCGCAAGAAACGCATGCTCAAAGTAGGCACTGTTATAAGCACCCGGCGTCATTAGCACAACCGTGGGGTCGTTAGCTCCGCGCGGGGCAACAGCACGTAAGTTTTCTAGTAAAAGTTGTGGGTAATGTTCGACTGGTGCAATTGGATAGTTACGGAACAGCTCAGGAAAAAGACGCATCATCATGCGCCTATCTTCCAACATGTAAGACACACCTGACGGTGTACGTAAGTTGTCTTCCAGCACATAAAATGTATCGGCTTCAGTACGTACAATATCAATACCGGCAATGTGTGCATAAACGCCGCCTGGCACGTCCACGCCCTGCATCTCTGGGCGGTACATCTCGTTGGTCAGTATACTCTCTGGAATAATGCCCGCTCTGACAATGTCCTGCCCGTGATACAGGTCATTCAAAAACATATTAAGTGCACGCACACGCTGACAAGCACCATCAGACAGTTTTTTCCATTCACTTGCCGCTAATATGCGTGGAATCACATCAAACGGAATTAAGCGCTCTGCGCCCTCTTCTTCACCGTAGACTGCGAAAGTAATGCCCACTCGTCTAAACAGCAACTCTGCATCACGTGACTTTTGGGCAAGTTCCGAGAATTCTTTACCTGTAAGCCAATTCGCGTAAGGTGCGTACACAGGTCTAATACCTTGCTTAGCATCATATGACTCGTCAAATGCATTGAGTTGTATATTTTTATAATTAATAGCAGCCATAGTAGTTAACCTAATGCAAGGTGCGTGCCAGATGTATTAATGGTCTTTTAGGCCTCATTTAGGCCTTTTTCCACTTAATATTGACACCAAGTTTTAAAAGCAATTCAAAATAACGCACTTTTTTGGTGCGTCTAAAATAATCGTCGTATATTACAGTGCAGGCTTATTAATAAAGACATTTACTGAATATACCTTACCTATATTTACATTACGTGAATATGGATTAACTCGCTACAAAAATACTTATCTCACAATTTAAACAAGATAGAATGAAGTGCGTATTTGATAATAGGGAAATACTGTGTGGCTTAGAACTAAATGTGATATTACCTTTGACGTAAGTATGACTACGCCTTTTATTCTTATGCTACGCCCGCGAAGTGGTCTGCATCAGTGGATAGCACGTGAATCTTATACGTTAAACCCCAGTGTGCCTGTCGTTGAATATACCGATAGTTATGGCAATCTTTGTCAACGGCTCATTGCACCGCCAGGTGAGTTTCTGATACGCACTTCTGCGGACATACTGACTTCTGATGGCATCGACGTGTGCCCTGGGGCCCCTTTTGATGAAGTGCAAAACTTGCCGGATGAAGTGCTTACTTATTTATTGCCTACACGATATTGCGAGTCTGACCGGTTTATAGACCTTGGTCAGCAGATCGTTGCTGGCGTAGCACCAGGATATGATCAAGTGTCAGCATTGGTGGCATGGATACGCGAAAATATCCGCTTTAACCCAAACTCCATACACTTTCAGCTATCAGCAGTAGAAGTTAATCAGCAGCGCGAAGGCGTGTGCCGTGAGCTTGCGCATCTTGGTATCGCACTATGCCGTGGTCTTTGTATTCCAGCTCGCATGGTTGTCGGGTATTTGCACGGGCTTGAGCCTATGGATTTCCATGCGTGGTTCGAGGCTTATGTAGGTGGCCGCTGGTACACTTTCGATGCCACCCAACCGCAGCCTATCGGGGGGCGCGTTACGGTTGCATATGGACGCGATGCTGCTGATGTAGCGATATTCAATCAGTTCGGACCCGCTTTGTACCCAAGAGAAATGAGGGTTAGCGTTGAGTTGTTGAATTCCGCACCAGATTAACCGATTCTGAAGCCAATAACAGCATGCAAAGACTGCGCATAAAACATCTGACGGAATACATTTTCCAAACCTCCGTGTGGCTAAACAATCACCGATTGCTATTACGCCCACGCGAAGGACATGACGTTCGCATCGAAACTTCCAAATTATCAATCACACCTGCCTACAACATCAAATGGCAGCGAGATGTGTTCGATAACTCATTAGCCATCGTCAGCTTCCTGGAAGCTTCAAACAAATTGACCATTGCTAGTGAAGTCGTTATTCAACATTATGAGCTAACGCCCTATGACTTTGTGATTGAAGATTATGCTGTCAATTATCCCTTTACTTATGCCGTGGATGAACTGGTTGATTTGGTAAGTTTTCAGCAGCCAATTTTTCTTAACGACCAAAATGACGTCAATATTTGGCTGCAGCAGCTAGATTTAAAAGGGCTGGAAACTTTCAACTTATTGTTGAAATTAAATCAATCTATTAGTCACCAGTTTCGCTATCAGATGAGAGAAGAGGCTGGTGTTCAGTCGCCATCAACTACATTGATCCAGCAAAGCGGCTCTTGCAGAGATTATGCGACACTTTTTATCGAAGCTTGTCGGTGCCTTGGTTTAGCGAGTCGCTTTGTAAGTGGTTATTTGCATGCACCAGCTACTGAGGCTGGAAATGCAACCACCCATGCATGGGTAGAAGTCTATTTGCCAGGCACAGGCTGGAAAGGATTCGACCCCACATCAGGTGAAGTCACAAGTAATCGACACATCGCGGTGGCAGTTGCCAGAAATCCAGAGTCTATACCGCCAGTCTCTGGCAGTTTTGTAGGGCCGGGTTTGACAACACCTACGCTGTTAGTCAATGTGCAAGTCAACTTGCTAGATTAAATTTTTCTAATTTTACGCTAAATCGTTTGCGCGCTAATTAACCAAGTATTGGTGATGCATTCACTCACTTACAATCACCTGCGGGTTCATATAATTCATGACCACAGGTCCAAATATGGTGCTAAAAGCGGTATCAGACGCATCTCTACCAGTTGCAATTCTTACCAACTCATCAACAGGCGACATTGCAGTTGGGTCAAACAAAATCCAGCGATTGCCTAAATAAGCTTCAAAAATCGCATGAAAATCGTTTGGCGGTTCGGAGAAATGTGCATAGCCTGTGACAAATCTTGCTGGAATATTCAGTGCCCTGCAAAAACTGATGCCTAAATGCGCAAAGTCTCTACATACGCCTATGCCGCCATCTAATACATTTCTTGAAGACGTCATAGAATTGGTGATTCCAGGCTGATACTTAATATTATTTCTTATCCACTGACAAATAGCCTCAACTCTTGAGTAGCCTGGAGTCAGTTGTCCAAATAACTGATTAGCAAGATTTAAGATGGCATCGGATTCACAGTATCTGCTGGACCAAATATAAGGGATGACATCTAAAGGCAATTCAGAGATTTTTACTTCAGGTTCATATCCTGTAGGGTTAGGGTAATTCACATTCACCGTCGCCTGATATCGAATACTGAATGAATTAACAATATTACTCAGCCTTAATAGCCGATTTTGACCAGTGTGCCCCAAACCAAATGTTGCAGAACTATCAGGATTAAACGTGAGTTTTTCCTCCATTATGTCTTGCCAATCATGATGAGATGCTTGGATATTAAAGACAAAATCTGAGTATTCAGTGGCAAAATATTGAAGTTCACAATCTATACATACTTTCTTCATAACATCCTAATCAACAAAACATTTAGCTTAATTCGCGTAAATATATAAGTTAACTCTCGCTCGCCATAGAGGATTTATGATGAAATTGATGTAAGCGTTCTCTGACTAAATACTTGGTAATTTAGCTAAAATTTCAATTAATCCGCTGCAGATTACCAGAAGCAAAGACCGTGACAATCTTAAAAGTCATTATTCAATGTTATGAATCTAAATATTGATTCTAGCTTCTATTAAAGCCTCAATAGTTTTTCATTTTAGTTATTTAGGAAAGTAATCATAGAATAGTGTGTCAGGATGGGCTATTGTGCTTTGCCAAATTTAACTGTATTTTACTGTCAACTTACAATAATTAATAATAAACATAAAAATGAATATTCAATTTAGTAATTGGCAACTGATTAACCTTCAAGATTACGATAACGCAATTGATAGTGTGTCAGATGGTGTAGCAAATACTGATGCCACTTTATCGCAACTTGCACCTCAGTTTATATATTTTTATGACGGTAACAGCAGCAGCGCCTATGGCAACTGGGGTTCTTACGATTTATATGCAACAGGCAGTGGCTTCACTGGAAGCAATCCTCTAGCAAGATATATTCAGCTAAGCACCACAATATTTAACAACGGTGAATTTAGCCAAGAAATTTATCGCTTAAATGGTACAGTGAATGTAATAAACAGTGGTATATATCTTATTAATGGAGGTAGCTTTAGTTCAATCTCTCACCTTCTAGGTGGGGTAGTTGATTATTCAGTTGCTGGCTCATTTGTGTACACCCCTTTTGGTGATATTGGTGGAGGAACCATTACTTCCGCTAACATTAATAACTCCTCTGGCCTTCTCACCTTAAAAGGCAATCTGACATTAGACGCCAATGAAACTATCACTGGTGGTACTATTTCAGAACTTAATTACGCTACTTTGTCAGGCGAAAAATTCATAATTAGCAACACATCTTTTAGTTATACTCAAGTAAAAGATTTAATTAATAACACCAGTGGTAGCACAGATTTTTCTTTCATTTATAACTACTTTTTAAATTCTGGTAACCTTAATGGTAACGACAACATTACTGCGGGAACTTTAAATGACAATCTAAATGGTTACGCTGGAAACGATACACTAAGTAGTGGTGCTGGCAACGACTCTCTTGATGGTGGTTTAGGTATTGATACTTTGAATGGTGGATTGGGCGATGATAAGTATATTGTTGACCTCGTTCAAACAGGTACTACTGCTGCTACTTTTAGGGTAGCGTTACAAGACAAGGTGAACGAGGTAGTCAATGCCGGGAATGACACCTTGGAATTGCGTGGTAGTTTTGATCACCTTAATGCCACTACCCTTACCTTAGGGCTTTATCTAGAGAATCTAGATGCGAGCCAAACAGGTTTAACCAAACTGAACCTGAAGGGTAATACACTTAACAATACTCTCATTGGAAATGACGCTGCCAACTATTTATTAGACAGCACAGGTAATGATGCGCTTAACGGTGGCGCAGGTAATGACACACTAGATGGCGGTGTAGGGGTTGATACGCTTACAGGTGGTACTGGCAATGATACTTACCTTGTGGATATTTTTGCATCAGGCGTTGCGCCTGGTGTGATTGCCAATCTACAAGACAACATCATTGAAGATAACGGCACTACAGACGGTATTGATACCCTCAAGCTACGTGGCACACTAGCACTAACCAACGCCACCCTATTCTCGCTTACAGGTAATCTTGCCAATGTTGAAAATCTAGATGTCAGTCTGACTGGAACGACTAAACTCAATCTGGAAGGAAATGACGCCGACAATATCCTGACTGGCAACGCAGCCAACAACATAATCAATGGTGGTTTAGGTAACGATGTCCTAGACGGTGGTTTAGGTAACGACACCTTGATTGGTGGCGATGGAGATGACACCTATGTGCTGAATGTT
>JBKJUR010000017.1:0-128036 GCA_046590165.1 Methylotenera sp.
GGCTTGCATAATATTTTCCTTTTGGGAGTTAAATTCGCCGAAATTTTGTCTCGGTAAGAACTGAGAGTCATTCTAATATAAAAAATTCCTAGTGAATACCATTAACATTTAAATTAACTGAGGCATTCATTTTTACCTTTATTCTCACAGCTGCATACTAAAACGCACTAACTTAAGTTTTGGATGACACTTTATAAACTATACTTTGGTATAAACGATAGTTAAGTGAGATATGGTTTGCTAAAGGCGCAGGTATTTCCGTAAAATGATGTTTTAGAATGTATTTATTTAATGTAATCGCTTCATAGAGCGATTTAACCTTAATTTCTTGGCTTAATATCTCACATGCAACGCAGCATACAATTAACTATTAACGGTAAACCACGTAATTTTGAGGCTGAAATTTTCAGTTTGGCGAATCTTGTCACAATGCTTGATTTAGAAGGAAAACGACTGGCGATTGAATGCAATGGTGAAATTGTACCGCGTAGCCAGTTTGCACAGACTCAATTGGCAGATGGTGATAAGCTGGAAATTGTAGGTGCTGTTGGTGGTGGTTAATTAAGCTATATCAAATAAAAGTCATGAATTTAGAGCAGTTGTTTAGAGATTAAAGGATATAAAAGTTGTCAGATTTGTTAAAAATTGCAGATAAAACTTATAGGTCTCGACTATTGGTAGGTACCGGTAAATATCAAGATTTCGCACAGACGCGTGCAGCCATTGACGCTAGCGGGGCGGAGATTATTACGGTGGCTATCCGTCGTACTAATATAGGCCAAACGGCAGGTGAGCCGTCATTATTAGATTTTTTGCCGCCTGAAGAGTTTACTTATTTACCTAATACAGCGGGCTGCTATTCAGCCGATGACGCCGTGCGTACTTTACGTTTGGCTCGGGAGTTATTAGATGGACATAAGCTAGTGAAGCTTGAGGTATTAGGTGACCCGAATACATTGTATCCGAATATGATAGAAACCATTGCCGCTGCTAAAGTACTGGTAAAAGATGGTTTTGATGTGATGGTTTATTGTTCAGATGACCCGATTATCGCTAAACAACTTGAAGAAATTGGTTGTTGTGCGGTGATGCCGCTAGCTTCGTTGATAGGCTCAGGCATGGGTATATTGAACCCATGGAATCTACAAATCATTATCGCTAATGCCAATATTCCAGTATTGGTCGATGCAGGCGTGGGAACTGCGTCTGACGCGGCTATTGCAATGGAGCTTGGTTGCCAAGGCGTACTAATGAATACTGCAATTGCTGCAGCTCGCGACCCTGTGTTGATGGCAGGTGCTATGAAAAAAGCGGTTGAAGCGGGTCGTGATGCATATTTAGCGGGTCGTATGCCTAAAAAACTATATTCTGCTAGCCCTAGCTCGCCGAGCGCAGGCTTGATTTCAAGTGTTTGATTTTATTAAAGTCTCATTATGAGTAGCGATAAACATTATGAGTGTACAGTGTCGGTAGAGGTAAGTTTTATTGCCGAGCAATCGGATGTCGCACGTAACCGATATGCATTTGCCTACCACGTAAAAATTACTAACACAGGTAGTGTTGCTGCACAGCTGATTAGCCGTCATTGGTTAATTACAGAGGCTAGTGGCGAACAGCAAGAGGTTAAAGGCCTAGGTGTGGTTGGCGAACAGCCGTTACTAAACCCGAACGAACATTTTGAATATACAAGCGGTACCGTTATTAATTCTCCCATGGGTGAAATGCATGGTACTTATCAAATGGTTGCAGAGGATGGCACGCGATTTGATGCGATTATTCAGCCTTTTGCGCTTAATATGCCAAGAATTTTGCATTAAGTACCTACATTTCAGCTTTAGTATTAAGAACCAAGCATTAAATTCTGCTTAATAAGCGATGACTATAAATTGATGAAAAAAATAGCAATATTCTCTTTAACAATATTGATGATGTGCGCACTCAGTTCATGTGCGAATAAAAAGCTGAAACCCAGTGTGCCTGCAGCCCCAGTGGCATCAAAACAAAAGTGCGACTGTAATAATGTTAAAACTGCTGAGCCTGTTGGCAGTAAACCTAGCACTAAAACAGCACCACAAATTCCAGAGCCAAAAACTGCCGAGCCTAAGGCGGCAGATTTAAAAGCTGAGCTCAAAATCCCAGATTATGGACTTTTAAAACCTGCCCAGTGGGAAGATGTAGATGGATTAACGGCAAATAATCTCAACAGCTTAAGTGTTGCGTGGCCAGCATGGATGTTAAGTTGTACCACTTTAGTGAATAAACCTATGTGGAAAAATGCTTGTAATGCAGCAACCCTGCTCAATAGCCAAACAGCTAACAAACCTAATGAAGAAGCTGTGTTAGCTTACTTGAAACAGAATTTTTCTGTTTATAAAACGACCAATGTCGACGGTACCGATAATGGCCTGATTACTGGCTATTACGAGCCTTTGTTAAAAGGCAGCCGTACAAAGTCTGCTAAATACCCATACCCCTTATATCAAACGCCATACGATTTAATTACTGTAGAGTTGGATAATATATATCCCGAGCTTAAATTTAAGCGTATACGTGGAAAGTTGGTCGGTAATAAATTAGTACCTTACTATAGTCGTGCCGAAATAGAAGTTGAAGCTTCACCCATTAAAGGGCGGGAGTTTATTTATATTGACGATATTATTGATGTTTTTTTCTTGCATATTCAAGGTTCTGGTTTAGTGCAATTAGAACGTGGCGAGCAGATACACATTGGGTATGCTGATCAAAATGGTCAAGCCTACAATTCAATTGGTCGTTTACTTATCGAACGCGGTGAACTAAGTGCGTCTAATGCTTCTATGCAAGGTATTAAGAATTGGGCGCGTAGCAATCCAGCTAAGTTACGAGACTTACTTAACAGCAATCCTAGCTATGTATTTTTTAGAGAGCTCCCTCCAGGCCTGCCAGGGCCGTTAGGTGCACTTGGGGTGCCTATATTGGGTGAGCGCAGCGTAGCGATAGATGCGAAATATGTGCCATTAGGTGCACCAATATTTTTATCTACTACTGAACCGAATAGTGCTAAACCGTTAAAAAGGTTGATGATGGCGCAAGATACAGGCGGTGCAATTAAAGGTGGTGTGCGGGCAGACTTTTTTTGGGGTTCAGGGTTTGAGGCTGGTGCAAAAGCAGGCGCTATGAAGCAAACTGGAAAGATCTGGGTATTTTTACCTAAAGAATTTGTATTCCCTCAATAGTTGATAATCCATAGACTTAAATAGGGCTATTAAATTTAGGCAATTAAAAAGGGTGCTTTAAGCACCCTTTTGATTATATATTTGAACTGAATCGTTCAAAATTATAATTTAAATTACTTGTTCATTACGTACATTGTAACTTCAAAACCGAAACGCATTTCAGTAGCAGCTGGTGTAGTCCACATAATAATTCTCCTGTTAGGTTAATTCGCATCGCATTTGCTTAAAAGCATTTACTTAACGTGATAGTGATATTACGGCTAAACTGAAATTGCAACATGATGTCAGTCATTAAAGAACACTAATGAAAATCATTAGATGTTGCTTATAGCCATACAAGCTTATTAAGTTAAACAGGCCGTTTAAACCTTTTAATCAGCTTTTTAATACCTTTTCTGCCAACCTTTCTTTTTAATCCAACTTTAAAGTCATACAGATAAAAGGCCAATTTATATTTCAAAATAAATGTTCGATTGATGCGACGCAAATATAAGTCCATCAAACGTTCACGACCAGCCCAATGTAGCTTATTACAAATACGCGTGAGATCTGAAATACGATCTATTACTGGGGTAGGAACATTGAAAAAGCGCGCACGGGCCGTATCAATTAATGAAAAATGTAATTGTCCGTTTTCTTGCATTTTGACTAATACATTACCACCAGATAAATCTCTAAAAAACACACCGCGCCCGTGCATGTTAATTAAGTATTCAGCAAGTTGTACGTAAACGGCATCTTCACTAATGCGCCAACCACCTTTGGGGCTAAGAAACTCTTGATTGCCACGTGCAAAGTGCATGAGCATTTCGCCTATGGTGCAGTCAGCATGAACAAAGTCACAAATATAAAAATTTTCTTTTAATGTGGTGTCGCCTTGTTTCTCAAAAAATGCAACAGGCTTAGCGGTATCAATACCGCGCCTTAGCAATTCAACAGCGCCGTTCCAGCTACGCTTGGCTTTGCTGGGCTTAAAGCGGTCAAAAAATGCTTTATGCGGGTACATTTTTACTGGTTGTTTAACTGTTATTTGTTGCGATACATCGCGTGGATCAACGATTGCCCAAATTGCATTGCGTGCATGGCGTAGCGAATTTTCTTTTATGGGGCTGGTTAATGTTGCAGGATGAAGCTGATGGGCCAATAACGTTGCATCATCTATATTTTTCGCGAGTATTAAGCCGAACCAGCCATCTTGCTGAAATGGGTAGTAACTTAAATGTTCGATGTGGGCATGGACAGCTAAATTCTTTGCCAGTTGTGGTTGAGTGAGTACTTGATGATGATGGTTTTTAGGCCAGCGTAAATAGATAGGTGACTCAGTAATGAGCGCTGGTTTTTCCTGCAATAACTGCCCATCACGATGCAAAATCTCAGCTTGTTGGATATCCTTCGTGGCATAGATGTCAGCTAAAACAGCGGCTTTACCGTTGATTGTCCATATGGCATGAATTTCATGTTGTTCAGTCTGGAAGTGATGCATTTCTAAACCATCAGCGGTGGCTAACGTAGCTTGATAGCGCGCACCTTGAATGACTTTAGCCACAGCCTTAATTGCATTAAAACTTGCATGAGGCCTGAAATTGCCGATTTCGCCATCCACACTGGCATAGTGCGTTACACGTTCCAACGCAGGGTATTCTTCATCTTTTAAACCATCATCAATTAAACCTTCCCGATGACAGATTAATGCTCCCCAGAATGCCTGGTCAAAGCTGTTAGAAATTGCAGTTAGTACCATGTATCTCGCGGCGTAATCAGCTTGTTTTTGTTCACCATATGGCAATATGCGTTGAATACGATATATCGCCCAGAAGGCCACCGGGGAAATCAGTTTGTTAACACCAAAATCAGTCGTAATTTTTTTAAGTAAACGCGCTTTTTTAATGAGATTTACTTTGAAAATGGTCGCCCACCGATATTTAAAAACGCGGTGATCAAAACGCTCAGGCTCTTGTACGCGCTCACTAAACAGATTGTTGGTATGTACATCAGGCAGCTGATTTTTTGCCTTTAACATTTTTAAAATACCAATGTTATAAACGGGTTCAAAATCGGTTACATTAGGCCCGGCCAGTGTAATGTTCCGATTCTTAATCGTTTTAAACGCAATATCCCAAGCATGTAAAAATCCATTGACAGTGTAGCCAGCCCAGCGCTTACGGTTAATAGTGGTGCCTATTTCAACCCGTGAAATTTGACCACCAAAACGGCTTAATACTGCTTCAAGAAATACTTGCCACATGGCCTGTTCGGCTGCATTCTCCATTTTTTTTGCATTTAAAAATGGCTGCACAATGTGTAATGTGACATTGAAATTCCTAGCTAACAGTTTTTCTAAAAATCGCGCATGGAAGTCATTTGTGTCACCATAGGTTAAGTCTAGGCGTACTTCTTTTATGCCTAAATCACCAAGTTGTGTGATTACATAATCATCAATTCTTTCATCCGCGGCCGAGGTCACACACACGCCAATAAAATCATTTGGTACAGTATGACCAATGACTGGCAGGTGACCTTGCTTGATCAAAAGCTTGCCGCTCAAAATATAGAATAAGCCCATCCGAATGATGGGCCATGTCAGCATGCTGGGTTGTTTATTGGCTTGATTAGCCGTTAAAATTTTAATAATACTCATGGTTTAATTAAAACGGGTAATTAAAATTAAGGCAGGCGATAACGTTGCTCGTTATACAGTAAGTTAGGTAACAAAGAGTTTGCTAATGCGCGTTGTTCCATGGCTTTAGCTTCAGCAAGCGCTTTTGGGTTTTGAGCAGGAGTTACCTCAGTTAGTTTTTTGAGTTTGGCGTCATATAGACCATGTGCAGGTACTTTACCAGCGCGTAGCACGACAACATCTTTACCAACTGTGCTTTCTTCCATCCAAGCAAAATTGTCAGTGTATTGCATCATTGCGCGACCTTTGGTGTCAGGTGCTTCGCTAGATAAATCGCGCCCAGTCATGGGGTGTTGCGCTTTAATACCCATTAATGATAATAATGTAACTGGTAGGTCAACTTGGCTTGCTACGCTAGTCAGTTGCTGCGGTTTGATATCAGCACCTAAAATTAAACCTGGAATATGAAAATGCTCAATAGGGACTAACGTATTGCCACGCACACGTATATCGTGATCAGCCACAATTAAAAATATCGTATTTTTCCAATAAGGGCTTTTTTTCGCTTTTTCAAAAAACTGACCTATTGCGTAATCCGCATACTTAACTGCATTATTATCCGTTGCTTTAGGTTGCTCATACAATTGAATGCGACCATCTGGAAACTCAAAAGGTGCATGGTTGGATGATGAAAAAGCTAAGGTGAAAAATGGTTTGCCAGATTGATGATGCGCTAGCAATTGTTCATGCGTTTTGTTCAATAAATCTTCATCTGAGGCGCCCCAGCTTCCAATAAATATAGGATTTTTGTAATCTTTTTGATCAACAATGTTTTGAAAGCCATTGCCAGTAAAAAAGCCACGCATATTATCAAAGTGAGATTCACCGCCATAAATAAACTCAGTGCTATAACCTTGTTTTGCAAGTAGGGAGGCTAAAGTAAAAAAATTCTTTTGCGACTTGGTGAGTTTAACCGTGCTATCCGCAGGTGTCGGCTGAAACCCAGTGGTGACCGCTTCGATACCACGTACTGAGCGCGTACCTGTGGCATACAACTGCTCAAACCAGATGCCTTCTTCTTTAAGCTTTTCTAAATTGGGTGTTACAGGCACGCCGCCGAGTGACTCGACAAAAGTAGCACCTAAACTTTCTTGCAGCAAAATGACCAGGTTAAGCGGTTTTTCCCGTTTATGGCTAGGAATGAGCGTTTTTAATGTAGGAATATCAGTGTCTTGATTGCCCGTCAGCCTGAAAATTTCTTCACGTGGCATTTTGCCGTACATCTCACTCGATTTATTTTCGCTGAGCATGTTGTAAACAGCATAATTCACAGAGTAGGCAGAATTCAAGATCAGGCTATTCACCATGCTATCCGCAGTAATCGCGAATAAAGCCGGATTGGCAGGACGGTGGCCTAACGTTGAACGTATGCCTAACGCGAGTAAAATAAAAATGAGCGGCCAAGTGATTAAGGTTTTTGTGAGACTCCAGTTTGATCGGTTTGAAGTTGTAAGCCATGGCTTCATAATTGAGCGCATTGCGTAAACTGTGAGCGCAATAAATATCAAGCAGGCAAAAATATGAATTCGAAATCCACCCCATAACATGCTGACCACTTCATGCGGATACTTTAGATATTCAACAAAAATACGGTTAGGTCTTACATCGTATTCAGCAATAAAACCCGGTGTGGCAACTTCTAAAAATACCAATAGCACTACGACTAAAATCACCCAAATATAAGTAAATCTTTGCCAACCGCGCCACCATTTGCTAATTGCAAAAAAAGGTAATAAAAGTACGGGGATTAAACTCAATAAACACAACTCAATAATGTCAACGCGCAGGCCTTGCATTAGAATTTCGGTTAATTTGCCAGTCGCATTAATACGGTCTAATTTCCATAACACTAGGCCAAAGCGTGAGGTATTTACTACGATGAGGCCGATAATAAACATCGCTATCAACGGCGCATAGGGCCCAGCCAATGTAAGGCGTTGCCATATGTGGGTAATCGATTTTTTTAAACATGAAGCTGTTGAGCTTACAAAAGACATGGTTGATTTCCAAACAGGTTTTAATAAATAATTCTGATGAATCAATAGTTACAGGATTATAAAGCAGTAAGCACTGGCATTAGGCCGAAGCTTATGAAATTTCTTAATCACCATCTGTTTTTGTAGTGATAAAAATTGATTGTTTCTTGATTTTGAGCGCACCTAAACTTCTTTACGCCTAAACCATGCAATCAAGCTAATCGCCACAAAAATGACGGCACCGAATATAGTGGCAGTTTGCACCACGGGCAAACTGCTTTTTTGCATGGCTATATATATGCCTACTAACACTAGCATCGTGCAGTTTTCAAAAAAATTCTGTACCGCAACAGCATTGCCTGCACCCACCGTTTCGTGCCCGCGTTCCTGTAATAATGCGTTGAGTGGAACTACATAAAATCCCCCTGTGCCGCCAATTAAAATTAGGAGGCCAATTGCAATGTACAAGTTTGTGCTGTGTGCGAACAGCATAATCAATACCCCTATCGACATGCCAATAGGCAATACCCGATTAACATGTTCCAGCTTGATGGTAGAGGCTGCAAGCGCAGCGCCTATAGCAATTCCAATCGCCACTACGCCACTTAGGTTAGCTGGCATGCTTAAATCGGTCATGCCTAATGCAACGGGTACCCATGCGACTAAAATCAAGCGCAGTGTGGAGCCCGCACCCCAAAATACGCTGGTGCCAAGTAATGACAACCTTGCATCACGGTTTCTGAACAAAGTCTTTAATGCGCTTACAAAATGTTGAATTAAAGGCAGTGGTGCAAAGGTTTGATTTTGCTTAGCCGCAGGTAGCCTGGGTATTAAAGTATTTACAAACGCTGCGAGCAAATAACAAGCACATACTGCTGTTAGTGCCGTTGAAACAGCACTATCTGCTAATTTTCCACCAACCACCGCGCCTAATAAAATGGCGACAATTGTAGAGCCTTCCATCATGCCGTTGGCTTTTACCAATTTATCTGCAGGCACCATCTCGCTTAGAATACCGTATTTTGCAGGAGAATATGCTGCTGCACCAATACCTACCAAGCCATATGCCAGTAGTGGATTCATGCCCATGAACATAGCGCTCGCACCAATTAGTTTAAGCATATTGGCAATGAGCATTACCCGGCCCTTGGGAAAGCCATCGGCAAATGGTCCCACGAATGGAGCTAATAAAATAAACGCAATTACAAAGAATTCCTGCAGCATAGGAATCTGCCAATTAGGCGCTGTATTTGATTTTAGAAGCGCAATCGCTGCAAACAGCAGCGCGTTATCAGCTAATGCAGATATAAACTGCGCTATCAACACGGCTATCATGCCGCGTGACGCAAGTGATTGATTGTTTGTACCGAAGTTTTGTTGGCTCATGCTGAGACTTTCATGA
Organism: Methylotenera sp.; assembly: GCA_046590165.1. Taxonomy (GTDB): domain Bacteria; phylum Pseudomonadota; class Gammaproteobacteria; order Burkholderiales; family Methylophilaceae; genus Methylotenera. Next base: position 9,271 of record JBKJUR010000017.1, read on the forward strand.
AGAAACCATTGATTCAGAGATTAGGCTAAAAGTATTTAATGTATTTTTTACATTATTATTTATAGTGGTTTTGTTATGCATTTTCTGCCATTTTTTTCAGTGTTACATAGTCAGTTTTACCTGTGCCTAATAAAGGTAATTCTTCAATCACGATAATTTTTCGCGCAATGGCAAGCTCTGAGTTACCGAGCTCTTTAGCGCTATTGCCTAAAAGCTCACGGTTTAACGTATTGTCTGTTGTGTAAAGGATGACGTTTTCTCCACGCTGTATATCTACCTGTGTTGTGGCGGCGTGCTGATGCTGCGGAGATGCATGACTTGCAACACTTTCTACGGTTTCCAGTGACACCATCTCGCCAGCAACTTTAGCAAAGCGTTTAACTCGACCTTTAATAAATAAGAAGCCATCACTATCAATTTCTACGATATCGCCAGTGTCGTACCATTGCTCTTTGGGAGCTTGAATAACGCCAGGCTTATCGTATAAGTAGTAGCCGAGCATCACGTTTGGGCCGCGCACTGAGAGTAATCCACCACATTCTATACCTGGTACGACCTCTAGCCTGGGTTCTAATCCCGGCATCAGCGTGCCTACAGAACCATTTTTATTTGCCATCGGAGTATTCACGGCTAATACCGGAGCACATTCTGTTGCGCCGTAACCCTCTAAAATACGGATGCCAAATTTATCTGCCCAAGTTTTGCGAACTTCCTCGTTGAGTTTTTCTGCGCCTGCTACTACGTAGCGCAATTTATAAAAGTCATAAGGGTTAGCGAATTTGGCATAATTTGCTAAAAAGGTACTCGTACCAAATAGCACTGTACAGCCGCGGTCATAAATGACTTCAGGGATTACACGATAATGGAGCGGTGATGGATAGACAAATAATCGTGTACCAGTGACCAATGGCATAATGGCGCCGCAAGTAAAGCCAAACGCGTGAAATAAGGGTAGCACCATCATGAATTTGTCTTGAATAGAAAAATCAATCACGGATTTGATTTGTGCAATATTGGCTAAAATGCTGCTGTGCGAATGTACTACACCTTTTGGTTTGCCTTCGGAACCAGAGGTAAATAACACGGCGGCTGGGTCGGATGGTTTACTTTTGATGGCAGCTAGCCTTGGTAGCCAAAGTGCAAAGCCCATTAACCAAACTTTATCCAGTAGACTAAACGTAGCACGTAAGTCTTCTAAATAAATGATTTTTACATTTTGCAGGCCTGCGACTATTTCTTCTAGTTTTGCGACCTTAACAAACTCACGTGAGCTAATAATCGTATTAATAGTAGCGACAGTGCAGGCATTTTGAATGCCTGCGCTACCTGCAGTATAGTTCAGCATGGCTGGTATGCGCCCAAGTGCGCTCATACCAAAAATCAAGCAAATGGTATTCGTTACGTTCGGCATCAATACGCCAACGTTTTCATGTGGCTTGGTCACTTTGCTGGCAAGCCTGCCCAATGCCAAACTTTTCTTCAATAATTCACCATATGTTTCTTCTGTTTGCCTCATGTCTTCTATTAATGGTGTTTTACGTCCATAGATTGAAATCGCATCTAAAAAGGCTTCAAACAAAGTATTTATCGGTGCTGAACTAAACATCATGTTTTGCATTTCGCGTCGCATCGCGTCGCCTGCTAATCTGCGCCTTATTTTCGCGGTGGTGCCTTGCGGCATATCGATATGGCTAGTAGGTAAAATCGAGATAGTGACTTTAGGAAATATTTTTTTAGCTTGATCATGCTGTAAGCGACTAAAGTAAGAGCGTGCAGCCCCATCAATACGGACAGGTAATATCATTGCCCCCGATTTTGCGGCAACAAAACCAGGGCCGTCATATACCTTCATCAGTGAGCCTGTGAGCGTGATGCGCCCCTCAGGAAAAATGACTACTGGCTTTCCGGCTTCAAGTAGCTTAATCACTTTTTTCATAGCCAGTGGCGAACTGGGATCTACTGCTAAATAGGGTGTTAATCGTAATACTTGTCTAAAAAACCAACTATTAAGTACGCTGGTGTGCACTACAAATGTGGCACGTATAGGCAAAAATAACCCAAGTAATAAGCCATCTAAAAATGATTCATGATTGGCAATAATCAATAGTTTGCAACTATCGGATTCACTACTTTCTTTAGGTAGGTTCTCTATACCTGTGATTTGCACACGAAAAATAATCCGACAGATATATTTTAATAACGTAGTAATCATCACGCTCCTTTTGATGTTGCTTCTATTAGATTTTTGTCAGGGTTTCTAGGTTTCATTTTTTATATAAGTGAGCACGCCTTGTATGGCTTCAATGACTGCGGTGCTGTTAATCCAAAAATAGACCTCTTTACCTATCTTCTCAGAGTTAAGGACATTTGCTGCATGCAGAACTTTTAAATGATGCGTAACGGCGGTGCGGCTTAGGGTTGTGGTTGAAACGATTTGCAATATATTTAGCTTCTCACCTTTTTCAAACGCAAGCAAAATGCGCTGGCGATGTTCGTCACCTAGCGCAATAAATATCTCGGCAGTATTTTTGAACTCTTGAGGAATATCGATGATTGACTTCATAACTACATGGTTAGTTATTTAGTGATGTATGTCAATAATTATTTTAAAGCTATAAATTTTAGGTAATAAAAAAGGGCACTTGCGCGCCCTTTTTAAACTTACTTGAATCTAACTAAAGTTTAGTTATGATAAGCACGTTCACCGTGTTCAGTAGTATCTAAGCCTTCACGCTCAGATTCTTCAGATACACGTAGACCGATTAATACATCTACAATTTTCAGTGCAATGAATGAAACCACCGCTGAAACCACAATTGCAGTGACTACAGCATAGATTTGTGCAGTCATTTGTGCGGCAAAGTTGTATTCACCAACAGCATTTGCTACATAATCATAAACACCCATACCACCTAGTGCTGGGTTAACAAACACACCCGTTGCTAGTGCACCGAATACACCACCGATTGCGTGAACACCAAATACATCAAGTGCATCATCATAACCAAACATGTATTTCACTTTAGCTACAAAGAAGTAGCATAGTGGTGAAACTAACAAGCCGATTGCAATTGCACCCATTGGGCCTACAAAACCACACGCAGGTGTAATCGCTACCAAACCAGCAACAGCACCAGAAGCAGCACCTAACATAGATGGTTTGCCTTTAAGCAGCCATTCTGAGAATGTCCAAGATAAAGTAGCCGCGCCAGTTGCAATCATTGTGTTAACCAAGGCTAATGCAGCGTAACCGTTAGCTTCAAGATTAGAACCCGCGTTGAAACCGAACCATCCTACCCATAGTAAAGCAGCGCCAGCCATCGTTAAAGTTAAGCTATGAGGAGTCATTGCTTCTTTACCGTAACCAATACGTTTACCTAACACGAATGCAGCAACAATACCGGCAACACCAGCATTAATATGCACTACAGTACCGCCTGCAAAGTCTAGTGCGCCTTTAGCCCATAACCAACCTGCATTCGCTACTACAGTTTCAAGTGATGCAGCATCAGTAATCGCATCAGGACCGTCCCAATACCAAACCATGTGCGCCATTGGCAAGTAAGCAAATGTGAACCATAAAACCATGAATGCAAGCACAGCAGAGAATTTCATACGCTCAGCAAATGCACCAATAATCAACGCTGGTGTAATAGCAGCAAAAGTCAATTGGAATGCAACAAATACTAGTTCAGGAATGTAAACACCCTTACTAAATGTCGCGCCAACTGAATCTGGCGTAATACCTGCTAAAAACGCTTTTCCTAGGCCACCAAAGAATGGATTGCCGCCCGTAAATGCAACGCTGTAGCCATAAAGCGCCCACAGCACACCCATCATTGAGAAAATCATGAAAGTTTGCATGAGCACTGAAAGCATATTTTTCTGACGCACTAGGCCGCCGTAAAATAAGCCCAAACCTGGGATTGCCATGAGTGTAACTAGCACAGTGGCAATTAGCATCCATGTAGTATCACCTTTGTTTGGAACTGGTGCTGGTGCGGCAGCAGGCTCAGATGCGGCAGGTGCAGCTTCAGTCACTGTTACTGTTTCAACAACAGCTTCAGCAGGTGCCATTTCAGCGGCAGGTGCAGCAACTTCTGGAGTAATTACCGCAGTTGCAGCATCAGCAACTGGCGCGCCATCTTCAGCGAATGAATTGACTGTAAAACCAAAACCTAGCGTTGTGACCAACGCGAGCATCGAAAGTATTTTTTTCATTATCATCCCCTTATAGCGCTTCTACGCCGGTTTCACCGGTGCGGATGCGATAAACTTGTTCGAGATTAAAGACAAAAATCTTGCCATCGCCAATTTTGCCTGTGGCTGCTGATTTTTCAATCGCATCCACTACTTGGTCCAGCAAATCATCTTTAATTGCGACTTCTAATTTAACTTTTGGTAAAAAATCTACAACATATTCAGCACCGCGATACAACTCAGTGTGACCTTTTTGGCGACCAAAACCTTTTACTTCAGTGACAGTGATGCCTTGTACGCCAATGGCGGATAGTGCTTCACGAACCTCATCAAGCTTAAATGGCTTGATTATTGCTGATACAAATTTCATGAGTGCCTCCTAAATAATGTAATTTTGCGGCAGAAACTTACATCAAGTTCCTACCGCATATTACCAGTAATACCTACTTACGAAATTAGAACGTTTTTTGAACGAATAATGTAAATTGTTCATCGGCGATACCGCCGCCAGCATATAGTGCATCGCCGTAGAATGAATCGCGGCCATTTGTGTCAGTGTAGTAACCACCGACGTTAACACCATTGCTCCATGATTTAGTAAGACCAAGTTTATAGTCTGTGTAAGAGCCTAAATCATTTTTAGCGCCTTCAGTTTTGCCGCTAAAATCTTGACGACCCACGTGCGCATTAACAGTTAAACCAGTTTCACCAATTGGATAGTTTGCATTTAATTCAGCGTAATATGAACCGTCTGCATTTTTTAAACCAAACGCGCCGTTAGAAGCTACAACAGAAACTTTTGCTTGTAACCATTTGTATGAAAGTGAACCGTATACTTCAGTTGTTTCAGCATTTCTGAATGCTGGGTTAACCATATCACCTGGATAGATATATTGGAGTAAACCAACATTATAGCCAATGCCTGTTTCACCGATAGTACTTGCGTAACCACCATAAACATCAAACTCCAAGCTTGAGTTTTGATAAACGCCACCATCTTCTAGCCAGCTAATATTTGAACCCCAAACACCAGCATATAAGCCACTGCTATGTGAGTAATCCATACCACCTTGAATAGCTGGGCGTTGTGAGGTTTGTGTTAAACCACGGAAAATATATTGACTATATAAGCCCATATTGTAAGTAAATGTGTGTGGTGATGCTGGCTCTGCAGCGGGGGCTGCATCTTCTGCGAACGAAACTGCTGGCATGTAAAGCGCACCTAATACCGCCGTTAGTAATAGTGACTTACGCATATTGCTTAACTCCTAATGATTATTGAACAAAAAATACACTCAAAGGCACAAGCAAGGCATGTGCCAACTTAAATAATGTTTATAATCAATGACATAATTATGTAACATTCACCCAAACCTTATGTAATTACAACTTAAAACCTGCTAAACTTAGCTTCAATATTCATTAAATGTAAGGAAATTGTATGTTTAGTTCAGATAAGTTAAATGAAATATCTAATAAAATCAGAGGGATAGTGGTTAGCTCGCCATTGGCCGATATTGAAAAAAATATTAGCGCACTATTAAAGGGCGCGCTCACCAAAATGGAGCTTGTTACACGCGAGGAGTTTGATGTGCAGGCAGAAGTGCTACGCAATACACGTGAAAAACTGACATTGCTGGAACAGAAGCTGAGTGAGCTAGAGTCTCAAATTAAGTAATTAGCACAGCTATTCAATCTGCTGTTCATTCAACAAAAATTATAAAAAGTAAATAAAATGAGCCTAGCCGTACTATATAGCCGCGCTTTGAGCGGCATGGATGCACCAGAGGTGGTGGTAGAAGTGCATCTAGCCAATGGACTGCCAAGCTTTACTATATTGTGTACTATTAATTTTAAGTCCACATGATGGCTTGAAATATGCCAACGATTGTTGGTGTCTCATAAAGTGCAATTGTTAATCATGTGCACTAATGAAGGGCACAACTATGCCCGTGTGTTTTATCAAGCGCTTATTTTGCTATTTCTGATCTGATTGTTTTAGCTGTTGTACTAAGTGTGTTATCTAACTCACCATTTTCTACAGCTTTTTTCAATAGTTCTATCGCAGGAATTAAAGTTTCAAGATTATCAACTTCAATACCAGTTTTTCCTTTCAGCAACTCAATCCGTTTATTTGCATATCTCACTTCAAAAATAACTTTTCCTTCTGGTGTTGTGTACCACCAAGGCTTTATTCGACGCTGCCATTCAACCTGTTCCCGTTGACCAGTTTCAAGTTTAAATGACTTAAAACTAAGAACAAAATAATCAGAGCCTTCTACTTTTGCTTTAGCGCACTCAAATTGATGCTCAAGTTTATTCAATAAATTGCTACGTCTTTGTAAAGTTGGTGATAAGTTTGCAGGCCTATTTGCAGTAATTACTTTTAAACCATCTAAATAACCCATTTGAAAATCTCCAATAACGAATTTAATAAAATCACCTATATTTTTTAATGAAAATTAATACATGTGAGCGAAATGATGAGAAATAATAATCACATCAAGAAAATGTAACATTTTGATAATTATGTTACATTAACTAAGGATATTATATAATATAACCCATTGAAATATATAGGTTATTTGTATGGCGCAAGCAAAATCATTAACTATTGCACAATTTGAGCAGGTACTAGAATCAATAGTCCCAACAAGATATTCAGCCAGAGATAGAGCGATGATTTTACTTAGTTTTTGGTCTGGGATGAGAGTGGGAGAAATTGCAGCTTTAAAAATGAGCGATGTTATTACAATTGAAGGAATCATCATTGATGAAATTCGATTAAAGCCTGAACAAACTAAAGGAAAAAATTACAGGATGGTTATGATTGGCTTAAGACTATGTAATGAATTAAATATTTACATATCTACGCTAGGTCACGATGAAGTGGATGCTCCGTTATTTGTTTCTCAAAAAACCAAGAAAAAATTTAATCCAAATGCATTGGGACAAAAATTCAAGCGTATGTTTGAGAATGCTGGCATTTATGGCGCTACAAGCCATAGTGGGAGGCGCACTTTTATTACCCAATTAGCAAATAAAGGTATAAGTGTCAGAGTTTTACAGTCTTTGGCAGGGCATAAGAGTATCGTTACGACCCAACTATATATCGATGTTAATGATGAAATGAAAAGAACAGCTGTAAATATGATGTAATAAAATTAAAACACTACTCTTAAAGTATTGATTCAAATGTAAACTTATTGAAAAAAATAGATATATACCAATTTTAATTGGTACTATATTTAATAATAATAATTCAGGGGACCCTGATGGTAGAACGGATAAATTTAGAAGAAATATACGATAAAAACATCAATATTCTTATTGGATCAGGAGCTTCATCTGGGTTGTTTCCAACCCTATCATTAAATATGAAGAATGATGATTCTTGGCACACTGTTGAAACAATAGCAACATTGATTGAACAATCAAAAAGTTCGGATAAGGTTAAGTTAAAAGCACTTCTGTTTATGCATTACTACAAAACTTGTATAAAACCCATATCCGAATTTGATGTAGATATACTGGATTCAGCACAGAGTTCAGTAATTGAAAATTATTCAATATTATTAAAAACAATTTTATACATTTTGGGTAAGCGACGCTCTTCCGACAGAAGGTGTAATTTATTCACAACCAACTATGATGGATGTCTTGCATTGACTGCAGATAAAATCTTAAAAGAGGGTAAAACTGAATTTATAATTAATGATGGAACACGTGGATTTAGGAAAAAATACTTACAAGCAAAAAACTTTAATTCCTATGTCAGACAAACTGGAATATTTTCACTTCAACATAATGATTTGCAACAAATCAATCTAATTCACCTTCATGGTTCAGTATATTGGCATAAGGATGGAGAAAATATTGTTGTTGACTACAGTAAGTCAATAAATTCTTTATTAGTATTTGATGAGGTTTACTTAGAAGCATTTTCTACCATGCTCGAAGATGAAAAGACCACATTTGAAATGCTTGAAATATACGCATCTTTGCTGGATGAAGATTTCGAAATAATTGCATCAAAGTTTTTAAATGAGTACAAACCTCTCCCAATCGTAAATCCTACAAAATGGAAGTTCCATGAAACGGTATTTGAAGAGCACTATTATCAAATGCTAAGAGCTATGAGTTACGAGCTCGAAAAACCAAATACTGTATTCATCACATTTGGGTTTTCATTTGCGGATGAACATATTTTAAATTTAGTAAAACGATCATTATCTAACCCAAGTCTACAGCTTTTTATTTGTTGCTTCGACTCAGCCAATGAAGAAAAATTGCGAGCTAAATTTATTGGTCATGAAAATGTTCAATTTATCGCAGCTAAAAGTGGAAATTTAAATTTCGAAAAATTTAATACTGAAATTTTCACCTTAAATCCTCCAACCCACCCAGTGAATGATGAGTAATGACTATTAATGTAGGTGAAGTCATCGCGGTGAGAGGGGTTAGCATAACTCTAAAGATTTTCGATGAATCTAATAAAGATGTACTTTTTCATAGAGGGGAAAAATTCAAAGGTATTTCAATAAGGGAATACGTAACTATTCAAAGAGGTTTCAAAAGCATTGTTTGTATAGTGCAAGGCGAATATTTAGACGAATCTAAATACGAAAAAGATGGTGTAGAGCGTATATCTTGGATACGTAAAGTTGAAGTAAAACCAATTGGATATTTTGAAAGTGATCTGTTTTTTGAAGGTATTAAATATCTTCCAATGATTAAGGATTTGGTTTTTTTAGCATCTGAAGAACAAATCAAAAGCATATTTAGTAAAGAAAATAGTAAAGATAAAGGTTTTGTAATTGGTGAGTTATTAAAAGAAGGACTTCCTATTTCTTTACCTTGGAAAAACCTATTCAATAGTCATATTGGTATATTTGGGAATACAGGTAGTGGAAAATCAAACACTCTTACCCACCTTTACACCACACTGTTTAAAGAAAAGAAAGAAAATATACAAGGTAAAAGCAAATTTGTAGTTTTAGATTTTAATGGGGAATATACAAAAAATCAGCTCATAGATGCAAATAATAAAAAAGTATATAACTTAAGTACAAAAAATAATGATGGCGATAAATTTCCAGTTACACCAAATGAATTTTGGAATGCAGATACTTTATGCTTACTTTTTAAAGCCACCTCTAATACTCAAACTCCCTTTATTAAAAGAGTTGTAAATGGTCAAAAGAAGTATGGTCAAAATGCTAATAGTTTGACAAATTATGTAAAAGCAACTTTTGAAAAAAATTTTAAAACGCAATCCCAGAAGAGAGAAACCATTGACTTACTAATTACTGTCGCAAAGGTAATCGGGAGTGAAGAGTTAATTAAGAAACTAAGTAGCCTGTCTTGGCATGGACAAGCTGGTAATTTTTATATCGTGAATGGACCACATTTTAATGGAGGCGATAGTCCTGCTTATGTAGCTATTTTTCAAGAAGAAGTTACCAACATAAATATTCAGAATTTAAACTTCTTCCAAGAGTTAATTTTAAGAATTAATTTACAGTTGGTGAATGATTTACTATCTGGATACGTTCAATTTGAGCATATCCAGCCACTTTTAAAACGCATTGAGGCATTAGCATTTAGCTTAGCTCAAATAATTGAAGTCAAAGATAATATTATTGAAAATAGGCTATTAACCGTTATATCTTTAAGACAGTGCAATCAAGAGGTTAAAAAAGTTCTTCCCCTTTTAGTTGCCAAACATTTTTATGAAGGACACAAATCAACTGTAAATGCTCCTCCTGATAAAACTGTCCACTTAATCATCGATGAAGCTCATAATGTTTTATCACAACAATCATTAAGAGAAGAGGAGTCTTGGAAAGACTATCGTTTAGAACTTTTTGAGGAAATTATTAAGGAAGGAAGGAAGTTCGGATTTTATCTTACTTTGTCGAGTCAAAGGCCAGCAGACATTTCACCTACAATCATGTCGCAAGTTCATAATTTTTTTATACATAGATTAGTCAATGACCGAGATCTTTTTTTACTAGATAATACGATTAGCACTCTGGATAGTTTATCAAAAAGCATGATTCCAAATCTATCTAAAGGGAGTTGTATACTTACTGGAACTGCATTTGATTTGCCTTTGCTAATTCAGGTAAATTTACTGATTAAGGAGCAACAGCCTGATAGTGAAGATGTTGATCTAGAAGTTTTATGGACATAAAAGAATTTCTATATATCTTAATAAACTAAGATGCCATTTTAAAAAACATAAAACTAAACAATTTTGACTAGTAATAAGTAGTTAAATCACTTAATTTAATATGGCTATGAGCGTATTCTTGGCAAAATAAATGCTGATGGAATAGTTATTAATTTAGGACATATTAAGCGCGGAATGATTTTTACTAATGAAATATAAAACCGATTTAACAAGAAAATACTAAGAATAAAATGTACAAAAAATTGAAATTTTCCTTAAATATTGATTTCTCCAACAAACAACCAAAACTACATTTATCTGAATATCAAAATAAATTTATAAACGTCGATGGCACTCTGCTTGAGTTGGCTGAAGCAATTAATGATGGAGAGGCTTTTAGTTATCAGTTCCACAATGAAGAGCGCAAAACGGCAAATTTCTTATGCTCGGATTTTCTAGTCGTAGATATCGATGAAGGATGGATGATATCAGATGTGCTTAACCATCCATTGGTTAGTAAACACTGTAGTCTGCTTTACACTACTCCCCGACATACTTCAGAAAACCATCGATTTCGATTAGTGTTTGTACTGCCAAAAACTATTTTCGACTCAAGAGAATTAAAGGCTGCAACTAAATCTTTAGTAAGGCGATTAGGCGGTGATATGTCTGCGACCGATGCAGCAAGGATGTTTTACGGCTCCATAAATTCATATCAAGAAATTTCAAATAAAGAGCTGTCAGAAGAGCTTTTAGCTGAACTGATAGCCGATGGTTTAGTGAATCCTGTCAGTGATTCAAGTATGCATAGACCAGCTCTTAGCATGTCTAATTTGACTATTAAACCAGATTTTGAGATTACCACCGCTGTAAGTGGTGTTCTAAAGTTTATGGATTTCAAGAAAAAAACTAATGTTTACTGTCCTTTTCATCCCGACAAAAATGCGAGTGCCTTTGTCGGCTTAAACGCTAAATCCATCCCTTATCTAGTTTGTTCAACTTGCCAATTTACACGCTGGTTAGAAGGAAATCATAAGGAAGATTTTGATTTCCATAGCTTCGAAAATACTGTAAGTGAATATTTACGCACTCCACCTACCAAAATAAATGAATTTGAAACTCCTCTTACACGATTACTTTACGATTCAGTACCGCTAGAAAATAAAGGTATTCACTTTTCAAATGATCGTTATTTACAAATCAATAAAATTGAAAATGGTATTACTTTTATCAAGAGTCCTAAAGGTACTGGTAAGACAAATTTTCTGAAAGACTATTTAAAGAAGATTATCTTTAAAAATTCATCTGTCAATTTAGAGAGTTTTGTAGAAGATATTAATACAGGTAAAGATGCACCAATTTACACTAATAAGAAAGTATTATTAATCGGACACCGGCAGGCTTTAATAAGTGAAATGTGCAAACGACTAGGTTTAGTTTGTTATCTGGATATCAAAAATACCAAAGACTTAGCTAAAGGTGATAATCCAAACTACGGAGTTTGTTTAGACAGTTTGTGCGTGGCACTTGGCGACCAATCTAAAACTAAATGGGATCTCATCATTATTGATGAGTCAGAACAAGTTTTATCACATTTTTTGTCTGAAACATTAGGTGATAAACGCATAGAGATATTCAATCAATTAAACATACTCATCGGTAATGCTAAAAGGGTTGTTGCATTAGATGCTGATTTAGGATGGATCACATTCAATACCATTACCAGAATGGCGAAATCTCAATCTGATGCCGTCATACCAATTCAAATACATATAAATAAATGGGTTGATGGCTCGAAGCCTATATTCATTTATCAAACTTCATCTCAATTGATCGATCATCTAAAACAATCCATTATTGATGGCAAACAAATTTTTGTCTCTTCTAATTCAAAAAATAAAATTCAATCATTAGAAAAAGCGATTGAAGAGTTGGCAAATAAACTAGGTATTCAAATTCCAATGATCTCCATTACTTCGGAGAACTCTAAATCGACTATTAACCAACATTTCATTACAAATATTAAGTCAGAGATAATTAAATATAAAGTCATTTTATCTTCACCGTCATTAGGAACCGGTATTGATATTACTTTTGATAAAAATTCTGAATTTATAGATTGTGTATATGGGTTGTATGAAAACAGAATCAATACCCATTTAGAAATTGATCAGCAGCTAAGAAGGGTTAGACATCCAAAAGAAGTGCATGTTTGGGTGTCACCAAGTTTGTATAACTTTGAATCTGAATTTGAAGTTGTTAAAGATGAATACCTTAATAATAACTTTCTTCTAAATTTGTATTACCAACAAATCCTTACAAATAACCCCCTTAAGATTTCAAATGAATTTGTAGGTAATTTTTTAATGATGGCTGCTCTAATAACAGTTTATCAAAGATCTTCAAAAAATAAGCTTAAGCGCAATTTTCTGGAATACAAACAAGCTGATGGCTGGCAGATTTTAGACGTATTGCAAGATGAAATAGCAATGAATGTTGGTAAAGAGTTTTTCAAAAGAGGCGCTAACCTATTGAGCGAAGAAATGATTGCAGATATTTTAGCCTCAGCACCATTAAGAAGAGAGGAGTATGACGATATTAGTGAGCGAATGGATGCCAACGATAAAGAAGTTTCGAGAAGTGAATATTTTTCATTACAAAGAACCAAGCTGGAATTATTTTATCGCCAATCTATCAGCCGTCAGCTTATTAAAGATGATAATAAAACAAAACTTCGTCGGGGCATTTTGGCATACGAAAAGATCACCAATTCTGAAAGGATAAAATTTATTATTCAGGATAAGACAGCAAACAAAATGAATGTTCATGAACTAGGGCTTCATGAAAAAATCCTTCCTGATAAAAATACTGCTGCTATGTTGCTGTATCAATTATTTGGCAAAACGCCTATTTTCAGTAATGGCATATTCCTTGAATCAATCGAATTTAAGAAAGATGATTTACAGGATTTCATTAAGCTAGTGATTAAAAGAAAGTCTTTTATCGAAAATCATTTGGGTTTGAATGTTCGATCAGATATCGTCATGAAACCAGTTCAATTTTTGGGACAGTTACTAAAAGAGGTTGGTTTAGGTCATTGGAAAGCAAAATCACATATCGTAAAAGGTATGAAAATTTACATTTATATATTAGATCGAGATAAGCTGAATTCAGTTAAAAAAACTGTTCTTTTAAGAGAGAAAATAGAATCTCAATGGAGTTTTTTCTATGATTTACATCATTTTAAAGATGAAGCAATCACCCATTATATTGACTAAATTAATACATTTGTCAGGATAACTGTATATTCCGGTAAAAAGAGCCACTCATTCCACTTCAAACCAGCCAGTGATTCCAGTCCAAAACCGCCAACCATAACTACACAAAGCTGCCATTTAAATTTATTACTACTGAAATGCTCGAATGAGTAAAAGGTCCACAAAGCGGGCATTAGTGCATCTGGAAATTGCTAATGAGGCTAATTGACATATTTTGAAAACCTCGATTGACAGTGATTTCAATATGTTCGCTAACAGACATAATATATGAATGCTGAGTGGTATCCTAGTTATGCGAATTTGGAGTAGAGTGTACGAAGTAATTCGATTATTTTTTAGAAAAAGATTGATGACACTCAACTACAATGTACCTAGCAACATGCATAATCATTTGCTTGCAGCCTTCCGCTTCATGAATTCAATCGCATTTCATCAGGCGTTGAGTTAGTTAAAATGCCGCTGGGTGAGGTACTTTGTGAGTCTAATGAAAAGCTCAATCATGTTTACTTTCCGACTACCTCTATTATCTCATTGGTCTATGTATTAGAAAATGGCGCGACAGCGGAAATTGCCAGTATAGGTAATGAAGGTATTTTGGGTGTCACTTTATTGATGGGTGGTAACACAACAACGAGTTTTGCAGTGGTGCAATCTGCAGTGTATGGGTATCGCCTAAAAGCGTCTTTATTATTGGCAGAATTTAATCGCAGAGGGCCATTGATGCATCTTCTACTGCGCTATACGCAAGCGCTGATCTCGCAAATGACACAAACAGCCGTTTGTAACCGATATCACACCATAGAACAGCAACTATGCCGCAGATTATTATTAAGCCTAGATCGCAGCCCTCTTGCTCGCTCACCATGACGCAAGAACTCATTGCCAATATGCTAGGTGTACGCCGCGAAGGCGTGACAGAGGGGCAGGAAAACTTCAACACCTAGGCCTGATTCAATATAAAAGAGGTCGCATTGATGTGATTGATCGAGTTGGGTTAGAAAAATCGGTTTGTGAGTGTTATCAGGTGTTCAAAAAAGAGTTAGATAGACTAGTCTCAGATATTCCACAAGGCGACCCGCAACATGTGCTTGGTGAGTCGATTACTTAATCTATCCTTATTTTTACAGGTTTAATATGCAGCTCTTTAAATTAGAATACAGCAAGTACACCTATTACGCAGACTTTGTATTTTACGCAATAGCTCTGTTTGTTATAGGGTATTTATTGGCGATGACGACTAGCCCAGCGCAATACCCAGCCATCGTGATTTATGCAACCATCGGTTTAATTGGCTGGACCTTAATAGAATACGTCATACATCGTTTTGTGTTGCATGGTTTACCGCCATTTAAAGCTTGGCATGCAGAGCATCATCGTCGGCCTACTGCTTTTATCTTTGCCCCTACGTTCGTGAGTGCTAGCTTAATTACTTTGTTTATATTTATTCCGGCTTGGCTAATGATTGGTATATGGCCTGCTACTGCACTCACTTTTGGAGTGGTAGTCGGCTACCTTTTTTATACATTATTACACCATGCTACGCATCATTGGCATGCTAATAATACTTGGTTTAAAGAACGTAAGCGCTGGCACGCTTTGCACCACCTTTCACACAACCAAATGTTGCAACAGCCCAGCCATTTTGGCGTGACCAATGGTTTTTGGGATAAGGTATTTTCGAGTAATTAAAGTGCTAATGGGTTGCCTTTAACATGGAAGCAGTTGTACTCATCTGAAACAGCAAGTATGAATAGCTTTGTTTATAGTAATAGTTTAACGAAATAAACAAACACCAGATCATTAACAACGTGAATGTAATAAACTCAGAAGGAGTTACTCTATGAAGCAAGTCAAAGTAGGTGATACCGAGTATCAAGCGCACTTAAAGGCTCTGGAAGAACATAAAGCTTTGGTCGATTTAATGGGTGAGGGCCATGAGAATGTTGACTTGGAAGAGTTGAAACGCTCATTACATGAATTAACACAGACAATCGAGGAGTATTTTAAAGTGATTGGCATTCCTTAATCTTAAGGTTTTTTTATTTAAGGACAAGGTCAAACGAACTTCTGTTGATATTTAGTCATTTCAATATAACTATTAAAGAGTTTTTATAGTTACATTTTCTATGATAATTTCATGAATATTTACAGATACTTAGATTTCCACAATAATGTAATGATTGCAATTTGCTGTGCAATATTTTCTGGCGATAACACATAATCAATGCAGCCACTCGCTATAGCACTCTCTGGCATTGCTGGCTCAATCGCAGTATCAAGTTTTTGTGCAATTGTAATGCCGCCAATATCTTTAATGCCACATAATGCGGCTGAGCCATCCCCATCGTAGCCAGAAACAATCACGGCAATCAACTTACCATCCCAATAATGAGTGATAGAACTCAGAAAAACTGTGATGACATCAGGCCAGCCTCTAGGCTTAGATATTGGCTCCAATTGAAACTCACCATTGTGCACATGTAAATCTCGATTGGCTGGAATAATAAACACTTGATTGGGTTCGATTGCCAAATGATCCGTAATCAGTTTAACGGGCATGTTGGTATATTTAGGAAGAATTTCGTGCAGATGCGTTGGCATTTTTGTAATGTGATTCACGATGACAATCGCTACGCCTAAATCATCAGGCAGATTATCTAATAAACGAATATAGGCATCTAATCCACCAGCTGAACCGCCAACGCAGACAATAGGAAAACATTTCACAGAAACTTATCCAATGGAATTATATGCTGTTTGCCACTACTAAAAAAATTAAATAAAATAATCATTACATCATGGGCAATGAAGTCGTCCATTCTTTCATCGCATCTTCGCCGGAACGGTCTATTTTAACTTTATTGTTATCAATAGAAGTTACCCAACTAATTGGGATGTAATGGTGATGCCCCATATCGTCTTTATTTAATTTAATAAAGTCGAAACCTTCCATATGGTCAACCGTAGCGAATTGACCATCTTGGTTACATACTACTGCCATCTCAGGTTTAATTTCAGATAAACTTATACTATGCTTAACACCATAGTAGGTGTGTATTGTATTGGCCCACGCCGGATCTGCCATGTTGGGCCAATGATCTTTATCAAACCCTGGCGCATCTTCAAGACGCTCCTTCTCAACATTAAGCACAAAGTGCTTATTCTGAACATTAAGCTTTAACGCATGCCATGGCACAGCAAAAAGCTTTTCACCCATGCCAAGAAAGCCACCAAATGAAACTACTGCATATTCAACTTTACCGCTAGACATGTTGAGCATAATTTCTTTTATATCGCCAAGATGTTCACCTTTATGATTATAGACATCATTACCATTGAGCGTATCTGCTCCCATTAAACCTGGGCCGGGGCCATCGATGGTATGACTTTTATACATGCCATAGCTATCACGTTCTTCGTAATTCATATTAATCTCCAATTAACTAATTTCATTAAGTTACCTTATAGCGCTGTAATTAATTAGTAACGCAAAAGATAATTAGATTAGGCTTAATAGATCCCAAATTCAGTTCGGCAACGAACATAGCAAATGAAATATTTGTCTAGTATTGAATAATATCTTTATAATAAATCACTAGATAATGACAATCTGCATTTAAGAATAAATCTGTAAACTTCCCATTTAATTCTTTGGATTTTTATTAGGGCTTTATAAAAGCTAATTTTATAACAACTTAGATCTGTGCATTTAATAAACTCAATCCAGTGTTTTTGTGCGTTATCGTACATACAAACAATGGGCTTATCTAAATACTACTAATAATTTAAGTAGGAATATTTATGCCAACTATACGTAAAGGGCAAGCACCAGTCGTATTAGGTCGTGATGAATTTCATCTTGAATTTCATAAGTCATTTCTTGACCCTAGTTTTAAGACTGTTTCTGATCAACTTTATAAGGTTGAAGAAATAGCTTGGATAAATTATAAAGAAGGTCATAAAGCTCCTTCTACAGAAAAGGCAGGCGCTGCATTTTCTGATCCTACTTATGAGCTTTCAGTTGAATGGAAAGCTACTAGAGACCGTCTTATATTGGCAGAAGAAAAGCAGAAAGACCGTGCAACTAAATCACGTGTATTGCTTATTTGTGGGTCTGCTCGGAATGACGGCAGCTGTCCGGGTGAGGTTTCAAAAACTTGGCGCTTAACCATGTTAGCTAAAGAAGTATTGGTTGCTGAAGGAATGGAAGTTGATTTACTTGATTTAAGTTTATTGATTTCAGACTACGATAAACATATTCATCCATGTAAAGGTTGTGTTTCAACGGCAATGCCTTTATGTCATTGGCCTTGTAGTTGTTACCCCAATCATGGGCAACGTCAAACTAATGATTGGATGGCGGATATCTATGAAAAATGGGTAGCTGCTCACGGCATTATTATTTTCACTCCTGTTTATTGGTATCAAACACCTAGTGTATTGAAGCTAATGATCGATCGCTTAGTTTGTGCTGATGGCGGAAACCCTGACCCAACTACTACTCTTGGTAAGAATGCTGAAAAAGCGAAACAAATCGAGCTGGCAGGTTGGTCTTATCCAAAACATCTTGCAGGGCGGGCCTATGGTGTGGTAGTGCATGGGGATGTCGCTGGTATCGAAGGGGTAAGGCGTGGATTATCTGACTGGTTAGACTGGATGGGGCTTATAGATGCTGGTGCAAAGTCTAAACTTGACCGTTTTATTGGTTATTACGAATCTTATGCCAAAAGTCATGAAGCACTTGACCGTGATCATGCCGTACAAGAGGAAGTTCGTAACGTTGCTAAATCAGTAGGTGTTGCGGTAGATAAGATACGAAAAGGTAACTTAGAGCCATCAGACTTTGCATTGCAACAGCCTCGGCCAAAGTAAAACTTGCAACACAATAAAAAAACGCTTATTTCGATGCTTGCACTATTATTTACCAAATTTAAGGCATAAGCTTTTGGCTTAACTAGACAAAAATAATATGCTTATTAACGGAAATGGTGATTACTATGAATAATGATGTTTTCAATATGGATATTCGTAAGTACTTAAAAATGGTAGGAATTAATTCACAGCACGAGATTGAGCAAGCGGTAGCAAAGGCTATTGCTAAGGGTCTGATCAAGGGTGACGAAACATTGTCTGCGAAAATGACGCTTACTATCGGCCAAGTGAATCTGAATGTCAGTGTTGATGGGATGATTGGTTTGGAGTTAGCAGCTTAATTCTGGATAGTCTTTTGTTTACCTGAGTATTGAAGCAGGTTCTACTTAATTAGTTTCTATTTAAGAATTATTTTATTCTCCAAATAATTACAACTCTAAGCGGACTCTTTTTAAATACAGGTGTTAGAGAGTTGCTGTAAAAGATGTATATGGTAGCTAAGATTGTTAATCCTGTTTTCTTAAGGAGTTAGCCATGATAAAGCAAGTTTACGATTACGTGATTGTGGGCGGCGGGTTGGCGGGCTCATCGGCGATAGAGGGTATCCGGGAACTAGATGCGGTGGGAAATATACTCATGATTTGCGCAGAAAAGCATCTGCCCTATGACCGTCCACCACTTTCCAAGCAATTGTGGTCTGGCAAACAAAAGGTCGAAGACATCTTCCTGCAAGATAAGACATTTTATGACCAACATAAAGCAACACTATTACTGGGCGTGAAAGTAGTAAGGCTTGACCCCAGCGAAAAGACAATAACTACCACCAACGGCGAGAACTATGGCTTCGTCAAGCTGTTGCTAGCCACAGGTAGCATGGCGCGGCATTTATCTATTCCTGGCAGCAATCTCGAAGGTATCTGCTATTTCCGCAGCATAGACGACTATCTACATACTCGAAGCGTAGCTACGGCAGGAAAATCTGCCGTGGTGATCGGTGGGGGATTTATCGGTTCGGAGCTTACTGCTGCGCTCAGTATCAACAAATTGAATGTCACCATGATTTTCCCAGATACAACTCTTTGCAGTCATGTATTTCCGGACTATTTGGGGCAGGCCATGCTTCGAAAATTCCAAGAGCGGGGGATTAGTGTTCTGATATCCGACAAGCCTGACTCCTTCAGCAGGAACGGCGATAAATTCATTACACACACAGAGAATGGTAAAACGATAGAATCGGACCTGGTCATCGTTGGCGTAGGCGTTACCCCAGAAATGGAACTGGCCAAAAGTGGCGGTTTGCAAGTGGGTAATGGCATTGTAGTGAACGAGTTTCTTGAAACTTCAAACCCAGCTATTTTTGCTGCAGGAGATAATACTTTCTTCCCCTACTATGCACTGGGACAGCAGATGCGTTTGGAGCACTGGGATAACTCACTTAACCAGGGAAAATTGGCAGGGCGCAACATGGCTGGCGCTCATGAACCATTTACCTATCAGCCGTATTTTTTCTCGGATCTTTTCGAGTTTGGCTATGAAGCTACCGGCGAGGTCGACTCGCGCCTCGAGACTTTCGCTGATTGGCAAAAGGAAAATGATACCGGCGTCATCTACTATCTGCGCGATGGGAAGGTCAGGGGCGTGATGATGTGTAATGTATGGGATAAGATTGAGGTGGCACGCACACTAATCAAGAAGGCAGAAACTGTAAAGCCAGAAATGCTGCGTGGCCTGATACGTTAAGGCCTAAATTTTTACTTTGAGCAGCTAATAGTTAAATCAAAAGATTTGTGCGTATGCTCAAATCCGTTTTTTGATCGGGAGGGCTAGCACATAATTGCGATGACGCGTCACAGCATTTAGTCCAAAAGAAAAGCATTCAAATCCGTGTCGCCTAGGAGCACATCTTTAACCAAAGTACGCACCAAGGTTGCTAAGCGCATCTGCAATTTCTTTCGGTGACAGCACATAGTCAACATAGCCTAAAGCCTGAGCATTACGAGACATATCCTCTACTTCGGCCGACATGTCCTGGGCAAAGGTTGTTCCTCCCTTTGTCTTGATTGACCTGCATCCCTCACTACCATCGCTATGGTACCCAGAGAGGATAATGCCGATGGCATGTTCCCCCATCGCCTCTGCTAAGGAACTAAAGAACAAATCTATTTGTACGTTTCTCCTAGAACGCGGGGAGACGACCTTGAAGTTACCTCTTTCTATCTGAAGATCTGCATTCCCTGGTATGACGTAGATATGATTTGCCTGGATCGGCATCCCTGTCGAAGCCAGCAATGCAGGCATTGTCGTGTAACGCGACAGAATTTTAGCTAACTGACTATTGGCTTCAGGATGAATGTGAGAAATAACGACAAAGGCCATGACTGTATTGGATGGCAGAGACTCAAAGAGCGCCTTATAGGCATTAAGAGCGCCAGCCGAGCCACCAATGCCGACAATGTAGTTCGGGAGGAATTTAGTCATACACTAAGCCAGCTTTTAACATACACTTTTTTTGATTAATTTTGACGCACAGTAATACTTTTTCCAACCTTTTGTTTCTGATGGGGTCCAGCAGTCGCGTTAGAATCCATGGTGACCAACTTCAATCCATCATCACTCAATACAAATTTGTGGACATCGCTGGAGTGGCCCATGCCGCGAGACTTCACGATGTAAATGCCACGAATGCGTCTTTTCCCCTCATTTTCTTCTAATTCCCGAACGACGATCCAGGTGTCAATCAAAGACGAGACGCCGATTTCGCCGCTCGTGTCATTTTGTGCGCTCGAAGAAACAAGGCTGGTAAAAAAGCTGGTGATAGCCCTCGATTTTAGGGCATCGATCATGCGCGTCAGCATCGATTGAATTTCAAGTTCATTGCCCTGACCAATAAGACTAGTCAAGGGATCGATGATGACCGCTTTGGGTTTGAAATCCGCAATCATCTTGTATAAATCGAGTAAATGCATTTCCAGGCCAAAAAAGGAAGGCCGGGTAGACACAATCTTCAAAAGCCCTTTTTTAATTAAAGGATCTAAATCAAATCCAATAGAACGCATGTTTTGTATGAGTTGCCCTGACGATTCCTCATATGACAAGAAAAGACACCGTTCTCCACGTTTACACGATTGCACAGCGAATGCCGCCGCGAGGCTTGTTTTACCGGTGCCTGCAGTACCTGAAGCGAGAACTGTGCTGCCTCTTGTATAGCCGCCTCCCTGAAACAATTTGTCCAACGAGGCAATACCCGTCGGAACCCTCTCTGAGGTGCCAGGATGATCGAGTCCTGCTGAAGTGATGGGAATGACTGACAGCCCGTCTCGATCTATGACGAAGGGATATTCATTTGTGCCGTGATTTGAACCGCGATACTTGATGATACGCATTCTACGGGTGGAAATTTGTTCTCTAACTCTGTTGTCCACGAGAATGATGCAATCAGAAATGTACTCCTCCAGGCCATGACGGGTATAAGAGCCTTGTCTGAGCTCGCCGGTAATGAGTGCCGTCACTTGTTTATCCTTAAGCCACCGGAACAGTCTTTTTATCTCCAAGCGAAGAATGCCGGCATCGGTGACGCCTGCAAAGAGTGATTCAATGGAATCCAAAACAACGCGTTTGGCGCCAATGCTATCAATGGCCAATTCCAAACGTATGAACAGTCCTTCAAGATTAAATTCGCCTTGCGATTGAATATCTCCACGCTCCAACAGGACATAGTCGAGCACAATCTTTTTTTGCGTAACAAGTTCTTTCAGATCAAAATTGAGAGAAATCACGTCATTATAAAGTTCATCTTCTGTCTCTTCGAAAGACAAGAAGACACCTGGCTCGTTGTACTTAGTCGCTCCGTGGATTAAAAAATCAATCCCCAGGAGGGTTTTTCCAGTGCCGGTACTGCCACACAATAAAGTGATTCTATTTCTTGGAATTCCGCCTTCTGTAATTTCGTCAAAGCCCTGGATGCCGGTGAGGCATTTCTGGAAATTATTATCATCAGAGGCAATTTTTGTCTTAGGAGTTTTAGGCATACACTAAATCCTTATTTAAGTTGGTCATTCAGCGCTATTCCGAATCAGCCTGAAATCGACAACGTCATCCGAGAAAAGAAATAAGGTGGGCATATTGTCGTTCACGGTAATGGAATTCTGTGCAGGTCACGTCGACAGTTGCAATCCTTGGCTATGTTGAGTTTGGCACGCTGCGTAGCGCCCAGTCGGTTCGTCAGCACACATATAGTAGCGAGTTGTGAACAGTCTATTTTTGCAAAAGTACAATTACTTCAAAATTTTGTCTATATCACTATGTAGGCTAGCGTACAGATGGCAGGAAAGTATTGGCATAGTCTTAATATTGCTCAGTTAAAGGCATAACCAATGGTTATGCTGTGACGACCGAAAAAACCTCAAATTAAATATTTAGAAAGACAATTAATAATGAATCAATACACCCTTACTGCACCCCGCATTGATAAGAGTGCTACGCTCTGGGCCGCGATTATTGCTGGCGCTGTCTTTATGATGCTGGAAATGATGATGGTACCTGTTTTTATGGGTGGGAGCCCATGGGGGCCACCGCGTATGATCGCGGCGATTGGCATGGGTAAAAGTGTGTTGCCCCCGCCAGCTACATTTGATGCTGGCATCATGGGGATGGCGATGTTGATTCACTACGGACTATCGATACTCCTTGCGTTCTTGTTCGCGTTTATAGCTCGCGGACGCACCATTGGTATGGCGACGATGTTAGGTGCAGTATTCGGTCTGGTTGTGTATTTGGTCAATTTCTATGGAATGACGGCGGTATTTCCCTGGTTTGCCATGGCCCGGGGTTGGGTTGGAATTTTTGCGCATATTGTATATGGCGGTGTACTAGGCTTGGTCTACGCATCAATTGCTCGAAGACAGACGTGAGAGCCTAATTATTATTAATTGGACCAGTGAATCGATATCATGATATTCAAATTGTTTGATTAGCTATTATATCGATCAATAGTATCAAATATTGACTGAACTCTGGGAAGACCAGTGTTCATTAGACATTTACCTTGGAGAGCACCCATTCTCCATGTGCTTTGAAGGAGATATTAAATGACCTGGGATCTTAGCTGGATAGCTTTCGTTATTGCCTTTGCTATCGTATTTGCTTCTTCCGCAATCCGTATCTTTCGTGAGTATGAGCGCGGTGTCGTTTTCACTTTGGGTCGATTCTCGAAGATCAAGGGCCCTGGACTGGTCATCATCATCCCAATAATCCAACAAGTGGTAAGAGTGGATTTGCGCACTAGGGTACTAGAGGTGCCCACTCAAGATGTAATATCACGTGATAACGTATCAGTAAAAGTTAGTGCAGTCGTTTATTTGCGAGTGATTGATGCAGAAAAAGCGATCATTCAGGTAGTAGATTATCTCAACGCAACAAGCCAACTGGCGCAGACCATGTTACGTTCAGTGCTTGGCAAACACTTGTTAGATGATATGCTGGCAGAAAGAGAGAAATTGAACCTAGACATTCAGCAGGCACTGGATGCACAAACCGATAGTTGGGGCATCAAAGTATCAAACGTCGAGATTAAACAAGTTGACCTAACTGAATCCATGATACGGGCCATCGCAAGGCAAGCAGAAGCCGAGCGCGAGCGCCGCGCCAAAGTGATTCATGCCGAAGGCGAACTGCAAGCCGCTGAGAAGTTGTTCCAAGCCGCCAAAATATTGGCACAAGAACCACAAGCGATTCAGCTTCGTTACTTAGAAACGCTTACAGTGATTGGCGCAGACAAAAATACCACGGTCATCTTCCCGTTACCAATGGACCTAGTCAATGCTTTCTTGGGAAAAGCAAAGTGAAATTAATGCAGGTGTTTAACTTACAAGACTGAAGTCAAGTAGCAAATTTCTTAATTTAGTAGTTGTAAGGCACAGAGATGTAAACACCTTTTCTGCAACAAAAAATATAGCCTTCGGTAATTAGTCAGCAGTTCACTTAGACTAGTTTATTGTAGGGTTATACCAGCAAAATTGACTGTTGAAGAATTTGCCCTGAACTGTTGAGAAGATATGCTTTGTGAACAAAAGCATCACTCATTCAATTAACGTTAATAATTTAAATAATTACCCTGATCTAAAATCTGGTTCAACTCCCATGACTTCAAACTAGATCATATTATTTAGGCCTACGAAACCTTTGGGCATGCCGCCAAAACTAGTGCGCTTAAGGTCATTATTGAAGTTCTCATTTTTTGCCTCATTTGAAGATCTAAAAATGGCTCGAAATGTTAGTCCGGTTCTGGCGCTAAAGGTTCTGCCGCGATATTAACCGGAAAATCAAAATTCGTTGTGCCAATTACTGCAACAACAGACAACAAACTTTCTGGTAATGGTCAATATGCCTATGACGTCAATACTAAGATTGTCGTATCCATTACCTTTGCTGATAAAACGACTGAGCAAGCACGACTCACCCATTCGACTGCGTCACCATTAGGAGATATGGCTCAAATGGAAGGAATGAAAGATATGAAATAGTCTTTCAGCGAATAGGCTAATGACTCGACCAAGTCTATGTTCGCTAACGAACAGCTTGAATCTTAGTTTTGGTTGTAAGCTGATTTAGAGTTCGCTTTATTTTTGCCTAACTTGAATAACTTTTATAAATGAATGGAATTTAAAATGACCAATATTTTATATATTAAAAGAAGCCTTTCAGCAAGCTTGATATTGTCAGTGTTAGCTTTACCTGTTTGGACTTTAGCTCAATCTGCTCCAATGGCAGACGAATCCCACATGGGCTCTTCAATGGATATGAGCCATTCAATGGGTAGCATGGATGAAAAAATGAAAGCAATGCCCATGTCTGGCGATGTAGATTATGACTTTGCAATGATGATGCGCATACATCATCAGGGTGCATTAGACATGGCAAAATCCGAGTTAAATAAGGGCAAAAACCCTGAAATGCGCATGATGGCTAAAAAGATTATCGCAGCACAGAAAAAAGAAATTGCGCAGTTTGATAAATGGATTGCAAAACATAAAAAGATGGAAGCGATGCCAACAACAAAATAATGCCTGACACTCAGGTCGCTTGCCAAATCGTACAAAAAGTGTCAATTGAGACCCGTAATTAATTGTAAGTTTTCAGTAAACTCAAAATCAACCTAAATTGTAGTTAAATGTTATATCTTCGGATGAGTGACAATCTCATCCGATTTTTATTGATAAATAAGGAAGTATCAAATGAAAAAAATGATGTTAGCAATACTCGTATTTCCCCCTTTTAAGCACCGTTACTGTTTCAAGTTATGCAATGGGTAAGATGGTGGAAATGGCCATGCCTGCAAAAGCTACAGCCAGCCATACAACAATTAGAGGTCAGGGCAAGGTCGTTCTAATTAACCAAGAAAAAACGATGGTCACCCTTAAACATGACCCTATTGCATCCATACAATGACCAGCAATGACAATGGCCTTTAAGGTTAAAAACAGTGCTGTTTTAGCTAAAACGAAAGTGGGTGATAAAGTGAATTTTACTTTGGTGCCTGATGGAAAAAACTATATGGTGACCAGTATTAAATAAATGTATTGACCCTTGGATTAACCCTAAGTAGATTCCATAAATGGCTGCTTAGGGCCCAATTTACCAGTTCGCTTATTATTAAAATCAAACTATCACTGACAGCTTTTCGTAATTAGGGGTGGCGGCTTTGGAGTGGAATATACAGGATAACTAATTTTTAGTTATAAAATATTATAAATATTAGTTAGGTTATCCTTTTTTACGAAAAAATTTATATTGTCTATTTCAGTCGGGTGGTGAGTTTATGTATAAATAGATATATAAACGTGAGATTGATAAGATGGATAAAGCAGTATTGATAGCCAAATTAATTGAATGGACTGCTAGTGGTGAGAAAGGCTTCTTTGTAACTTTAAATGCAAAAACAAATGACAAAATTTGTTTTGAGCAGGATTTAAGTAAATTTGCACATAAGCTAAATGACTATTGTTATGGTCGCGTTTATAAGCGAAAAGAAAAACAATTGAAATTAATGGCTGGAATTGAAATTGGCCAATTAAATCAGATGCTGCATGCTCATCTTTTCATTCAGCACGATGACCAAATGAAAAGAACCTATTCAGAAGTAAATTCACATATTAGAAAACAGTGGTATGGATTAATCGGTTCAAAAAATTCAAATGGCAATATGGTGGATGTTGCACCCTTAGGTAATGTGCCAACACGTATTTCCTATATGGTAAAAGATACAGTTTATTTAAAGCGTAATGACTTTTTAAATTTAATTTGGTTATAAATAGTAATACTTGAAGCCTGAGGCGAACTCGGCAATTAATATGATGAAATACTTTTTGTATGGTAGATAACCCCATAGGTATTGGGATATCTAAAATATTAATAATTAGAGTATTGTTTCAATCAAAACAGAAACAACAGATCAACATTACATACCTAAGCAATCAAACTTGTTTGATTTTTAAATCTGGTCATTTATAGATACATTTTACAGCTTTAAGTCTCCACTGAATATTGTTCAAAGTAGCACCCCAAACTGATTCAAGAAATCCATCTATAATTATGCAATAAAGCCATTCAGAATAATTACTTTAGGTTATGAACATTAGCAAAAAAGTCCCCGTAGCTGACACGCACACCTGAATGTCTCAAAATTGTCACGTTAATTTTTATTGACTGACTGCTTTTTCCTGCGAATTCAACTGGTCGATGCAATACATTGGTTAAATATCACGGTAACTAAGGGAAAATGGCAATAGAGTCAGAAAAAAATGACTGATGATTTCGTTTGAGAAATGATGAAATGGTAAAGAGGGTCTTTTTTTCATGCTTCACTTTACTTCACAGTTCCATATAAGCTAAACAAAGTCGAAGTTAAGCTGACAATGCCAATTTAATATTATGGGCATATAGATTCAAACCCTCTCCTTATTAATCTTCAGCCAATACCCAATCACATGGCCTGTAACGGATAAGACAATTCCAAGAAGAAGCGCACCAAAAACAAAACGAAGTTGAAAGTCAATAAACCAAAAACTTCCTAAAATAGTTCCTATTATCCAATCGGTCTGATCCCAGAAGTACCAAGAGTGCCCCAGTGCAATGTGCTTCTGTCGCTTCAACAAACTTTTTATGGCATCACCCATCAATGCAGAAAACCCCATCCATGGTCCCAACCACCAAGTATAATAATTCTCATCAATGGATAGCCCCTGAAATGATTCATGATGCGTCACAAGGTATCGTTGCACTTGGTGAATCAAAAAGGAGACAATCACTCCAGCAATTATACCTCTGATCGTTTTATGAGCCCCCAAAATTCTTTGGCTGCGCCACTGCTGGTTAAAATCCAACGGCCAATCCCAATTTGGAAGCAGCTTTGCGGCCACCGGAGGGATGGCATTGGCGAAACTTGCAGGAACTAAAAACCATAAAATACTGAGCAGAAAATCCACTAATTACTTTCCCTCCACAAAATAATCATGTACTGGAGTGCGGCAAGAACACCGACAATAGCTGCCGTGGTTACCAGTGCTGATATAGGTTCATTTATTTGAAATAGAATTGCCAAAAACACTAGATACTGAATAAGCGTTGTGATTTTGCTTAATAGTTTTGCCTTAACTGATTTTGTCTTTGTAACGCGGCCGGTTACCGTTAGAGCAACCGCAATTAGTAAAACCCCAAGGTCTCGGGCACTCAATAAAACCCAATAATATAGAGATAGCTTTTCCAACCATACCCACGTCAGACTGACCGATAGAAAAAACAATTTATCAGCAATTGGATCTAGCACCTGTCCGAAATAACTATGCCAGCTAAACATTCTTGCAAGAAAGCCATCAAGAAATTCAGTGGCCATTGCAATCAGAATTATTGTTAAATGCCATGACTCTGATGCAAATGGAAATAGTAAGGCTAAAAATAGACGTAACCAGGTCAGCGCGTTAGGGACGTGCCGTAATGGAGAAGCTATTGATGATTTAGGTGCTTGGCTCATAACTACTTATTTGCTGCATACTAAATACAATTTTTTCACATTGGCATTGTAAGGACCTAAAAAGTCACTCAACGCGTAGCCCACTTTTATAAAGCAATGAAAACAGTGTGTACTCAAATTACAATATGCGCAATGACTGTGCAATGCGAATAGACTTAAAAAAACGACTTGAGCGTTAACTTAAGTCGTTGTTTTAATTTTAAATTTGGTGGCCGTGGACAGAATCGAAGTGTCTACACGCGGATTTTCAATTGTAAAATTATCATTTATATAGTGTTATAGGCTCGCCCTCACTCGTTTATGCTCGTTAAGGTGATGACATTTCACAAAGTAAAACAAAACAAGAGTAGTTAGGTGAATAATTTTTAGAAAAGTCTACAAACCCTAAAATTATCGAGGAAAATTATATGGCAAGCTCCTTTAATTATGATTAAATAGGATAAAACTTTCTAAGTTAAGTGAGCCAATATGGCAATTGAACTCTTATGTTTAGTCTGGTCCGTGGTATTGGGACTTACCCACATTTTAATAGCTGGGCAAGCGCGAACTAATGAACTAGGTACTAAATGGAATACAAGTGCAAGAGATGGTGTGCAACCTGTTTTGAGCACCGTAACTAATCGGCTGTTTAGAGCACAAGCAAATTTCTTTGAAACATTTCCACTATTTGCAGTTGTAATATTAATAACTGCCGTCACTCAACTTTATTCAATATACAGTCAGATCGGAGCAATCTTATATCTTGTAGCAAGATCTGTTTACCTTCCCTTGTATGCTTTTGGAATTCCTTATATCCGTACTGTTGTTTGGTTAATTTCGTTACTAAGAATTATGTTAGTGTTGTTTCCACTTGTCTTTTGATTAGTGTCAGACGTAACATAAATTTATTGAATTCATTTAGCATTTAGGAGTTCAGGCTATTCTGAATTGGCTTATCTTATATTTTTAAAGTCGATGGTTTACTCTAAGCTATCAACTCCATTCCATACAGCCACGCCATCTGGACTTGTGATAAATTTCTTTTCATACACTTTATAGATGAGTTTATTAACTTCTTTAAACTCACTTAATAATTTATCACAATCGGCTCTATTCGCAGCCTCACACCGAAACGCCATATCCACATTCACGTGATCTGTAGAGCCGACGTCTATTATTCGTTTAACTACACTAGGGTGTGCATAATGCCCACCTTCGGTAAATGCCCATTCAATATATTTACCTTCTTTAACAACATACCAAGGACCAGTTCGCTCTTGCCAACCGAAGGGTTTGGTATTGGCTTTTAAAACAGTATCTTTGCGCTCTTTAACTGAATTGATCGCCATTGCGATAGTTGGATAGCCAATTTCAATGACATATGCCGGATCTACTTGAGTTATTTTTTTAGATTTGACGTTGCCCTTCTTTTTACTCGAAGTTTTTGTTAAAGCATCTGCATTTATTGATGCAAGGCCAATTAAAATGGCTAGTATGTAAACAATGATTTTCAATTAAATCTAATAACTTGTCTGTTCAGATTAGTAACGAGGAGTAAGGGTTAACCGTAAGCAGCTCTCAGTGAACTGCTCTTTTATGGCTGTAGTTGACAAGAGTTCCTTAATGGCGACAAGTTCAGCTGCGCGCTTTCCCATTGTATTCATTTTAAAATACCAGCTTAGTCTCGTCTTGCCCCATATCATACATCAGCTCAGTTAGCTGTAATGTTGATCGCAATTGTAAAATGTCCCTAGGGCCGCTTTTAAATTCACGAAGAGGTAGGGCTAAAAGGAGACGGTTATGCACTTTTCTGGTCGAATTGTAAGTAATTGACATCAATAATTTTCAAAAAAATCACTTTTAATGAATCACTTACCCACTCGAAATTTAGTAATTGAATATACTATTAATCATACGTCATGTCCGTTAACTAGCATAACGAAATTAACTGTGATATGGAATGTCCAAGAATTAATAAACAAATAGTCTTTCTTGGATGGATGTTTTTGGCCCAGAGCGGTCATTTACCTCCTAAAAATAATTGAGAAATGAGTGTTGCCATTGTGTAAAAGATGCGCCTTATAAACAATTCTCTGTGGCTCCTTTTTTTAGGAATACTGAATGAACAAATGAAGAATCTCTACCTGTATAAAATTTTCTAACTATTCCTGTTCTGTAAGTGATACGAACTGATCGATTATAATTACGATTGAAAAGCTCGAAATCAGGATGGTTGATTATTTCTTCTAATGTTAGATTTGATCTACTTTTAAATGTTTTTCTAAATTCAATAAAAACTATATCTTCTTCTGGATTTGTAGCAGTCTCCATATCATCTGAATCATTATCGCTATCAAACTCCCACGGCATAATATGCTGTTGGTCATAAACCAATTCTATTTTAGTGATAAATTTAATTAGGAATTGGTTCAGTGTTGATCGAAAAATGTAATCATCTTGATGATCTTCAATCTTAGAAATCATTTGTTTTAGTTCTACTGTATTGAATAACTTTACAGTGGCTGATTCTTCATCTATGAGTTTTTTTATATTAATTATTTCAGATTCAAGTTGATGAATTTCTAGATCTAATAAATTTTGTTTAGTTATGAATTTCTTTCTGACGTTATCAGATAATTCTTTTTCAATACTTAAATCCATCGCACGATCTAGTTCTTCTTCTTTATTCTTTTTATTTGAAATTACAGCGCTCATCTGATCACTCAGGGACACTTTCTTATCGTCAGATGATATATCTATTAACTCAGAAAAATTAATCTCTCTAAGGTGCTTAAAAAGCATCCCTTCAAATTCTGATAAATTCCAACTCGGTAATTGACACCCCGCAGATACATTTTTATTCGAGCAAACAAGATATTTTCCACTTTTTGATTTTGAATTGTGATTTCTGATCATTATTCTGTAACCACAAAGGCCACAATGTAATAATCCAGAAAACAAGTTGGTGAAATTGCTGCCTTTCCTGCCCTTGCCTGAAACAGATCTCTTACCGATGGCAACTTGAGCAAGTAGAAATGTTTGCTCATCAATGACTTTGGGATAATAGTCGCTAACAGGCTCATCAATTTTTTTTCGTTTGCCGTCAATATAATGATGAGGTGTTAGCTCTCCAATAACAGAACGATTTTCGATGATTTTTTTAATATAAGAAACATACCAGATTTTACCTTTACCAAATTGTGGAGTATTGGTTTCATTCAGATGCCGTGCAATTGAGTATAGACCGCATGTGTTGATACACATATCAAATATCTTTATAACAATCTCACCTCGTTCTGGAACAATTACGAATTTTTCAGATTTTTCATCGTATTCCAACCAAGCTGGACAATTTCGAGTGAGTATTTTACTTTGAGCGTTATTACGTTTGTTAATCCATGATGCAATTAACCTTTTCGATTTAATTTCTGATTCTTCATTGGCTCTGAACATTACACCAAGGCTTATGAATAATGATCCAGAATTAGAATCAATGATTTTTTTAGTGTATTTTTGGTTGTCAATTAGTGTGACAATTTCTATATCTTTTTTTAATATACTAAAAAACTGTGGCATTGCCTCAGATATTTTATCTCGTGATAATCGGTCAAGACTTTCAATGAGTAATACGCTATTTTTCTCAATATTCCCTTGTTCTAATGCTTCTAAGAATATTGCAAGAACCCCTTTTTGAGTGTTTTTTCCGTTGAATCCAGAAACACCAATATCGCGTAGTACAACACCATCAATGGAGTTTACTAATTCAAGATTATTATTAATAGCATAGGTTTCTGATGCTTCAAGCTGACGTCTTAGACTATCTCCTTTAAGTTGGATGTCTGTTGACATTCGGATATAAGAATAAGCTTTTCTAATTTTCATCTTTGAATTATACTATTGAAATAATAGTATACAATATCACTATTGTTGGTTTGCCTGAAGCGGAAGTCAAAGAAAGCAAAGACCGGGTTCGCGCTGCTTTGCAAACTGCGCAGTTTGAGTTTCCAGCAAGGCGTATTACGGTAAATCTGGCGCCAGCGGACTTGCCAAAGGAAAGTGGACGTTACGATTTGCCGATTGCATTGGGTATATTGGCGGCTTCTGGACAGATTCCTACGGAGCCATTAAGTCATTATGAGTTTGCCGGTGAATTGGCACTCACTGGCGAATTACGTCCTATACGCGGTGCCTTGGCAATGACTTCCAGTATGATACGAAGTCAAAATCATTCAGCCAATCAGAAGTTAGAACAAGCTGGGTCAGCTGAGACTAGTACGACCTCAAAACGGGCGTTTATTTTGCCCCAAACTAGTGCGGCGGAAGCTGCACTCGTTCGTGAAGCGATAATTTATCCTGCAAAATCGTTACTTGAAGTGTGTGCACATTTAAGTGGTCATACAGCGTTAAAACAACTAGGGCCCGTAGATAATTTTACAGAAATCAATTATCCGGATTTTAATGATGTAAAGGCGCAAAGTATGCCTAAACGTGCCTTAGAAATTGCTGCTGCGGGCGGCCATAGTGTGATTTTAAGTGGCCCTCCAGGTACTGGTAAAAGTATGCTTGCATCAAGATTTGTAGGCATATTGCCAACTATGACTGAAACAGAAGCGCTTGAATCTGCTGCGATACAATCACTTAATGGCGGTTACAAGTTAGAAAACTGGAAGCGCAGACCTTACCGAGCGCCGCATCACACGGCATCTGGCGTGGCATTAGTAGGCGGTGGAAGTATTCCACGCCCAGGCGAAATTAGTTTGGCGCATCATGGCGTTTTGTTTTTAGATGAATTACCCGAGTTTGACCGTAAAGTATTAGAAGTGTTACGTGAACCACTTGAGAGTGGTCATATCACTATTTCTCGCGCTGCTAGGCAGGCAGATTTTCCAGCCAGCTTTCAACTGATCGCTGCGATGAATCCATGCCCATGTGGGTATTTAGGGCATCACAATAATAAATGTCGCTGTACGCCAGACCAAGTGTCACGTTATAAAGCCAAGATTTCAGGCCCGCTGTTAGATCGCATCGACTTACATATTGAGGTGCCTGCGCTAAAAGAGGATGAACTGGTTAAAGCGAGTGAAAGTGAGTATTCACATGCTATCAAAATGAGAGTAGAAAGTGCCCGTGCAAAACAGTTAAGTCGACAAGGCAAGCCAAATAATTTACTTGGAACTAAAGAAATCGATACGCACTGTATGGCGGATGAGGCTGGTTTGACTTTGCTTAAAACAGCTATTTCCCGATTAAGTTTATCCGCGCGTGCCTATCATCGGATTTTAAAAGTGGCTCGGACTATAGCAGACTTGGCGGGTGAAGATGCGATACAACCTGCACACATAGCAGAAGCTGTGCAATATCGCCGTTATGATAAAACTGCTTAGTAATTTAGTTATAAGGTAATCAAATGTCTGTTAAAAAAATCTCACTAAGAGAGCTGGCTTTAGAAAAAGTCACTGGTTATCCTTCCGCATGGTTGTTGCTAGTGCAATTGGTTAGCATTGTCCTGCATCCCGTTTTAGAAACAGCCAAGTTTAACCAAGCAATATTTAGTTGTTTTAATGTAGCGGCACTGGCATTAGCCGTTTGGGTAGTGAATCGTAGTCCAGCTATTAACTGGGTAGCATGGGTATTGGCTGTGCCAGCCGTAATATTAACGGCCATGTACGTAGTGAATGAAAATACACAATATTTGCTATGGGCACAAATTCTAGAAAGTATCATGTATCTTTACACCGCCATTGGCTTAGTGATGTACATGTTTAATGACGATATTATCACCCGTGATGAACTGTTCGCGGCCGCCACAACTTTTACTGTATTAGCTTGGGGCTTTGCGCTTGCCTATGCGGTATGCCAGCAAATTTATCCTGGCAGCATTACCGGAATGCTTAATCAAGACCAGCCGCGCACTTGGGTGGAATTGATATTTTTAAGTTTTTCTATACTTTCCAGCACAGGTTATGGGGATGTGATGCTGGTTCATCCAATCGCCAAAGTAATCGGAACATTCCAAATGTTTATCGGTTTAATGTACATGGCGCTGATAGTCTCGCGGCTTGTTACGCTCATGTCGCCAATACGCAGAGATTAGCATGATAAAATGACGCATATATTTTATGCAGACAGAATAATTCGTCGAAAGAACTAAATGCAAGACTCCCACACACTCCCCCTAGACATGTCAGCTACTGAGCAGCGGTTGCGTGCTTTATTAGCACAGCGCATCTTAATTCTAGATGGCGCGATGGGAACAATGATTCAGCAATACAAGCTGACAGAAGCAGATTACCGAGGCACACGATTCGTTGAATTTGCAGCACCTGCAGGCCAGCGTGAGCTATTTGTAAAAGGCAATAACGAACTGCTAACCCTTACACAGCCGCAAGTCATTTCAGAGATTCATGAAAAGTATCTAGCCGCAGGCGCAGATATTATTGAAACCAATACGTTTGGCGCCACTACCGTTGCTCAAGACGATTATCATATGGGGCATCTTGCGTATGAAATGAACGTCGAAGCAGCTAAATTAGCTAAAGCGGCTTGCCTTAAATACAGTACACCCGATAAACCGCGCTTTGTAGCAGGCGCATTAGGCCCTACTCCAAAAACGGCCAGCATCTCACCTGATGTAAATGACCCCGCCGCACGTAACGTGAGTTTTGACCAGTTAGTAGGCGCTTACTTAGAGCAAACGCGAGGCTTAGTGGATGGCGGCGCCGATATTTTAATGGTGGAAACCATTTTTGATACGCTCAACTGTAAGGCAGCCTTATTCGCGATTGATACTTACTTCGCCGAAACGCAAACCCGTTTGCCAATCATGTTATCGGGCACCGTGACTGATGCTTCAGGTCGCATTCTTTCTGGTCAAACGGTCACTGCATTCTGGAACTCAGTGCGTCATGCTAAACCGTTAACCATCGGGCTAAATTGTGCGTTGGGTGCCACATTAATGCGTCCCTATGTAGATGAACTGTCAAGAATCGCTGATACGTTTGTGTGTATTTATCCTAATGCAGGATTGCCCAATCCAATGTCTGACACTGGCTTTGATGAAACGCCAGACGTGACGTCTAGCCTGCTCAAAGAATTTGCAGAAAGTGGCTTTTTGAATATGGCTGGCGGTTGCTGTGGCACTACGCCAGACCATATTCATGCGATTTACAATGAAATAAAATACCTACCGCCGCGCAGGGTGCCAGAGCTACCGCATACTATGAAGCTCGCGGGTTTAGAACCATTTGTCATAGATGACGAATCGCTCTTTGTAAACGTGGGCGAACGCACCAATGTCACTGGCTCAAAAGCTTTCGCAAGGCTGATTATTAACGAGCAATACGATGAAGCGCTCACGGTAGCGCGCCAGCAGGTAGAAAATGGCGCACAAGTGATTGATATCAACATGGATGAAGGCATGCTAGACGCCATCAAAGCCATGACACATTTCCTGAACTTAATCGCCTCTGAGCCTGACATTGCACGGGTGCCTATCATGATTGACTCAAGTAAATGGAGCGTTATCGAGGCTGGCTTGAAGTGTGTGCAAGGCAAAGCGATCGTCAATTCAATCTCGATGAAAGAAGGCGAAGCCGAGTTTATTCGCCAAGCTACGCTGTGTAAACGTTACGGTGCAGCGGCAATTGTGATGGCCTTTGATGAAAAGGGTCAGGCAGATACCTTTGAACGCAAGATTGAAATCTGCAAACGTGCCTACGATTTATTGGTGGAAAAAGTAGCGTTTGCGCCAGAAGACATTATTTTTGACCCGAATATCTTTGCCATTGCGACGGGGATTGAAGAGCACAATAATTATGCGGTGGATTTTATTAATGCCACCCGTTGGATCAAAGAGAATCTACCTTACGCCAAGATTTCAGGCGGTGTTTCCAATGTAAGTTTCAGTTTTAGGGGTAATGACCCTGCGCGCGAGGCAATTCACACAGTGTTCCTTTACCACGCCATTAAAGCTGGTATGACCATGGGTATTGTCAATGCTGGCATGATGGGTGTGTACGATGATTTAACCCCTGAATTAAAAGAACGTGTTGAAGATGTAGTATTAAATCGGGTTGTGGATGAGAACAACCTATTAGCCGCCACCGAACGCATGATTGAAATTGCTAGCACGTTAGTAGCAGGCGGTAAAAAAGAAGCTGCAACGTTAGAGTGGCGCGGCACGGCTGAAGCGCCGACGCCAGTGGAAAAACGCTTAAGTCACGCCATGGTGCATGGCATTACAGAGTTCATCGTAGGAGATACTGAAGAAGCTCGCGCTGCAGTTGAGGCCAAAGGCGGCAGACCGATTCATGTGATTGAAGGTCCGCTAATGGATGGCATGAATGTCGTCGGTGACTTGTTTGGGCAAGGCAAGATGTTTTTGCCGCAAGTAGTTAAATCCGCCCGCGTCATGAAATCCGCCGTGGCACATTTAATTCCATTCATTGAGGCTGAAAAAGCCGCTGATGAAGCTAGAACAGGCATTGTCGCCAAGCCTAAAGGCAAAATGGTGATTGCTACGGTAAAAGGCGATGTGCATGACATCGGCAAAAATATCGTATCGGTCGTGTTGCAATGCAATAATTTTGAAGTGGTTAACATGGGTGTCATGGTGCCAGCCTCAGAGATTCTTGCCATGGCTAAAGCGGAAAATGCCGATATTATCGGTTTGTCAGGCTTGATCACGCCTTCGCTTGAAGAGATGGCGCATATTGCAAAAGAAATGCAGCGTGACCCTTATTTCAAAGGTTTAAAAATGCCTTTGTTAATCGGCGGTGCTACTACTTCGCGCGCTCACACCGCCGTTAAAATCGCCCCGCATTATGATGGGCCGATTATTTACGTGGCTGACGCCTCACGGTCGGTCTCAGTCATGCAGTCGCTACTCACGTTAGAGACGCGTGATGCTTATATCGCTGAAGTCGCCACTGATTACGAAAAAGCGCGTACGCAACATGCCAATAAAAAGGGCACGCCGATGCTCACCATTGCACAGGCGCGGGCTAATAAAGCCAAGCTTTCATTTACAGGCGAAAATACACCTGTAAAGCCTAAATTTATTGGTCGGCGTGAAATTAAAAATACCGATTTAAGTATCATCGCCCAATACATTGATTGGACACCATTCTTTCAAACATGGGATTTAGCCGGGTTTTACCCTGCTATTTTGAAAGATGAAGTAGTAGGGGATGCAGCGACCAAACTATTTGCTGAAGCACAAGCTATGCTGAAGAAAATCATTGATGGCCGCTGGTTAACTGCTAATGGCGTAGTGGCGTTGCTGCCTGCCAATATGGTGAATGACGATGATATTGAGATTTACACGGATGAAACGCGCAACCAATTAGCATTTACATATTATGGTATGCGTCAGCAAACGGTTAAGCCTGTTATTGAAGGTGTGCCACGCCCTAACCAGTGCTTAGCAGATTTCATCGCACCTAAAGGTACCTCAGATTATATTGGCATGTTTGCCGTTACCGCTGGTTTAGGCATTGAAAAGCACGTGAAAAGATTTGAAGACGCGCATGATGATTACAGCAGCATCATGTTAAAAGCCCTTGCTGATAGGCTGGCAGAGGCGTTTGCAGAGTATATGCATGAACGTGTTCGACTAGACTTCTGGGGTTATGCAGCCGATGAAAACTTGACTAAAGAAGCGCTCATCAAAGAGAAATATCAGGGTATTCGCCCTGCGCCAGGTTATCCTGCTTGCCCTGACCATACCGTAAAACCCGATATGTTTAAGGTGCTGCAAGCTGAGGCGATTGATATGCAGCTTACCGAGTCTTTTGCCATGAGCCCAGGCGCAGCAGTGTCTGGCTTCTACTTTGCACATGCCGAATCTAAATATTTTAGTGTGGATAAAATCGGTGAGGATCAATTAGTAGATATGGCGAATCGTCGTGGATTAACAAAAGAGTATTTAGAGCGGTGGCTGTCACCCAATTTATCTTAATATTAAGAATTAAAAATAGCATATATCAAATAAAAAGTGCTTATAAACTATGTATTTGCTAAAATTAGTTAACTTAACACTTTAGTTTAATATGCATATTCATATATTAGGTATTTGCGGCACATTCATGGGTGGCATCGCCGCGCTTGCTAAAGCTGAAGGCCATCAAGTCACTGGTTGCGACAGCAATGTGTATCCGCCTATGAGTACGCAGCTTGAGGCGCAAGGCATTGCACTCATAGAGGGTTTTGATCCTTCACAAACTTCACTTAATCCAGATATTTATGTGATTGGCAATGTGGTTTCACGTGGCAACCCATTAATGGAAGAAATCCTTAACCGTGGTTTACCTTATATTTCGGGGCCACAATGGTTGGCGGAAAATGTGCTGCAAGGCAAGTGGGTGTTGGCGGTTGCAGGTACACATGGTAAAACAACCAC
The DNA here is from genome assembly GCA_046590165.1 of Methylotenera sp. Classification (GTDB taxonomy): domain Bacteria; phylum Pseudomonadota; class Gammaproteobacteria; order Burkholderiales; family Methylophilaceae; genus Methylotenera. The sequence goes on from JBKJUR010000017.1 coordinate 48,201, forward strand.
TTCTTCGATGTTGGCTTGGATACTGGAATACGCAGGGCTAGCGCCAGGTTTCCTGATTGGCGGGGTGCCGCAGAACTTTGAAGTTTCTGCACGATTACCGCAGTCACCAGCACAAGATGCTAACAGTGTCTCGCCTTTTTTTGTCATTGAAGCCGACGAGTATGACACGGCCTTTTTTGATAAACGCTCGAAATTCGTGCACTATCGTCCGCGTACCGCTGTATTGAATAATCTAGAGTTTGACCATGCAGATATATTTGACGATCTAGCCGCGATTGAAAAGCAGCTCCATCACTTGGTAAGAACCGTTCCGCAGAATGGTTTGATCGTGAGTAACGGTAAAGAAGCGAGCCTGAAAAGAGTGATTGATAAGGGCTGCTGGAGCAGCGTGGAGCAATTTGGCACTGATGCTGATTGGCAAGCGACAAATGCTGAGGGTAATGGTAGTTTTGATGTGATGTTTGCAGGTAAGGTACAAGGTCGTGTGTTGTGGGATTTGCTCGGCGAGCATAATCGCATGAATGCGCTGGCAAGTATCGCTGCTGCCCGCCATGTTGGTGTCAGTGTTGAGGTAAGTATTGAAGCTTTAGCTGAATTTAAAAATGTAAAACGTCGTATGGAGGTACGTGGCGTTGAAAACGGTGTGACTGTTTATGATGATTTCGCACATCATCCAACGGCAATCACCACCACCGTTGCAGGTCTGCGTGGTAAAGTTGGCCAGGCACGTATATTGGCAGTATTGGAGCCACGTTCTAATACGATGAAATTGGGTGTGATGAAAAAGGCTTTGCCTGAAAGCTTAAAAGATGCAGATTTAGTCTATTGTTATGGTGCCAATTTAGGTTGGGACGCTACTGAAGCGCTCGCGCCGATTGAAGCCAAAGCTAAGGTATATGAAGACTTAACTGAAATGGTTACAGCAATTACTCAGGTAGCAGAATGTGGTGATCAAATATTAGTCATGAGTAATGGTGGTTTTGGTGGTGTGCATCAAAAAATTCTTGATGCTTTAAGAAGTAAAGCAGAAACAGAGTTGAGGCATGGCTAAGTCGCTTAATTCGACAGAAGCCAGATTACTCGCTTCTGTGAGCAGCAGGTCTAAAAAAATGAGCTTAATGAGTATTGCGATTTGGGTCTCAATATTAGTGCATGCAGCAGTATTAAGTATCCAATTTGAGCCTGAGTTAAAAAGATTCAAAGATAATCTGCCTGTGTTGGAAGTCTTTTTGGTGAATGCTAAAACCGCCACTAAGCCAGATAATGCTGAGGTTTTTGCACAGGCTAACTTGGATCGCGGCGGCAATACTGTGCAGAATCGCAAAATGAAAACAGCATTGCCAGCAGTTAAGCAGCAAAGTGCAGAATTCACGGTTAAGCCTGTTGCGCAAGAAAAAAAAGGTGCAAGGTCAGCGAATCAAACGGCAGAAGAAACAAAGGAGCAAAGACGTGTTGCGGAGCTTGAAAAACAATCGCAAGAATTGATGACACAAATTCAGTCTAGTAAAAAAGTCGAATCAAAAGCTTTGCAAAAAGCGGTGACAATAGAGTCGGCTGCAGGTAACCAAGAAGCTCCCAATAAAAAACTCGACCTCAGTGATATTACAGCAGCTGCTTTAGAAATGGATAAGCTTGAAGCCTTAATTTCTAAGCAACAAGACCAATATCAGAAACGCCCTAAACGTAAATTTGTAGGGGCAAGAGCTAAAGAATACCGCTATGCGCTTTATGTAGATTCATGGCGTCAAAAGGTAGAGAAAGTAGGTAACCTTAACTATCCTGAGGCGGCTAAAGATTTGAAATTGTATGGTCAATTGCAAATGACGGTGTCTATCAATGCGGATGGTAGCATCGAGGATGTTGTAATCAATCGTAGCTCAGGGCACAAAGTATTAGATGAAGCCGCTAAGCATATTGTTGAGTTGGCAGCACCTTATGCACATTTTCCAGAAGATGTACATAAGGAAACGGATATTCTGAGTATTACACGTACTTGGACGTTTACTAAAGAAGACAGTTTGGCTACTGAATAACATCAGAATTTATTGAAAATTATCAAGCGATTATAATGACCAATCACTTTGAACATCATGTGTTTTTTTGCCTCAATCAACGTGAAGACGGTGAATCCTGCTGTATGGCTAAAGGTGCCGAAGCGGCGTTTGATCACATGAAATCACGTGTTAAGAAGTTGCACTTGAATGTTAAAGGAAAAGTGCGGATTAATCGTGCGGGTTGTTTCGATCGCTGTAACGAAGGCCCGCTATTGGTTGTGTATCCACAAGCGATTTGGTATACATTTGTCGATAATGAAGATATTGATGAGATTATCAACAGTCATCTGATTAATGGCAATGTGGTTGAGCGTTTGGTAGTTTAACTTAGTGGGTGGCTGAATTTAATGCGCATTGTATATGCGCGGTAATTTTTTCAATAAGCGGTTCGATATCTTCCCTGTTTAAATGCGCAGGGTTCACGTCCCTCAAAGCCTCACCCCAGTGCGAGTTAGGAAAATGTTTATCGTTTTCAAAACGCGGAATCACATGCCAATGCACATGCGGCGTTTTGTTACCTAGGCTGGCTAAATTGATTTTGTCAGGATTCAATAATTCTCTTAAGGCCAACTCTACAGCAAACACGGTTTTCATCATCCGTGCGCGTTCAGTTGGCGTTAAATCACTCATTTCTTTGACATGTGCAAGCAGTTCAACGCGACAATAAGCTGGATAATCAGCATCGTTCAATAGCACCACGCGACAAAAGTCATCTTGCCAAAGTATCGTATTGGTTGTGGATTCACACAACGCGCAAACTTGATTTGAATTCAATTTACGAAGCTGCCAGCATGCGGTCTAAAGTCAGCTTAGCTAACTTAGCCTCGTGTGTAGGCACTTTGATTTGATTCACAATATTACCTTCGACCAAGTTCTCTAAAGTCCATGCTAAGTGTTGCGAGTCTATGCGGGCCATTGTAGAGCATTCACAAACTACGTGGCTCATGAACTGCACTAACTTGCCCTGCGATTTCATATTATCTGCCAGGCGATTGACCAAATTAAGCTCCGTACCGACTAGCCATTTGGTGTTCGCGGGCGCTTCAGAAACAGTTTTGAGAATATATTCGGTAGAACCTACATAGTCTGAATTTAAACATACTTCAAACGGCGCTTCGGGGTGCGAAATGACAAAACCATCAGGATGCTCTGCGCGAAATTTGGTGATATTCTGCAAGCGGAACATTTGATGTACAGCACAGTGCCCTTTCCATAGCAGGATTTTTGCATTTTTGATTTGCTCAACCGTTAAGCCGCCCATCGGTTGATCAGGGTCCCAAATCGGCATCTGTTCTAATGGAATGCCCATTTTGTACCCAGACCATCTGCCTAAGTTCTGGTCAGGAAAGAACAATACTTTTTCACGTTGTGCAAAACCCCACTCAATAATTTTTGTTGCATTGGTACTGGTGCAAACAATCCCGCCATGCTCGCCGCAAAACGCTTTTAAGTCAGCGGCTGAGTTAATGTAAGTGATGGGCGTAATTTGCTCATCAAAATTAAGCACTTTATTCAGTTCGCGATAGCTACGCTCTACTTTAGCAAGGTTCGCCATATCAGCCATTGAGCAGCCCGCAGCAAGGTCTGGCAAAATCACTATTTGCTCTGGTCGGCTCAAAATATCAGCCACTTCAGCCATAAAATGCACACCTAGAAATACGATGAACTCAGCATCAAGATTTTCTGTATAGCGGGAGAGTTTAAGTGAATCACCTGTGAAATCAGCATGGCGATATACACCTTCATTTTGGTAATGATGACCTAAGATGACTAAACGTTTGCCTAATTTTTCTTTGGCGGCAATAATCCTCTGTTGGCAATCAGCATCATCTGAAGCTTGATAGCGCTCAAACTTGATTGGAATGTTTTTGATTTGACTAACAGAAGTCTTTGAAATGGTATCGGTTTGCATAGTATTAATGACGATTACTTAATGGGTCTTAAAGAGATAGTTTACTACTTTTAAATTGCTTGGTTGAAGTTTATAAGCTTAGTCCGTGGCGTTCACCTAACTTAGCGATTGCAGCTACATTCGTCCAAGAAAAAACGCGTTTAGCAGCCTCGCGCCAGTCCACCCACTCATATCTTACATGTTCATCTGGTGCCAGTTTTATGGGTAGCGGCTTTGGTAATTCCAAGCCAAATACATGTTCTGTATTTTGCGTAACGCCTAGGGCATAACGATATCGCCAATGTTCGTAGATTTCATACACATTTGATATCTGCCAATCTTGCAAGTCATATTGCATCGTATCAATACCAGTTTCTTCTTCAACTTCACGCATGGCAGCATGTAGAGGTGTTTCATCTTGCTCCAAACTGCCAGTGACTGATTGCCAAAAACCTGCTTTGTCTGCACGCTCCATAATAAGCACTTGTAAATCACTAGTGTGAATAAGAATTAAGGCGGAAATTGGCGTTTTAAACATCAATAAGTTTTGTAATTTATAGAGTCAATACATCTGACAAAAAATAAGCTGCTAAGTGCGGTGAAAAACTTAGTGCAGTGAAAGGTTAATAGTTGCAGTGCTAAATTATTAATTTAAACAGAAAATTCGGCAGATAATTTACGTTAAGTTTTAGACTAAACTTCAGTAGCTTTTGAATTTTTAGCATTAGTTAAATTTTTTGGTAGCTGGAATACAACACTTTCAATTACACCGTGCAGTTCTTGTACTTGATTTGCACCCAATTGCTGCAATTTGGCGATGACCTCTTGAACTAATACCTCAGGGGCTGAAGCGCCAGCAGATACGCCAATTTTCTTCTTGGCCTTTAACCATTCAGGTTTAAGATGACTTGCGTTATCTATCATGTAAGCTTCTACACCTTGATTTTCAGCCACTTCTCGTAGGCGGTTAGAGTTAGAGCTATTTGGCGAACCAACTATAATCACTAAATCACAATCCTTAGCCATGATTTTTACTGCATCTTGGCGATTTTGCGTGGCATAACAAATATCATCGCTTTTAGGCGCTTGAATAGTAGGAAATCTGGCTCTCAAAGCTTTAATTACTAAGGCGGCATCATCAATAGATAAGGTGGTTTGTGTGACGTAAGCTATTTTTAACGGATTTTTTACATTTAGCGTGGCCACATCTTCAGGTGTTTCCACTAAATGCATACCTGTATTTCCGTGATGGTCATCAGATTCATCAGCCTCACTCTGACCCATAGTCCCTTCAACTTCAGGATGACCTCTATGGCCAATCATGACAATTTCCATATTTGCGGCACGCATCTTAGCCACTTCAATATGTACTTTTGTGACTAAAGGGCATGTTGCATCAAAGGCTATAAGACCGCGAACATCAGCCTCAGCGCGGATAGCTTTTGAAACACCATGCGCACTAAAAATCACCGTACTGCCCGTTGGAATTTCATCTAACTCTTCTACAAATACTGCGCCTTTGTTGCGTAATTCATCCACTACAAATTTGTTATGTACCACTTCATGGCGTACATAAATCGGCGCGCCAAATTTTTCGAGTGCCTGCTCAACGATAATGATTGCTCTATCAACGCCCGCGCAAAAACCACGCGGGTTTGCGAGTAAAACATCAGCAGCTGGTTTGTTTAAGTCTAGGTCTAACATACACACTTATTATTCATAAAAATTCACTCAAGGTATAATGCGTATATTAACTCAAATTCGGACATGCTTAAAATCAGGGCATGCTTAAAAATATGAAAAATATCGCTGCTAAAAGCGTAGCTACTAAAAATACAGCCACATTATTGATTACCTGCCCAGATAGCAAAGGCATTGTGGCAGCAATCGCAGATTTTTTATACCAGCACGATGCCAACATTTTGCATGCAGATCAGCACCAAGATGCCGAAAATAACCTATTTTTAATGCGTGTTGAATGGGATTTAGCGGGTTTTTCCTTAGCACCAGATGATTTCGAGCAACATTTCGCAGCAATCTCGACTAGGTTCAACATGGAATGGCAACTAAAGCTATCTCATAAACCACTACGCGTCGCGATTATGGTCTCTCAATACGACCACTGCTTAGCAGATTTGTTGCATAGACATAAAAATGGCGAGTTGGTATGTGATATTCCGCTCATAATCAGTAACCACCGTGATACTGAGGCGTTGGCTAAATTTTACGGTGTTGATTTTCATTATATTGAAGTGAATAAAGAGAATAAACCTGCTGCTGAAGCGCAACAGTTTGCACTGTTTGCCCAATATGAAATTGATTTAATCGTATTAGCGCGCTATATGCAAATTTTGTCACCAGATTTTGTTGCGCGCTATCCTAAGCAGATTATTAATATTCACCACTCTTTCTTACCTGCATTTATTGGCGCGCGACCTTATCATCGGGCTTTTGAGCGCGGCGTAAAGCTCATCGGCGCAACTGGTCATTACGTGACAGAGGTATTAGATGAAGGTCCGATCATTGAGCAAGATATTGACCGCATATCACATCGTGACCAAGTAGAAGATTTGATTCAAAAAGGTCGCGATCTAGAGCGTATAGTACTTTCAAAAGCCGTACGCTGGCATATTGAAAACCGCATTTTGTTGTACGCCAATAAAACGGTTATTTTTGATTAATAAACAATCGCTGACTTAAGGCCTGATAAAAAAGCCAAGCTTAAAATTGAGCTTGGCTTTTTTATTAAATTGCGGATTACGGTTATTAACTTTTGGGTAATATACTTTCCAAAGCGAACAAATCAGCAATTAATTCACGCTTTCTAACAAGGTGGCATTGCTCCCCATCTACCATGACTTCTGCAGCACGTGGTCGGGTATTGTAGTTGCTTGCCATGCTCATACCATAAGCGCCTGCTGACATAATGGCCAGCAAATCACCTTCTTCTAAGGCAAGCGTTCTATCGTGACCTAAAAAGTCACCACTTTCACATACGGGGCCTACGATTTCATAAGTGAGCGTCTTTGTTTTACTTAGGACTCGAGTCTCGTGCGGCTGCACAGCTTTAATATCATGATATGCATCATATAAAGCAGGACGCATCAAGTCATTCATCGCTGCGTCAACAATAGCGAAATTCTTACTTTCAGTCTGTTTTAGGTATTCAACTTTTGTCAGTAATACGCCTGCGTTACCTACCAATGCTCTGCCAGGCTCAAATACTAGTTTTATATCACGGTCGCCTAGTTTTGCACGCATCGCAGTTGCATAGGCTGCGAATTCTGGCGGCGTTTCATCGTTGTAACAAATACCAATGCCGCCGCCAGCATCAATATGTTGAATATGAATGCCTTTTTCTTCTAACGCATCAACCAGCGCTAATACGCGATCAAAAGCGTCTAAAAAAGGCGATAACTCAGTAATTTGCGAACCTATGTGGCAATCAACACCATGTATCACAATGTTTGGCATGGCTTCAGCTTGCAAATAAATATCAAGCGCTTCTTCATAAGCCACGCCAAATTTATTATTTTTTAATCCAGTTGAGATATATGGGTGAGTTTTAGCATCAACATTAGGGTTAACGCGTAATGATATTGGTGCTACTTTACCCATGCTTGCAGCTACTTTATTCAGGCGGGTTAACTCACTGGCTGACTCAACATTGAAGCAAAAAATATTTGCGTTGAGCGCTACTTGCATTTCAATTTCAGTTTTACCAACACCAGAAAATACAATTTTATTTGGATCACCACCCGCCGCCAATACGCGCGCTAATTCGCCACCAGAAACAATATCAAATCCAGCGCCTAATTTAGCAAATAAATTCAAAATAGCGAGACTAGGATTGGCTTTTACTGCAAAGCAAATCAAGTGGTTAGTGCCTATAAAGCCAGCACTAAATTGCTCAAAAGCTTGCGTAAGCGCTAATTTTGAATAGATATAACAAGGTGTGCTAAATTCTTTTGCTATTTTGTTTAATGCAACATTTTCGGCATGCAATTCGCCATTTTTTAATTCAAAAATATTCACGAAATTATTCTTTAGTAGTAGGTTGTGTTGTTGGGAAGGGTTGAGGCGCAGGCATTTCTTCATGCTGTTGAGGGTAGCGCTGCTCAGGAATGTACAACGGTCCTTTTGTGCCGCAACCTGCTAAAGCCAAATAGCCGCATAGCAAAAAAATCATTAAAGTTTGTTTTGGCATTACGTTTTTCACTATATTTTCATGATTAAGTGAACATTTTATCATTAATGTTATGGAAGGTAAGAGATGGTTTTACCGCTTATTTTGTATAAATTACCGCCTATCGGATACTGCTAGACGCGCATTATTAGCTTTGGCATGATTCAAGTGATTATTGGAGGGTTGAAAAGTAATGAATATTACAAAAGTTTTGCAAAAAGGTTTTACGCTAATTGAGCTAATGATTGTAGTAGCGATTATCGGCCTACTCGCAGCCATTGCAATTCCCAGTTATCGCGAATATATAATTCGTAGTAATCGAGCGGCAGCGCAATCTCAAATGCTAACGATAGCTAACCGCGAAGAACAATATTTGCTGGCAAACCGTGCTTATGCAGATAAAGCTACTATCACATCCAGCGGTTATGCCTTGCCTAGCGAGGTTAGTTCAAAATACGGTTATGATATTGTGATTGGCGCGGGAACAGTACCATCTTACACCATCACCTTCACACCATCAGGCTCTCAAACAAGCGATGGCAACCTTACGCTGAATAGTGCAGGTGTTAAAACTCCTGCCGCTAAATGGTAATCATGAAATCGTTATCTAAGCAACATCGTCAGCTAGGCCTCTCAATGCTTGAGGTGCTTATTACGATTGTAATATTATCAATAGGCTTGCTAGGTTTGGCAGGATTACAGTCTCGTTTACAAATATCAGAAATGGAAGCATATCAGCGCGCGCAAGCACTTATTTTGCTAGAAGACATGGCTAACCGTATTGCGGTAAACCGTAATAACGCAGCTAGTTATGTTACTGGTGCAGGTAGCCCACTTGGTGCGGACATTTCCTGCCCAACCGCTACAACCACCAGTAAAGATAAAGATGTGAGGGAATGGTGCAATACCTTGCAAGGCGCTTCAGAAACCTCAGGGAGTAGCAAAGTGGGTGCATTTATTGGCGGGCGTGGCTGCGTAGAAGACCTAGGTAGTGACCAATATATGGTAACCGTGGCTTGGCAGGGCCTGGCGCCGGTTTCTGCCCCGCCAGCAAGTGTTGCTTGTGGGAAAGATCTCTACAATAGCGGCACTGTTTGTACTGGTGATCTGTGCCGCCGTGCACTTACAACCATTGTGCGTATTGCGAAGCTAACATGAATTATATGAGCCGAAAATTACACACTAATTTTTTTACCCCAGCTGCACGTGTTTTGCAATCTGGCTTCAGCTTGATTGAGTTGATGGTTGCCATCACCATAGGTTTATTGATTTTGGTTGCTCTTAGTGCGCTTTTTCTAAATATCACGCGTGCAAATAATGAAATGGCCAAGACCAATATGCAAATAGAAAATGGTCGTTTTGCGATGCAGCTTCTGCAAAGTGACCTGGTACACGCTGGGTTCTGGGGCAGACTCGGTTATACGCAGGCACCAGCACCTACTTTTGCTGCGCCAACTGCCATTCCAGCCCCGTGTGTCGTCAGCGGGTGGAATGATGTCTACAAAAAGAACCTGCTCGCCATCCCAGTGCAAGGCTTTGCTGACGGTAGCGCACTTGGGGGTTGTAACGTGACGGGCGTGCAGGCCAGTAGCGACGTGCTGGTGGTGCGCCACGCCAACACCTGCACAGCGGGAAGCGCGAACTGCGACGGTGGTGCCGATACAGGGGCGCATATTCAGGTATCTGCTTGCCAAGCTGGCTCACCGCCGCCAGAAGCAGCATATGTAATTGACTCAGCAACGTTCCCGCTCAGGGAAAAAAACTGCGTAACGATTGCCACTCGTCGCAAGATTGTTTCTAATATTTACTATGTTGCCACCAGCAATAATCAACCTACTTTAATGCGTGTCTCGCTGGTTAACGGTGCCTACTCTGCCCCGCAGCCACTTATTGAGGGTATTGAGGCATTCCGCGTTGAATACGGCATTGATTCACTGGGTAAGAATGGCCTGCCGGTTAGCACCGCTAATCCAGGTGACGGAAGCGCCGATTCCTACGTGTCCTGTCCCGCAGCTGGCTGCACGCTAGACAAGCTTGCCAATATCGTCGCCGTCAAGATTTATGTGCTGGCGCGCAATCTTGAAACAACGCCTGGCTATACGGACAACAAGTCCTATCAACTGGGAGCTACGACTATTGCCGCAGCGACAGATAGCTACAAGCGTCATGTTTTTTCTACTACTGTTCGTCTGGTTAACCCATCCAGCAGGAGGGAGACTCCATGAATACTTGTGCTTCAAGGCACGTTCAGCGCGGAGCCACTCTCCTAGTTGGCCTGATTATGTTGGTGCTCATTACGCTGATCGTGACCACTGCCTTCACGTTGAGTATTAGCAACCTCAAGTCTGTAGGCAATATGCAGTTTCGGAATGAGGCGCTTGCGGCGGCCAATGCGGCGATAGAACAGGTGATAAGTAGCGATGCTATTTTCTTTGCGCCTGTGATCAGGTCCATTACGGTAGGGAGTTATGCGGTGACCGTTGCCAAACCAGTTTGTTCGTACGCAGTAGATGTGGATGACGGAACTGGTGATGATGCTAACCCAAACATTGTCATTGTGGGAGGTGTTCCAGGTGGTGGCGTTGGAACTGGCTTTCAGAATACCTACTGGGATATTGCTGCAACAGTGAATGATACTATGAGTGGGACGCGTGTCACAGCTCATCAGGGGATCAAGATCACGCTCCCCGCGAACCCGAACCCTTGCCCGTGATGCAGCTACTATGCTTTAAATCTGGAGACATCAGTATGAAATTTAACCGCCAATTCATTAAGGCCTTGCTCATGCTAGTGTGCAGTGGCATTTATCCTGCCTCGGCCGAGGATATTGATATTTTTCTTGCAACTTCCAGCGTCACAGGAACAAAACCGAATGTGCTGTTGGTGCTGGATAACGCCGCTAGCAATAACAGTAGCATCACTATGATGGATGGAGTGACCAGCGGTGATAAGCTGGAAATGCTACGTCAGGTGCTGAACAACATCGTTGATCCGCTCAACTCGACCTATTTTCCTGCCTGCAATGCTGCTGTAAATCCACGCGTCCCCGCTGGCTGCGTCACGCGGAGCGAGGTTGATGCTTTGCTCAAGAATATCAATCTGGGCTTGATGATCGCCAACCCATCTGGCAACGGCAAGGGCGGCTATGTACGCTATCACGTGCGGCCTATGGATGTTGCCACTAATCGAACCAACCTGGTGGCGAAGATCAACCCTGGTATTCCGCAAGGCAATAATGCGCCTTATGCCAAAACCATGTACGAGGCTTATCAGTACTATGGCGGCAGACCTGCCTATGTTGGGTTTGATAGTAACCAATATGACGCGGCGGCAAAAAGCGGCTTGAATTACGTTAGTCCAGCCACTAACAGTTGTCAGGATAATTACATTCTATTTGTTGGCAACGGTGGCCCCGATTCTAGTGAAGAGAATGACAGCCGATCGCTTCTCAATGCTGTTGGTGGTGTGTTGACGACCGACCCCGTTTCTTTTACACCTAACAACCTGACCAGTAGTTGGTTCGATGAGTTTGCGCGCACTCTGAAAAGCCAGGATGTGGTCCCAGCGCTTACCGGTATTCAGAATATCACGACCTATACCATCGCGGTACAGAACCCTGCTGCGAATAATTATAATACAGCCACCAATAAAAGCTCGAGAGCGCTGCTAAACAGTGCCGCGACCTTGGGCGGCGGCGAATACTTTCTCGCTAGCGATGGCCAAGCTGTAATGAAAGCCTTTGTTGACTTACTGCAGAAATTTCAATCGGTGGATAGCGTGTTTGCTGCATCCAGTTTGCCTGTGAGCGTGAATGTGCGCGGTACATTTCTCAACCAAGTTTACATGGGGCAGTTCCGCCCAGATGCTGGTGCTGGCCCGAGATGGCCAGGCAACCTAAAGCAATACCAGATTGCGCTTGACGTGAATAGTAAGCCGATTCTGGCCGACCGCTTTGGTAATGGGGTGGAGGACACAGTCAATGGCTTTATCAAGGCGGATAAAACCAGTTTATGGACTCAGACCTCGACTTATTGGGCATTCGGTCCGCTGGGCAATCCGAAATCGGCCAGCGATGCGCCGGATGGCAACATCGTGGAAAAAGGTGGTGCCGCCCAGCGTCTGCGCCAGAATTTTGCCACTAGCCAGACCACGCGCAATTTGTATACTTGCAACGGGTCGTGTGTTGCAAATGCTGCGCTCTCTAGCAATCTCTTTAACAACAGTAATACGGTTGGGATCACTACGGGTCTTCTCGGCGTCGCTGACGCAACCGAGCGTACTGACCTTATCAACTGGGTGCGCGGTGCCGACAACAAAGATAACGAAGACAGCAATGGCGTCTCGACCGACATCCGCGCCCGTATTCATGGCGATCTGCTGCACTCTCGCCCAGCAGTGGTGAACTATAACCGCTATGGAAATGACAGCGATGTCATGGTTTACTATGGCACCAATGGCGGCATTTTCCATGCTGTTAAGGGTGGGCAGGCCGACACCGACGGTGGCGAGAAGTGGGGTATGGTTTTCCCTGAGTTTTTTGGCAAGCTGAAACGGCTACGTGACAATAATCCAGATATTTCGTCCACCGATCCGAAACCCTATTTCGCCGACGGCTCGGTTTCCGTTTATCAGAAGGATGCCAACGACGACCAAAAGTACACTGCTAGCAGTGGCGACAAAGTCTATCTCTATATCGGCATGCGGCGCGGCGGGAAGTTTGCCTATGGGCTAGATGTGAGCGACCCAGATACGCCGAAATATCTCTGGAAAATCGACAACACCACGGCTGGGTTTGCTGAGCTTGGACAAACATGGTCCACACTGCGCCCCGCGGTTATCCGTGCCGTAACAGGTGACCCAGTAGTGATATTTGGCGCTGGCTACGATCCGGAAAATGAGGATGCGCTCCCTGCTACCACCAATAACAAGGGACGCGGAATTTTTGTGGTCAACGGGCGCACTGGCGCGCTGGTCAAGCATATCCTGCCAGCAGGCATGGGCAGTGTCCCTGCTGATCTTGCAGTGCTAGACAGGGATAACGATGGATTGTATGATCGTATTTACGCTACCGATACCAAGGGTAACGTCTGGCGGGTGGATATCGATGATGCAAGTCCAGGCAACTGGCAAAGCTACAAAATAGCCTCTTTGGGTGGGGGTGGCGCTAATGCACGCAAGTTTCTCAATAAGCCTGACGTGGTCTTTGGCGCAACTTACGATGCTGTATTAGTTGGCTCTGGCGATCGCGAACATCCCTTCGAGAATACTGTTACAAATCGTTTTTACATGCTAAAAGACACGAAAGTCGGCCTAACTGGAGGAATGTTCTGTGGGAGCAGTGGCGCGGAGCGAACCTGCGTCGAGAGCGACCTCGTGGATGTCACTAGCAACCCCTATCAAGATACGCAATTACCCAGTACTGCAAATGGATGGTATCTCACGCTTGCTACGGGCGAGAAAGTGGTGGGCAATGCCACTACCGTTTTCGGTGCCACTTTTTTCGGCACTAACCGCCCTTTGCCGCCTGAACCTGGAGTGTGCAGTAGTAATCTTGGAGAAGCGAAGCTCTACGCTGTGGGATACGAGGCAGGCAAAGCCGTGTCTGACAGAAATAACGATGGTGTGATTACTTCCAGCGATCGTTACGAGCTGGTGACTGGAGGTGGCTTCCCCCCATCGCCAGTTTATTCCAGAGTTGAGGTGGATGGTAAAGTGATTGATGTGATTTGCACGGGAGCCCACTGCGCAGCCCCCCCAAACCCCACGACCACTACCAAACGGTTCCGCACCTATTGGCATATCGAGCAATAAGGAAAATCAGAAATGCACAATGGCTGTCACATAATAAGATCAGAACTATTGGCGTTAAATAGTTTGCGCATATCGGCCATGCGAGGTTTTACCTTAGTGGAATTAATGGTCACTATTTCGATAGTTGGAATTTTGTCTGCCATTGCCGTGCCAAACTTTAATGAGGCGTTGCTGAGCAGCAAACTTAGGGCAAATGCAAATAAACTAGTTGCCAGCATTTATTTAGCGCGTGGCGAGGCGATTAAACGTAATTCGGTTGTTACCTTATGTGCTTCTGCCAACGGCACAAGCTGCACAGGCGCTTGGAAAGATGGCTGGGTTATGTTGAGTGGCACCACACTGATAAGCGCACAAAATGCGATAACCTCTGGACTGAGAATAATTGAGGCTGGTGGATTGACTAGTTTAAGCTTTCAACCAACAGGCGTGGGCTCTACGCAGGCGACACTCACCGTTTGCCGCGCAACGCCTAGTATTGGCGGCCAAGAGCGCGTGGTGACCATTAGCGCAACAGGGCGTGCCTCAGTTGCTAAAACATACGCTGGTGCTTGCTCGTGATTAGAGATTAGTTAATTTAATCTTTATCAATATTTTCTGGTTTGCTTATTTACTGGTGCAATTTCTGAATTTGCTTTTTGATATTTTTCCACCAAAATGACCTTTCCAATAAATCCGCGATTCATCGTATTGCTTGGCATCTCTGTGCTGTTACACGGACTTTTGTTTTCGCTCATTTTTCCTAAAATCGCCTTATCATCAAACCCAAACAGTCATACATTAACGGTAGATTTTATGCAATCGCCAGCCAAGGCTGAATCTGCGAGTTTATTAGCAAAGCCTACTGGAAACATTAAAGATAATGATGCTGAACTAACTGAAGCGGATAAACCTGAAGCAAAAGCGGATAAGCCAGCAGCCATAACCAACGAACTAGCTGCAAACGAAAATTTGCATGCGATATCACCAGTATTTGCAGCGACTAAATATTATGCATTTAAAGAGTTGGATCACATGCCAGCGGTATTAGAAAACATTAATGCTGATCCGCCGGATTTGCTGGAATATCCACAAGGCGGTAGCTTAACCATACAACTTTGGGTGGATGAAGCGGGCAGCGTGATAAAGGCGGAAGTTGTCGAATCAGACCTGCCTGCCCAATTTTCTGAAAATGCCACCAAAGCCTTCCTGCAGGTTAAGTTTTCACCAGGCTTAAAAGATAAGCTAGCAGTGCGGGCTATGGCAAAGGTGGTTGTTCACTATGCGCCATTAAATGGTAGGGCATTAACCAGTAATTAATTTAAGGCAAACATTAGATTTAGGGAATATCTATTTTGAGTAATTTGGCCGTAATTAAGCCATTGATTAATCCAAAAAATAGAGCCGCTAAAGAAAAAATAGGAATTAAATAGCTAATGCCTGCATGTGGAATCAACCATAATCTTACTATGATTAGCTGGCCTGCAATATGTCCAAAAGCGGCTAATATACTTAGTGTAATTACACTAAAGTATTGTTTTGGTAAGTGCTTGGCTAACCATAACACCCCTAAGCTCAATAATGCCCCACTTAAGCTAAGGGCAAAAGTTGGTGATAAAAACTGTCCCATTAGCAAGCTGCTGGCGAATACCCGTAAAATGCTCACCCATGCTGCCGCACCGAAACCGTATTGATAGAGCACATATAAAGTCACAATATTGGCTATACCTGGTTTTACACCCGGTAGAGGCGATGGAACTATCGCTTCAAGCATGTGCAGCACAATCGAAAAAGCAGCAAGCTTGGCGATGTGATGATCATCCGCAGTGGTTTTAATGTGAGTAGGTTTCAAATTAAGCTTTAGTTTGAGTTAACTCTTAATAATTTAGCGAATCATATGGCTTGACCTCGCCAAGTAATTCTAGGCTGATTTGATTAGGCAAACAAATTGCGGCTTGTCCTGCATGCGATAGCCAGCCTTGATGAACACAATATTGGGTGTGGCAAGGTGATTTTACGAATCTTGCTTTGCCTCGCGCAATATTAATGACAGCTTCACCAAGTTGACCGTGTAAATGAATTTCACGTTGTTGATTCAGACTGAATGTACCGTAGATTTTATCGCCTACCTTAATCTGAACTTTAGTTGCATGCTCATTAGACCAAAAACATGCAAATAAATAGCTAATCAATAGCAAGCTGGCCAATATAACTAGCCAGTCGCCAAGACGTAATTCGTTAATTAGTAACTTAGGGTAACGTAGTAAATTTAACATCAGGTGAAGACCAGTTGAGTTTTTGTGCCATTTTTTTTGATACCAAAATATTGGCCTTGTCATCAATCACCATATAATTTTCAATGCCTAACGTCTGTGCTGCTTTACTCTTTTTATCGTATGATTCTATGAAAATAGGTTTTGAAGCTACATCTGATAATACGCCAGCTTGGCTTAGATGCGCTGGCTGTGGAGGTACCAGCACGGTAACCGCTTGGGTATGCTGTGCGGGATAACCAGTGCGTGGGTCAATAATATGGCAGTAGCGTTTACCATTTAACATAAAATAACGCTGATAATCGCCGGATGTACCAATAGCCCAGCCATTAGGTAGATCTAAGGTAGCAAGTGCCATCGGTAAGCGCGGGTGCTGTATGCCAACACGCCATGGTTTATCTCCATGTTGACCAAGCGCAATAATGTTACCTCCAATATTAATTAACACGTTATTAACATACTCTTTGCGTAAGTACGCGGCGGCACTATCAAGTGCATAGCCTTTAGCGTAACCGCCTAAATCAAGTTTAACTTCAGGGTTGTTGCTGTAAGCGGTAGTATTTTTAATATTAATATCGTTCATACTGGGGTTGGCTTTAACTAGAGCTTTAATTTTTATATCATCTATTGCAACTGCGTTAAATTCATCCCGCTGAAATCCCCAAGTGCCAATTAATTGACCAATGGCGGGGTTAAATAAGCCGTTAGATTTAACAGAAAGCTCTGTTGCGTCTTTAAGTATATTAGCTAGTTCAGGCCTAATGATAACTGGCTGATTAGATTCCGAAAAAGCTTTATTCAGTATACCTAACTCACTAGGCTGTCCTGCTGAAATTGGTTTCCATGCATGCAAGCGGTTATGTAAGTTCTGGAAGTCTTGCAATACATGATCGGCTAGTAATCTAGCGCGCTCATTGGATTCACCATAAATAGTAATGTCTACCAGCGTACCAAAAACATAACTTTCGCTATGGTAAAGTGGCTCTTTAAAATAGCTTTTGAGTGCAAAAATACCTAGGATTAAAATAGCTATCGAAGCTAAGTAGAAGAATGCCTTGCGCATTTATTGAGTGTTGGCGTGTGCCTGATGTCGCGCTATATTATGTTCTAGCGCACTTACCATGATGTTGGCCGGGTTGCAGGGTTTTGTCATGTTAATTGTTTGTTGCGCTATTTCCACCATCCCCGTAGGGCTAGTGACGTTAATTTCAGTTAAATGGTCGCCAATCACGTCTAATCCAACTAAAAATAAGCCTTTTTCCTTAAGTACCTTGCCAACAGTAGTTGCAATTTCTAAATCACGTGCACTTAATAGTTGTGCAACGCCTGTACCACCAGCGGCTAAGTTGCCACGTGTTTCCCCCGCTTTTGGAATGCGTGCCAGTGAATACGGAAGTGGTACGCCATCAATCACAATAATCCGTTTGTCGCCTTGCAGAATGGCAGGTAAGTAACGTTGCGCCATAATGGTACGGGTGCCAAAGTTGGTAATGGTCTCTAGTATCACGCTGATATTAGGGTCTTTTAAACCTAGTCTAAAAATACTGCTGCCACCCATGCCGTCAAGCGGTTTAACAACAATATCTTGATGCGTATTTAAGAATTCTCGAATTAAATCATTATCTGCCGTGACTAAAAATTCAGGCGTAAATTGCGGAAAACGGGTGACTGACAATTTCTCATTCCAGCTACGAATGGAGGCTGCGTTATTAAATACTTGTGCACCTTGGTTTGCTGCAATTTCTAATAGATAGGTACTGTAAAGATATTCATTATCAAAAGGGGGGTCTTTACGCATCAATACTGCATCAAACTCAGCCGGTTTGTATTCAATTGTTTCTGCTACTGAGAAATTTTTCTCAGTAAAGGTAAACTTTTTAGCATTGATTTTTGCAATATCCCCACGTAAAAACAGGTCATGCTGCATACTGACAAACAGCTCATGACCACGGCTTGCTGCCTCGCGCATGATAGCAATGCTCGTATCTTTGACCGTTTTTAGGCTTGCTAGTGGGTCAAGAATGAATAGTAGTTTCATATGCTGGTTTGCTAATAATATAGCCTATTGATTTAACGGGTCTTGCTCTTGTAACTCAATCGCAGCAGCAAGCAATGCTAAACGTGCCACTACACCGTAAGCATAAAAGCGATTAGGCAAAGCATCGGGTGCGCCAGCACAGTCTGGCAATGTACATGGTTTTTCAAAAGCTAATGGTACAAAATGCGAGCCCGGTGCATTTAAATTCTCATCTACACCACGGCCAGTATGCACACGGTAGAAACCGCCAATCACAAAGTGATCCATCATATATACGACAGGCTCAGCAACGGCATCGTTAATGCTCTCAAAGGTATAAACACCCTCTTGAATGATCACTTCTGAAACTTGTAAACCTTCTTTCACAACAGACATTTTATTGCGCGCTTTACGGTTTAAATCACGCACGTCATCAGGCGACTTTACCGTCATAATACCCATACCATAAGTGCCGGCATCCGCTTTTACAATGACAAATGGTTCCTGTGTAACACCATATTGTGCATATTTAATTTTAATTTTTGCGAGTAGTTCTTCTACTTTCAGTGCTAGGCAATCTTCACCCGTACGCGCATGAAAGTCTATTTCGCCACAGGTCTCAAAATATGGGTTCAATAACCATTCATCAATATTGAGTAATGCTGCAAATTCGCTAGCCACTTTATTATAAGCAGCAAAATGCTGTGATTTACGACGTGTGCTCCAACCAGCATGCAATGGTGGGATTAAGTCTTGTTCAAGGTCGGTAAGTATTTCTGGAATTCCAGCAGATAGGTCATTATTGAGTAGAATTGCGCAACTATCAAAATCACCAAGTTCTTTGTTAATGAGTTTAATACGGTTACCGACACGCACCACAGGTTCTAAAAGTAAGTGATGGCCGTCGTGTGTTTCTAAAGTGGTAGGTTCCGTAATTTCAGGAGAGATTGAGCCTACTCTTACGTCTAGACCAGCCTGTTTCATAATGTTTACAAGTTCAACTACATTACGTAAGTAGTAGGTATTGCGGGTGTGGTTTTCAGGAATAATCAGTAAACGATGTGCCTCCGGGCAGATTTTTTCAACAGCTACCATTGCTGCATGCACACTTAATGTTATAAATTCTGGGTTAAGGTTGTTAAAGCCGCCAGGAAATAAGTTGGTATCTACAGGTGCTAATTTGAAACCAGAGTTGCGTAAATCGACGCTAGCGTAAAATGGTGATGCATATTCCAGCCACTGTGAGCGAAACCAATGCTCAATTTTCGGCATAGCATTTAGCATGCTTTTTTCTAGCGATAGTAATGGGCCATTGAGTGCTGTAGTTAAATGAGGAACCATAAATTTTCTTCTTTGTATCCGTTAATTTATCTTTGTCTATATCACTCTGGGGCCTAACGCATTTATAAACTGATCGTTTTAAACTATAAGTTGTGTTGAAATCACCTTATATAACCGAATGCGCTTGTGCGTCAGCATGATAGCTACTTCTTACCATGGGGCCGCTCGCAGTATTATTAAAGCCCATTGCATCTGCTTTTTGTTTTAATTCATCAAAAATTGTAGGCGCTACATAACGCATTACGGGCAGATGATGCACACTGGGTTGTAAATATTGCCCCAGTGTTAGCATGCTAACGTTGTGCGCACGCAGGTCTTGCATGACGGCTAAAATTTCCTCATCAGTTTCACCTAAGCCTAGCATTAAGCCAGACTTAGTTGGTATGTGTGGGTACATTTCACCAAAAGTTTTTAGTAGTGTGAGTGAGTTCTGATAATCTGAGCCCGGCCTTGCTTGCTTGTAAAGGCGTGGCACGGTTTCAAGGTTGTGATTCATGACATCTGGAGGCGCACTATTTAGAATTTTCATCGCCACATCTAAGCGACCTCGAAAATCCGGCACTAAGATTTCTATTTTAATATGTGGTGAATGTGCACGAACTGCTTGAATACAATCTACAAAATGTTGTGCACCGCCATCACGTAAATCATCTCGATCTACAGAAGTAATCACTACGTATTTAAGCTTCATTTGTGCAATGGTGCGTGCTAAATTTTCAGGCTCGTTCACATCAGGTGCGAGTGGTTTTCCGTGAGCTACATCACAAAATGGACATCTTCGTGTACAAATGTCACCTAAAATCATGAATGTGGCTGTGCCGCCACTGAAGCATTCACCAATGTTGGGGCAGCTAGCTTCTTCACATACGGTATGCAGATTATTTTCGCGTAATATACTTTTAATCTCTTGGTAGCGTGCAGAGTCTGGCACTTTCATGCGTATCCATTCGGGTTTACGCTGCATAGGTTGCGGGATTATTTTGATAGGGATGCGAGACGTTTTCGCCGCATCAATTTCTTTTACGCCCGCAATCTTGCGTGTGCTTATTTCAGTCATGCGTATTTCCATTTGCTAAATGAGTGGTGAGTATCGTGAGTAATAACTCACCAATGGTTTCTTTACCGGCAGCGATGCCTAAATCGCTAGTTTGCGTTACTTTTAAGCCTACATAACCGCAAGGATCTATTCTTGTAAAGGGTGTTAAGTCCATGTTTACATTCAAACTTAAGCCATGATAGCAGCAATTATTTTTAATGCGTAACCCGAGCGAGGCAATTTTTGCCTCATTACCAAACAGGTCATGTACATACACTCCAGGTGCGTCTAGTTTAGCCGTCGCTGAAATGCGGTAGTTTGCTAATAGTGCAATTGTCGCATTTTCTAACTTACTGACTAAGCTACGAATATTGAGATTATTGCGTTTTAAATCTAAAAGGACATAAACGATGATCTGTCCAGGACCATGGTAAGTAATTTTTCCACCACGATCAGTGTGTACTAATGGGATGTCTGGACTGACTGGTAGTCGAGCCTGTTTGCGATTGAGGCCTAGCGTATATACTGGCGGATGCTCAGTTAGCCATAGCTCATCAGGCGTATCTGCTGACCGAGTAGCGGTAAACAGTTGCATTGCCTGGCTAGTAGTTTCAAAATCAGTAATACCTAATTGCCTAATGATTAAAGGCGGTTGCATACTAAATATGTTGAGAGTCGACGTGTTAGAGTGCAAATTTAACGAGTGGGTGCGCACTTAAAAGTCTATAAATATCATCTAGTTGCACTTGTGAAGCCACATGTATAGTGCAGGTTAGGCTGATATATTTACCGCCGGAGCTTGCGCGCATATCAACTTGTGCTGCGTTGAAAGTTGGTACTATCGTTTGGATAACACCAATAATTGTATTAGCGAACGAATCCTGCATTTCCCCCATCACTTTGATGGGGAAGTCGCATGGAAAATCAATTAAAGGTCCTGCGGTATGTTCTTCAATGTCGGCCATAATCAGTTAGGTATTTATCGTAAGGACTGCTTATTCTAGAAGAAGTTTAATTGAATCCCATGCGCGGCCTAGAATTCCTGCGGTATCAATAGACTTAGCTGCCACTAGTGCGCGTTCGTCTATCGTTTTACCATTTAATGTAAATTTAACGTTACCAATCACTTGGCCTTTTTTAATTGGCGCGATTAAAGGCTGTGTGCTGGACATGACAGCTTTTACATTGGCATATTCACCTTTTGGTAATGTGAGATACAAATCACTGGCCACACTTGAGGCTACCTGATTTTCTGCACCTTTCCATACCTTAAGTTGATTGATACTTTGGCCTTGCTTGTAGACCAGTTTTGAATCAAAAAATTGGAAGCCATAATTAAGTAATTTTTGGCTCTCTGTCGCGCGAGCGGCATCGGTCGGTGCACCTAATACGACAGAAATGCGACGAACGCCGTCACGCTTTGCTGATGAAATTAAGCAAAAGCCAGCAGATTCAGTATGACCGGTTTTCATACCATCTACATTCGGGTCTAGCCATAGCAAACGATTGCGGTTGGGTTGAGTGATATTGTTATAGGTATATTCTTTTACAGAATACAAACGCTGGTATTCAGCAGGAAAGTCATGAATTAGTGCCGTCGCTAATATGCCTAAATCGTTTGCCGTAGTGTAATGTTGTACATCTGGCAAGCCGGTTGAGTTCATGTAATGGGTGTTTTTCATGCCCAAACGTTGTGCTTCTTTATTCATCATCTCCGTAAATTGCATTTCTGAGCTGGCAATACCTTCAGCTAAAGCAATGGAAGAGTCGTTACCCGACTGGATAATTGTGCCATGTAATAGTTCGTCCACAGTCACGGGTTTATTTGGCTCAATAAACATCTTAGAGCCTTCAACCTTCCATGCCAGTTCACTTACAGGTAACGTTTGTGTTAGTTGTAGGTGTCCATTTTTAAGTGCTTTGAAAGCCAGATAAGCAGTCATTAATTTAGTTAGGGACGCTGGTTCCACTCGCATATCGCTTTTCTGCGATGCGATGATATTGCCGCTGTTGTAGTCTTTAAGCAGGTACGCTTTAACAGCTAAGCTTGGTGGCGGTGCAATTTGCGCGCCACCAGCTTGAGCAGATTGACTTAACGATAATGTAGAAACACTTGCGATAACAAAAGTTAAAGCGACATTTTTTAAAATACTACGTGTATTGAATAGCATGGGTTTTGATTGACTTATTGATTAGTTACGATAGCTGCAGTGTTTAATTGCTTGCGAATATTAGCGGCTGAAGCATCTGCCTCATTCCTGCTCGTGTAAGGCCCAAGCTTTACACGATACAATCCATTATTATACACGTTAGCAACCCCTACATTTTCGGCAAGTGCTAAGCCTTGTATTTTTTTCTGTAAGAGATCACCGTTAATTTCGTTTTTAAAAGCGCCTGCCTGTACGTAGTAACCAGCGATTATGTTATCCGTTGCAGAGTTAAAGGTCGTTGATGAGTTTGGCGTGTTATCGTTTGAATTGATCTCGTAGTTTGTCTTGACAGCCAGTGTAGCTGTATCAGTTTGCATCGATGTCTTTTCAGTGACTACTTCTTGCGTCACTGCATTTGAATTATTAGCAGTTGAATTGTTTGACATTTTCAGCATTGCCTCAGGGCTGGTATCAATCGCTTCAACTTCAACTAAACCACTACCTTGTGAAATTAATCTTAATTTATGTGCGGCGGCATAAGATAAATCAATCAGCCTTGCATGTTTAAACGGACCCCTATCATTAATTCTAACTATTACAGAGCGTCCGTTAGCTAGATTGGTGACTTTTACATAACTAGGCAGTGGTAATGTGGTGTGAGCGCCTGACATTGCGTACATGTCATACACTTCACCGTTGGAAGTTTTTTTGCCATGAAAACGTTTGCCATACCAAGAAGCAATTCCTTGTTTTTTATATGGTACGTATTTGGTCATTGGTGTGTATTTTCGACCAAGAGCAGAATAGGGTTTGTTAGCACGTTCTAGTGGTGCTTCTGTTTTTAACTTGGCATCTGGGATGCTATCGATATCGGCAGGTGCATTTTCGCCTGGGCCATCATCTAAGTAATAACCGCCCGAGCCAGGTTTTGCATTCGTATCATTTTTTGTAGTTGGCGGTACGACTTTTACACCAGACGATTGTTGGCGAGTAGCTGGCGCTTCTGGTTTGGTTACGGGCGCGCCACCACATGATGCCAAAACGCTGATACACAAAATGAGAAAAGTTCTTTTAACGTCAACTAAGTTCAAATGAAATGCCTTGTAGTTCAAAATTGGGAAATGATGCATCAGGACGCCACCAATTTTTTATGTGTTTGTATACTCATCAAAATGCCGAAGCTTAAACATAACATCACCATAGAGGTACCACCGTAACTAATTAACGGTAATGGTACACCCACTACAGGCAAAATGCCGCTTACCATACCCATGTTGACAAAAGCATAGGTAAAAAAAGTGAGTGTTATGCTGCCAGCGAGCAATCTGGTAAATGTACTTTGAGCTTGTGAAGCAATCATTAAGCCGCGTAAGATAATTAAACTAAACAATAACAAAAGTAAGATGTTGCCTAAAAAACCAAACTCCTCGCCAAATACTGCAAAAATAAAGTCAGTGGTACGTTCAGGTAAAAAATCCAGTTGAGTTTGTGTGCCTTGCAGCCAGCCCTTTCCAGCCGTACCTCCAGAGCCTAGGGCAATGATTGCCTGTATAGTGTGATAGCCTGCACCTAAAGGGTCTTGAGTTGGATCCAATAAAATCTCAATGCGCCGTCGTTGGTAATCGTGCAACATAGACCACAAAATAGGGGTTGATGCGGCAAAGGCTACTGCGCCACCTACTAGTAGTTTCCAGCTTAGGCCCGCTAAAAATAACACATAAAAACCTGATGCTGTAATTAATAAGCCAGTGCCTAAATCCGGTTGTTTAATAATTAAAGCTGCAGGTATTAACAATAGTAAACCACCAATCACAAAGTCAGCCACTTTTGCATGGCCTTCTCGCTTGGAAAAGTACCAAGCAAGCATCATGGGCATTGCTATACGCATGATTTCAGAAGGTTGAATTTGTGTGAAACCTAAATTGAGCCAGCGACGCGCACCGTGACTAATTGACCCGAATAAAGCCACAGCAATCAATAGCAATACGCCTAATGTATATAGTGGCAGTGCGATACGTTCGAGTTGATTTGGTGGAATGTTTGCCGCTGCCCACATCACACTTAATGCCACAATAATGTTAATGCCCTGCCCATATATACGCGCGACACTTTGACCAGATGCACTGTAAAGTACAAATAGGCCCACCATTAATGTAAAAAATAAACACGCCATTAAGAATGAATCAATGTGCTTGAACAAATACTGGAATAATTTACTAATCATGTAATTCTTCCTCGGGTATAGCTGTTGGTCCAGCTGCACTAGTCGAATTGGCAGAGTTGTTAGTTGGTGTTTTAGCAGTATTTTTCAAAGGATCAGGCGCAATCACGGGTGCTGGTATTTTGCCTTGTAAATAATAATCCATTACTTTTCTGGCAATAGGACCAGCGGTAGAACCGCCATGTCTGCCATTTTCAACAATAATGGCTAAAGCGATTGTCGGGTCTTCAGCGGGTGCGTAGGCAACAAACAATGCATGGTCAAGATGACGTTCATTAATTGCACTCTCATTGTATTTCTCATTCTGTTTAATGCCAATCACTTGGGCAGTACCAGTTTTTGCCGCGATATTGTAACCCGCGTTAGCGCCCACACTCGCCGCCGTTCCGCCAGGTAATGTAACTCCTATCATGCCATTTTTTACAATTTCAACATTTTCGGGATTGAGTGTGATTCTATCTTGCACAACCGCTGGTATCATCTGGCTTTCACCCGTAATAGCCTTTTGAATCTGCGTGACTAAATGCGGCTTCATGGCCACACCATTATTAGCCAAAATTGACGTTGCCTGCGCTAACTGAAGTGGCGTTACTAAAGTATAGCCTTGTCCGATACCAACAATCACGGTTTCACCTGGGTACCATGGTTGCTTGAATCGGCGTTTTTTCCATTCTGGAGTGGGAAGTAGCCCCTCTATTTCACCTTGTATATCTATGTCAGCTTTTCTACCAAAACCAAAATGACGCACAAAAGAAGTTAGCTTTTCTATGCCTAACTCCATTGCCAAACCGTAAAAAAATGTATCGCATGAAATTGTAATCGCACGTTGCATATCAACCATACCATGTCCGCCTGGCTTCCAATCCCTGTAGCGATGCGTGCTATTTGGCAAGGTAAAGTAACCTGAGTCATGAATTGAATATGGAGGCGTACGCTTGCCAGCCTCTAGACCTGCTAATGCTACAAACGGCTTAAAAGTGGAGCCAGGGGGGTAGATGCCGCGCAAAGGGCGGTTGATGAGCGGTTTATCTATAGAGTCATTCAGTAGTTTCCAGTTATCAACATCAATGCCGTCTACGAATAAATTAGGGTCAAACGCAGGCAAGCTTACGTAGCTTAGTACCTCGCCGGTTTTGGGGTTAATCGCTACCATCGCGCCGCGATGATCGCCGAATGCGGTTTCAGCAATTTCTTGTAATTTACTGTCAATTGATAAAATAAGGTTATCACCTGGTAATGGTGCGGTGCTTGATAATACTCGCACTGCGTGGCCATCAGCATCAATCTCTACTTGTTGAAAGCCAGTTGTGCCATGTAAGTTAGACTCATAAAACTGTTCAATGCCACTTTTACCAATGTGATCAGAGCCTTTGTAATTGGAAATGCTGCCAGAGGCGTCTAATTTCATTAAATCTTTATCGTTAATTCGTCCAATATAACCGACCATATGGGCACCCAGCTTGCCCAGCGGATAATGCCTGAATAATCGTGATTTAATCTCCACACCTGGAAAACGATAATGATTTACCGCAAACTTGGCTGCTTCAATTTCATTCAAATGAGTGCGGATAGGCACGCTTTCAAAGCTGTGACTTTGTTCACGAAATTTCTTAAAGCGTTTACGGTCTAGCGTGCTAATTTCAACCAGTTGACTCACTTCAGCAATAGTTGCTTCAAGGTCTTTAACTTTTGCAGGCGTGATTTCTAAGGTATAGACAAAAAAGTTATGGGCAAGCACCACACCGTTTTTATCAAGAATCAAGCCACGGTTAGGTACAACAGGCACGAGTGAAATGCGATTGTTTTCAGCGAGTGTCTGGTAATGATTATATTGGGTAATCTGCAGATATAAAAAACGTGAAGCGAGTAGGCCAAACATGCCCAGTACTACAAAAGCAGCAAAGCCTAATCTGAGCTTAAAGTAATATTGCTCATGCTGGTAGTTTTTAAGTTCAGCGCGCATTTTTAAATATTTGTAGTGCTGGATTTAAATGCTGCAAGGTTAAACACCACGTGAACGGCCGCCTGTATTTAAACCTAAGGCTACGGCAATCATCCAGATTAAAACGCCAGTAATGCTTGGCATAAAATAAGACCAGCCAAGCCACTCCGCTCCAGAAAAAGTTTTGAGTATCAATAAGATGATTTGTGAAGTAATGAGTAATAAAAATACGTAAAAAATTTGTTGAGTACCATTAAATAAGACTAACCTACGCTGATAAATAGCCGCAAAAAACGCAGTGACAGTATAAGCCAGCGCATATTGACCAAAAATACCGCCCGTAGCTAAATCTACCAATAAGCCTATTAACCAAGCTGTGCCGATATTACATAAATTAGGAGCACGTATCAGCCAAAATATAATCACCAGTAGTAAGAAATCAGGGCGTAACGTTAGCGCAAGCCCAGACCATGGCAACAATAGGCAAAGTAGCGCTAAGAATAATGAAACATAAATAGTTTTGAGCTTACTGGGATGCATGTGGTTTGCTCGCATTATTAGTTTGCGGGTTTGCAGGTAATTTGATTAACGGTGTACTGGTTGGCTCTGCTGGTGGAGTAGCTACTGTGCCAGCTTCTGCGTTGGCTGTTGTTAATGGCTTAACGACTAACTTTCCCTGTGTTTTTACTACTGTTTCTGGTGAACCAGAAGATGGTTTACTAGCTAAATTCGTCTTGGTTTGATTATTCAAGGCATCTTTAGGTAATGTTTCAAGGCGTGGAATGCTGACCAAAAGTACTTGCCTGTGATTTTCCACGCCACCTGTAGGTACGCATACTATGCGTGCAAAAGGAGAATCAGCGGTAATTTCAATTTGAGATACTTTTGCCACAGCAAGGCCTGCTGGATAAATGCCATCTATACCTGATGTAACTAGGGTATCACCACGACGTATATCTACATTAGTTGGTAAATATGGTAAATCTAGGGTGCTATCCCTGCCGTGACCAAAAGCGATGGCCCGCAAGCCATTTCGTTCTATCTGAATTGGAATCGCCAGTGATTTATCGGTAATTAGCGTTACTTCACTACTGGATGGATAGACGCGCGTTACTTGTCCAATAACGCCAGTTGAATCAACTACAGCTTCACCAGCAGAAATAAGATGTTTTTCGCCACGATTTACAATGACCTTTT
This sequence comes from Methylotenera sp., assembly GCA_046590165.1. Classification (GTDB taxonomy): domain Bacteria; phylum Pseudomonadota; class Gammaproteobacteria; order Burkholderiales; family Methylophilaceae; genus Methylotenera. The sequence goes on from JBKJUR010000017.1 coordinate 76,296, forward strand.
TGGTAAACGGATCGCGACCAACATGCATAATCTCACCTAAAACACTACTTTCCACTAAGGCTTGATTGGTTTGCAGTAGCTCACGTAGGTGTTTGTTTTCCAGCGCTAATGTATTGAGTCTTTGCAGGTCAATATTTCGTTTGAGTGCTTGTTGCTTCAGCTGTCGATTTTCATTGAGGAGATAATGATGTGTAGAAAAATACTCTCCTGCGGCATCATAAAGTTGCATTGGTGCATTGGCTATTACTTGCAATGGGTGCAATACAGCCACTAGATTTTGTCGCAAACTGGTTAAGTATTGCAATCGTGAGTCTGTTGCCATCAGCGTCATTGATAAAGCTGAAAAAAACACTAGGCGCGCAAATGCACTAGGACCGCGCGCAAAGAATGCAGGCGCTTGTTGTTGTTCTAGTTTGTGATTAAAACTGCGTGCCATTAGTTAACTGTATGCAATATCGCTATATTTGAGGGTGATGTAATAATTTAATTGATGATGATGCCGTGAATAAATGTAATCGCTAATTATAGTTATTCAGCTTTTAATCCGAACCTTAATATGTAAATTAGGCCGTATTAAACGGCCTAGGATTTAACTAAATTGCAACGTTGTTGAGCAGCTTTAAATCAGGTTGGTTTTGCTGATTGAGGTGGATTAACTTAATTCAGCAGTTCACACATCAAATTAAGTAAACTTATTCGTATGCAAAAATACTACCTAATTTGTCCATTTCTTCTAGCGCTTGACCACAACCGCGTGCCACGCAGGTGAGCGGATCTTCCGCAACAATCACAGGTAAACCAGTCTCTTCAACCAATAACCTGTCTAAATCACGTAACAACGCACCACCACCGGTAAGTACCATGCCTTTTTCCGCAATGTCAGCGCCTAACTCAGGCGGCGTTTGTTCCAGTGCCGATTTTACTGCGCCAACAATCGAATTAAGCGGTTCGGTTAAGGCTTCTAAAATTTCATTGCTGGAAATAGTAAATTTACGTGGCAGGCCTTCTGCAAGGTTGCGACCGGTGACTTCCATTTCCAATACAGCGGAACCCGGGAACGCAGAGCCGATCTTTTTCTTGATGGCTTCAGCGGTTGGCTCAGAAATCTGCATACCGTAATTGCGGCGAATATAGTCAATAATCGCTTGGTCAAATTTATCACCGCCCACGCGTTCTGATTTAGCGTAAACAATACCGCCTAGTGAAATCACGCCCACCTCAGTGGTACCGCCGCCAATATCTACCACCATTGAACCAGTCGCTTCAGAAACTGGCATACCAGCACCAATTGCAGCAGCCATCGGTTCTTCAATTAAGAATACTTGCTTTGCACCAGCGCGTTCAGCTGACTCTTTAATCGCACGGCGCTCTACTTGGGTAGAGCCAACCGGTACGCAGATAATGATGCGTGGACTAGGTGAGAACCAGCGTGCATCATGCACACGGCGAATAAAGTATTTGAGCATTTGCTCGGTAATCGTAAAATCTGCAATCACGCCATCTTTCATGGGGCGAATCGCTTGAATATTAGCAGGCGCTCTTCCAAGCATGCCTTTAGCTTCTGCACCTACTGCTAATAGAATTTTTTTGCCACCAGGGCCGCCTTCCAGGCGAATAGCGACAACTGATGGCTCGTCTAACACGATGCCTTTGCCGCGTGCGTAAATAAGGGTGTTTGCGGTACCCAAGTCGATTGCAAGATCGTTTGAGAAATAACTAGTTATAAAACCGAACATTATGTTTTTCCTGTCGTTTGATGCATGGTTTATGCAACTTCAATGCGTGATGGCCTCATAATCTTTTCACTCGATTAAGCGGCTCATAAAATCAGGTTATAATACCGTATATCTTATTGAAAATTAAGATGCGATTGCAATTTGTTACAAAACTACAACTTTTCATAAGGTAGCTTAATAACATTAACAATGTGGCCACATCAGAAATTTATTAAAAAAGCAAAAATCACGCAGGCGTTAAAAAGCACTTATAAACTTCACCAATTATATTTCGGATTATTGAAGCATGGCACTGAGTATTGAAGACATCAAAAAAATCGCACATCTGGCGCGCATCGAAGTAAGTGAAGCAGATGCTACCGCTACCTTAACAAAACTTACAGGTATTTTGGGCTTAATCGAGCAAATGCAAGCAGTTGATACCGCTGGCGTTGAACCTATGTCACATTCACAAGACGTGAGTCAGCGTTTGCGTGACGATGTGGTGACAAAAATCAATTTACGTGATGAGTTCCAAAAAAATGCACCTGTGTTAGGTAATGGCGCTACAGAGCAGGCGATATCAGGTGGTTTGTATCTTGTCCCTAAAGTTATAGAGTAATTGAATATGATCAATAATAGTTTGAAACAGCTTGGCGAAATGCTCCAAGCTAAGAAGATTTCCAGTGTAGAGCTCACACAATCGTTTCTCACCAGAATTACCCAATACAACCCAAGTATCAACGCATATATTGCTCTGGATGAAACCAAAACATTAGTACAGGCAAAAGCCGCAGATGCACGTATTGCTGCTGGTAACGCTGCCCCATTAACTGGTATACCGATTGCGCAAAAAGATATTTTTTGTGCTAAAGGCTGGCAAACTACTTGTGGTTCTAAGATGCTGGCTAATTTTGTTGCGCCATATGATGCGCATGTAATTACACAATTTGATGCAGTCGGCGCAGTGAATTTGGGTAAGACTAATATGGATGAATTCGCCATGGGTTCATCTAACGAAACCAGCTATTTTGGCGGCGTTAAAAATCCTTGGGATTTTGATCGTGTACCAGGCGGTAGCAGCGGCGGTAGTGCGGCGGCGGTTGCCGCCAGGCTTTGTGCAGCTGCAACCGGTACGGATACAGGCGGCTCAATTCGTCAACCTGCCAGCCTTTGCGGCTTCACAGGTTTAAAGCCAACTTATGGTGTGGTTTCTCGTTACGGCATGATTGCCTTTGCATCAAGTCTGGACCAGGCGGGACCCATGGCGAAAAGTGCAGAAGACTGCGCGTTAATGATGAATGTGATGGCTGGTTTTGATGAGCGAGATTCGACGAGTTTAAATCGTGAAAAAGAAGATTACACGCGTGATCTTTACAAATCTAATGCGAATCAGCCGTTACAAGGCTTAAAAATAGGCTTACCAAAAGAGTTCTTTGCGGATGGCCTAGATGCAAGCGTGGGGAAAGTGATTGAAGCTGCGATTGCGGAATATAAAAAACTCGGCGCTGAGATTATCGAGATTTCACTGCCAAACACGGGTTTATCAATTCCCGTTTATTACGTGTTAGCGCCTGCCGAAGCCTCCAGTAATTTATCTCGCTTTGACGGTGTGCGTTATGGACATCGTGCTGCAGAATATTCCGACTTGATGGATATGTACTGTAAAAGTCGTGCAGAAGGCTTTGGTGCAGAAGTAAAGCGACGTATTTTAATTGGTACTTATGTATTAAGTGCCGGCTATTACGATGCTTATTATATTAAAGCACAACAAATTCGCCGCTTAATTGCGCAGGACTTTGTCGAAGCGTTTAAACAATGTGACGTCATTATGGGACCTGCAGCTCCATCAACCGCTTTCAAAGCAGGTGAGAAAGTTGATGATCCAGTGGCGATGTATCTGCAGGATATTTACACCATCTCAACCAATTTGGCAGGCTTGCCGGGTATGAGTGTACCGGCGGGATTTAGCAATGGCTTGCCAGTAGGTTTGCAAATTATCGGTAATTATTTTGATGAAGCACGTATGTTGAATGTGGCACACCAGTATCAGCAAGTCACTAATTGGCACACAGATATGCCAGAAAGTTTGAAATAATATGGAATGGGAAGTCGTTATTGGGTTAGAAACCCACACGCAATTGCAAACTAAAACTAAGATTTTTAGCGGTGCGAGTACTGAATTCGGCGCAGAACCTAATACACAAGCATGCGAAGTGAGTATTGCGTTGCCAGGCGTTTTGCCTGTGTTGAATTTTGAAGCTGTGCAATGTGCGATTAAATTTGGTTTGGCGATTGATGCTGAAATTGCTCCGCGTTCTGTATTCAACCGTAAAAATTATTTTTACCCAGATTTACCTAAGGGTTATCAAATCAGTCAGTTTGAGTTACCAGTAGTAGGTAAAGGCAAGGTGACGATTCAAGTGCCTGCAGTCGGTAAAAATGCTGCATACGAAAAAGTCATTAACATCACACGTGCGCATTTAGAAGAGGATGCAGGTAAGTCTGTACACGGTGCTGTTGAGGGCATGAGTGGAATTGATTTAAATCGTGCTGGCACGCCCCTATTGGAAATAGTGACTGAACCTGATATGCGCTCAGCGGCAGAAGCTGTTGCTTACGCTAAAAAATTGCATGAACTTGTGCAGTGGATAGGTATTTGCGATGGCAATATGCAAGAAGGTAGTTTCCGTTGTGATGTGAATGTATCAGTACGCCCAAAAGGTAGTGAAAAATTAGGCACTCGCCGTGAGATTAAAAACCTCAACTCATTCAAGTTCATGACGCAAGCGATTGAATACGAAACGCGTTGGCAGATTGAAACGCTGGAAGATGGTGGAACAATTCAACAGGCTACGGTTTTATTTAATCCAGATACTGGTGAAACGCGTTCTATGCGAAGTAAAGAAGAGGCGAACGATTATCGCTATTTCCCAGATCCTGATTTGTTGCCCTTGATGATTTCCGAAGCAGATAAAGCGTCTGTAAAAGCACATATGCCCGAGCTGCCGGAAGCGATGAAGGCTCGATTTGAGGCGCAATATAGTTTGTCTAGCTACGATGCAAGCGCACTGACGACTTCAAGAGATTTAGCTGGTTATTTCGTTACTATGGTTAGTGCTGGTGCGGATGCCAAACAAGCAGCTAATTGGGTGATGGGCACACTTACAGCCAAATTAAATGCAGAAGATAAAGGTATTAATGACTCACCGATTGCCGCAGCACAACTTGCACAATTATTAAAGCGGGTTGCTGACAATACCATTTCAAATAATGCAGCTAAACAAGTATTTGAAGCCTTATGGAGTTCCGAAGGTGATGTGGATAGCATTATTGAAGCGAAAGGTTTGAAGCAAGAATCTGACAGTGGTGCCATTGAAGCGATTATTGACGAAGTATTAGCGGCTAACGCAGCAATGGTAGAAGAGTTTAAGGCGGGTAAAGAAAAAGCCTTTAATGCTTTAGTAGGGCAGGCAATGAAAGCATCAAAAGGTAAAGCTAACCCAGCACAAGTGAATGCGTTGCTCAAGAAAAAGCTGACAGCTTAAATTTATGGCTTGGCTGAAACTATAGTTTCAGCTGAGTTAGTACTTACACCTGTAGGATTTTTTAACGCAATATAACGTTTTTTATCATCATCAAAACGCTTCCTAATATTTTCCATCAATGCTTTGCGTTCAGCAATTTGTTGGTCTTGCCTTACGATTTCTGCTTGACTATTTTTAATCTCGGTAGTTATGTCAGCTGGAATTGGTTTTTTTCTTTTGCTAAAGTCGCGCGCATATTTTTGATTATCTGCCAGCCGTTTTTGACTATTCGTTTTTTGTAGCTCCAGACCCTCAACGGTCACTTTGTCGAGCTGTAAATTACGATCACGAGCTAAATCAAGCTCACTTTCATCGGTAAATGCGCTTAGTAAAGCTTTATCTTTTTTATCTTGTTCCTGTTTAGCAAGGTCAATGGCTTTATCTTCATAGCTAATCGGTTTATTGCGCTGTACGGTGATGCCTTGCTTGCTAATAACAGAGTTTTCACGATTCGCGTATTGCACAGGTACGCTGTCGCCATAGTGTGTGATGCCTCTATCGTCTTTCCATTTCACAATTTTGCTCGCTTCAGCGTTTGCGTATTGTGCAAAGGCTATCAGCAATAATAAGCTGAGCGTTGATAGGCTAATTATTGTTTGTTTAGCACGATTATCAATATTGATTGCTAGTATATTTTCTTTTATATTGGTTTTTAGTACTTCAGTCATTTCGATCCAGTTAAATCAACCTATGCCGTTTAATCCACACCATATTGTTGGCGATATATTTTGACTGCAAGCAAACTGTGTGCCATATCATGCTGATTCTGCAAATAATGCATTAAATCGTGTAGATTTGTAATGGCACATACTGGAATTTGGTTGATTTGTACTACTTCTTGTACTGCGGACAGCTCGCCTAAACCTTTTTCCTGCCTATCAATTGCAATGGCTACACCGCAAGCGCTAGCGCCGTTGGAGTTAATAAGTTGAACAGACTCACGTACCGAAGTACCTGCCGAAATTACGTCATCAATGATGAGTACACGACCTTTAAGCGGGCTGCCGACAATTACGCCGCCTTCGCCATGATCTTTAGCTTCTTTGCGGTTGTAAGCGAAAGGGATATTGTGACCATTTTTGGCAAACGCAATGGCAATGCTTGCCACTAAGGTAATGCCTTTGTACGCTGGGCCAAACAGCATGTCGAACTGAATGCCAGAGTTAGTAATCGCCGCTGCGTAAAATTCGCCAAGTTTCATCAAGCTTTCGCCGTCATTAAATAAGCCAGCATTAAAAAAATAAGGGCTTAATCGACCGGCTTTGGTTTTAAATTCGCCAAAACGTAATACCTCTTTTTTGATGGCAAATGCGATAAACTCTTGTCTGAACTGATTTTGACTTTGGTCTGGATTGGTAGGATTCATAATTAAGGTAAATAAGGAATAAAGTTTTGAAGATTATATCGCTAAACCTAAATGGCATTCGCTCTGCAGCAAATAAAGGTGTTTACACTTGGTTAAAAACTCAAGATGCTGACATTGTATGTATGCAGGAAATCAAGGCGCAGCAGGCAGATATGACAGATGAGATGCGGAATCCGCAAGGGTATTACGGCAATTTTCATTATGCAGAAAAAAAGGGCTACAGCGGAGTAGGTATCTATTCTAAAGCGAAGCCAGACAAGGTGATAGAAGGTTTAGGCAACTCAAATTTAGGCCATGCTCATGGCAGCATGGCGGATATTGATAGTGAGGGCAGATATTTGGAGTGCCAATTTAATAATATAAATGGCCGCAATTTAAGTGTTATTTCGCTATATTTGCCTAGCGGTTCTAGTGGTGAAGAACGTCAAACTTTTAAATTTAGTGTCATGGAACGCTTTTTGCCACATTTGCAGGCGTTGGTGTCTAGTGGTCGTGAAGTTGTCATTTGCGGCGACTGGAATATCGCACATCAAGAAATTGATTTAAAAAACTATAAAGGCAATAAGAAAAATTCAGGATTCTTGTCAGAAGAGCGCGCTTGGCTAACCGGTTTATTCAATCAAGTTGGCTGGGTGGATGTTTATCGTAATTTGCATCCCGCGACTACAGATGAATGTTACACATGGTGGAGTAACCGCGGTCAAGCTTGGGCAAAAAACGTGGGTTGGCGGATTGATTACCAAATTGCTACGCCTGCAATGGCAGCAAAAGCACTCACTGCCAGCATCTATAAGCTAGAACGTTTTAGCGATCATGCGCCTTTAATTATTGATTATAAGAATGATTAATTGTTGTTGAGTTTATGATTAGAAAATATTTTAGAGCGATGTAGAGTTTTTTGTAAGGCTTAGCAATTTCCGTCGACTAAAGTTTGTATGTTGCGTAATGAATCTACTTCATTGGTTTTTACGTAACTACATACTCTACCTTTCTAAACGAGATATGGTAGATTTTATAATCACTTAGGAAGGAAATACCATGTCTATTCAAACATCTAAAGTTCGTAACGGCGCTTTAATTGCAATTGGTGCAGCTGCTCTTGTTTTGGCTGGCTGTGCTGGCACCGGTGCTAAATCAGCTTCATCTGGCGATACTGTAAGTTGCTTAGGCGTTAACTCATGTAAGGGTACTGGCGCTTGTAAAACTGCAGAAAATGCTTGTAAAGGTCAAAATGCATGTAAAGGTCATGGTTTCTTGACAATTTCATCAGAAGACTGCACTTCAAAACACGGTACTATCATTTAAGCTTGTATAGAGCGCGCTTTTTTATCTTATTCTAAATGAGCGCGCTTATTCTTTATGAACACTCAAAAAGCTATAGATAAACATTTAACTGGCCCTAAATTAGCAAATCTGGGTTTTGGATTAGGTCTACGCACAGATCACTACAATAGTATTCTCGATACTAAGCCTGATATAGACTGGCTTGAAGTCATTTCTGAAAATTACATGGTGCCAGGCGGTAAACCGCTACACTTTTTAGATCGTATACGCGCCGAGTATCCAGTAGTGATGCATGGTGTATCGTTATCAATAGGATCGACTACAGCCTTTGACAAAGACTACTTGCGCGATTTGCGCAAATTAGCTGACAGAGTACAACCCGCTTGGATATCTGATCATTTGTGTTGGACGGGTGTGCATGGTCAAAACATGCATGATCTATTGCCGCTTCCTTATACTGAGGAAACCGCAAAACATGTTGCCGAACGCGTTGGTATCGTACAAGATTATCTAGGCCGACGTATTCTGTTAGAAAATGTTTCTAGCTACGCGAGTTATGTAGATTCCACCATGAGTGAATGGGAGTTTATTTCACTGATTTGCGAAAAAGCAGATTGCCTACTATTGCTCGATGTGAATAACATTTACGTTAGTAGCTATAACCATCAGTTTGACGCTAAAGTTTTTATTGATGGTGTACCTGCGAGCCGTGTGCAGCAGATACATTTAGCAGGGCATCATAATCATGGTGATTATATTATTGATACGCATGATGCGCCCGTAATAGATCCTGTGTGGGATTTATACCGTTATGCGCTCACTCGACTTGGCACGGTTTCTACGATGATAGAGCGGGATGACCAGATTCCTGAGCTACATGAATTAGTCCAAGAGCTACAAATAGCACGTGATATTGCGGCTGATTATCTCCGAGCAGCTAATGTGGTCGTTGCAAACAACACTAATTCAGCATTATCTCAAAGTGTGCAGCATGCCTAATCTAGCAGAGTTGCAGTCTGAGTTTCAGGCGTATTTGATTGGTGACATAAAGGCTGCCGGCTTTACCAATCATATTGTTGATGACGCCAAAGTAGGCGTTAATAAACGCTTAGCGATTTACTTTGATTCATATCGCCTGCGTATCATAGAGGCTTTGTCTACCGCATACCCAAAACTCAAAACGCTGGTAGGTGATGATTTGTTTGAACGCATCGCACGTGAATATATTGATGATTATCCATCTACCTATCAAAACATGCGCTGGTACGGTGGTCACATGCGCGAGCATTTACTTTATTCATTGCCCGAGCACCCTATCGCGGCGGAGATGGCAGCCTTTGAATGGGCGTTGTCGTTAGCTTTTGATGCTGAAGATGTTGCTGAATTAAGTTTGCAAGATATCTCTGAAGTTCCGCCAGAACATTGGAGTGCGCTACAGTTAAAATTTCAACCAGCGATACAGATAGTGCGATTACGCTGGAATATTATCCCTATCTGGAAAGTCTTGGATGTAGAAGAAACGCCACCTTTACTATCGCAAGACAGTATCTATACTTCTTGGTTAATTTGGCGTAAAGATTTCAGTTCTCAATTCCGGTCCATGGATGAAATGGAAGCGATTGCACTCCATATGGCAATGACGGGCGCGACCTTTGAAGAGGTATGTGAAAACATAGAAGGTCAAGAAGGTGAAACTACGGCCGAAGAAGCAATGACCACAGCCGCACAATATATGGCGGACTGGATACAGTCGGGCATGATTGCCAGTTTTAAGTTGTTAGATTAATAAAATGCTGATTTAAATTGTTATAACTCACGCTTATCAGCTAAAAATGAGCGCATAAATGTGAGTTGTAATCTGGTTTAACTGCAGAAAGGTAATTGCAGGCTTTGTAAAATCTCACCATTGCGTGAATCTTGTACAAAAATCACTGCACCAGCATTACGGCCTTTCCAATCTGGTTTAAGCGTAATATTTTTAGTAAATTCATTTTTATTGCTGAGTTGATAAGCACCTAAAAAATCACGCACAACGTAATCGTGTTTGAGTTCACGGCCATTATTTTCACCTGCATTCACTTGGCTGATTAACTTATTCTCATATATGGCTATAAAGATGTCGGAATTTTTAATATCGTTTGTATTAACCGCTTGTGCTGTTGCTTTGATTAAAATTTCACCACTGGCTTGATTGGCGGCATTCAAAGTTAAATTGGCACGCGATGCAAATTTTGAGCTGTTTTCTATGCCTTGATTTAATCTTGAACTATCAGAGCCTCTAAAATCACGGCCATTAAAAACAAATTGCGGTGTATAGACGAAACCTGCGCCACCAAATGCCGCGATTTTACGTTGTCTATCGCTATATTCTGATTTGGAGAATTTGTCTTTCCAGCCTATGTAATCCCAGTAATCTACATGAAACGCGAGTGGTACTACTTTGTCGTTACTAAATTTGAGGCCACTCATCCACTTATCGGCGGGTGGGCAACTGCTGCAGCCTTCGGAGGTATAAAGTTCTAGTAGAGGTACTGTTTGAGCGCCGCTTTTTGCTGAACACTCGGCTGCTATAACGGTTTGTGTGGCTAGATTGATTATGCCGAGAGCAATTAAAATTTTACTGGTTAGCGTCATGACGTTTCTCCTTGAGCCTAAAATTAGGATTCGGAAATTAGTCGAAACGATTTAACAGTCCTTACATAAATAAGTTTTATAAAGATTTATTGTCTGTGTTTGTTATGGTCTTCCCCAAAGAGTTCCAGGGTGCGACTTTGAACAACAATAACATGCCGGGGATTGCAGCGACAAAGCAAAAAATAAAGAAGTTTTTCCAGCCTAAACCTTCGACCAAGTAGCCTGTAGCAGCATTGGCTATGGTACGCGGCACTGCAGCAAGACTAGTGAATAATGCAAATTGTGTGGCCGTATAAAGCGGGTGGGTAGTATGCGCAATGTAGGCCACAAATGCTGCTGTACCTAAACCGACACCAAATGCTTCAACGCCGATTACTGTGCCTAATACGAATAAATTGTGCCCTGAGATTGCTAACCATGCAAAGCCTAAAATAGCCAACATTTGCACGGCTCCAAATACCCATAACGCGCGATTAATACCAAGTTTCACCATCCAGACACCACCTAACAAACCGCCAATGACACTTGGCCATAAGCCAGCATTTTTAGCAATTAAACCAATTTCAGTTTTGCTAAAGCCCATATCTAAATAAAACGGAGTGGCAAGCGCTGTCGCCATACTATCGCCCAATTTATAAAAGAAAATAAACGCTAGTACCAATAATGCAGATCGCCAGCCATGTCGGGTAATAAACTCATGAAATGGCTCAACAACTGCAGCGCGTAGCGTTTTAGGCGCACCGCTTTTTAAAGCAGGCTCTTTCACGAATATGGTCATGGCAATACCTGGCAGCATAAACAGCGCAGTAATTAAAAATACACTATGCCAAGGTAAATAGTCAGCTAATATTAAAGATAGGGAACCAGGAATTAACCCAGCAATTTTGTAGGCGTTCACATGCACCACGTTTCCTAGGCCGAGTTCAGCATCCAGCAAAATCTCACGGCGATAAGCGTCTAAAACAATATCTTGTGAAGCGCTAAAAAATGCGACTACGCCTGCTAAATATGCAATCGTCCAAATGTCTAACGTGGGGTTAAACGCGCCAAATAATGGAATGGAAAGTAACAATAACACTTGTGATATAAGTAGCCAGCCACGTCTGCGACCTAGTGGTGGAATATAGCGGTCGAATAATGGAGCCCATAAAAATTTCCATGTAAAGGGCAGGCTGATCAGTGCAAATAAACCAATAGCTTTGAGATTAACGCCTTCGGAGCGTAACCATGCAGGCAGCAAGCTAATCAGTATGTAAAGCGGTAGGCCTGAACTAAACCCTGTAAAGATGCAAATCAGCATGCGTTTGTTCGCTAAAGTTTGCCAAACGCTAGGGGTATTTGTCATGTGCTGAATGATTTTACTTAATGGTTTTTTTAGCTGTAATTTTAGGATGCGAATTTAAATTGTAGTTTTTAGGTTATTTTTTAACCTGTACATCGCTAAACTACCCATCAAATTTGGCATAAACGTGACCGGTTGGTTGTCAGTAAGCACTAAGCGTTCTTTGACCATAATGTTGCAATCAACACAAAATTGATCAAAATCTGTGATGGTGCATAGATGTACATTGGGCGTGTCGTACCACTGATATGGCAGATTACTGGATACTGGCATTCTGCCATTCATTGATTGTACACGGTGTCGCCAGTAGCCAAAGTTTGGGAACGTGACAATCACTTCGCGTCCAACCCGCAACATTTCCCGCACAATGCCTTCAGTGTTATGCATTGCCTGCAGAGTTTGCGAAAGTATCACGGTGTCGAACGATTGATCTTCAAAGCCAGATAAACCACTTTCTAAGTCCATTTGAATGACATTGATGCCGCTGGACATGCATGCCAGCCAATTAGCATCATCTTTTTCTACGCCGTAGCCACGCACTTCTAATGAGGCTTTTAAATATTGTAGCAATGTACCGTCGCCACAACCTAAATCCAATACTTTAGCGCCAAAAGGCAACCAACCTGCAATCACTGCAAAATCGTGCCTAAACTTCATAATATTTAAATTATTTTCATTATTCTGCATATTAACTACCAACCTCAATATTGCTTAAATAACTGCGCAAAATCGCATGGTAATGCGGGTCTGGCATTAAAAACGCATCGTGTCCATGAGCTGCAGTCACTTCGGCATAGCTCACTGTGCATTCATTATCTAGCAAGGCTTTTACAATTTCACGCGAACGAGCGGGTGAAAAGCGCCAGTCGCTGGTGAATGACACAACCAAAAATTGCGCTTTAACCTCTTGCAGTGCTTTACTTAAATCACCATCGCATGAAAGTGCCGGGTCGTAATAATCCAAGGCGCGTGTCATACGTAGGTAGGTATTTGCATCAAACTCACCGGCAAATTTATCGCCTTGATAACGCAAATAAGATTCCATTTCAAACTCCGCATCAAAGCTGTATTTGATGCCATCTTTAAGTTTGCGGCCAAATTTCGCGCCCATTGCATCATCACTTAAATAGGTGATGTGCCCAAGCATGCGCGCAATGCGCAAGCCGCGTCTTGGCACCACACCATGCGCATAATAGTCGCCACCATGAAACTCAGGGTCTGTAATAATCGCTTGGCGTGCAACTTCATTAAAGGCCATATTTTGTGCAGTTAGATTCGGTGCCGAGGCAATTACTAAGGCATGTCTTACACGTTCAGGATATGCCAGAGTCCATTGCAATGCTTGCATGCCCCCTAGGCTGCCACCAACTACCGCGGCTAATTGTTTAATGCCCAAATAATCGGCTAATAAAGTTTGTGAAGTTACCCAATCTTCTACGGTAAGCACTGGAAAATTAGAGCCCCAAGGTTGGCCTGTTGCGTTGTTAATGCTTGCTGCACCAGTGCTGCCATGACAGCCACCTAAATTATTTACGCCGATGACAAAAAACTTATTGGTATCTAGCGGTTTGTTTGGCCCAACCAGGTTATCCCACCAACCTGGGTATTTATCTTCTTCCGAATATTTCCCTGCTACATGATGCGTACCAGACAGCGCGTGACAGATTAAAACTGCGTTAGATTTATCATCGTTTAAAGTGCCATAAGTTTCATAAATAAGATCAAACTGCGGCAATATCGCCCCGCTTTTTAATGTCAGTGGTTCGTTAAAGTGTGCAGTTTTTGGCGCAACAATGCCGACAGATTTTTCAGGTTTTTGGTGTGAGTTAAGTTCAGACATGCGCTAATTATACTATAGGATTTTTAACTAGGATTTTGGGAGGTTTTTTCAATACAGAATTTGATATTCAGATTCAGTGCTTACTTAATCCCAATGTGTACTGACAATGAGAGGATTTTTAGCGATTGTAACGCGGTCGTTATTGCTTAAGTCTTTCAATGTTGCAATATTTACCAAGCCATTTTCAGCCATTAAATCAGAAACCGATTCGGCTTGATTATAACCATGTTCCAACATTAGCCAGCCTTGTGGCTTCAAGTAAATCAGGCTGTTACCGACAATCTGGCGAATATCATCTAGGCCATCCACACCAGAGGCTAACGCAGACGTGGGTTCAAACCGCAAATCGCCTTGTATTAAATGTTCATCGCCTTGCTCAATGTAAGGAGGATTACTGACAATAAGATCAAATCTCTCACCTTCTAATGCGTCAAACCAATCACCTAAATTGAATTGAATATTATTAACATCCAAATTCCGTGCATTTTTTTCGGCAATTTCTAGCGCGGCATTTGAGGCATCCACTGCAATGACATTTGCTTGTGGACGATGTTTCGCAATCGCAAGTGCAATAGCGCCACTACCAGTTCCTAAATCTAATATAGACCAATGTGCGTCATTTGGAATTTTCGCTAATGCAGCTTCAACCAGCGTTTCAGTATCTGGGCGTGGAATTAAAGTGTCGGGCGTGACCATCAAGTTGAGGCCATAAAACTCTCGACTACCTAAAATGTAAGCAATGGGCTCACCAGCTAATCGTCGCGCTAACAATGCCTGAAAATCGTTGTAATGGTTAGTTTGTAAAACATCCTCTTCATGGGCAATCACCCAAGCACGATTTACCTTTAACACATTTTGCAGCAATAACTGTGCTTCAAACTTAGCCTCCTGAGCGCTTAAGGTGTTTGTTCCACATAATAGCGCTTCACTTAACTTAGCAACACTCGCCGATAGTATTTTTTTTATGGATTCCATGTAGTTCTATGCAGCTAGCCTTAGTAAGTTTTATTTAAATCTTTACTTAAGTTTACCAGTTTTGACCTTTTTTTATGAAGCTAACGGTGGCACAATAAAAATGAAACGTTTTATTTTTATTAATTGACTTTTATCAATGGCTAGACACTTGACCTCACCAAAGCATATTTTGAATGAACCCCAGCCCAAGCCTAAGTTAGGGCGCCCGCGCTCGGGCACTGAGCACGAGAGGTTAAGTGTGTTGCTCGATAGTGCATTAAATATTTTCATGCGCGATGGCTATGGGTTGGCAAGTATTGCAAAAATTGCGAGCGCAGCAGGGTTTTCTACCCGTACGATTTACGGGTTGTATAAAAACAAGGCTGATTTGATGGTGGCCTCAGTTGCGTACATGGTAGACCGCGATGTTGAACAAATACAATCAATTGCAGGTCTTGATGATGTATCGGCTAAAGAGGGCTTGTGCGCTATTGGTGAAATGATGATGGCGCGGGTGACTAGCCCGCAATTGATTTCATTTTACCGCATGGGGGTTGCAGAAGCAGCGCGATTTCCCGAGGTGACTAACAAAATGAAAGCCATCGGGCCACAACGTATACAAGGGGTGATCGCTAGTTACCTACGCCAGAAAATTGCAAAAGACGAACTGCAAATAGAGAATGTGGATAAGGCCGCGGTGTTGTTTTGCGAGATGCTGATTTCTGAGCCGCGACATAATGCGTTGATGGGTTTACTGGCCGAAGATTGGGATGCAAAAGCACACATTAGTTATGTGGTGGATATATTTTTGCATGGCGTGTCACCAATCACTGGTAAAACTATTAATTCTGTAGCTAATAAAGATACTGACTCATGAGAATTAAACTCAACATTGGCCTGACCCTAAGCACAGCGTTGCTGATAAGCGGTTGTAGTATTTTCCCAGAATACATTAAAACAGCTATAAAAATGCCAGAAAGTTGGCAGACCAAGTTACCCAGAGCCGATCAATCAAAAGACGCTTTGAGCAACGAAAATCTGCCGCATAGCGGCAATGTTAATCAACTCATAGACTGGTGGGGTCAATTTAATGATGTTGCACTTAATCAGTTGTTAAAAGCAGTGGAAGCGGATAACCCAACTTTGGATATTGCGCTGGCAAATATTAAATCAGCGCGGGCGAGCACTGTTTCTGCAAATGCACAAGGTTTACCCTCTATAACAGGCAGCGCTTCAGCTACACGTTCAAAATCAGGAACATCTAGTGGAATAGGCAGCTCAAGTGGGATCAGCACCTCTACGGTTGGTGCATTGGATGCTAGCTGGGAAATTGATTTATTTGGAGGCATTAAGTTTGCTAAACAAGCTGCTGAGGCCAGACTAGAAGCCAAACAAAGTGATTGGCATACGGCAAGAGTGAGTTTGGCAGCAGAAGTTGCAACAAATTATGTGAATTACCGAGCCTGCCAGCTGTCCGTGACAGCGTATCAGCAAGCAATGACATCAAAAAATGAAACCTCACGATTAACAAAGATTTTATCAGATGCTGGTTTTTCTGCGCCTGCCGACGCCGCGCTCGCAGAAGCCAGTTTGCGTGCAACCGAATCTAGCCTTATCAACCAGCAAGCACAGTGTGATAACACTGTAAAAGCTTTGGTCGCGCTAACTAATCTTGGTGAGCCAAAAGTGCGAGAAATATTATCTACAGGTGATGTGGCTGGGTTGCCACAACCCGCTGAGTTTAATGTTGATACCGTACCTGCTAATTTGATTACACAGCGACCTGATTTGATCGCAGACGAACGAAACTTGGCAGCAGCAAGTGCAGATACCGGTGTTGCGACGGCGAATCGTTACCCGAGTTTGTCCCTGATGGGTTCTATAGGCCGGAGCAAAATCAGTGGTAGTACTTTTTCAAGTAGCGGCAGTACATGGTCGTTTGGCCCTTCTATCAGCCTGCCGATATTGGATGGCGGTCAATTGAAATCGCAAGTGTCAATTGCAGAAGCTAATTATGCTGTGGCTTTGGCAACTTATAAACAGGATGTGCGGAGTGCAGTGAAAGAAGTAGAGCAAACTTTAGTCAATTTAGACAGCGCAGCGCGTCGCGAAGGCACAGAAAAAATAAGTACCGAGCAATATCGTAGTTATTACAACGCTGCAGAAATTAACTGGCGTGCAGGCGGCATTAGCTTGATTACGCTGGAGGATGCACGACGCCAATTGATTAATGCTGAACTGAGTCATATTACCCAGCGGCGAGTCCGCGTGCAATATTGGATTGCCCTGTATAAAGCACTTGGCGGTGGTTGGCAGCAAGATACGGTAAATAACCCGGCGGAATCGGTCAAAAATTCGGCTAGCAATGTAAGCAACAACACAGACAGCACAACTGCGGTCGATAAAACTAATAGTAATGAAAGCACAAAATGATTAAAACAAACGCATCTAAAAAACGTTACTGGATTATCGCAGGTGTAGCCATATTAGTGCTTGCAGCGGTGGTATTCTTTATCTCACAGAAGTCAGGCAAAACTGCTGGCCCTGCATCAGTATCTGCTGATACAGGTGGTAGTGCGAAGGCCGTATTAGCTGTGGAAACTGTGTACCCCAAACAACAAGATTGGTCAGTTAGCATTACCATGAATGGCGCCGTGAGTGCATGGCAAGAAGCACAGGTGAGTGCAGAAATTGGCGGTTTACGCATTAAACAGGTATTGGTAGACGTAGGTAGCCAAGTGAAACGTGGCCAAGATTTGGTGTTGTTAGCAGATGAAACAGTAGTAGCCGATTTGCACAAGCAACAAGCAACTGTTGCCCGTGACCGTGCCAGCCTTGCTGAGGCTAAGTCTAACGCTGACCGTGCCCGCCAGATTAAAGACAGTGGTGCGTTATCTAGTCAGCAAATTAACCAATATGTGATAGCTGAAGAGACCGCGCAAGCCAATTTGAATTTATCGTTAGCTGAGCTGGAAAATCAGCAGATTCGTTTGCGCCAAACACATGTCACTGCGGCTGACGATGGCGTGATTTCATCGCGTAGTGCCAATCTTGGTAACGTCGTTGCGTCAGGCGCTGAGCTATTTCGATTGATACGTCAGGGTCGCATAGAATGGCGTGGTGAAGTTAATGCCCAACAATTGGCACAGATTAAAGTAGGTCAAAAAGTGAATCTAATATTGCCTGATAATAGAAAAGTATCAGGCACTGTACGTATGAAAGCACCTACGGTAGATGTAAATACACGTAACGCTTTGGTATACGTAGATTTGCCCAAAGCGTCAGCAGAACCAGGTATGTATGCGCAAGGGACAATTAATGTTGGCACTAAATCAGCACTAGCCGTTCCGCAATCTGCACTGGTTTTGCGTGATGGTCGCAGCTATCTATATGAAGTGCAGAGTGCAGCCAGTACCGCCAATCAACAAATGCATCGCGTGAATCAGCGTAGCGTGATTACTGGTCGCCGCGAGGGTGATTTAGTCGAAATTTTGGATGGTCTCACAGGCAATCCGGAATTAGTCTTAACAGGTGGGGCATTTTTAAATGACGGCGATGTGGTGACGGTTGTCGATAGACACTCTGTTAACAAAACTAGCGCTAATCAGAACGTTAACAATCAAGCCAAAGCCGGAGCAGATAAATGAATTTCTCGGCATGGTCTATTCGCAATCCAGTCCCGTCTTTATTATTATTCGTAGTCCTCACGGTTATCGGGTTAACCAGCTTAAATAAAATAGGCATACAGAATTTCCCTGATATTGAAATACCGGTCATTAATATTAGCGCCTCGTTAGAAGGTGCTGCGCCAGAACAGTTAGAAACTGAAGTAGCCCGTAAGATTGAAGACAAAGTTGCCTCTTTAGGCGGTATTGAGCATATCCGTACCACCGTGACAGATGGCTCAGTTAGCATATCCGTACAATTTAATATTGATAAAAACTCCGAAGAAGCTCTTAATGAGGTGCGTAATGCGGTCGATGGTGCAAGGTCTGATTTACCAACCGCAGTTACTAACCCTGTGGTTTCTAAAACGACGACTTCAGGCGGTGTTTTGCTTACTTACGTCGTTGTTGCCGACAATATGGACGAGCAAGCGCTCTCCTGGTTTGTTGATAACGATATCAACAAGACCTTATTGTCAGTTCCTGGCGTAGGTAAGGTTGCCCGTATAGGTGGCGTAAATAGAGAAGTACACGTTGATCTTAACCCTGCATTGATGGCAGGTTTGAGTGTAAGTGCTGGTGATGTCTCTACAAGACTGAAACAAGTACAGCAAGATGCATCTGGTGGCCGCGGTGATATTGGCGACAGCATACAATCAGTAAGAACTTTAGGTGCTGTGAGTACACCAGAAGAAATTGCAACCTTAGATATACCAATGGCAGATGGTCGACATATCAAGCTCGATCAGGTTGCAACGGTAAAAGATACTCTGGCAGAACGCGGTACTTACGCCACACTGGATGGCAAGCCAGTGATAGGCTTTGAAATTACTCGCACCAAAGGTACTAGCGAAGTGACAGTCGCTAAAGCTGTGCGCGCAGCCATGGCTCAATTTTCAGCAACGCACCGCCAAACGCACATTACCGAAGCATTTAATACAGTAAAACCCGTAGAAGATAACTACAAAGGCTCCATGCACCTACTTTTTGAGGGCTCGCTGTTGGCTGTGTTAGTCGTATGGTGCTTTTTGCGGGATTGGCGCGCTACCTTCGTTGCAACAGTGGCATTGCCGCTATCTGTTATTCCAACCTTTGCCGTTATGTACTACTCAGGGTTTAGTTTAAACGTACTTACTTTATTAGCGTTGGCGCTAGTGGTGGGTATTTTGGTAGATGACGCGATTGTAGAAATTGAAAATATCGTGCGGCATCTACGCATGGGTAAAACACCTTTTCAAGCCGCAATGGAGGCCGCTGATGAAATCGGTTTTGCTGTTATCGCTACTACATTCACCTTAATCGCAGTATTTTTACCTACGGCATTCATGGGCGGAATACCAGGTAAATTCTTTAAACAATTCGGTATGACCGCTGCTGCTGCAGTTATGGCGTCTTTATTAGTCGCACGCTTACTCACGCCAATGATGGCGGCTTATATACTCAAGCCGCATGCGGCCACTGAGGAGGTATTTAGTGCGCCTATGCGTTTATATCTGCGTGTGGTGAAATGGTGTTTAAATTATCGCAAAACAGTGGTGGTTGCGGTGACGTTATTTATCATGGGTTCACTCACTTTAATACCTCTATTGCCCAAGGGATTCGTCCCTGCAGCTGATACCAGCCAAACTAAAGTGATACTTGAGTTGCAACCAGGCAGTACTTTGGAACAAACCAAGAAAATTGCAATACGCGCAGAGCAACTGCTTAGTGAAATACCAGACATTACCCAAGTATTTACCGCTGTTGGTGTAAGTACTTCTGGCGGTGGGCCATCTGGAGGTGTTAGCAGTAATGACGTACGTAAAGCCACGCTCACTTTAACCCTGCGCGATCGCAGCAAAAGGTCATATAAGCAGGCTGTTATTGAAAATGATATTCGTGCCAAATTGGCTCTATTGCCAGGGGCAAGGATCTCGGTGGGTGCGGGTGGCAGCGGCGAACGCTTGCAAGTGACACTTGCCAGTGATGACCCTTATGCGCTGCAAGCTGCTAGCCAAAAAGTGGAGCGCGATTTACGCACACTGAAAGGCTTAGGTAACATAACTTCCAGTGCCAGTTTAGAGCGCCCAGAAATACAAATTAAGCCCGACTTTAATAAAGCAGCTGACCTAGGAGTTACTGTGCAAGCATTAGCTGATGTGATTCGAGTGGCGACATCAGGTGACTTTTCAAATATCATGCCTAAGCTTAATTTGCCACAACGGCAGATTCCGATTCGCGTCAGGTTAGACGAATCATTCCGCCAAAATATAGATGATATTGCACAGTTGCGCGTACCCGGTCGGGCTGGCAGTGTTTCGCTTGCAACGGTGGCTGATATTCAAATCAATGGTGGTCCCCAACAAATAAACAGGCTAGACCGTATGCGCAATGTTACTTTTGAAATCGAGTTAGGCAAACGCTTGATTGGTGAAGTGACGGAAGAAGTGAAAGTGTTGCCTTCTATGCAATCATTGCCACCAAGTGTTAAGTTGATTGAATCTGGTGATGCACAACGCATGCGTGAGTTGTTCGGTAGCTTTGGCGCTGCCATGATGATTGGTGTGCTATGCATTTACGTAGTATTAGTGCTGTTGTTTCACGATTTTTTACAGCCAGTGACTATTTTAGGCGCATTGCCTTTGTCATTAGGCGGTGCATTTTTAGCCCTGCTTGCCACTGGCAGCAGCTTCTCGATGCCCAGCGTGATTGGATTGCTGATGTTAATGGGTGTAGTGACTAAAAACTCTATCTTGCTAGTGGAATACACCATCATGGGTCGCAAGGAACGTGAGTTAAGCCGGCTGGACGCTATTTTAGACGGCTGCCATAAACGCGCCCGTCCTATTATTATGACTACCATCGCCATGGGCGCCGGCATGCTACCAATCGCCCTTGGCTACGGTGCTGATCCAAGCTTTAGAGCACCTATGGCCATTACTGTGATTGGCGGCTTGATTACTTCCACACTGTTAAGTTTAGTGATTATTCCAGTGGTGTACACATATGTAGACGATATTAATCAGTTTCTGAAGAAAAAGCTGCATAGATCTAAACGGGTCGAAGCTTGATGGTAGCTTTTTCAATATATATATCAGAGACTTTGTTTGAGAAATTCACGAAATCTTACGATTCTTTCAAGTCCTGAGTTCGAGCTAAAATTGGGTCACCAATTCAGATAAAAGAGAGAACTGGATTTTTAGATTTTATATAAAATAAATTACTGATACGTCTCCATAGCGGACATTAAAAAATACCTGCGATATTTAGGTAATTACTCACTTTGAGATGAATAATGTCAAAAGCATGTACTTTACTTCGCTACAATCAAATTAAAGTTGCATTTTAAATGCATATTTAATATAGTGCTAAATATGCAACTTACTCAATTCTCTGACATAGGCCTGCGATTACTAATGTACCTAGCAAAAGAAGAGCGTACAACTCCTTCTATTACTATGGCTGAGGTGGCTAAACAATTTGATATTCCACGCAATCACTTAGCCAAAGTATCAGGTAAATTAATTCAGCATGGATTTGTGAATAGTGTAAGAGGTAGAAGTGGTGGATTAAGCTTATCCAAATCACCAAGTTTAATTCCTTTAGGTGATGTAGTACGCCTTTTGGAAGACAGAACGGGTGTAATCGATTGTGAGAGGTTGGAATGTAAATTGAAGCACGCATGTGAATTAAAGACGGTATTAAATAAAGCTTATGATGCATTTTTCGAGGTTTTGAATGAATACTCATTAGACGATGTGATTCATGGAAGTGCTGGCCGAAACATTTCTTATATGCATAAAGGCTTTATTCAAGTCTACCTTCAAACCATTGCCGCTTGATTATCCAAGGAGTCATTTGAATGGCTCTTTATTTTTAACTTAAATGTGGTATTTTAAATACATATTAATGGGGATTTAAATGTTATCAGAAGCTTCTCGCCCTTACATTACCGCCAGCGTTCCTATTTTGCGTGAGCACGGAATAGCGATTACTACGGCTTTTTATCGCAATCTTTTTATTGAATTTCCAGAGTTAAAGAATCTATTTAACATGGGCAATCAAGCGCAAGGTTTACAACAACAATCATTGGCGTCAGCAGTTTTTGCATACGCTGCGAATATTGATAATACTGAAGTATTAGCGCCTGTCATCAGTAGGATTGTTCATAAACATGTATCGTTGGGTATCGTTGCAGAACATTACCCAATCGTCGGTCGCCATTTATTAGGTGCCATTAAAGAAATATTGGGTGATGCGGCAACTGAGCCATTAATAGATGCTTGGGCGGAAGCCTATGGCTTATTGGCTGATGCGCTTATTGCCGCAGAAAAAGAGCTCTATAGTGGCGCAGGAATATTAGCTGGCGATTTAACGAAATTGAAAGTAATCAATATCAAACAAGAAAGTAAATTTGTAAAATCTTTTGAGTTGATTTCACAAAATGGAGAAAAGCTACCTACTTTTAAGCCTGGGCAATATATCAGTGTTGCTGTTGATTTTGAGGATGGCTCTCGTCAATTTAGACAATATAGTCTTTCTGACTCACCATCAAAATCCCATTATAGAATTTCTGTGAAGCGTGAACCAGAAGATGTTAATACGCCAAAAGGTCAGGTTTCAAACTGGCTTCATCAGCATATTAAAGTAGGCGATGCTTTGCAGGCGAGCCACCCATTTGGAGACTTTAATCCTGAGGTCGAGCATGATGAAACTATTTTGATGGTATCAGGCGGAATTGGGATTACACCGATGATTGCCACACTTAATCATTTGGCAGTAACCAATCCACAGCAGAATGTACTTTTTCTGCATTCAGCTATTTGTAAAAATCAGCACTCTCATGTGCAAGATATTGAACAGGCTTTAATAACTATGCCGAATCTAACGGTGACTATATTTTATAAAGACCTTTCTGACGAAGATATTAGTCATGGAACCGTTCAACAAGGTACATTACAGTTCGAAAATATTAAGTTAACAGATGTAAATAAAACCAAAGCCTACATCTGTGGACCAGCCGGTTTTATGAAAAAGGTTTGGGTGGAACTTTTGGATATAGGTGTCGCAGAAGGGAATTTATATCGAGAAGTTTTTGGGCCTGACTTGTTAGGTAACTTAACAAAATAGTCATTAATTTAACTTGTCGTTTTCTGGGTCAATTGAATGATTTACAGCTAGATTTACTTTTTGGCCGAATGGGATTTCGACTAATCTAATTTTTGGCCTTAACAAAAATTTAGCAAGGTAGTTTTGTTACCCAACATTGATAATTAAGACTAGGCTATAAGCAGTCGCATCACTTCCATTGCAAATGAGCTGGTTTATTCAGGTGCAACTTTTGGCAGTTCTGTTTGCAAGTTCACATTACGTCATCTATTAAAGGAACTGTTATGGCTCTTCATCATGCTCTTTCTGGCGAGTTAATTGATATTCGTCCTTTTAGAAATAATCTACAGCGAGAAGGTAATAAAACGCTATATAAATCAGAGCATCTAGAAGTGTTTCGAATGGTTATGACTGCGGGTAAGGAATTTCCGCCCCACAAAGTATCAGGTGAAATTACCGTTCAATGTATTGAAGGTAGCATTGAGTTTACGATTGAGGGGATGAGCGAAGTCATGCGTGAGGGAAACCTAAAGTGTCTTGCAGGCGGTAAGTTGCATGCGTTAAGGGCAATTGAGGATAGTTCAGTGCTAGTTACTATTTTGTTACATGGCGCATAAGTCATACATCGTTTCACACGTCAATTTGACGGCATCATACATTTAACTGAAAGAAAAAATATGAGCGTAGCTGCGCAACCTATCACCAATGATGACGGCCCGTTATCACCTTGGTGGATACGTTCTATTATCATCGTAATGATTCTCGGCTTTTCTGGGCTAATCATGGTGACTACATTGTCATATCGAAATGCGCCGCCTATTCCGCAAGTGGTGATTGATGGTAGTGGCAAGACGATATTTTCTGCAGAGGACGTTGGCAATGGTCAGTCTGTTTTTCTAAAATATGGATTGATGGCGAACGGCAGCATTTGGGGGCATGGTGCATACCTTGGCCCAGATTATTCTGCTGCTGCTCTAAACCGTATGGGCAGATTAACCGCAAATACAATCGCACAGCAAAATCACCAGCAGCCGTTTGCCAATCTATCACCAGCGCAACAGGCAAGTATCAATGCAGAAACGGCCGTTTCCTTAAAAACCAATCGTTATAATGAAGCCACCAATAGCCTAAGTTTTACTACTGCGCAGAGTGAGTATTTCAAACAAGAGAAAGTTTATTGGCGAGATTACTTTCACAACCCTTCGCAAAATGGTGGCCTGAAGGCAGACCTCATTACCAATCTAACTGAACTTCATCAGTTCACCGCATTTGTAACGTGGGCTGCCTGGGCATCCGTGGCAAATCGCCCAGGCCATTCATATTCGTACACCAATAATTTCCCATACGATCCCAGTGTTGGTAACTTACCAACATCAAGCGCATTACTTTGGAGCGCATTGAGCTTAATGGTTTTATTGGCAGGCATTGCAATTGTTTTACTCGCTTTTGGCAAGTTCGATTTTCTTGGATGGTTCACGCGAGATTATCATGTTCACCCACATTTAATTCCAGGACAAGCAAGCGCAGGTCAAAACGCGTTGCTAAAGTTTTTTGTGGTTGTAGCGCTGCTGCTTCTTGCACAGACATTAGTTGGTGGCGCTGTAGCTCACTACCGCGCAGACCCAGTTAGCTTTTACGGTTTCGATTTAAGCAAAATTTCCCCTAGTAATCTGGTGCGTACATGGCATTTACAGATGGCTATCTTTTGGATTGCCACTGCTTATGTTGCAGCGGCGTTATTTCTTGGTCGTTCGCTGCGTAGTGATGAGCCACGCTGGTTTTCGACAACCATTCACTTATTGTTTATCGCCTTTGCAATTGTAATTTTTGGTAGTTTGTTTGGAGAATGGCTTGGCATATCCCAATTATTAGGGAACTGGTGGTTCTTATTAGGGAATCAGGGCTGGGAATATTTGGAGCTGGGGCGTATTTGGCAGTATTTATTGGTAGCAGGTCTTTTTGCTTGGTTTAGCATATTGTGGGTACTAGTTAGGCCTCGCGCCCTCACCGAGCCAGCAGTGGCACCTATTGTAAAAATGTTTTTAGTAGCAGCACTCGCCATTCCCGTTTTTTACATTCCAGCTTTATTTTTTGGTTCGCATACTAACTACACCATCGTCGATACATGGCGTTTCTGGATTATCCATCTATGGGTTGAAGGCTTTTTCGAATTCTTTGCCACGACAGTCGTTGCGTTAACGTTCTACCAACTAGGGTTAACTAGCCGTAATGTTGCACTTCGTGTAATTTACTTAGATGCGATTTTATATTTTCTAGGTGGCTTAATGGGCACTGGTCATCATTGGTATTTTATTGGGCAGACAGATATGAATATGGCCTTGTCAGCCATGTTTTCTGTACTTGAGGTAGTCCCGCTAACTTTGTTAACCCTTGACGCATGGGATTTCGTTAAAACATCGCGCGGCAGTTGCGACACATGCGGCAAAGCAATCATCATTCCGCACAAATGGACTTTTTACTTTTTAATGGCAGTAGGTTTTTGGAATTTCCTCGGAGCTGGCATTTTTGGCTTCCTAATTAACCTGCCGATTGTCAGTTATTACGAAGTTGGCACCATGCTCACACCTAGCCACGGCCATGCTGCGCTAATGGGCGTATTTGGCATGCTGGCGATTGCTTTGATGGTGTTTGTTTTACGTCAAACCAGCAGTGACAGTGATTGGGTTGGTATTGAAAAATACATCAAAGTAGCATTTTGGGGTACTAATATTGGTTTAATGCTTATGGTATTGTTAAGTCTATTTCCTGGTGGAATTCTGCAAGTATGGGATGTCCTAGAAAATGGTTACTGGCATGCACGCAGTTTTGAATTTATAGGTAGCGACCGTTCGCGTATGATTGAATGGCTTAGAATGCCAGGCGATGTGATTTTCATCGTCTTCGGCGCGGCGCCCCTAGTTATTGCTACGATTAAAGCCTATATAAATATGCGTAAACAGACATAAGTTATCGCTTTTTTTAATTGTAATATTAAATAATAATTAGAACGAGTGTCTGCTATGGGCGCTAAGCAGAAGATTAGCTCACCAGTTCAGACAAAAAAAGAGCCGGGATGTTCAGTCCTTAATCTGCTCAACTCCCACATCTTTAGGAGTACTTATTCCTATTGAGGATTAAGTTTTATTCCATAGCCTCTGAGTACCTCAGCCACCACTTAGGGACTGGAAAATATAAACGGTTCCATCATCCAATATACGATCAGAGAGTTTTATTTTATCAATCACTATGGTGTCATTGATAGAGATATTCACATGCCGACGTAGCGCACCGTGTTCGTCAAGCACATAATCGGTAAAGCCTGGGGCAATCTCGTTGATTGCAAGTAACATTGCTGCGACCGAGCCGGCTGGCACAGTAATCACTTGGTCCTTTAATTGCGGAAAGAACCGGTAAAGATGTTGCGTCATTTCAACACGCGGCATGGTATTCAGCCAAATCGTACTGAATAAATCGGCGGAAAATTGTTACCCAGGCATTGCCATGTTTCACCACGGTCTTCTGAAAGATAAACATTGCCAGTCGTGCTACCAAAACATAGCCAATCACCCGACACATCAAGACTATGCCTCAAGGCGATGTCGTAGGCGTTATCCTGCGGTAGGCCATTCCTAAAAGTTTGCCATGTCTGCGCACCATCGGTCGTTCGCGCAACGAACAAACCACCATCAATCGCCATTCGCTCTGCATCCGCGCTTGCTGGCACGACCCACGCGGTGCGTCCATCATTCGCATCAGCCACGATCGGGAAACCAAAATTCACACCAACATCGGGCCTGCTGACCTTTTTCCAGCTCTTTGCGCCGTCATCACTGTAAAAAACACCGAAGTGGTTTTGCTGCCAAAGATGATCAGGCTGTCCAGGGCAGCTGGTCACGAAGTGCGGGTCATGACACCAATCTGTTTCTGGATTCGGCATGTAATCATTCATCATGCCTTGGTTGCGGCTGTGCCAATTTTGGCCACCATCGGTAGTCTCGATGACCCCTGCTGTTGATACCGCCACATAAATATGATCCGGATCGCGCGGATCAACAATGATGGAATGGATACCGGGTTCAAACACGCCATAATCGATACTCGCAGGCGTGCCATTCCAACGATTTTCAGTTGTCGCATCACCTGCGAATAAATCCCCGCCACGGCTTTCGTGATTCCATAGGGGTCGATTGAGTTCCCAACTATCACCGCCATCATCGCTGACAAATAAACCACCAGGGATAGTGCCCGCATATAGCCTGTTAGGTTGATTGGCATTCCCAAACGTAATATTCCAGATTTTAAGCATGGTTGCATCGGCATACTTTGGTAGAGCTGACGGTGACTCTGGGTCGAAATCCGGGGTCGGTAGGTATTTGACGATATAGCGAGCGCCTTTAGGATATTTTAGAGATGAAATATCGGTCCAGGTTTCACCTCCATCACGAGAACGGGACAACTTAGGCCCCCAGTGTCCATGGTCTAGCGATGCCCACAGTGTACCGTCACGAGGATCACGTGCCGCGTAACACACCGGAATGCCCGCATGCGCGATTGGACGGGGCCGCCAGTTAGCGTTTATACGATCAAATATTATGGTGCCCTTGCGAGTACCTAGTAAAATCATATTAGACATTAAATTACCCTCTAATACTTATGCCAATTCATGTACTAACGGTGAAATATAGCACTATGCTAAGGCACGCGTCACTAATGAAAACTAAGTGCAACCAAGTACCTTAATTGTAAACCCAAAGGCCTAATGCGCCAACGGCGGTGCTTCTTATTGTGTAATTGATCCATATAAACTCATTTCTAACCCCAAGATTATAAAGTCTTAATCGCCTTTAACAAGTTGACACAACACACTATTTTAGGCGGCAGCTAAGAGCATAAAGCTGGCAAGGACTAGCAATTAAGGCAACATACTTCTACTTGCCAGTCCTTGATTGGCTCACCAGCTAAGGCTTGGACTATAGAGGGAAACGCAAACTTTTGGCAAAAGTATCTCGTACTTCTACTTATTTTTCGGAGTTGGGTGACACATAAAAAGCCAGTTAATTTTCTTTAAAACTGGCTTATCTATTTGGGTTTGTTTAATAACTTAGAAAGAATCAACGACGATAATGACCACCATCATGCCAACCGTCATAGTGACCATGGTCGTAATGGTAATCATGGTGACCTCGGTGACCACCTGCCGGTACGATAATACAGCCAGTCATGAAGACCAGCACAATTACAAATAACACACTAAACCTTTTCATATATTCCTCGCTTACCTTCATTTAGACCAAAAATTTTGGCACCAGTGAAGGTTAAAACTATCTCGTTACTATTTAAGTTCAATAACGCACAGGAATAGGTTTTTGATGACAGCTTGATAAGAATTTTTGAGATTAATGCTAGAAACCAGATTTAATAGGAGAGCTTAAAAGCTTTTGTTACGATTGAAATTGACTGTTTACAGCCTGTTTATTACGGGTTCAGTATTGCTCCAAAACTATTAGTCAAGGTGTTGATTCATAAAACCGAATTAGATTGCCACCGGCAACTTTGGCTTCATACATAGCTGAATCGGCTGTTTTGAGGATATCGTCCAGGCTAATTTTGTGATCAATAAATAGCGCTACCCCTATACTTGCAGTGCAATGATGCTCAATGGTGATGTCGGCCATTTCAGATTGCTTGAAAGTAAGCCGATAAGGTTCAGATAGCGTGACGCGCACTTTTTCTGCAACAATTTGAGCTTGTAAAATTGACTTGGTCCTATCTGTATCCAGCTCATTGACCATCACCACAAATTCATCACCGCCAAAGCGTGACACCGTATCTACCTCACGTACGCAAACTTTCAGTCGATTTGCCACTTCAAACAACAGCAAATCACCAACTGAATGCCCGTATTCGTCATTGATAGGCTTGAAATTATCAAGATCTATGAAGATCACGGCGCCAAAACGACCACTACGCTTGCTGACAGCCATGCTCTGAATAATCCGGTCGTTAAATAAGCGCCGGTTTGGCAGTTGTGTGAGATGGTCAAAGTAAGCTAAATATTGAACTTCCTCTTCGATGCGCTTGCGTTCGGTAATATCGTGAGATACCACAACCACAAAAGAGGGTTCGCCTTTACTGTTTTTTACCAACCCACCAGAAGACTCGATATGTCGAATTGTGCCGTTGGCTAGTAAAAATCGAAATTCAGATCGCTGGCCGATTCCAGACTCAATAGTTTCCTTAAAAATTTTTCTGACGCGTTCTCGATCATCTGGATGTATATCGGCAAAGGAGTCTGTACCTTCAAGGTTTTCAATATCCCCAAAAATTTTAGCGTATGACAGGTTGTTGTAGAGGCGGCGCCCTTCTAGATCAACCACGGCGATAAAGTCTTCGCTGTTTTCAGCGATAAAACGAAAAAACTCTTCTTGCTCTCGTAGCGAACTCTCAATCATTTTTCGTGAGGTGATGTCGGTTAATACTGTGCGCAACAACATGGGCGCATTGTCTGCATCCAAACGTATGCATTGAAGATGGACATGTATCTTCACGTCATCTTCACGTATCAAGGTTAAATCAACTTCAAGCTCTTTCTGTTCTGCATTATTCTTTATGTTTGAGAATAGATGATGCCAACGCTCTTTATCTTGATCAGCAACAAAATGCGATAAATGTTTATTATTGAAGTTCTTACGCGTTACCCCGAGCATCTTTAACGCTTTTAAATTACATTCAGCGATGACTTCTTCGGTAGTGATAGTGAGGTAGCTTATTGGGGCAAACTCATATAAATCTTCAAAATGATTGCACGATAATTGCAAGGCTGTTTTGGCTCGTCGCAACTCTTTATTAAGTTTTATTAATTTGATTTGATGTGCTTGAAGTTCTTGAATAACTTCTTCGGTTGGGCGGCCTATCGTCTTAGTATGCAGATTTTGTAAAAGTCTGCTTTCTGCATTATCCAGAAGAGATTTTTTTGTTGTTTTGTTTTGAGAGTTTGAATTCACGAACGGCCTCAGTAGCTACATATCTAAATAATATTACTCTGATAGTTCATCTTGCGTCCATAATCAATCTGTGACAACTGAAATATAGTCATCAGGTTTATCAATAAGTGCTAATTACATCAACGGCAGGTAACGGGTGATTATTACCCTCTAACCAAGCCGTTTAAATGTTCGGCTTAGTTATCTTCACTCAAAGAAGCTAACAAATCGGCCTGATGTTCAGCAGATAACGCACCTATCAACTCATCCATATCACCTTCGGTAATCGCATCAATTTTATATAGTGTGAGGTTAATGCGGTGATCGGTAATGCGGCCTTGCGGGTAGTTATAAGTGCGAATCCGCTCACTGCGGTCACCCGAACCAATGAGTGATTTACGTTCACTGGCGATTTTAGATTGTTGCGCACGTACTTCAGCATCTTTGATTCGTGCGACTAGTACACTCATGGCTTGCGCTTTGTTTTTGTGCTGACTGCGGTCATCCTGGCATTCCACTACGATGCCAGTTGGCAAATGCGTAATACGCACAGCAGAATCAGTCTTGTTAATATGCTGTCCACCCGCACCAGAAGCTCTATAAGTATCGATGCGGATTTCAGCAGGGTTTATGACTACATCACTCACTTCATCAGCTTCAGCTAATATTGCAACTGTACAAGCAGAAGTATGAATGCGGCCTTGTGTTTCAGTATCCGGTACGCGTTGTACACGATGCACGCCAGACTCGAATTTGAGTTTTGAGTAAGCGCCGTAACCTTCAACCTTGGCGATAATTTCTTTGTAGCCGCCTACCTCAGATTCGTTGGCTGAAACAACTTCTACCTTCCAGCGTTGACGCTCGGCATACCGAGAGTACATTCTGAAAAGGTCGCCGGCAAACAACCCAGATTCATCGCCGCCTGTACCTGCGCGAATCTCCAAAAACAGATTACGGTCATCATTTGGGTCTTTAGGTAGCAATAACTTTTGTAATTCCGCTTCAATCGCTTCTGTTTTTGCTTTTCCCTGCTCAATTTCTTCTTGTGCAAATTCTTTCATATCAGGGTCGCTTAACATTTTTTGCGCTTCGTTCATGTCCGCTTCAACCTGTTCAAAGGCGCGGTATTGCTCAACGATAGGTGTTATTTCTGCATGCTCCTGAGTGAGTTTGCGATAATTATCCATGTTATTGGTCGCGTCTTCGCTACTCATTAAACGGTTAATTTCATCTAAACGCTCGCTCAAATTGGCGAGCTTAGTAATCATGCTTGGTTTCATTCGATGCTTCTTTAGTTTTTAATTGAGTTAACGCTAAGTTGGGTTAACTTTTAATTTGGTACAGTTGTTTTAGGGTATGTTCTAACCTGATATGTTCGTCGCCCTGCGCGAGGTTAAGCGCATGACTTGGCGCATGCAGAAACTTATTCGTCAGAGCATTACTTAATGCTTCCAGCACTTTTTCAGCACTTTCACCTTTTTGAATCAGTTTAAGCGCTTTTTCTAATTCTGCTTTACGTGTCGCTTCAGCTTGATCACGCATCGCTTTAATGGTGGGTATGCCATCGCGTTTTTTAAGCCAATGCATAAAGTTCTCTACGCGTGCTGCCACTATCATTTCGGCATCAATCGCTGCTTCTTGGCGGTTGATCATGCCATCAGTGACTACTTGCGCCAGATCATCCACCGTGTATAAAAATACGTCGTCCAACTGTGCAACTTCTGGTTCAATGTCGCGCGGCACGGCTAAATCCACCATAAAAATCGGACGGTGACGGCGCGTTTTAATCGCGCTTTCTACCATGCCTAAGCCAATAATAGGCAATTGGCTGGCAGTGGAGGTGACGACAATATCGAATTCTGCAAAGCGTTCTGGTAAGTCATTGAGCAATATCGCTTGCCCGCCTATTTTTTGTGCAAGCTCTACGCCGCGTTCCAGAGTGCGGTTAGCCACTACGATAGATTTTGGTTTTTGTGCGGCAAAATGGTCGGCACACAAGGCAATCATTTCGCCCGCGCCGATGAATAATACTTTTTGATTACTGATATCGCCAAAAATACGTTGTGCTAACTTTACCGCTGCCGCCGCCATCGAAATGGAATTTGCGCCAATATCAGTATTAGTGCGTACTTCTTTAGCCACTTCAAATGTCCGTTGAAACAATTTATGTAAGAGCGTGCCTAGCGTACCTGCATCTTGCGCAATTTTAACAGATTGTTTGAATTGACCTAAAATCTGCGGCTCGCCTAACACCATGCTATCCAAACCAGAAGCAACTCTAAAGGCATGTTTAACCGCCTCATTTTGCGGCAAAGTGTAAATATATGGCTGAATGCTGTTTGCTTCTAACTTGTGATATTGCGATAACCAGTTAAGCGGCTTTTCTGGATTATCGGTGCTACAGTAAAGTTCTGTGCGGTTACAGGTCGAGAGAATCGCTGCTTCAGTAGCGTCGTGCAGGGTTAATTCGCGCAAAGCGCTGCCTAGATGTTCACTATTAAAAGCAACATGTTCTCGAATTTGGATGGGCGCGGTGGTGTGATTCACGCCAATGACATATAACTGCATAGGTGTAATTTTGATGGATTGGCCTATCTTAAGCAAGAAGCTTATCTTAAAGTTAGGAATATGGTTAAAATAACGGTTTAGCGACTAACTGGTTACAGTTAATTTAGTCGTATTTATAAAATAATGGACTTATAGATAATGGATAGTCACCATGGATAAAACTTTTAGAATTGCCCCGAGTATTCTTTCTGCAAACTTCGCCAAACTTGGCCAAGAGATTGAAGATGTTATCAATTCAGGCACAGATATTGTGCACTTTGACGTGATGGATAACCATTACGTTCCGAATCTAACAATTGGACCTTTAGTCTGTGATGCCATTCGCGAAACCGCGAAAAAAGTAGGCGCGCTGATTGACGTGCATTTGATGGTGAAACCTGTAGACCGCATTATCCCTGACTTTGCTAAAGCAGGCGCGAATATCATAACGTTTCACCCTGAAGCATCTGACCACATTGACCGTAGCTTGGCATTGGTGCGCGAGTTAGGCTGTAAATCTGGCTTAGTGTTTAACCCAGCGACATCGCTTAGTTATTTAGATCACGTGATGGATAAAGTTGACATGATTTTATTGATGTCAGTGAACCCTGGTTTCGGCGGTCAAAAATTTATTCCAGAAACTTTAGAAAAACTCAAACTTGCACGTGCACGTATTGATGCTTATTACGAAAAAACCGGTCGTCAAATTTGGCTTGAAGTGGACGGCGGCGTAAATGCGCAAAATATTGCAGAGATTGCTCGCGCAGGTGCTGATACTTTTGTGGCAGGCAGCGCGATTTTTGGCGCGCCAGGTGAACATGATAAAAACCGTTACGATACGGTAGTCAGCGCGATGCGTGCTTCACTTGCTACAGTCAAGTAGAAAGTAAAATATCCTCACAATAAGTCGTTATTAAGAAAAATTAAACACCTGCACAGTAAATGTATCGTGCTTAATTTTTCTTAACGTCTAGTCTTGTTTAGATCTTTTGAATTTTTAATCTGTGGTTAAGTGCTGATGAGATTTAAGGTGAAAGCCGTTTTGATTGATCTTGATGGCACGCTGATACATACTGCGCCGGAAATCGCGCGGGCTGCCAATCAAATGTTGGTAGAGATTGGTAAGCCCGTATTAGAAGCACAGCAAATAGAGGCTTACATCGGTGAGGGTGCAGTCATGCTGATTAAGCGATGCTTAACTGGTAAGCCACAGGGAGAGCCTGACGCTGAACTTTTTGCGAGAGCCCAAAATTTATTTTTTAATTATTATGCGCAAATTGTGACTGAAAGTAAGCCTTATGCAGGTGTATTTGAGGCTTTGGAGGCATTTAAAAGTGCTGGTTATCGATTAGCCTGTGTAACTAATAAACCCGCAAGCTTTACTTTACCTTTGTTGGAAGCTAACGATTTATTGCAGTATTTTGAGCTGGCGGTATCAGGCGATACCTTGTCAAAAAAGAAGCCGGACCCTGACCAAATTTTTTATATTTGCGAAAAATTTGGAGTTTCAGTCAATGAAGCAGTGCTGATTGGTGATTCTAAAACCGATATTGCAGCTGCGCGTAATGCAGGCTGCTATGTGTTTACCGTACCTTATGGCTATAATCAAGGCTGTGAGATAGCAGCAAGCTCAGTGGATGCATTGATTAACCATTTGAGCGAAGCGCAGAGTTTAATCAATTAATGAAGTTGATTCATTAACGGTTAATTTAACCCAATAATTACGAATAGATATTTTTTAAGCTAAACAATTAAACATGATTATAAGTAACATCAAAACATATAGTTGGCGATGGTGGCTGAGTTAAAAACGATTGCACTGCAATAAATGCAGGCGATTTTGGCAACACCATTTAATCAAAATATATGTAAGGAATTTTATGTTTAGCACAATCAACTTAACCGAATTCAATGCCTTAGCGTCGCAAGGCTATAACCGTATTCCATTGGTGCTGGAAACCTTTGCTGACTTAGATACACCGTTGTCACTGTATCTTAAATTAGCCAATCAGCCTTTTTCATATTTACTGGAATCTGTGCAGGGTGGTGAACGTTTTGGCCGCTATTCCATTATTGGTTTACCTGCAAAAACACGTATCGTTGCATACGATAATCAAATACAAGTGTTGGAAGACAATGCGGTTGTTGAGTCATCTGATGACATTAACCCGCTAGACTTTGTAAAAAGCTATCAGGCACGCTTCAAAATCCCACCGCCGCACCTCATGCAAAATCAGCATTTACCACGCTTCACAGGCGGCTTGGCTGGATACTTCGGTTATGAAACTGTGCGTTATATAGAAAAACGTTTAGCGAATGTAAAAAAGCCAGATGCTATTAATACACCAGATGTATTGCTCATGGTGTCTGAAGAGTTGGCTGTAGTAGATAACTTAAGCGGCAAGCTATATTTTATCGTGTATGCCAATCCAGCAGAAACAGGTGCTTACGAAAATGCCCTGAATCGCTTGAGCGATTTAGTCAAAATGTTACGAAAAACCGTGGCAATCCCAGAATCAAGCGCTACTGCAACATCAGAAGCGTCATCTGAGTTTGGCGAAGATAATTTCAAAGCGGCTGTTAAACGTGCACAACAGTATATTTTAGATGGTGACATTATGCAGGTGGTGTTATCGCAACGCATGTCACAGAAATTTAGCGCACCACCACTGTCCTTATATCGCGCACTACGCAGCTTAAACCCGTCACCTTACATGTTTTATTACGATATGGGCGACCATCATGTAGTAGGTGCTTCGCCTGAAATTTTAGTCCGTCTTGAAGACGGTACGGTTACCGCACGCCCAATCGCAGGTACACGCCCACGCGGTAAAACACGCGAGCAGGATATCGCACTGGCAGCAGAACTTTTAGCCGACCCAAAAGAGCGTGCAGAACACGTGCAACTGATGGATTTAGGCCGTAATGATGTAGGCCGTGTGGCGGCAACAGGCTCTGTCAAAGTAACGGATAACATGATGATTGAACGTTACTCACATGTGATGCATATTGTGAGTAATGTAGAAGGAAAACTTAAGCTGGGCATGGATGCGATTGATGTGATTAAAGCAACCTTTCCTGCCGGCACCGTTTCAGGTGCGCCTAAAGTGCGTGCCATGGAAATCATTGATGAATTAGAGCCTAGTAAACGCGGTATTTACGCAGGTGCTGTTGGCTATCTAGGTTTTAATGGTGATATGGATGTGGCGATTGCCATTAGAACAGGAGTGATTAAGGACAATATGCTTTATGTGCAGGCTGGTGCCGGTATCGTCGCAGATTCAGTTCCACAGAGTGAATGGGAAGAAACGCAAAATAAAGCGCGTGCAGTATTGCGCGCTGCAGAGTTAGTGCAAGCTGGACTAGACCTTAACTGACGAATGTTGCGGTAGAATAAAACTGAAGTTAAAGGTATGTTCAGGCACCTCCACTCAAACATAGGAAAATTCACGCTCGTCGCGTTAGCCTACTTCATCACTGCTAAACTAGGCTTGATAGTGCCCTATAAAGAATCCATTGCCACATTAATTTGGCTGCCAACGGGTATTGCCGTTGGTGCAATCATGCGTTGGGGCAATGTTACTCTACCTGCTATCTACATCGCAGCTACGTTGGTTAATTTGTCAGTAGGTGTGCCTTTGATCACGGCACTGGTAATTGCTTGCAGTAATACCTTGGCGCCATTTCTTACAGCATATTTGCTGAAAAAATCACCGTTTAATGATAGTTTAATCAAACAAAAAGACATTGGTTTAATGATGGGTGCTGCTTTACTCGGCATGCTGACGTCGGCATCAGGCGGCATACTTGCTTTGTATTTGAGTGATTTAGTCGCCACTGAAAAAATGATAAGCATGTGGTTCATCTGGTGGGTGGGCGACACTGTGGGCGTATTGCTTGTGCTACCGTTAGTGTTGAATATCGGCAAAAACAGTGTGCGCGTGAGTAAGCATCAATATTACCAATTGTTCGGCTGGCTCGTATTTTTCGCTTTATGTGAATTTATTATTTCAGCATTGGTGATGAGCCTGAACAAACAATTCATGCTATCTATATTTTTGATTCTGCCAGTGTTAATTTGGGCATCAATGAATTTTGGTATTGTGGGTGGCTCACTAGTCGTTATTATTTTGTCGAGCATTGCTGTGTGGGTCACTGCGCAAGGTTATGGTGCTTTTTACAGTATTGATGCAAGTGAAGGCATGTTCTCGATATGGACGTTCATGGTTACGTTGGTTGTGATGATGTTATTGATTTCAGTCATGCAATCAGAGAAAAATCTCGCAGAGAAAGCGTTACGTAACAATGATAAAAAATTACGGTCTGTGATTGATGGTGCTTTAGACGGCATCGTGACCATTGATAATACAGGCGCTCTAATAGAATTCAATCCAGCTGCAGAACGTATTTTTGGTTACAAAAAAGAGCAAGTACTCGGCAAATCTCTGGCTGAAGTGATGGTGCCACCCTCTCAACGTGAGGTGCACCTTCAAAAGCATAAAGAATTCGTACTAACAGGTAAAAAGCATATCTTTGATAGACGTGTCGAGTTAACCGCGATGCGCGCAGATGGCAGCGAGTTTCCAGTTGAGCTCACACTGACATCGCTCAATGAAAATGGATTGTCGCTGGTCACAGGTTTTTTACGTGATTTAACGCAGCAAAAACAAGCGCAGCAAGAGATTGAAAACTTTGCCTACTATGATGCTCTGACTGCCTTGCCTAATCGACGCTTGCTACCAGATCGTTTTCAACGCGCTATGCTTAATAGTCAGCGCGCAAAAACTTACTGTGCACTCATTTTTATCGACTTAGATCATTTCAAATTGCTCAATGATAGTAAAGGGCATGATGTTGGCGACCAGTTGTTGGTTGAAGTCGCCAATAGGATTAAAAATACACTTCGAGCCGGTGATACTTTGGCACGTTTGAGCGGTGACGAGTTTATTATCATCGTTGAAGATTTAGATAGTCAGCAGAGTTCTGCCTATTTTCAAACCACTGAGATTGCACAAAAGCTATTAATGGCGTTAAATAAAAGTTACCAGCTGGATATGTTTGAATTTAATACGACAGCGAGCCTAGGCATTACTTTGTTTAATGATGATAAGTTCAGCTTCGCAGATCATTTAAGACACGCCGATAATGCTATGTACCAAGCTAAGGCTGCAGGCCGTAATACCTATCGGTTTTATGATGCCTTTACTGAAGAGCGCTTCGAGAGAAGCGTAGTATTAGAGAGTGCATTGAATTCCGCGCTCAAGAATAATGAATTCCATTTGAATTATCAAAGTATCGTCGATGCAAAACAAAACATCATAGGCGCAGAGGTACTGCTACGCTGGACACACCCTGTGTTAGGTGATGTTAGCCCCTCAGATTTCATCCCAATTGCAGAAAAGAATAATCAAATTATTGCTATTGGTCATTGGGTATTACAACAAGCGTGCGAGCAACTAAAAGTATGGGAAAGTTCACCTGTGATGAACAAAGTTCGATTGTCAGTGAACATCAGTGCGAAGCAATTTTTATACATCAATTTCGTTAAGGATATTCGAGAGATTATTGCAAAAACAGGCGTTAACCCAGACTTTTTGAAGTTAGAACTGACTGAAACAGCTGTGATTGATAATATTGATGATGTGATTCATAAGATTAAAATTTTAGGAAAAATCGGCGTGAGATTGGCACTGGACGACTTTGGTATCGGGCAATCTTCTTTAGTTTATTTAAAAAAACTTCCTGTCACACAAATTAAAATAGACCAATCGTTTGTGCACGATGTACTGACAGACTCTAACGATGCTGCCATCATAAAAATGATATTAGCTATTGGTAAAAGTATTCGATGCAACATAGTGGCAGAAGGAGTAGAAAAGGTTGAGCAGTTTGAGTTACTTAAAAAGTTTGGTTGTCGCTATTTTCAAGGCTTTTATTTCAGCAAGCCACTCAACCTGCATGATTTTGAGCGACTAGTAGGTGTTGAAAAGTAATTGTTTAATACAGTATCTTTAAAAACGCATACAAAAATTTGTTCATTGAATATGAACCATGTAAGTAGAATGCTATCAGTAAAAAGGGGATGAGGGATAGCTTGAATAATATTCGGGATTTTCTAACCGTGGATTATTACAAATAAACAACAGCTCGCAATTACTGGGTTTATTATGTGACCATGGGTTTAGTCATCATCATGTGAACGGTTCAGTCTAGGTGACACTGATGTTTCAAACGAAAACAACAAGTTCTATTAACACTAGATTCATAGAGACCAGACAAAAAACACTGCGGCTTGCAGCACCTTTGTCAGAAGCAGACATGCAAATCCAAGCTGAGGATTTTGCCAGCCCAAGTAAATGGCATCTGGCCCACACCACTTGGTTTTTTGAAGAATTTATATTGAGGCCTTTGGGTTTTAAATCATCTTTTGCTGAGTCTTATCGTTTTCTTTTCAACTCATATTATGAAACAGTAGGTCAGCGCCAGCCACAAAGAAGACGTGGTTTAATCAGCCGGCCAAGCTTGAGTGAGATTTTAGATTACCGCCAGGAAATAGACCTTGCTTTATTAGCAGCGATGCAAGCAGGACTTGATGATGAGCAATTAAAACTAATTGAACTTGGCATTCATCATGAGCAACAACATCAAGAGCTTTTCATCACGGATATTTTGTTTAACTTATCGCAAAATCCGCTTAATCCTGCATATATAACGGGGTCAAGTTCAATTATCACAAATCAGGCTTCAAGTGACTTTAATTGTGAGCGTCGTCAGCAGATGCATGATTTCTCCGGTGGTTTGATACAAATTGGGCACGGTGAAAACGTTGCTAATGACGAATCCGAATTTTGTTTCGATAATGAACAGCCAAGGCATCATGTATTCATTGCGCCATATCGCCTTGCTAATCATTTAGTGAGTAATGCAGACTGGATTGCATTTATAGAGGATGGTGGTTATAACAACCCGCTGTTATGGTTAGCAGATGGATGGAAAACTGCACAGCAAGAACAATGGCAAATGCCACTGTATTGGCAAAAAGATAATTTACAAGCAGATGGCAACTATTTTGTGTATGGGTTGTATGGCTTACAGCCCATCAATTTAGCTGAGCCTGTATGTCATATCAGTTTTTTTGAGGCAGATGCGTTCGCAAGGTGGTCAGGTAAGCGTTTACCTACTGAGGCTGAGTGGGAGTTTGCAGCCTCTCAATCTGTATATTCTGACGTTGATTCTGAAGTGCCCAATGGCGCTGTTTTCACGAATACGCAAGATTTGCATCAGCTCTATGGCCAAGTCTGGCAATGGACTGCTAGCCCCTACATTGCCTACCCAGGTTTTAAAGCCACACCAGGTGCGGTGGGTGAATACAATGGCAAGTTTATGAATGGCCAATATGTGTTACGTGGATCATCTAAGGCTACTACTGCCAATCATTCGCGCGTCACGTATCGCAACTTTTTCTATCCCCATCAACGTTGGCAGTTCACAGGTTTACGTCTTGCTGACTGATTACGAACCAGCTAAATGATTAACGATTTTTTATAAGTGAATTGAATGAACAAAGCTTTAGAGATTGCTGTAACACCTATTGATATTGCCCATGCTGAAAAGATGCCTACATTCAACCGTGAGTTTTATCTTGATGTTGTGCGTGGGCTAAGTCAGTCACAAAAGGCTATTCCATGTAAATGGTTTTATGACGAAGCTGGGTCGCAATTATTTGAGGCGATTACCAAAACAGCGGAATATTATCCTACCCGTGTAGAAACGCGCTTACTACGACAAGTGGTTATAGAAATCGCCACTATTATTCCTGATTTGAGCTTGGTCATTGAGCCGGGTAGCGGCGCTAGTGTTAAAACGCGAGTATTGTTAAGTTCGCAGGTGAATCTAAAAACTTATATGCCGATTGATATTTCAGCAGAGTTTTTGAACGACACTGTTGAGCAGTTACAGCGTGATTATCCAAATATTAAAACCATTTCGCTAGTGGGCGATTTTACTAATATGCGTGCACCTGCTGATTTGGATGCACATGCTGCGCGCATGGTATTTTTTCCAGGTTCTACCATCGGTAATTTTTCTCCAGAAGAAGCGCAAGGGTTACTCAAAAGCTTTAATTTTCTTGCGGGTAATGACGGTTGGCTTTTGATTGGGGTAGACAGTACGCAGAACGAAAAACAGTTGTTAGCCGCTTACAATGATAAAGCTGGGATAACCGCTGAGTTTAATAAAAATTTATTGGTAAGGGCGAATAGGGAGTTGCAAGCAAACTTTGTAATTGAGCAATTTTCACATGAAGCGCGTTTTAATAAGGCAGAGGGAAAAGTTGAAATGCATTTGGTGAGTAGCTGTAATCAATCAGTAAAGATTGCCAACCAAGATTTCAAGTTCGTAGCAGGTGAAAGTATATTTA
The DNA here is from genome assembly GCA_046590165.1 of Methylotenera sp. Taxonomy (GTDB): domain Bacteria; phylum Pseudomonadota; class Gammaproteobacteria; order Burkholderiales; family Methylophilaceae; genus Methylotenera. The sequence continues at coordinate 117,720 of JBKJUR010000017.1, forward strand.
CGGAAAACTGCTACAAATATACTAGGCAACGTTTTTTATCTATAGCGAGTGAGTGTAACTGGCATATGGAATATATATGGCAAGACCAAGAAGAGTCAGAGTTTGAGTTATTTTTGCTTAAGTCTGCAGACTAATCTTGTTGAGTTAACGGCAATTATTTGTTGATTTCAACGCCCTTCCAAAACGCAACAAACCCAGTAATATTTTTAGCAGCATCTTTAGGCGCCGCATAATACCAAGCTGCATTAGCATTAGTTTTGTCATCAACGACTACATCAAAATAATTTGCTGTGCCTTTCCACGGGCACACTGTGGTATGCATACTCTCTTTGAAAAACTCAGGTTTTAGCGCCGAGCGTGGAAAGTAAACATTACCCTCAACCAGCTCAAACTTGTCACTCTCAGCAATTATTTCCCCGTTCCATTTTGCATTTGCCATTATCTATCCTTTAATGAATTAAACGCCTGTTCAATATCTAGTATTAAATCGTTTACATCTTCTAAGCCGATATAAAAGCGTACCAGCGACCCTTGATATGAGTAGTCTGGGTTCATTTGGTTTCGAGTAAATGGAACAACTAAACTGACAGCGCCGCCCCAGCTAAAACCAAGGTGAAATAACGAAAGTGATTCAACGCAATTATCAATTTTTGACTGGCTGATACCAGGTTTAAAAACCACAGAAAATAAACTAGCCGCCGCAGTAAAATCTCTATTCCACACTTCATGACCAGGTGAATCTGGCACAGCGGGATGCAATACACGTTCTATTGCTGGATGTTGCGTTAGCCAGTTGGCAATCTGCCTTGCTGCCGCATCTTGTGCATGGTAACGCAGGGTGTAGTGTGGGAGGCTACGTAAGATTAAACGACAATCTTCAGGGCTTACGCCAATACCTAAACTAACAGTAGTTTCTAATATTTTGTGGTAAATCATGTCATTGGCGGTTGTCATACAACCCATCATTACATCACTGCCGCCAGATTGATATTTTGTCAGCGCCTGTATTGAGATATCAGCGCCTAATTCAAATACTGGCAATGCAATACCTGCTGCCCAAGTGGCATCAATTGCAACCAGCATCTTATTCTCGTGGGCAATTTTAGCCAATGCAGCCAAGTCGGATACTTCCATTGTCACCGAACCTGGTGTTTCTACCCAAATTAGTTTGGTATTTGGCGTTAATACGATGGAGTCAAGATTCATCGGGTTGTACAGTGCAAAATCCACATTGAATTGCAGTTGCATATATTTTGCAACTTCGAGTGCGGGGCCGTAGACATTGCTAGGCAGTAATACTCTATCGCCAGATTTTAGTAGTGCCAGCAGTGTGGTGCTGATTGCAGATAAACCAGAAGGAAATAATATTGCATGCTCAACACCATCAATAGCTGCAAGTTGGCGTTCTAAACGCCTTGAAGTTGGCGTGCCGAGTAAGCCATAGGTATATTGTTTTTTATCTCGATAATCACGTTGTCTTAGTTTTTCAACACTATCAAATACAACGGTCGAAGCGCGTTCTACGCTGTCTGCCAGACTTTTGAAATTAGTGCCAGAAAACTCTGGTTGGGCTAATTTTGTTTTGATTGCGAGTGGTTTAAGTATGTTTGTCTTAGTCATGGCTATAAATAATTGATTGAATTAAGCTTGCTGTATTTGGAATTAAATACGCCAACGCCCCGAATTAATATACTTTGCTAGCTTCACATCATATTCACTTTTAATGCATTGAAACTATGTGGGATAATATAATGAGTTAGTTTAACAAAAATTTATAAAATACAATTTTAGTATTTTTTATATAAATCAAATAGATAAATAAAATATGTTACTCATGATAGATAACTATGATTCTTTCACCTATAACCTGGTGCAATATTTAGGTGAGCTGGGGCAAGACGTGCGGGTATATCGTAATGATGAAATTACCTTGGATGAAATACGTAAGTTACAGCCAGAAAGAATCGTCATTTCTCCAGGCCCATGTACCCCAAATGAGGCGGGTATTAGTGTTCCGGTCATTAAAGAGTTTGCAGGTAAAATACCTTTACTTGGTGTTTGTCTTGGTCATCAAAGTATAGGTCAAGCCTTTGGCGGCAATATTATTCATGCTAAACAGCTGATGCATGGCAAAACATCTTTGATCCATCACCATAATATTGGTGTATTTAAAGATTTACCTAATCCATACACCGCGACACGCTATCACTCATTGGTGATAGAAAAAGAAACCTTGCCAGATTGCTTGGAAATTACCGCTTGGGCAGATGATGGAGAAATTATGGGTGTGCGTCATAAAACCTTGCAGGTTGAAGGGGTGCAATTTCATCCAGAATCAATATTGACTGAACATGGTCACGACTTATTGAATAATTTTTTGAAAGCGTAAGTTCGTGACTAAGTTATTGACATACCCGAAAATTCTAAATCAAGTCATTAGTGGTCAAAATCTAAGCTTTGATGTGATGCAATCGATCATGCGTCAGGTGATGGCTGGAGAATTAACAGCTGCACAAATTTCAGCTTTATTAATCGCACTTCGTATCAAAGGTGAAACGGTAGATGAAATCGCAGCGGCTGCGAGTGTCATGCGCGAGCTATCAACCAAAGTTAACATTCAGGATTCAGCACATTTAATCGACACCTGTGGCACTGGCGGTGATGGCATACAAACTTTTAATGTATCTACAGTGAGTGCTTTTGTTGCAGCAGCAGCAGGCGCAAAAGTAGCTAAGCATGGCGGTCGTTCGGTTTCATCCACCTGCGGTAGCGCAGATGTGCTTGAAGCACTGGGTGTAAATGTTAATCAAACACCGGAGCAAGTGGCTAATAGCGTCAATAAAATAGGTGTAGGCTTCATGTTCGCGCCAAATCATCATAGCGCCATGAAGCATGCGGCACCTGTGCGCCGTGAGCTTGGTGTGCGTACGATTTTCAACCTGCTGGGTCCGTTAACTAACCCCGCTAGTGCAAAACGGCAAGTGATGGGTGTTTTTTCCAAAGACCTGACAGCAAAGTTAGCACAAGTATTGCAACAACTGGGCAGTGAGCATGTATTAGTGGTGTGCGGTGCAGATGGCATGGACGAAATTTCATTCAGCGGCGATACGTTTGTTGCAGAATTGAAAGACGGTCAAGTGAGTGAATACACCTTGAATCCGCAACAGTTTGGCCTATCGCTTCATCAGTTATCCAGCATACAAGTGCAAAATGCAGCTGAGTCAAAATTGATGATTTTAGAAGTATTGGCTGGGAATACAGGTCCAGCACGTGACATTGTGTTGTTAAATGCAGGTGCTGCAATTTATGTTGCGGGTATTGTTAATAGTTTGCAAGCTGGTATTACTAAAGCTGCTGAAGTGATTGATAGTGGTTTGGCTCTGGCTAAGTTGGAAGCGTTGAAATTGGCAGCAACATGAAACAGGGTCTAATATTATTGTTTGCATTGGTTTTATCTGCCTGTTCTCAATCCGACTCGACAAGTGTTGCCACACAAGAGCCATCTAGCCAGTCAGCGACTGATGTAAAAACACAAAATACAACTACCTCGTTTCACTCTTTAGGTGAAAACAAGCCATTGGCTGAGTCTCCATCTAATGTACCTAGTGTTGCTGATTTATTTGCTAAAAAAGCTAGTGATGCGCAGGTAGAGGATAGCGGAGAGGTTGTAAAAGTTCTAGCTGATGATATTAATGGTTCGCGCCATCAAAGATTTTTGGTGAGAATCGCGAGTGGGCAAACGCTATTATTTGCGCATAATATTGATTTGGCACCACGTATTAATGATATAAAAGTCGGTGACGTAGTTTCATTCAGAGGTGAGTATGAATACAACCCAAAAGGTGGAATTATTCATTGGACTCACCATGACCCGCAAGGTCAGCATGATGCTGGCTGGATTAAGCATAACGGTAAAACATTTGACTAAAATAGTCATTGAGTAAATATTCAATAGAATAGAAAAATTAAGCTAGGTAAATTAAATCAATGTCAGATATCTTAAATAAAATTTTAGCCACTAAAGCTTTGGAAGTGGCGGCAAGCAAGGTTAGTGTCAGCTTAAATCAGTTGCAGGCCTTAGCTGAAGCTCAACCTGAGCCGCGTGATTTTGTTGGCAGTATTCATAAAAAAGTCATGGCAAATAAACCCGCCGTGATTGCGGAAATTAAAAAAGCGAGTCCATCAAAAGGTGTTATCCGTGCGGACTTTAATCCCGCTGAAATTGCAAAAAGCTATGAAGCCGGCGGCGCAGCGTGTTTGTCAGTACTCACTGATGTTGAGTATTTTCAAGGTTCAGCCGATTATTTAAAACAAGCGCGAGCAGCTTGCAAACTGCCAGTGTTGCGTAAAGATTTCATGATAGATCCTTATCAAGTGTTTGAAGCACGTGCGATGGGCGCTGATTGTATTTTGCTGATCGTTGCGGCCTTAGAGTTAAACCAAATGCGCACTTTAGAAGAGTTAGCCCACGAGCTAGGGATGGCGGTATTGGTAGAGGTACATGATGCAGATGAGTTAGCGCTAGCTTTGCAACTTGATACGCCGTTAATTGGCATCAATAACCGTAACTTGCGCACCTTTGAAGTTACACTGCAAACTACACTAGACTTATTAAAAGTGCTGCCAGAAGACCGTTTTGTAGTGACAGAATCCGGCATATTTACACCGGATGATGTAAAGCTTATGCAAGACAATGATGTACATGTTTTCTTAGTAGGCGAAGCGTTTATGCGCCAATCTGATCCAGGTGCTGAATTAGCAAGAGTCTTCGGTTAATACGAATTTAGGTAAAAATTAAGGTAACAACATGAGCTATCCATATTCCCGCCCACGCCGCATGCGTAAAGATGAGTTTTCACGTCGTATGATGCGCGAAAACGTGTTGACGACTAATGATTTGATCTACCCGGTATTCGTTTTAGATGGCGAAAAACGTACTGAAGAAGTGGCTTCTATGCCTGGCGTGAAACGCCAAAGTATTGATGTCTTGCTAGAAACTGCGGCAGAGTGTGTTGCGTTAGGTATTCCTGCATTGGCTTTATTCCCAGTAGTTGATGCGCAGTATAAGAGTTTAGATGCTGCCGAAGCATTTAATCCTGATGGCTTGGTACAGCGTGCGGTAAGAGCGTTAAAAGCTGCTCACCCTGACCTTGGTATTATCACTGATGTGGCTTTAGACCCTTACACTACACATGGTCAAGATGGTTTAATTGATGCAGCAGGTTATGTACTAAATGACGACACGATAGAAGTACTGGTGAAGCAAGCCATCTCACATGCGAACGCAGGTGCAGATATTGTGGCACCTTCTGACATGATGGATGGTCGCATAGGCCAGATTCGCGAAGCGCTAGAAAGTACACACAATATTCATACTAAAATTTTAGCCTACTCAGCCAAATATGCATCGGCTTTCTACGGACCATTCCGTGATGCTGTAGGCTCGGCTGGTAATTTGGGCTCTGGCAATAAATACACTTACCAGATGGATCCCGCCAATTCAGATGAGGCGATCAAAGAGGTCGCTTTGGATATAGAAGAAGGCGCGGATATGGTAATGGTGAAGCCTGGCATGCCTTACTTGGATATTGTACGTCGTGTTAAAGATGAATTTGGCGTTCCAACGTTTGCTTATCAGGTGAGTGGTGAATATGCCATGTTAAAAGCTGCGGTACAAAATGGTTGGTTAGATGAAAAAGCTTGTGTGATGGAAAGCTTGCTAGCATTTAAACGCGCAGGTGCTGATGGTGTTTTGACTTATTTTGCAATGGATGTGGCGCGATGGTTAAAAGCTGACTAATTATTACCATCTATAAAAACTCGAGACTACAAAAACTCAAGTAAGATCTTTGCTGAATTTTAAAGCGGTGTTAGCATCGCTCTAACAGCCTCAATATTCGCTCTTTCAGCATTATTTCCATCAGCTGCACGCTTGGTAGCAACGCGCATATCGTCCACTTCAAACACGCTTAACTTGATTAACCCTGATACCATTTCCAGTGTAAAAATGGGTACTTTTTTGCGGTTATCACCTTTTTTGTCACGTTTACCATCGTTCATCACTCGATATGATTTTTCGTTGGTTTCAAATGGAATATCTTTATTAAGCAAAAACATTTCCACATCTTTTAAGCTATCTGCAAATAGATGAATATGTGTTTCAGAGCCTAAGCCAGCAGTACCATCTAGCACAGCACCTGTTAGATATGGATTAAATTTTCCCAGCAACTCCATTGTGTAAAGCGCGCTTTTACGCAGTTCACGTAAGTTTTCTGGTTGTTCATCACTTAAAAAAAGTGCGTTGTAAAGTTTCAGTTCTTCTTCTATTTCTAGGTTAGAAGGCAGTACACTATTGTCAATAGTACCCACTTGCCGGCCAGCCTTTTTTTTCGCATAGGCAAAATCAGAGATACCATCTTCTGCCATCATGCGTGCGGCTTGTTGGGCAATTAATTGCCGTACCTGCTGTGAGTTATCTTTTGCCATAGTGATAAATAGCCAGTGAATTAGCTTTATTTAATTTGGGTTTAACACCTTTGCAGCTGCATTTTGGCCATTACTAGGTTCTGGTTTGCTCTCCCTGTATGGCTGACTTGGTAATGGCTGAGTAGGCGGCGCGGACGGTGACAAAATAATTTCCGGTTGCAATACCTGTTGCGCTTGGTTTGTCACGGCGTTGTCAGAATTTTCGTCACCAAACAGTCCAGGTAAAAAGCGTTCCACTTGTGGCGGTGGGTTTTCATGGTAGAAATACTCAACAATTCCATTTTCATCATCATCATCAGCCCGTATGCCTGTGGTGGGATCAATTTTGATAACGCTTATGCCGTCTGGCATTGCCATGAATTCATTTGGAGTGCCGCGTAAAGCGGTTGCCATGTATTTAATCCAGATTGGTAATGCAGCAGTGCCACCCGTTTCACTTCTGCCTAGAGATCTTGGCTTATCAAAGCCTATCCATGTGATTGCAACCTGTTTAGGGTTATAACCGGCAAACCAGGCATCAAAATGGTCGTTAGTTGTACCGGTTTTACCGGCAAGGTCATTGCGACCAAGTTGCATGGCTTTAGCCGCTGTGCCGTTGCGTATCACGCTTTGCATCATAGAATTCATAATGAATGCATTACGTGCATCGATTACACGTGGTGCGCCATTATTAGCATGATCAAATTTAGTTACAGCAATTACTTGACCATTGTGGTCTACAATTTTAGCAATTAAATTTGGTTTCACACGGTAACCACCATTAGCAAATACAGCATAGCCAGTAGCCATTTGCCAAGGGGTGGCTGAACCTGCACCTAACGCCATGGTTAGATAGGCGGGATGATTTTTTGCAGCAAAGCCAAAGCGGGTAATGTAATCCTGTGCATAACCCGGGCCTATAGATTGCAGCACGCGAATGGCTACCATGTTGATAGACTTGGCCAGTGCTTGACGCAGCCTTATTGGCCCTTCGTATGAGCTATCATAGTTTTGTGGTACCCACTCTTTATCACCTGTATCGCCTGCTGAAAAGCTGATTGGTTCGTCTTCTACTATGGTTGCTGGTGTATAACCTTTTTCTAGCGCCGCAGAATATACAAAAGGTTTGAAGCTAGAACCTGGCTGGCGCCATGCTTGTGTAACATGATTAAATTTACTGCGATTGAAATCAAAGCCGCCTACCAATGCGCGAATTGCACCATTTTCTGGGTCAAGCGCTATGAGCGCAGACTCCACTTGCGGTAGCTGAACGATACGCCAGCTGTCTTTAGATTTTAACAGACGAATGACTGCGCCTACCTTGAGCAGGCGTTTGGCGGGGTCTTTATCATTAAGCATTTTATCTACAAAAGCTAAGCCTTTACCTGTGACCTCTATTTCGTCACCGCCTTTTTTGTAGGCAACAATCGCTTTAGGTGAAATGTTAGTGATAATCGCAGGTACAAATCCATTAAACTCTTCTATTTCGTCTAGTGCGGTGTCTAGCGCATTTTTCTTATCACTAGACGGCAGGTTTTCCGTATCCAATATTTTTTCTGGTCCGCGATAACCGTGACGTAAATCGTAGTCCAGAATACCCTCTAAAACTGCTGCATTTGCAGCTTCTTGATTGGCTTTTCGTATAGTGGTGTAAACCTTTAAGCCGCTACTGTAAATTTCGTCTTGATACTTGGCATACAAACTCTCGCGCACGATTTCAGCAACATATTCGGCTGCCAAATCCTTAGATTGCTTAGATGCTTTGAAGCGTAAGGGCTCTTTTAACGCTTGCTCATAAGTTTCCTGATTAATGAATCCATAGCGATACATATCATGTAACACTTCTTTTTGACGTGTAATCGCACGCTTTGGATTTACAAAAGGATTGTAGCTAGAAGGCGCTTTTGGTAGGCCTGCCAGTAGGGCAGTCTCAGCCAAGTTAATTTTCTCCAATGGCTTGCCGTAATATACCTGTGATGCAGCTGCAAAGCCGTAAGAGCGTTGACCTAGGTAAATCTGGTTGATATATAACTCTAAGATTTTATCTTTACTTAGGCTGTGTTCAATCTTGAGTGCGAGTAACGCTTCATTGATTTTGGTGATAATGGTACGTTTACCATTGGGCACAGTAAAAAAGTTTTTAGCCACCTGCATGGTAATGGTACTTGCACCCTCTTTTGCACCACCTTTAAGGTTAGTGACAATCGCGCGCATCACGCCTTTGGTATCGATACCATTGTGTTTGTAAAAGCGCCTATCCTCAATCGCAACCACAGCATCTTTCATGTTTTGCGATACATTCTCAATTTTAATATAAGCGCGTCTTTCCTCACCAAACTCACTAATTAAATAACCATCTTCGGAATATACACGCAGTGGTAGTTTAGGGTGATAATCAGTCAGCGCATCAATTGAAGGTAAGGCTGGATAGATGAGTGCAGCAGCGATTGCGACTAGCGCGATTAGGGATAGTCCGCCCACAACTACAGCTAATATTAAATAGTGCCACCATTTATTAGGGGTCATGAAAGTAAAGATTTCGATTGTATGTGTACGACCATTATAAATTGGTATGATAGTCCTTGCGAATAATCATTAAATATTTACTACACAAAAAAATGCCAAATGAGAAATTGCTTTACAGGGATTAAACTTGTTGCTAGGATTTAATGTAAATTATTAGAAATGCGCGTAACTAACTAACTTTGAGAGGGAATTTCAATTTGAAATTCAACTTTTTTACAGAATCAACCCCGCCACTGATCGGTATCGACATCAGTTCTACTGCCATTAAAATGGTCGAGCTGTCCGACGACGGGCGCGGAGGATACAAGCTCGAAGGCTACTCAATGGCGCCTATACCAAAAGATGCAATGGTCGATGGTAATGTGAGTGACCTTGAGAAAGTGGTTGATGCCATGAAGCTTGCTTGGAAGTTGTTAGGCTCCCGCGAGAAGCGTGCTGCGCTTGCCTTGCCGGCTGCTGCTGTGATCAGCAAAAAAGTACTCATGTCCGCTGATCTTCGTGAAGAAGACATGGAGGCACAAGTAGAAGCTGAAGCCAATCAATATATTCCGTTCTCGCTTGATGAAGTTAATATTGATTTTCAGGTAATCGGTCCTGCACCCCACAGTGCAGATGAAGTGGAAGTGTTAATTGCTGCTTCCCGTAAAGAAAAAATTGAAGACCGAGTAGCTGTAGCGGAAGGTGCAGGTCTTAAAGTGACCATAATGGATGTTGAAACTTATGCTACTGAGGCCGCATATTCTTTGGTAGCCAGCCAATTGCCAAACTCAGGTCGTGAGCAAACAGTGATGATTGTAGATATTGGTGCAATGCTGACGCACATCAATGTCTTACATGATAATAATTCGGTCTATACTCGGGAGCAGAGTTTTGGTGGTGGTCAGCTAACCCAAGAAATCCAACGTCGTTTTGGATTATCTTTAGAGGAAGCGGAAATCGCAAAGCGTAAAGGCGGACTGCCTGAAAGCTATGAAAATGAAGTGTTACAGCCATTTGTACAATCATTAGCAATGGAGGTGGCAAGGGCGCTACAATTTTTCACAAGTTCTACACAATATAATCGTGTTGATCATATTGTGCTTGCAGGCGGCTGTGCCGCGATTCCAGCTATTGACACCATGGTGCAAGAGCGTACGCAGGTAAATACCTTGGTTGCAAATCCATTCCATGCCATGACTATGAGCGGAAGATTTAAGCAGCAGCAGGCAGCGACCGATGCACCTGCATTATTAATTGCGTGCGGCCTAGCAATGCGGGGATTAACAATATGATACGCGTCAATCTATTACCGCACCGCCAAGTAAGGCGCGAGGCACGCCAAAGAGA
>JBKJUR010000043.1:0-2536 GCA_046590165.1 Methylotenera sp.
CTCAGTTTGCCAGAATCGGTTTTTATGAATGGCAATCAGTTTTGCACCATTCATCAGGCAGTTGAAAATTTCATTTAACAATGCATAAGACCAAGCACCGCCAATATCGCCCACCACGATGTAATTTGCGGCAGTATCAGACTGGTGAAGATCTTTAAAATCTCTCTTTACATCATCCGCTAATAGCAAGCGACAAACTGGATTATTCTGCTGCTGTAAGTAAAGCAAAGTGGCTTGAGGTGCACTAATAATTTCATTGGCAGGAATTGAAAAGCCCAGTGCATTGATTTTTTTTTGTAACGATGCCAAAGATAAGGTGCTGGTATTAGTCACAAAGCGGCACGGCATACCGCTAGCCCGAACCTTACCTACCGCCTCAATCGCACCATCAATAGCTTGCGATCCAATGTACAACACACCATCCAGATCGAACAGAATACCTTTGACAGAAGAGGATATAGTCATAGCTAGCTTACTTTCAGAATAGGTTAGCAAATGATACAAAACATTTCGATTACATTAGGCACTCACAACAAGTTATAGTAACTACTGTCTTTTATGTGACAACTTAAATGTAATGAAGTTAGTAAATTATATTCCTGAATCGCCTCTAAATTAGCCATAGAAATAATTTGTCTTAAATAATTACTATTAAGGAATTTTATGGAAGCATCTATACATACACTCGGCAATCTTTTTGCACAGCTTGGTTTACCTTCAGATGAACTAGCAATAGAAAGTTTCATCAGAACTCATAGTCATTTAGCGACTAATGTGCTGCTTTCTGAGGCCTCTTTTTGGACAGCGGCGCAAGCATCTTTCTTGCGTGAAGAAATTCTTAACGATGCCGATTGGGCAGAAGTGATTGACCAATTAAACGCAAGACTACATGCGAAATAAACCCCTAACCTTCTATTCTAAAACCAACCTTGATTGTGACTTGATAGTGAGCAATCTTGCCATCTACAATATGACCGCGAGATTCAACTAGTTCGTACCAACTCATGTGCTTAACTGTAACCGAAGCTTTAGAAATTGCGTTGTTTATAGCATCATCAGAACTGATAGTTGAAGATCCGACTAGCTCAATAAGTTTGTAAATATGTTCGGGCATGAAATTCTCCAGTCTTTTTAAAATGGTTTGAATTCAATTTCAATCATGCGCCATTGCTCATTCATTGTCTATTGCAGATATACAATCTGGCGAAGAAACTAATGTATAAATTAGCCTAATTACTTACAGGGTACTATTTGTATAGGTGTATATTCCCAAAGAGCTATAAGCATTAATCTGAACTTAACGTGCTTACATACCCTCTGAAAATTATGTACCAAAAATTGCCCAGGAGATTCAATGCGTAAATTCCTTCTTGCTATTACTTTAATATCCCCATTATCAGTATCAACCGCACACTCCGCAGAAACCAATATGCGTCCTGGGCTATGGGAAATCACGACAACCTCAGACTTGTTAAGATTAGTGCCCCATATTCCAGCAGATCAAATGCAAAGCATTAAAGACCTAGTAAAAGACTACGGATATGACATGCCACAAATTGAAAATGGTGCGGCTGTATCCAATGCTTGTATTACGCAAGAAATGGCGGCTCAAAAATCGCCCCCCATTTTTAATCAAAATCAATTAGGTTGCACGACTAAAAACTCAACCCGTACTGGCAATAATTACAAAATGGACTTCGTTTGTGACAGCGCCGATTTAAAAGGCAATGGAATAGCAGAAGGAACAATCACAAACCCAGAAAACTTCTCAGGACAAACTAAATTCAATGGCGTTGCCCAAGGCAACCCTGTGAATGAACAGGCCGATATCAACGGAAAATGGGTGAGTGCAATTTGTGGTGCGGTGAAACCGATTCAGTGATGGTACTTAATTAAAAAAATAGGCGCTTTTGCGCCTTTTTTTTATTCCAGCAATATCATTAAAATTTGTTACTTAATATCATTTGCAGCAGAAAGCTGTTTGATAAATTCAGTAATATTTGCCTGAATTGATTTCTCATTAGCAATTTTTAATCTTGTTATCGCAACAAATGCATCAGAAGTGGTCGCTGTACCAGTAGCCGTAATCGGAAACTGCTTCTCGAAGCCATCCTTATAAACACGATAATTCACTGCTGAAACCACATCAAATGTTAAACCAAATAATGGTTGTTTAAGAGACAACAAGTCAGCATCAATCTTATATTGATTAGCAGATGGTTCAGCAGAAGTAAGACCCGCAACTGCTAGCGACTCTTTAAGAGCACCTTCAAAGCTTTCTCTACTCACTTGAGATGTCCACATAGGGTTAGTTGCTTTACCACCGCCTACCGCGTCTACAGAGAACTTCCCTTTTTGCTCAGCTTTAACGATGGATGAAACGGCATCAGTTCTTATTACCATTGCTTGCTTGGTTGCCGGCGCTGCACAACCACTTAGAATAGATAGTAATAGAAGAGGTAAGATTATTTTTGTTGTTGGCATGACTTTCCTTTGGTTGTTTTTAATTTTTTAATGAAATTTACTTTATACAAAA
>JBKJUR010000058.1:0-9233 GCA_046590165.1 Methylotenera sp.
AGTTCTGATACCCCACCATCGGAATGCCTGATAAAATAGATTGTTCGTAATCTATTGTTTTAAAAAGATGTTTGTATCAAAAAAGCTCAACTTGCTCTGGCATGTTGGGCTTTTTCTTTGTGGGGCGCGTACCAAAAAACTCGCGTGTCATGCCGTATTGCTTGTCTGTCACAATAAAAAATGCCACTTGCGCATCTTTTGGTATGAGTGGTCGCAATCTTAAAATAGTCGCTTCACCAACAGAAAGCGTAGGAAAGTGATGCACATAAAGTGAATTTTGCAATTGTACAAAATTTTCTTGTAATAAACTTTTGCGAAAAATGGTGTAATCGTGCCGTGCCGCGTGGTCTATCATCGGGCAATCATATACGCATATCACCCACATGACTCGCCACCCATTTACGCCCACGATTCGTCTTCATCCGCCTGAATTAAAGCATCTTGCGGTAAATTTAATACTTTAGCTCTGCCGTCTAACACACGTACAAAACTGGCGACACTCTCGTTAATGGCGGATGGCAAGCGATAACCTGCTCCGTTAAGTTGTATTTCCTGCTCAACAAAACCCAATAAAGCTTTACGCGCCGCGCTATCAAACTCACCAGAAAACCGACCTAATTGGTTTTTTGCAACATGACGTTCCACTACAAAGCGATATGGCTCTATAAAATCATCAGCTAAATTAAAAGGATTTTCCATATTGCAGTGTCCCAAGCCTAGCGCGGGGTTTAGGCCTGCTAATACAAGCGACCTTGCAACCATAGAACGTAGCACAGCATAACCAAAATTTAGCCGCGCATTAAGCGCATCATCTGCACCTTGTTTTTCTCTAGAAAACCCACTTTCAAATAAATAAGCCCAATAGTGTTTTGCACCTTGGCCTTCGCACTTGGTTTTATCCGCAGGCTGCACTTCATTGACTAAACGCTCTAAACGCAATGCGCCTTTACGATTGAGTATGCGTAAATTTGCAGCCTGTGTACTTAACCGCGCTTGTACTAAAGCCTGCCAAAGCACGCCTTTTTGCTGACTACTATCTAACACCATTTGCTGACGCAAACGTCGCACTAAATCGCCATTACCCACTTGCGGCAATAACCACGCACATGGGTGATGAATCTCATCTGTCACCATCACGCTCACGCCAGCCTCAGCCAACACTCTAAGAGTTTGAACGGATATTTGAATGGTGTGGTGATGTAAACACAGAACGGCAATATCACGTGGCAATACGAAGCAATCTGCAAAACCTTCGCGCCGAATGCGTAACCTACCTAAATCGACTGAGAGTGAGGCAGGGTTTTCAATCAGTAGAATGCGGTGTTCAGACACGCTTAATTAACCAGTTTTAATCTTAGCACTTTACTGAATGCCATTTTCTTCTTTCCCGAACCTGACTCTTTAATCGCATCAAATGCTCTTGGGTCAGTATGAGGAATTAAGAAAATATTACCTTCTAAAGTAAAGTAACCAATACGGTAGCGCTTTCCATCTTCATTATTAAGAACCACATCGCCTTTACTTAACCTACTTACATCCCCTTGCTTGGCTCTATTTTCATGCTTCATCGCCTGCTGAATGGTCACTAGCTCTTGTTTCAATATGAGCCCGTCAGTGCGTTCAGTTTCCAAATAAGCATAGCCATCATGCAATAAGCGCTTGCTGTGTTCACGCCCATCAGCACTTTGGTGCACAATGGGCAGCGCGTTATCTGAATATTTATCGGTGTAGCAAACGACTTTTTTAATGGCAATTTGTTTCCCGTACAAGTTTTGAAAGATAGTTCCTGACAAAGCAACAGGTGCTTTAATACCTGCAGCAACTCTAGCTTCAAACGCTTTGGATACAACATCCTGAATAATTTCGCTCACAATACTGCTAATCACTTTACGTGCTTGCTCAACCGTGCCAGTTTTACTATCAATTAAACGGTTTAGCGGTTGCCGTAATGTTAATCTTGCACGCTCTTCACCATCTTTTTGAGCAACTCCATAAGCCGTTTCTTGAAATATTCTCGCCTCAGGCCTACGGTCTGGCTTAATCGAAAGCGGGCATTCATTAATCACTTTCAAAGCCAATTCCCTCACATTACGCAATGGTGGTTCAGCGACTTCTAAACGTGGCCTTTGACCGCGCGCCTCGCGTTCAGTATCCACTTTATATTGCCGCGCCATTTGCTGAAACAAACTACGAGAAGTTAGTCCAATAGTGATTGCATCAATTAAATGATGCCTATGGTCTATGCGTTTATCAAGCTTACGGTCAGTATGATTGGCTTTATCTTCTGCGCGATGTCCTTCCCAAATTGGACGATAGCGTTCAAAGTCTTCGGGCGTAATCACGTCACCTTCGTCATCTAGCACTGGCAAGCCTTCAATAATACGGGCTTGCGGGATAACCGTCTCTAACTTCCATTTACGCCGCAACATAGCTGTAAGTTCACCACGCGATACAGATACTGGCGTTTTGCAAATACTTTGCAACCAAAGTGCCGCTTCTTTGGCTATCCAAGAGGTTTGGTGAAACTGTCTATCGGCAAAACCATCAATGGATTTATCAGTTAGCACTTCAGCTTCAAAGTCTTGCAAAAGCAATAACTTAGCTTTACGGAAACTTTTCTTCTCTAAAAAATACTGCGCACGCATTTCAATCACTTGCCAGCGGTCTGTGTTATTACCCCAAGCTTGATAAGGCGTGCGATTACCCTTTTCTTGGTTACAACTGCGATGCGCCAATACAATCTCGCTACGCTTTAAGCCCACTTGCGTGAGTGATTTTGGCAGAATATGCTCATACTCTGTCTCAGCCCCATTAAGCGCATCGGCTAAGTTGATTTTTTTAGTGCAGTAAGGGCAATGCCCTTCGCCTTGTTCTTTCCATAATAAATAACGGCGCACTCTAGGTTGCGTAACCGTTACATTAGCAGCACTAATGGCTGATTCTGCCGCTTTGCGGGCTGTGCGATTTTTATTATTCGCGCTTTCACGCTCGTTACGCATGCTCACGCCCACACTCATGTCGCGCGCCATTTCAACCACAATTTGCTCAGGTGTCGCACCTAGCTCGTTTATCATGGCGTTCACCACAAAACGTATCTGCCGTAATGAGCCATCTACCACGGCGCTGCCAGTTGTGGGTGGAACGGCCAAAGTTGCATGCAATTCTAAATTACGTTTATTAAGAAATTGTTCACGATAACAAACACGCGTTGCGCCATCTTCATCTATGTTTTTAGCACCATCTTTTTTTTCATCCCAATCACCTTGCCACCAAGGCGCATCCAACCACTCTGTAATTTTATTTAAGGCTTTAATGGAGTAAGTAGCGCGCCCACCTTCAAAACCCATTTTGCTTAATCGATCAAATTTTTCATGTGTCGCAATCAAGTTAATAAATGCGACGAATGCCTCTGGTAATTGCCGTGGCGTACCATCAGCCTTAGCAAAACGCGTGTGCCATAACGCATCATCCAATTGTTCTGGCGAACCTAAATCAGCTAAAAAGTTAATGGCTTGGATTTGCGTTCGTTCATCAAGCGCCAACCATTCATCTGCCAAACCTAATTTACGAAAAACTGCATTGGTTTTATTGCCAGGCAACTCATCACGGCTTAATCTATCTAAATTAAGTCCGCGCCCTTCTGGCTTGGCACAGCCAGCAGCTTCTAGTGCTATATAAATCGCTTCAAACTTCACGACCTCTTTTTCATCGCACAATTGGCGAATCACCGCTTTTTGCATTGCGCTTAACTGTTCGGCACGTTTACCCGCCCCCCAGCGTAAATCACTGATGGTTTTTTCTACTCTAAAATGCTGAAAAGCCAATTGCGCTCTAGGTGCGCGTGGCAAGGTAGGTTCTAGCCCGCATTGCCCCACCATTCCACCAACGGCTTTGAGTGGACGTTGGTAAAATATCGCTTCTTGAAAAATATCTTTGAGCAATTTATTTTGGTGTTGTGAGCTTAACACTGGGTAAAAACCAGATTGGATTTGCCAAATTTGCTCAAACTCCGCCACTAGCTGGCTTCTTAACGCGTAGAGATTAGGTTCTTCAACCGTTTTATCGTTAGATTCTTTAATTTTAAGCTTGGTGGGTTTACCATCTAACCAGCGCTGATATAAAAACTCGCCTAGCGTAACGTTAATAAAACCTTTAGTTTCAGCCAACGCTTGCATTAGCTTCTTCAAATCATTACTGCCACCCTCCACTTCGCCTAATTTTGCCCCTTCTTTTTTCTGCCTAAACTCGCCTGCATAGCCGCGACGCTTACCTAGCTTAATAAAAATACGCATTAAATCAGACAAGCTTATTTGCTCACGAGCGGCTTTTGCGCGGATTTCTAGCAATGTTCTGCCACTATCTAGTGATGGCTCAAACCCAATGCCAAGCAAAGGTATGAGTAATGCAATATGTTTAGTACGCCCAAGACGACGATCTATTTGACGGCGTTGCATACGCGCTGCGCAACGGCCTGCTTTTTTAGACTTTAACCCCGCTTGGCTTTTTTCAAGTGGCTCGTCAAATATTCGTACGTGCTGCCAAATTAAGTCTAAAGGTTGATTGTTGTCATCCAGTGAAAATGCCGCCACCCCCAATGAAGCCGTACCCACGTCTAAACCAGCCCGATAACGCATGCTATTCCCCTGACAACTTATTGATGTTATGATGAAAGTGTATCAGGTATTCCGATGGTGGGGACTATCGGCAACAAGGGGAAGTTGAAAAACGACCCCACCGATATAAAAAGCAGACTTTGGTCTGCTTTTTTCTTTCACTTCCAGTTATGTCTACTTGTAGAAGCAGTCTAACTTGAAAAATTAGTAATTGGCGTAGCTTTTTCGTAGAGCTTATAAAAGTAGTGTAAGAAATAATTGAATACAAACAACATAGCAAAAAGCGCATAAGGTCGAGATAGCCAGACATGCTAAAATAGGCAGCTAAATCTAATACAAAACGCCTAACTTAGATTCTCACTAGAGAGTTAAGAGTAGTAGTTAAGTCACTTAGAAAAACACTTAACAATATGCAAAAAGGCATACTGTCCATTATTTGCAATAATCTTCAAGAAATTAAGTTTTAATTAAACAAGTGTTGGCCTGTAATTCTCGTGCTATTGCTTTAGCAAGGTCAGAAATCCCCAATGGGATGTCACTGTGTTGCGTAGCAAAATTTCTAATAATTTCACCTTGTTTGTGAGATGAAACTGATCCATAGCTCAAAAAAGTAGTCATAACACCTTCATGCCCTAAATTCTGACTCCATGCTTTAAATTGTTCAGGGGTATTACACGTTTTTTCACCAAGCTGAACAAGCGTGTCTCTGAAACTATGTGGATTAAAATTATTCAGTCCTGCATGCTCAAATGCTTCTTTGAATACCTTTCTAATTGGCGAAGTACTATGCCAATGTTTACGATCTAAACCTGCAACTTCATAAAATTGAGATTTGCCATTTTTCATCAAGGTCGATGGAAATAAAGGATCATCATTGCCCCATAGTTTTATTTCTATTAGATATTTAATCCAATCTGTAACGATTTCAACCATATCATTACCAACTTGAAAGAAATACGTTGGGAAAGTTTTACTAAACTTGGTATTGACCTCACGCCCATCTTGCAAAAACTTAGCTGCGAGCAAATCAATATGCTTTATTTTTGCGGATGCAATAGCACCTACACGTGCAGCGGTAAGTAACGTAAATGCTATAAGTGCACGGTTTCTCAATTCAATTTCCGTATTATGAGGCATGCGGTTGATTGCATACTTTATCTGTTCGATCGTCGGGAATACCTTCTCGTTTATAGTTTTTGCAATTCGCACATCTTTTCGACTTAAATTAAAATAGCTAGCATCTGAATAACTGAATTTAGATTTAAACCCTGATTGTCCACACAGCCATTCAAAAAACTTCTTCAAATTCCCTAATATTGCATTTACAGTTAATTTACTCAGTAAATTGCCAGTCTTTTGATTGGTTTGTTTAGAAAGGTATTTTTTAAAACCTACCGCCTGCTGATAATGAAAAGTCTTAAAATCTTTGTATTTATTGTATATTTCAAATCTATGTATCGCACTCGAAATAGCATCAATAGATTCCTCACTCAACTGCCTTGCTTCCTTCATAAATCCGTAATAAGTTCTTTTAATTCTTTCGTTATTTGGGTTTAAAGTTTTCATGCTTGTTCTCCTAGTTAAAGTCAATGTTTACGATAGGTAAATCAATTGCCTATATACGTTAATTCGCTATCGGTATCGTGACATCCAAGTAAGCCCTTATTAACTCAATTGACCTTACGCTAGTACGTCTGTATATCCTGCTACCACAATCAGGGCAAAGCCCCATAATGTTACTTGTGCTTCCGTCTATTGACGGGCTGTAATCGACCATATTACCGAGTGGTTTTTGTGGCATACGACATTTAACGCAATAAATTTCATCTATTAAACATTTGCATTTATATTTATTACGACGTGCTTTAATAAATTCACACAATTGATCTCCATGTATTAAATATGGCTTAAAACTATCTATAATTGGTAATCCTTGCTTTATCCAAACCAATACCGAGTTTTTATGTATGCCGAAAACACTAGCTACTTCTGTAACTAGGTAAGAGCGATTAATTTTGATAAGGCGCGGATTAAAACTGCGTTTTGACATAGCTATCCCCTAACAAGAAATAACTAAGAAGCGTTCTGGATAAGTGAGCGAATATCTTCGACACGCCAAGCGGTAATGCGCTGGCCTAGCGTTCTTACAGGTTTTGGGTAGCGACCTGATTTAACTCCTGCCCACCATGTAGATTTACTAACTGGAATAATTGGAGGAATCGGCGGATTTGATTTTAAATTGCCGATTATTTGGCTAAGACGGAGATAGCCTGTTTCTGGTAATTGGTACATTTTGATATAACCCCGTTTGAATGAAAACGAAGCCATCCTAAAAAATCCAACTGATTTACAGACGGAATTCAGTTAAGGTCTAACTGAATTCCGTTAGGCTTTATGTCGTTATTGGCTTTGGCGGCAGTAACATAGAAGCTTCTTGTAACCACTTTCTAATAGTATTTTGATCAAGACTGATTCCCAATCTATCAAGATCTCTACAAATTTCTCCTACAGCATCATTACGGGAAGCTGCTGAATCATATTTATACCCAGCATTCGCCATCCCAATAATGAGCTTCAAAGCTGTGTCACGCTCTCTAGTAGATAGGGGCTTTTCGATAGTCACTTTTGACTCAGGCACCATGGGCTGCTCAAACCCTTGCATCACTGAATTCTGTAGTTTTTCTGGAATCAATGGTGAAAAATTCAAATCGCGGTCACCAAAACGCTCATCTACTAAAATCAACTTCTCTTTTGAGTACGCCAGTTTAAATGCCTTTTCAAACTCATCTTTCCATATAAAACATGCAGGTGGCAGAAGTGGAATAGACTCACGCCTCCAAGCAGGGTAGTTTCCTCCCTCAAACATCTCGTCCATCTGCAGCATATTCGACAAGTTTTCCAACTCAGCAAAAATACCATCCCACTCTTTGGGCAACATGGCAGTATGATTATGATTGCTGAGATGAAATGCATGCATATCCACCAACTTTGTTGTCCAGTGATCAGAATGTGCAAATGTTTTAGCAACAACATCTGGTGACATAGTCCAACCAGTTACATAGGGCAAAGCGCGAATAGGTAACGCTTCGCGACTATCAACTATTACAATAATATTCATATTTTAAATAGCCTTTTTTCGCATCGGAATTATTTCTGCACCAGCCTTTAGGTTTTCTAAATAATCCGCCCACGTTTGCATCATTACTTTACGTTGATCTAAAAATTTAGTTCTGTTGTAGGCTCGTCCCAAACTATCTGGAACACTATGTGCTAATTGATGCTCAATAATATGTGGGTCGATATTAAGGCGCTCATGCAATATTGTTCTAGCCATCGCTCTAAACCCATGCCCTGTAATTTCTGTCTTAGTATCATATCCCATACGCCTTAACGCAGCATTAATAGCAGCTTCGCTCATAGGTTTTTTAGGGTCGTGTCCTCCCATAAAGACAAATTCACCATGTCCTGATAAAGGTTGAATCTCTTTTAATATTCTTATTGCTTGAGTTGATAACGGTACGAGATGATCCGTTTTAGTCTTGCTAACGCTATAGCGCCACTCCCCTATGTCTAAATCAATATCTAGCCATTTGGCCGTTCTTAGTTCGCTAGGGCGTACAAAAACAAGTGGAGCTAACCTGAGTGCTGTTTGCACTGTAAAAGTCCCTGTAAAACCATCAATAGCACGAAGTAGCGTTGCTACGTCTTTAGGTTCGGTAAATGCTGCCATGTGTTTAATGCCAGTTGGTGGTAACGCACCTTTTAAGTCTGCAGTAACATCACGAATTACACGGCCTGATTGCACTGCATATCTAAATACCTGCCCTGCTGCTTGCAACGTCCTGTGTGCAGTTTCAAGCTTGTTTAGTTTTTGTATAAGTTTAATGGGAGCAAGAATATCAGGCGCCGTTATATCTACAATGGCCTTCTTTCCAATCCATGGGAATAAATAAAGTTCAAAGCGTCTTAATATGCGTCCTGTATGTGAGTCTGATTTATCTTTCATGTAATCAGCTACCCATTCACGAGCTATAACTTCAAAGTTATTAGTCTCATTACTTACACGTGCTGATTTTTGTGCCTTGCGATTTTCGCTTGGATCTATTTTTGCAGCTAATAGCTTACGTGCCTCTGCATGCTTTAAGCGCGCCTCTTTTAAGCTCGTTTCGGGATATGTGCCTAGTGATAACCTTTTTTCTTTAAGATCAATCCTATATTTATATCGCCACCACTTGCCGCCGCTTGGGGCAACTTCGATGTACAGACCGCCGCCATCAAATAGCCTTTGGGTTTTATCTGAGGGTTTAATGTTTTTGATTACTGTATCTGTAAGAGGCATAATAATCCTAACTGGGGGCATCAAATTTCACTTGGGGGCAACAACACTAGAAACTGCCCCCAAAACTTGTTGGATTTCGTTGGATTATGCTACTCGATATAAAACGTAAAAGCAACAAAAAAGCCCGCATTTAGCGGGCTTTCAGGACTTCTTCAGACTTTATAAAACACTTAAATGGTGGAGCTGGCGGGAATCGAACCCGCGTCCGCAAATCCTCTACAGACAGTTCTACATACTTAGCCTTGTTGTTTAATTTAATCTATACCACACCAACAGACAAG
>JBKJUR010000031.1:0-6647 GCA_046590165.1 Methylotenera sp.
GCGTCCCTTGTAACCAAAGGATAGATTATCAATTTCTACGATATTGTTATTCATGAATTGCGTGATGATTTTATTAGCTTTTTATTAAGTCACCATTCTAAAACAATTTAGCATCTAAGCAAGCTGTTAAATTGCTTAATGCTTTAATCGATAAGTAAAATTTAGACAATAAAAAAGCTCACCTTAGTGAGCTTTTTAGGCTAATCAGTCATTAGGCTGAGTAGCCAGACCCTCAGAATGCCATACAAACGTTATATGTAGTTGAATCATCGACAACACCAGCACCAGTACCAGTAGTTGTTAGCCAACCTCCAGCGGTTGTAGCGTAAGTTCTCACTGACCCCGTAGAAGTTTCTCCATCATCTAAAGTAATATCAATTTGCTTAGCAAATCTTCCTAAAATTGCCGCTGAACAAATGACATAAGAACCGTTTAACCCTGCAGGTCCAACGAAGCCTGAAACACTTTGAACACCAATACGGCCGCCATCAGCGTTAGTTGGATAATAATTTGCATCTGTTCCTGATGTTGGGCCAGGGGCTAAGCCTGCTAAGCGAACATGCTGCCAAAATGCACCAGCCTCTGTTGCTGGTGTAGTACCATTTGTACCGCCATTCCAATCGCCAGAGATAACTGCATTGCCTGTACCGCTTGCTATTTGTATGGCCGTTGTACCAAGATGCGCTTGGGCATTTGCATCATCACCAGGTAGAGCCCTGTATTTATCTTGATAACCATAGATATATACTTGAGTATTTTTAAAGTCACTCACCATGTTTTTAACCTTGGCACTATTAATCAACTCTTGACCTTTTAACACACCACCGAGTAGCAAGCCGATAATCACTAGCACAATCGCTAACTCGATTAACGTGAAGCCTGTCTGTTGTTTTTTCATTGATATCCCCGAACCGTATTATGTATAAAGCATTTAACCTACAACAAATGCTCATTTAGTAATGCTTAATATGCAAATCTTATGCCAGCGGTATTTTTATTGTTTTACTACTTTATTGGCTACATTCTATAAGAGTTTATTAAAAATTGCATAATAATTGTCAAAAACCAAACAGTTATGTTCAAATTTTAACGTTAATATTAGAAGGAATATTTATACAAGCCGAACAATCTAGTAAGCTTGTGTAACTTAAGTAGGATTTTATAACTAAGTCACTCAATTATTTATAAGTAAAGCGCTCATGCCAACATTGATTAAATTATTTCGCCAGCTATTCAATGATTCTGACCGATTAATGGCTTTAATGCTTTTATCGTTACATGCGCTGTTAATTTGGGGGGAAGCTGGCGATCTGCACAAAGCATTATTTTTATGTCACTACGGTTTATTCCTGATGTGGCAACCCTTAATGCGACAAACCAACAAGTTATCGTGGCAAGCTGCCTTCATCATAGTCATTGGTGCTGCCGTCGCCATGTTTTATACCAATTGGTGGTTTACCGCCTTTTGGATTGCGGGCTTATTCTCACTCATCGGTGGCCGTATTTTTTCTACCGAATCAACGCGCTCTAGATTGCCTAATATTTTAGCTGCGGCTTATTTACTGGCCATATTGGTATTATGGGTGGTACCTAAACTACTCAAAGCCAACGATGATTTAGCAGCCGCCGAATTTGTATTGATTTACCTTTTACCATTCTCACCTATCACCATTTTATTTATCTCCAAGAATAAACTCGACAACAACACCCCCAATATTGATTTTTTCTATACTTTATTAATTTTCTTACTGACACTCATCGTCATATTAGGTAGCTTTGCAATAGGTGTTATCTGGCAAATTCATTACATTAAACTACTGATTGTCGCCGTCATGAGTTTGGCGGCAACCCTAGTTGCATTAAGCTGGCTATGGAATCCCAGCGCGACATTCTCTGGTTTAGAACTATTAATGTCGCGGTACTTATTAAGTATTGGTTTGCCATTTGAGCAATGGATTAGAAAGATTGCGCTGCATGCAGATTATGAACCCACCGCTGATAATTTTTTACGAGCTTCAATGAGCGAGTTAGTTGCGCTCAATTGGGTAAGCGGAGTGGAATGGCAAGTTGGCAAAGATAAATTTCAGGTTGGCGAAACCACTCAATTTATTTCCACTTTTACTTTTCAGAAGTTGCATCTAACGCTTTACTCACGCTGGCAGTTTAGCCCTGCCATGTATCTGCATGTGCAATTACTCACGCAAATCTTAGGTGAATTTTACGAAGCTAAATTGCGTGAAGAGACGATTAGCAAAAATATTTACATGCAAACATTCTATGAAACTGGTTCGCGACTCACCCATGATATTAAAAATATATTGCAGTCTATGGGAGCCCTATCCGCGGCCGCGCTGCAGAATGAGTCAGGCACTAAGGATGCTGAAGAAGACGCAAGACTCATTGAGCTCATTAAAAAGCAATTGCCAAGATTAAATCAGCGTTTAAACGCCACATTAGCTAAACTAGCACGCCCTAGCAATGAAAAAAAACAGCAGGCTAAAGTGACCACTTGGTGGAAAAATTTTAAGCAACTCAATTCAAATTATGCGAGTTCTCAACACCAAATCCAGTTTGAAGCACCAGATATCATGCCAAAATCTGACATAGATCCTGACGTTCTTGATAGTATTGTAGATAATTTGATACAAAATGCCTTAGAGAAGGCCAGACTGGAAGTAAATACTCAGATTCAAGTCACGTTAATGCCATCTGAAAATTTTTGTATTGAAGTCAGCGATACAGGTTCAGCGATGCCTGCAAATGTCGCTGATAAACTGTTTAAAACACATATCAGTTCTAAGAACGGCTTAGGTGTAGGCTTGTATCACGCTGCGCAACAAGCAAAACAGGCAGGGTATGAATTAAGTCTAACAGAAAACCGTGATGGGGAAGTTCGATTTAGGCTGGAAATGATGCTTAGCGAACTCACTGCTTAAACAATTATTATCGCTTGCAGATTAAAGGTTTAGATAATAAAAAAGCGGCATATTTGGCCGCTTTTTTATTATCTACCACTCAATTCAAATCATTTCTTAAAACAATTCTCTAAAAACAATTATGTAAAAAAATTTAGGTTTGATTTAAAGTGTACCGTAAGAATGCAAGCCGCTTAAAAACATATTTACACCTAGAAATGCAAAGGTAGTCACAATTAAACCAATAAGCGCCCACCATGCTAATACTGGTCCGCGCAAGCCTTTGACCATACGTAAGTGTAACCATGCAGCATAATTTAGCCACACAATCAGCGCCCAAGTCTCTTTTGGATCCCAGCTCCAGTAACCACCCCAAGCTTCTGCCGCCCACATCGCACCTAAAATAGTTGCAATGGTAAAAAACGCAAAACCAATAGCGATAGATTTATACATCACATCATCAAGTACATCTAAACTTGGTAAGCGCGAGGCTAATATGCCTTTGTTAGCTAGCAAATATGCACTCGCCACCATAGCCGCCAATGAAAAAGAGCCGTAACCAATAAAGTTAGCAGGCACGTGTATTTTCATCCAATAACTTTGCAGGGCGGGCACTAATGGCTGAATATTATGTGCTTGTCGATCGAACGTGTACCAAAGAATAAAGCCTACAGCTGCATTGATCACCACTAAAACAAAACCGCCTAATTGCTTGGTATTAAAGCGTTGCTCGTAATGTAAATAAAGTAACGAGGTAATCAAACAAAATAAAATAAACACTTCATAGAGATTACTGATAGGAATGTGACCAACATCAGGAGCGATTAAGTAAGATTCATACCAGCGCACCATCAAGCCGACAAAGCCCATTAATACTGCGCTCCAGGTGAGGCTACTAGCCACTTTCCCAGCAAAGTCGGAGCGTTTATATAGCGCAAACCAGTAAGTAGTCATCGCCAATACGAACAACACATTCATCCACATAATGGCAGATTGACTAGAAATCAAGAACTTAAGGAGAAAGGTTTGCGTAGCGCGCGCTTGGTCACCATGATACAAACTGATTGAAAATAAACTCACGATGCCAATGCCCAGCACCAACTTGCCTAGCGATTTCCATTGCCATCCTAAATAACTTAATACAGCCGCTGCACCAAACAAAAAACCCGTTTCGTAAATATCCATATATTGAGCATATTGGCTATACGCGTAGACAGCACCTGCAACCAATATCAGTGCGTACAGCCAGTCCTGCCAATTTAGGCGTTGTAGCAATGATTTTGGTTGGTAATCTAAAGTACTAGTATTCATATTAAATCCTTATGCGAGCACACTTTTAAGTTGCTCACGGAATAAACTAAATTCTTGTTCAAAATCTAAGTTCTTACGATTAGAAGACATCGCAAAATGCACTTGGTTGCTGGCAGGCTTCAACAATAACCAAATACGGCGCTCTCTAATATAAAACATCGAGAATATGCCCAACACCAACAACACAGAACCTAAATACACCCATTTTTGACCTGGTGATTTTGTTAGTTGCAAACCACTCGCTTCTTTATGTTCAAACTGTGCAAGCTGCAAGTAGTAAGGTGTGCCGTAAAAAAACATATCACTGAATGCATTTAAGCTATCTTGAATCAACGCTTGCGACTCTAGATTGTTGACTAGCAATGGTTTTTTATTCGCCGCCAAACTCATGTTATACGCTTCAAATGCCGCAACGTTAATCATTTTAATATAGGTCTTGGCTGCTACTTCGCGCTCTGCTACAGGTACACTTTTTTCAATCACTTGCGCAACCTGATTATATCCACCTTGGGCAAAAGTACGCATTAAGCCCACCACACTGTTTTCAAACTGCGTTCTTACCGTTAAGTTCTTATTATTATCAATTGCTATTTGCGCAAGCTTATGCGCAATTGCTGGATATTGAGTCGAATCCAGCATCGTTGCTCTAAAATTCATAAAACCATCAATCGCTAAATCATTATCAACTGGGATACGCAAGTAATGAAACTCGTCCTGTACGGTTTCACGCATACCTGAAATAAAGTAATGCTTGCCATCTATTTGCAGAGGCTGCATATAAGTCACATACTCTTTAGCCTGACCTTGAGCGTCGCGCAATTTATAAGTGATATTGGCGCCCACGTTGTGTGGTTTACCTTTACCATCTGGCGAGAGATTAATAATATTGAATTTGCGAAAGTCGTTATATTCAACTTTTAGGGCGCTAGCACCTTCACCTAGTACACCCTTTTGAAAAATAGCGCCATCCAGTGTTTGCGGTTGGCTATCTTTAGCGAGTAAATTCCATACCTTAAAGTTAAGCTTAGTGCCGCCATCCTGAAAATCAGACTGGTAAATGGCAATGCCTTTATAGGTAAGTGGATGGTTTACGCTGATGGTTTTAGTAAGCGGCGTTTTAAGGTCAGGGTCTGTAATGACAATATCGCTCTCAAACGATTTTGGCTGACCCGTAGCGTAATGCTCAATGCGGAAATCTTTTAACGCCACACGAAACGGCAGATCTTGTACTAAATAACCATCACGCACACGCACAAAAGCCACGTTATCACTGGTGCCTTCCGGCAACGTCATATTTGCGCGGAATGAAGGGTTATTCGTACTTAATCTACTCACTTCCGGCACTTCAGATTCTGGAATATCCAGCGTTTCAATACGTTTTTGCCCTAAAAGCTCTTGTACTTTCAATGGCAGATTGCCATCTAGTAAACCACCAAAGAAGATGATGACCATGGCAGTATGGGTGAAAATGTAACCCAAACGCTGATGCGTACCTGCCTTAGCTGCGATAAGCTCAGTACCATCGCGATGTTTTTTGAGTTTGAATTTAAACCCTTTAGCCTGCAAAAACTGCGTGAGCTGTTGCTTGGTATTTTCTAAGCTTGAGTTTGTTGCGTAATGTTCCTGATGGCTAAACGCATTAAGTGATTTCTCTGTGGCCTGCTCTTTATAGGCGCGCCATTCATTAACCATCTTTGGGCTATTACGATAAATACATAAACTGGTAGAGATGACTAAAAACAACAAAATCACCAAGAACCAACTGCTATGATAAACGTCGTATAGTCCTAAATTTTCAAAAAAACCAAACCAAAACTGACCAAATTTGATGATGTAATTTTCATACGGCTCATTTTGTTTTAGCACTGTGCCAATGACAGAAGCAATGCCCAATACACTAAGCATGCTTACAGCAAAGCGCATGGAGCTCATCAAATCAAACAGGTTTTTAGATAAAGAGGTTTTAGGATTCAAAGTAGATGCTACTTAAAGTTGGAAGTTTGAGAACATTATTTAACTGTGTGATTTTGACTAGATAAAACTAGAGATAGTTGCTAGATTCAGTCTGCTATAAACGCCAAGTTAAAAGCAGGTGAGCCAATAGCCAGCCTACTTTTAAACATCGTTAAATTAACGTAAACCTTGCATGTAGTCGGCCACTGCAGCCATTTCAGCATCGGTCATTTTTGTAGCAATCACCATCATCATAGGTGCATTTGCACGCTCACCAGTACGGAATGTTTTTAATTGAGCTAAAGTGTAATCAGCATGCTGACCGCCCACGCGTGGAAACTGGTTTGGCAAACCTGCACCATTAGCACCATGACATGCTGCACACGCAGGTACATTGGTAGCCGCAATACCACCGCGGTAGATCTTTTCACCTAATGAACCTTTACCGTTGGTTTTAGCCGTACCTAA
>JBKJUR010000005.1:0-16049 GCA_046590165.1 Methylotenera sp.
CAGCAATATTGCCAACAAAAAACCGCAAAAAGCGGATCAAGCTTCTATTACAGCTTTATGTTCTTAACACAGCAAAAACGTGAGGCGATTACTGCGCTTTATGCATTCTGTCGTGAAGTAGATGATATTGCAGATGAATGTACTGACCTATCTATTGCGCAAGCCAAACTTAGTTGGTGGCGTAGCGAAATTGAAAATCTCTATCAGGATAAACCTCAGCACCCAGTATCTAAAGCACTACTGCCACACCTCAAAACCTTTAATTTAAATGCTGAACATTTCAATGAAATCATTGATGGCATGGAGATGGATCTAAGCTTTAATCGTTACGAAGATTTCAAGCAGTTGCAACTTTATTGTTACCGCGTTGCCAGTGTCGTTGGTTTACTTTCAGCGCAAATATTTGGTTTTAACAATCGTAAAACGCTTAAATTTGCACATGATTTAGGGATGGCATTTCAGCTCACCAATATCATTCGCGATGTAGGGGAAGATGCACGTCGTAACCGTATTTATTTACCGTTAGATGAGCTGGATAACTTTAATGTTACTGAAGATGACATCTTACATAGCCGTGAATCAGATGCCGTAAAAAAACTACTTAACTATCAAATCGAGCGCGCAGAAGGATATTATGATCGTGCATTAAGTGAGTTGCCTGATGAAGATCGTAAGAACCAACGCGTAGGCTTGATGATGACAGCAATCTATCGCACTTTGTTGCGTGAAATAAAAGCGGATGGCGCACAGAAAGTATTGAACTCACGAACATCTTTAGGGGCGCTACGTAAGTTTTGGTTAGCTTTTAAAGTCTGGATCAAAAATCTGTAATTAGTAGCCTTTAATTAACATCTTTAAGGATAATTTTGAATTCATCTAATACTCATGTCGCCATCATTGGTGGCGGCTGTGCAGGTCTTAGTACGGCAGCAGCGCTTGTTGACCGTGGATATCAAGTGACAGTGTTTGAAGCAAGCTCACAACTTGGAGGGCGCGCCCGTACAGTGGTGGTGGAAAATAACGATTTGATGCATCTGCTTGATAATGGCCAACATATTTTATTAGGTGCATATCGTGAAACGCTAGCGCTATTAAGCAAAATTGGTATAGATGAAAAACAAGCGTTCATGCGCTTACCATTGCAAATGAACATGCAATCAATGGCAGCTCAATTGCAGTTCTCCTTAAAGTCGGCACACTATCTACCTGCGCCGCTTAATATGCTTACAGGCCTATTATTTTGTAAAGGATTAAGATTTTCCGAGCGTATTGAAGCGATTAAGTTAATGGCTAGACTTAAAAAGATGCATTATCAAATTGCAAATGACATTCCATTAAATAGATTTTTAATCAATCAGTATCAAACCAGCAAACTGATTACCATGTTATGGGAGCCGCTTTGCTTAGCGGCACTTAATACGCCAATTAAAGAAGCCAGCACCCGTATATTTTTGAATGTGTTACGTGATGCGTTTACTGGGAACAAAAAAAACAGCGATTTCTTATTGCCACGTTTAGATTTATCAAAAATCATCTCGCAGCCGCTAGCACAGTACATACAAGCTAGAGATGGCGTAATAAGGCTTAACCGACGCATCCGTAGTCTTGAGGTTGCAAAAGACAATGCAGGTAAAGAAGGCTTTAATTTAGAAACACGCGATGGAAAGTCTTTTTTCAGGCATGTGGTCATTGCTGTATCTCCGGCAAGAGTTGAGAAGCTTTTAGAAAACCTGCCAAAATTAAAATACACATTAGCACAAACGCAAACTTATACTTACCAGCCAATCTATACTATCTACCTGCAATATTCATCAGAAACCAAGCTGCCTGAGGTAATGACTGGCATGATTGATGGTATTGGCCAATGGGTGTTTGACAGAGGGCAGCTTTGTGGACAAAAAGGCCTGATTGCGGTGATTGTTAGTACTGAGGGTAAGCATCAAAAACTAACACAAGATGATCTTGCATTGAGGATTGCACGTGAGTTAAGCCACGCATTCCCAGAACTACCTAAGCCTTTATGGCATAAAGTGATTGCAGAAAAACGGGCGACTTTTTCATGTGTCGCTAACCTTGCAAGACCGACAAATAAAACCTTGCAACCTAGGCTCTTTCTAGCTGGGGACTATACCTATGCTGATTACCCTGCGACGATTGAAGGGTCAATTCGGAGCGGTATTAAGTGCGCTGAGCTTATTATTAATGCATAATTAAAACGAATAGTTAAAAAACTAAACTTCACGCATTTTAGCTAATGCTTGGTCTAAACGCTCAACAGCAATCACTTCTATACCCTCAATGCGTTGTTTAGGCGCATTCGCTTTTGGCACAATCGCTTTAGTAAAACCAAGCTTTGCAGCCTCTTTTAAACGTTCTTGACCACGCTGTACCGGGCGAACTTCCCCAGCCAAACCTACTTCACCAAATACAATAAGTTTATTATCTAGTGGCTTGTTTTTTAAAGAAGAAACGATAGATAATATAACTGCCAAATCAACTGCGGGCTCACCAATTTTCACACCACCCACAGCATTAATAAATACATCTTGATCAAAACAAGCGACGCCGGCATGGCGGTGCAACACTGCCAATAACATGGCTAAACGGTTTTGCTCTAGGCCAACGCACAGACGTTTTGGATTGGGCGCATGCGCTTCGTCGACCAACGCTTGAATTTCAATTAAGAGCGGCCTTGTGCCCTCCATGGTCACGGTAATGCATGAGCCAGCCACCTGTTCGCTATGATGCGATAAGAACAAAGCCGATGGATTAGTGACTTCGCGCAGACCTTTTTCCGTCATCGCAAATACGCCGAGCTCATTGACTGCCCCGAAGCGATTTTTGAAAGCGCGAATAAGTCGGAAAGAGGAGTTCTGGTCGCCCTCAAAGTACAGCACAGTATCAACGATATGCTCTAGTACTCTAGGGCCAGCCAGTGCGCCTTCTTTGGTTACATGCCCGACCAATATGACAGTAATGCCAGCCTGCTTTGCTAAACGGGTTAATTGCGCTGAACACTCACGCACCTGCGCAACTGAACCGGGCGCAGATTGTAATGCCTCTGAATAAACTGTTTGAATGGAATCAATTACTGCGATATCAGGCTTATGCTTTTGCAAAGTACTAATGATTTTTTCTAAGTTAATTTCAGCAAGGAGCGAAATTGGGCTGGCATCTAACCCGAGGCGCTTGGCGCGCATAGCGATTTGCTGAGGGGATTCTTCACCACTTACATAAATGGCTTTGCGTGCATTACCAATGTGGCATAAGGTTTGTAACAACAAGGTTGATTTACCGATACCAGGGTCACCCCCAATCAACACCACGCCGCCAGGAACCAAGCCTCCGCCCAATACACGGTCAAACTCACTCACGCCGGTCGGCTGACGGGGCACTTCTGCTGCTTCCACTTCAGTGAGTTTTTGCAGGCCAGCAGTTTCGGCCAAAGGTGCATAACGACTGGCAATTGTGCCTGCAGCTGCGGTTTCTGCTACGGTTTCAACTAACGTATTCCACGCAAGGCAATTTTGGCACTGGCCTTGCCATTTAGGCTCTACGCCGCCACATTCGGTACAACTGTAAATTGTTTTAGCTTTTGCCATTTATTAATTGTTATAAGCTATGGACAAGGAGTTAATAGCTATCAGCCATATAACCACTACCAGCAAAGTTTTCAAAGCGTGTATGCTGCCCTAAGAAAGTCAGCCGTACGCGACCAATAGGGCCATTACGTTGCTTACCAATAATAATTTCAGCCGTGCCTTTATCTGCACTGTCTGGGTTATATACTTCATCCCGATAAATAAACAGAATCACGTCAGCATCCTGTTCAATCGCGCCTGATTCACGTAAATCGCTCATTACCGGGCGTTTATCCGGGCGCGTTTCCACAGAACGGTTAAGCTGTGAAAGTGCGACTACAGGACAGTCCAACTCTTTAGCTAATGCTTTGAGTGAACGCGAAATCTCTGAAATCTCCGTAGCTCGATTCTCACCTTGACGACCTGCCGGGGCTGACATCAATTGTAAGTAATCAATGACGATTAAACCCAATTTACCGCACTGACGATGTAGCCTACGCGCTCTTGCACGGACATCAAACGAACTTAAACCTGCGCCTTCGTCAATAAAAATAGGTGCTTCATTTAGCTTACCTAAGGCGGTCGTCAGCTTCTCCCAATCTTCATCTTCAAGCTTACCAGTACGCATACGGTGCTGGTCTAATCGCCCTACTGAGCCTATCATCCTCATGGCTAGTTGTGTTGAAGCCATCTCCATAGAGAACACGGCTACAGGTAATCCGCTATCTAGTGCAACATTCTCAGCGATATTGAGTGAAAACGCTGTTTTACCCATGGATGGACGTCCAGCCACTATAATTAAATCGCCACCTTGGAATCCAGAAGTCATGGAGTCTAAATCGGCAAAACCTGTAGGAACGCCAGTAACGTCTGATGGATTGTCACGAGAAAACAGTTGGTCAATGCGATCAGCCACTTGTGGCAGTAGCACTTTAATATCAACGAAACCTTGTGAGCTGCGTTTGCCACCTTCGGCAATCTGGAATATTTTGGCTTCAGCTTCGTCTAGTAGTTGTTGTGCATCGCGGCCATTCGGCGCATAAGCACTTTCTGCAATGCCAGAACCCACCACGACTAATTGCCGCATGACTGCGCGCTCGTGAACGATTTCGGCATAGCGCCTAATGTTCGCCGCGGTCGGCGTGCTTTGTGCTAACGCACCTAAATAGGCAATACCGCCAACACCAGAAAGCTCTGCCGTGTTTTCTAGTGATTCAGCCACTGTCACAATGTCGGCAGGCTTATTATGTTCTATCAGCTTGGCAATATGCTGGAATATCGCTTTATGGTCGTGTCGATAAAAGTCTTGCGCAGTCAAAATATCAGCTACTTTGTCAAGCGCTTCATTCTGTAACAGCAAGCCTCCGATGACGGATTGCTCAGCTTCTACTGAGTGTGGGGGGATTTTCAGTGCATCTAATTGTTCGTCAGCCATGGCGTGATTATACTCAATAACTTTAGTCACCCGTGACTTACCTGCCAAATAAAAAAGGCTACCGAAGTAGCCTTTTTTTAGTTTGTAACTTAAAATTAAAATGTCTAAGCAAGACTAGACGCTGATTAAAATTAAGCGAGCGGCATATGGGTTATATGTAAGCGCTTAATTTTATGAAAGCAACGACGTATTGCGACGACATTTTGATTTTTAAGCTTCGCCAACTACTGTAACTGTAATGTCTACAACAACATCATGGTGTAAAGCTACGGTTACCTTATGGTCACCAATTGCTTTTAAAGGACCATTAGGCATACGTACTTCAGCTTTAACGATCTCAAAACCTTGAGCTACCAATGCTTCAGCAACGTCACCGTTAGTAACAGAACCAAATAAACGGCCATCAACGCCAGCTTTTTGTGTCACGGTAATAACGAATGCAGCTAATTTTTCACCGCGTGCTTGAGCAGCAGCTAAAATTGCAGCTTGTTGTTTTTCTAATTCAACACGTTTTGCAGCAAATTCAGCTTTGTTCGCTTCAGTAGCGCGTTTAGCTTTGCCTTGTGGAATTAAAAAGTTACGGCCGAAACCATCTTTAACTTTAACAACATCACCTAAACCGCCTAGGTTACCTACTTTTTCTAATAAAATAATTTGCATGGTAGCCCCCTATTGGTGTTTATCAGTGTATGGAAGCAAAGCTAAGAAACGCGCAAGTTTAACTGCAGTCGTTAATTGACGTTGATAACGTGCTTTTGTGCCCGTCATACGCGCTGGAATGATCTTTGCGTTCTCTGAAATAAAATCTTTAAGTAAATCTACATCTTTGTAGTCAACTTGTTTGATGCCTTCTGCTGAAAAACGGCAGTAGCGGCGGCGTTTGTACATTTCTCTTGCCATTTGAAACTCCTAATCTTTTAATATATCTAGCTCTATATGGTTAATGTGCAATACCAGTTGTGTGCTTTTAAGGCTGCGTCTGGCTAAAAAACCAGTCGCTACAATGTGTGAGCCTAACTTTAAACCCTTCAATGCTAAGTCACCTAAAGTAACCGCATTGACTTCACATTCCACCTTGCGCTTCATGCCAGCTTCAACTTGCTCTGAAACATGTCGCAATGCAACACTTAACAACGGTATGCCAGCTGGTGTGTAGCGAAGCGGTTCTATCTGTACCACTTCAGCTTTCAATACCAGCTTGTTCATTTAAATACTAAACTTAAACTGCTGCTGCCTCTGTAGTTGCTGCAGGCGCTGCTGGAGCAGCATCCTTATTCAACACTGATCTAGATTTTTCTTCTTTCATCATTGGTGAGGGCGCAGTCACTGCAGTTTTTGTAGCCATCATTAAATGACGCAATACTGCATCATTGAATTTAAAGCCATGCTCAAGTTCAGCTAACACTTCAAGGCTGCACTCAATGTTCATCAACACATAATGTGCTTTGTGAATTTTTTGGATTGGATAGGCAAGTTGACGACGACCCCAGTCTTCTAAACGGTGAATTGCACCGCCATCAGAAGTGATAAGCGCACGGTATCGCTCAATCATCGCTGGTACTTGCTCGCTTTGGTCCGGATGGACGATAAACACTAGTTCATAATGTCTCA
This sequence comes from Methylotenera sp., assembly GCA_046590165.1. GTDB lineage: Bacteria > Pseudomonadota > Gammaproteobacteria > Burkholderiales > Methylophilaceae > Methylotenera. The sequence goes on from JBKJUR010000005.1 coordinate 6,628, forward strand.
TTAGTACTCCTTTTGGATTAAAGCCACCTGCAAAATGTTTAATAAAATATATTGAACATAAAAATGACGTTGCAGTGTGACAAGGTTGTGATTTTAATTAAAATCTAAACTTGCTTAATAACACTATCAAGCAAGCGCGCGATTATAGACAAAAGCATGCCTAGAATCAACCAATTAGAAGATTATATTTAATAAAGCTAATATTCTCAGTGAATAAAATGCTCATTTAAAGAATTAAGCCTGCCTAATCAGAATTCTCAGGCAAAATACAATGCTACATTAAATTTTGGTTTACGCCTTATATTAGGCAATGATATTCAATCACTTGCAAGACCTGTTGAATTAGTGGCGCCAAACACGAATGCAATAGAGTTATTTAGAAAGCTACAAAAAGGCGCCCCGCATTTCACTGTGGTCGGATATAAAAATCAGCAGCCAATAGGCTTTGTCACTTTAGATAATTTATTGTCCGCTCTCGTTGGTGATATACGTGACGAGTTTAGGCAATCTCAGAGTGAGTGGACAAAGCTAGATGACAGCTCTTTATTAGGCAAAGGCTCCCTCCCCTTAATTACACTTGAACGAACATGGGTATTGATATTGAATCTGAGGATGCTGATACGATTGCTGGTTTAATATTTTGGGCACTAAGAGACTTGCCAAAAGAAGGGAAACGGATAGAGTTCGAATCTTTTGCTGTAGTCGTTAATAAAATGGCAGGTCCGCGTGTTCTATTGGTCAGGGTGTACCCAAAAATCTTGCATCATGATTTAACGACGCATTGAACATGTTTAATTGCTTTATCACACAGTTTTAATCGTGCAAAAAAAGTGACTCAAATTCCAAATAAGGTAAAATAAATTTATGGTGACGAACGTATGCACATCAGAAAAAGGTAAGTGTAATGAAATGGTTTTTCAAAAAAAATATTAATTTAAATGTAGTTGTTTTACGCATCGTTTGTGCTTACTTTTTTTTCGGATTTTTCTGGATATTTTTTAGCGACTCAATTCTTTTAAAAGCTGCATCCAGTCCTGAACAGTTCACCCACTACAGCATTTACAAGGGCTGGGCTTTCATATCAATCACGTCAGCATTACTTTACCTACTTATACACAAAACTCTCAAACAACAAACCCAAATAGAACAGTCTCTTCAATTGAGTGAAGAGCGCTGGAAATTTGCATTGGAAGGGGCTGGTGATGGGGTATGGGACTGGAATTTACAGACTGATGAGGTTTTCCGGTCTGCTCGCTGGAAGGAAATATATGGTTACTTGAACAACGAATTAGAGAGTACTGCGGCGGCAGGAAGAAAGTTGATTCATGCTGACGATTTGCAAAGCGCGATATATGATACAACTGCATATCTGGCAAATAAAACTGATATTTATGTGTCTGAATTCCGCTTACTATGTAAAGACGGTTCCTATAAATGGACACTGAGTCGTGGGATGTTGGTGAGTAAAACCCAAGATGGGAAACCGCTACGCATGATTGGCACGCATACCGACATTAGTGCTCGCAAGTTATCAGAAGCCCAAGTCATTCGACTAGCTCATTACGACCAAGTCACCAATTTACCCAATCGAGTCTTGTTCCTTGACCGCTTTAAACAAGAAATTAAAACCGCTCATCGCACAGGCCAAAAAATTGCATTGCTATACTTAGATCTTGATCGATTTAAAGAGGTGAATGATGCCCTTGGGCATCACACTGGTGACTTGTTACTAAAAGAAACCTCTCAGCGTTTGCAGCGTTGTTTGAGAGCAGCAGATACGCTAGCTAGACTAGGTGGTGACGAGTTTACTATTATTTTAAGCAATATTGAAAACCAAAGTAATATTGAACGTATTGCTCAAGAAATTTTAGCTAAATTAGCCGAATCATTTCATCTTGGTAATGAAGTAATCTATATCACCGCTAGCATTGGCATCAGCATTTATCCAGATGATGGCCATGATGTTGAAGCATTGCTAAAAAATGCCGACCAAGCCATGTATGCTGCAAAAGGGCAAGGTAGAAATCGTTACCATTATTTCACCCTTTCTATGCAAGAAGCAGCACTGACCCGCATGTATTTAGCAAACGATTTACGTACTGGGTTAGTAGCTAATCAATTCAGATTGTATTACCAGCCTATCATTGAGCTTGCGACAGGAATCACTTATAAAGCGGAAGCTTTAATTCGCTGGCAACATCCATCTCGGGGAGTGGTGAGTCCCGCAGAATTTATTCCAGTTGCTGAAGATACCGGATTAATTGTTGAAATTGGCGACTGGGTATTTATGGAGGCTACAAATCAAATAGCTAAATGGAGATTGCATCATCCAAACTTTCAAATCAGCATTAATAAATCCCCAGTGCAGTTTAGAAGTGGCGGTAAAAACCACCTCAATTGGATAGAACATTTAGCTTCGTTAAATCTTCCTGGAGAAAGTGTCGCAGTTGAAATTACAGAAGGCTTGTTACTTGATGCTAGAGACTCTGTATCTATCCAATTAAATACTTTAAGAGCGGCTGGTATGCAAATCTCAATTGATGATTTTGGTACAGGTTATTCATCATTAGCCTATTTGAGAAAGTTTCATATTGATTACGTGAAGATTGATCAATCATTCGTTGCTAATATCAAGTCTGGCTCAAGTGACTTGGCGTTATGCGAAGCCATTATCGTAATGGGACATAAACTTGGGATGAAAGTCATTGCCGAAGGCATTGAAACTAAAGAGCAGCTAGACCTGCTGATTAGTGCTGGCTGCGATTACGGTCAAGGATATTGGTTTTCTAAACCTATTCCAGCAGAAGACTTTGAAAAATTACTTGGCATTAACTAACTTAGCAAACAAATGAAATTAGCTTGAATTTCAATTCAGTGCTTTAAACTACAATCACACTAAATCTGGTAATTCTGCACCAAAAAACTTAGTCCTAAGTTTTTTAAGTTGATCTCTGTAATCAGCGGCTTTTTCAAACTCCAGATTTTTCGCACTGTCATGCATGGCTTTTTCTAAACGCTTCATTTCTTTGGCAATTTGTTTTTCACTCAAAGATTCGTAGCTTGCTTGGTCTTGCAGCACTTTGCGTTCGCGCAAAGCTTCATCTTTGTCGTAAACGCCATCAATAATATCTTTAATACGCTTGCTAATGCCCTTAGGCACTATGCCGTTAGCAGCATTAAACGCCAGCTGTACGCCACATCTACGCTCTGTTTCATCCATCGCTGCTTTCATACTGCGTGTGATTTTATTCGCGTAAAAAATAACCTGGCCATTCAAGTTACGGGCCGCTCGGCCTGAGGTTTGAATCAATGAACGTTCGGAACGTAAAAAGCCTTCTTTATCGGCATCAAGCACTGCAACTAAGGATACTTCGGGAATATCTAAACCTTCGCGCAGCAAGTTAATACCAACCAGCACATCAAACTCACCAAGACGTAAGTCTCGAATAATCTCTACACGCTCAACAGTATCAATATCGCTGTGTAAATAACGTACTTTTACTCCATGTTCACTTAAGTAATCAGTCAGGTCTTCTGACATACGTTTAGTGAGTGTAGTGGCCAGTACACGCTCACCCAATGCTACACGTAATTTAATTTCTCCTAATAAATCATCAACCTGGGTGTCGGCAGGTTTTACAGTAATTGGCGGGTCAACTAAGCCTGTTGGCCGCGCAATCATCTCAACTATTTGTTGCTGATGACTCGCTTCGTACTCGGATGGAGTGGCAGATACGAACACACATTGGCGCATAATATGCTCAAACTCTTCAAACTTGAGCGGGCGATTGTCCAGCGCAGATGGCAAGCGCCAGCCGTAATCAACCAAATTTTCTTTACGTGACCTATCACCTTTATACATTGCGCCTACCTGCGGTACGGTAACGTGGCTTTCATCAATAATCATCAATGCATTATCCGGTAGATAATCAATCAAGGTTGGGGGTGGATCACCAGGATTGCGACCAGATAGGTGGCGCGAGTAGTTTTCAATACCTTTGCAAAAACCAATCTCATTGAGCATTTCTAAGTCAAAACGCGTACGTTGCTCAATACGGGTGGCTTCAACCAATTTGCCAGTTTTAATGTAAAAATCAACACGATCTTTAAGCTCATGCTTGATTTTCTCCATAGCTCTTATAGTTGTTTCGCGTGGAGTTACATAATGGCTGGATGGATATACGGTATAACGCGGAATTTTATTAAATATCTGCCCAGTGAGTGGGTCAAATAGCGTAATGGACTCAATCTCGTCATCAAACATTGAGATACGCACTGCAGTCTCGTTATTTTCTGCAGGGAATACATCAATTACATCGCCACGCACCCTGAAGGTACCGCGAGAAAAATCAAACTCATTGCGGTCATACTGCATACCGACTAAGCGCGCAATCATGTCACGCTGGGCGATTTTTTCACCTAACTGCACATGCAATACCATGCCGTGATAATCACTGGGGTCACCAATACCGTAGATTGCAGAAACGGTCGCGACAATAATGCTATCTTCGCGCTCAAGTAAAGCTTTTGTGGCAGACAGCCGCATTTGCTCGATATGCTCATTGATGCTGGAATCTTTTTCAATGAACAGATCACGTGAAGGCACGTAGGCTTCGGGTTGATAATAATCGTAATAGGAAACAAAATATTCAACTGAGTTGTTAGGGAAAAACTCCCTGAACTCACTATATAACTGAGCAGCTAACGTTTTATTCGGTGCCATTACGATAGCTGGGCGACCAGTACGTGCAATCACATTCGCCATGGTGTAAGTTTTGCCAGAGCCAGTCACGCCAAGTAGCGTTTGAAACTTCATGCCATCGTTAATGCCTTGTGTAAGCTTATCAATAGCCTGTGGCTGATCACCTGCTGGTGGAAAGGGCTGAAATAACTGATACTTACTATTAGGGAAAGTGACGAACACGTTGGTCTTCATTCAAATTTAACATTTAATTTTAACAGTAAAATTGACAATCACTTGCAACTAATCATGCTTGTGGATTACAGCTTAATAAATGACGACTAGAACTTTGGAAGTTTATTAAAGTCATTTAACAAAGATACAAAATTTTCAGTTCATAATTTTGTAAGCTAATCTTTTATAAAACTTATATTTATAAATATCTAATTTGGGGATCAATATGCGCGGTTTTATTGTGTTTGCAGCATTATTATGTGTTATTCAGCCAGCTTCAGCTACAGACCAGTCAAAAATACTATCCGCCATGCAATCAGTGATCATGGTGCGCGGCTATAACGCCAGTGGCGGCTTGTCTTATGGTTCTGGCGTAGTAGTAGGTGATAACAAAGTGATGACTAATTGCCATATTTTCCGTAGCACTAAGCAGCCATGGGTATCGAGAGGCGAAGATACCTACCCTATCGTTTCTGTACAGGCGGATAGATGGCATGACTTATGTTTGCTCACAACATTCAGCTTGCCATCTAAACCAATTCCAATTGGCAAAGGTAACGATTTGAAACGCGGCCAAGAAGTGCTTGCCGTTGGTCACTCTAATGGCGTTCCTGCACCGCTTACCTCGCAAGGTATCATTAAATCAACCTATGAATTTGAAGGCGGCCGCATCATTAGAAGCAGTGCACAATTTAGAATGGGCGCCAGTGGTAGCGGTATTTTTGACCTTGATGGTAACTTGTTAGGCATTAATACGTTTAAAACACCAGGCAAGCCAGCTTACTTTTATTCATTGCCTATTGAATGGTTGGCGAACTTAGAAAAACTGCCCATTGAAACGGAGTTTCCAATTGTAGGTAAAGCTTTCTGGGAGGCGGATGATGATAAAAAACCATTTTTCATGCAAATAGCTATTCCAGAAATCAATAAAGACTGGCCAAAACTAGCTGAAGTCGCACAAAAATGGATAGATGTGGATGCTAAAAATTCTGACGCTTGGTATGAGTTAGGTGTTGCTAATGAAAATTTAAACAAGATTGATGAGGCTGAAAAAGCGTATCAGCAATCTGTAGCACTTGATGCAACCAATACTGATTCATTGTTTAGATTGGGCATCATTGCACAAGGTAAAGGCGATAAAGTCGGTATGCACAAAATTAATCTGGCTATTGCCATGGTTGATAAGGATTTGGCGCAAGAGTACAGCCAGATGCTGGGTTGCGATAGCGAATGCTAGATTAAACGTAAATTTTGTATAAGAGGCCTCGGCTTAATATGGTTAAGTCGAGGCTTTTTAATACGCTAAGCAATACATTCATATTGCTTAAAAATTCCTAACTATAGTTTTTATGCGTAAAATACCGTTTATTCAACCATTTGCATAAAAATTGTTTTAAGGAAGCATATTTTGTCACAGCCGCAGTCATTTAACCCATCGTCAATATTATCCCTCCGCGTTCAAGCGATTAAAGAATCCCCCACCCTTGCCATTACGGCAAAAGCTGGTAAATATAAAGCCGAGGGCCGCGATATTATTGGTTTGGCTGCGGGTGAGCCGGACTTTGATACGCCGCAACATATTAAAGATGCTGCAAAATTAGCGATTGATAATGGATTTACCAAATACACGCCTGTTGCTGGTATTCCTGGACTTAAAAAAGCTGTCGTTAATAAATTCAAAACACAAAATGGTTTTGACTATGCATTAAACGAGGTTATCGTTGGTGTTGGCGGCAAGCAAACCATTTTCAATCTATGCTTGGCAGTATTGAATAAAGGTGATGAAGTCATTGTGCCGGCGCCTTATTGGGTGTCATATGCAGATATCGCTTTGGTGGCTGAGGCGACACCAGTCATTATTCAATGCGGCATTGAACAAGGCTTTAAATTATTGCCAGCACAGCTAGAAGCGGCTATCACACCAAAAACTAAACTGTTCATGATTAACTCCCCGTCCAATCCTACTGGTACGGTGTATACATTGGATGAGTTAAAAGCTTTGGGTGAAGTATTGCTCAAACATCCACATGTATTAGTCGCCACCGATGATATGTATGAACATGTTAATTTAACCGGCGATAAGTTTTACAACATACTGAACGCAGCACCTACGCTAAAAGATCGCTGCATTGTACTTAACGGCGTTTCTAAGGCTTATTCAATGACAGGTTGGCGTATTGGTTACGCCGCAGGCCCTGCTTACATCATTAAAGCCATGGAGATTTTGCAATCCCAATCTACTAGCAATCCAACTTCAATTTCTCAAGTTGCCGCACAAGCTGCGCTAGAAGGCTCTCAGGATTGCATTACACCAATGGTCACTGCATTTAAAGAGCGTCATAAATACGTGGTTGACCGCTTTAATACCATGCCAGGAATAAGCTGCTTAATGGCAGGTGGTGCGTTTTATGCGTTTCCAGATGCGCGTGTTGCTATTGCTAATTTATACCAAGCAGGCAAAATTAAAGCAGCAACAGATATGGCGTTGGCTGAGTATCTACTGGAAGAGTTTGGTGTAGCTGTAGTCCCTGGTTCTGCCTTCGGTGCAGAAGGTTACTTCCGCATTTCATTTGCAACTTCCATGGATAACCTTAGAAATGCGCTAGATCGTATTGAGCGCGCCCTTAAGTAAAAATACTCAGTTAATTAGTTTAAAATCCTTTAAAGGCTTATTTCAACGGTTTACTTGCCGTCGAATAAGCCTTTAACTTTATCCAGCGCCCCACCCGCTTTAATACCTAAACTAGTCCCCACTCCTGGGCCTAAAATCGCAGTTCCGGCGATAGCACCAGCTAATGCCGCCTTTGAAGGCAATATCACAGGGTTGCTCACTGTGCCAGAGACAACCAATGGAATTGCAGTCATACTCAAGCTACGCTTCATCTCAACCTCAATAACGCCATCTAACTCTTTGCTGGGCTTAACTTTAACCTGACCTGTAGCAGCTAATAAACCAGAACTTATTTTAAGGTCACGCAAATGATACTGCTTGCCTGTCATGTTCAGTAAGCCAGAAAACTCATCAAACTCAGTTGCGCCGCCACTTTGCGCTTGCTTAATGATCACACTCGCCACCTTCACTAAATCTAAGCCATGCAACACGCCATTATTCACTTTAAATTTAATATCTGCGTGCATGTTATCTCTTAGTTTAGCCGCATCTTTCGCAACACTAGAAAAATTACCATTTCCAAATAGATTACCACTTAAATAAACCGCTTTACTTACCAAGCTACTCGGCTCTTTAACTGATAAACTTTCTATCTTGAATTTGCCATTGGCACGCCAATTCTTTTCCCAGGAAATCAATGCATCGCCTACTAATTTACCGTTATAAAGTGCAACATCAAAATTAGGAATCTGTAACTGACTGCCTTTTAGATGCATTTCAAGCTTGGCCTTATTAATAAATACAGGCAACCCAACTGGTAGCGTCCATTTTTCTATATTGACCAGTATCAAATGTTCATCACCGTTAGGCGTTACATCCGCTTTAATTGCGCCATCAACGGATTCTAATTTCGCCGACTCTAACCCATTAACATTAGTAAGATTAGCTTCTAGATTAACGATAGGGAACTTGGTGTTAGGCCAATCTAATTGCAACTCATTAATCTTTACGTGGCGAATATTGATAGCAATAGCTTCGTTAGTAGTTTCTGATTTTTTACTAGTTAAAGCAGAGATCAACTCTAAAGCTGCCTGTTTAATAATCGGCTTATTCACTTTTAGATCAATTATTTTAGTCTCAGAAAACAATGAGCTTAATGTAGGAATCACCATCACCTCCGCCACCCTAACCTCTTGCGCTTTACCCACTGTAATATCGCTAGCAACAACACGTGGGCTAGGCAGTAATGACCAATGTCCAGAAGTAATGGTCACTGGCACACCTAATTTCTCACTCGCTACACGTTCAGCTTCATTTAGATAAGACTGGGTGGGAATCAAAAAAGGTAAAATAATCAACAAGCTAATAACAACGCCAATACCAATTAATATTTTTTTATATTTTTTCATCAAATTAACCCTAAATAATGTCGCGTAGTGATTGACCAAATGCCGCTTAGCCAGTATTATTGCGCCTTCACCGATTCCTCGATAGCTCAGTCGGTAGAGCAACGGACTGTTAATCCGTGTGTCCCTGGTTCGAGTCCAGGTCGGGGAGCCAAAAATTGAAAAGCCAGCGCAAAACGCTGGCTTTTGCTTTTTCCGTCTCTGGAATAGCGATGTGCTCCACTCAATAGGCCAGCCTTATCCACTTTTTGTGCGCCGGGAATATTTCTGGCACGGGCACAATCGGCTCGGCGGGCGCTTGCGCACAAAATACTAAGAAAAAATAGCGGTTAATTTGACGACCATTTTCTTACTCCCTAAAAAGCCAAAAGCCTGATTACAAACTATGCTTTATCGCCAGCACCGCCTGATTGCGCAGCGACTTCAATAACGATAGCTCTCTTTCTGGCACGATGATGTCGCCAGGTTTCGGTCGGTCGGCGTAAATCAT
>JBKJUR010000032.1:0-16147 GCA_046590165.1 Methylotenera sp.
GGCCTCACTCCAGTGATACTGAAAATTGTCTCTTGTGCAGCTTGAATCTCTTTAGTAAATCCGGCTAAGCCTAGTAATGAAAAATAATGTTTGTGCGCTTGGCTATGATTTTCAATCGCGTGTCCACGACGTATCATTTCACGACATAGCTCAGGGTGCTGTGCGACCTTGTTACCTATGCAAAAAAAAGTTGCCTTAACATTAAAAGAATCCAATATATCCAGCACTTGCGGCGTCACTGAGGGCTCAGGGCCATCATCTATGGTCAACGCGACTTCGTTGCGTCTTTTGGCAACAATCGGTAATTTGGTCCAATTTGGCCCCAACCAATTGCTACGCGGCCATAATCCCACAGTAGCAATCACCAAATGATTACCAATAAACAATGCCAATGTCCATTGCCATAAGTTCGGCTTGACGACGAATATAATTAATATCAACACATGCAGGATGACAGATATTTTTATCAGCAATGTAGGCTGCCAATGTACTTGTTTGATATCAGTCATGGTCGTGCATAATAAATCGTTTATCAAGAAAATTATGCCATAACTGTAGCCATACTGGCCAAACATGGTCACCTGGGATTTTATTCACATGGCCTACAGGCAAAGCTTGCGCCATCATTAAATGACTTTCCGCAAAGCGGTCTTCTTTGCCATAACCCAGATGCACTTCAATTGTAGTCGGATTAACAGCATCAGCATTTGCATGTGTCTTGAGCCAGTACCAATTACCCCGCTCGGTATCTTCGTCCGGAATCGTGTCAGGACTCCATGCCCGAACGCCGCCGGCATAGGCGATTTCAGCGGTAGTCATACGATTACCGGGGTATGGTGCTAATAGCATCAAGCCCGTTAATTGATTCGGGTAGCGGTCAGCATAAGCCATAGCGATATAGCCGCCAATTGAGATTCCAGCTAGCCAAATATGTTGATAACCTGCAACGATGGCTGGCTGAATCAAGCTATCGTGAATTTCTGACAAAGCATTTTGATTCGCGATATCCCCGAAAGACAATTCTGCCATCATTAGATCAATCGCTAGCTTGCTTGTGCGAACTGCGCTGACAAACCCCTCATTGATAAAGTCTTCAGGCTGCTGATAAGCACCAGGCAATAATACAATTAAGGTATCTGCATGCTGCCCTGGATTTGCTAAGTCAGTGAGATATCGCATTAAATTCTGCTCTCACAGGCTGGCTCAGTACGTGCAAACACTGCTGAAAATATCAACGCTAATATGACACCTGGCGCTACAGTGACGCCCATGGCTTGCAGTACTGGCACGCTGGAAAATGCCAGTAAGCCAAACCCGAGCACTGTTGCAACGTTAGCAAATAACAATGAAGCATAGGTGCGTGGCGAGATTTCCCGCGTGCCCTGATTAAGCGGTGGGTTGAAAAACAGGGCGTAATTAGAACCTATCGCCACAATTAAAAGTAGGCCTATCAAGTGCAATATGATGAGTTGCTGTCCAAATATCGCCAATCCTGCCGTGACTGTTAACACTGCAGCAGCTAATGGTGCAATGACTGCAGCTACACGCATAGGAGCACGTAGCACGAAGAACAACAATACTACAATTGCCAGCAGACCCGCCAATGAGAGCATGATGGCTTCATGCATATAGCCAGAATATAGGCGGTTAGATTCAGCCTTTAAATCTACAAAAAATGCGTTAGATACCTGTGCGCGGTTTAAGGCAGCACGCACCTGAACAGCATCAATATTACCACTGTCTGGGGCAGTCAATGGCATCAGTGCACTCCAGCGTTGATCTTGTTTTAGCAACATCGCATCCACCGCCATTGCCATTGAGGTTTTTTCCAAGTCCGCTCGTGTTAACAACGGCCTGTTGCGTGCAAGTTCTATATCTGCGAGAAACGGCGCTAATACTTTGGCACGTACTGGTAAATCCTCAAGGGTATTTTCTAAGCGCAGCTTTAATTCTGTTGAGGCTGGCAAGCTAGCCTGCCGTGCTTGCTGACTCGCTTGACTGGGCAGGTAATGACTAGCGCTATCAAAGGACGCAAGCACGCCCTGCTCAACCATTTTCTCTAACTCTATTGATACTTTTTCAGTGGCACCGAGTACGTTTTCTTGGCTATCGCCAGAAACGACAATCACATAACGCACATCTGGCGCGCCCATGCCTGCACGCAGTCTGGTATCCAGTGCTTGGTCAGCAGCAGATACTGGGCTCAGCGCAGAAAGCTCAGCGTTCCATAAATGATCATAATGTTGGTAAACAACTGTGCTGGATGCCACAATCAACCCGATTGCTGGCCAACGCAACTTAGTCGCTCGCTTGGCATAGGCAGATAATGTTAAGCCTGTATCCGTCACGTCGCGTATACGAAAATCTCGTGGCAATAAATACGGTAATACATAACGTGTCATCACTGCTGCAGCAATTAAGCCTGCCATTGAATATAATCCGAGTTGAGCCAAACCCGGAAAGCCAGATAGCAGCAATGCCGCAAAGCCAAATACCGAGGTCAGCACGCCTAACCTTACCGTTGGCCAGACGCGGGTTACCCATGTTTTACGATTCTTTTCATTGTCACCATCAGGTGCATGGTCTGACTGCATAAACAGATAGATGGAATAATCCACCGCTTCGCCTATGAGTGCGGTGCCAAACCCCAAAGTGATGCCATGCACAACACCGAAGCCCAAGCTTACTGACGCAATGCCAGCCAAAATACCAGTCGCTACTGGTAAAAAACCTAGCAGCAAAGCGGTTAATGAGCGGTAAACCAAGAATAGTAATATTGCAATTAACAGGGTGCTAATCACAAAAATGATACGTACCTGACTTTTAATCGTGTCGCGCGCCACAACTGAAAATACACCTGGTCCAGTCATTAAAATTTTGGTGCTGGGCTTGGTTAAGTCATACTGAGTCGCGACGTCAAACTCAGCTTGTATTGTCTGCATGGCTACTTTTTGCGCATCGGTATCTGATCCCAGTGCCCGAGTTTGTATCAATAACAATGCGGTATTACCGTCTTGTGATGCCCATGCACCGTCCAGTAATTGCGGGTGGTTACCCGTATTCATCTGATTGAATAACTGCAGCATTTCGCCTGTAGGGTCATGCGGCAATAGCGACTTAAACAATAGGCCTGCTGGTGAAGCAAGCTGATCGATACTATCGCTGATAGCCGTATGCAAACCATCTGTACTAAAGTGTTCCGGCGTAACGTTTGGACTTAACAAATATCGGTTGTTAAATAAATAATCGCGGTCAAGCGCTGTGGTGATAGCCTCCCCATTGTTAACGCTCACAAATGCAGGATTGTCACGTAGTTGATGGGCGATTTTTTTCGACAATCTCGCCCGGGTGCCTGAATCCGCACCTTCTATACCGACCAATATCAACCGAGACGCCAAACCATCCTTGAGTTGATCCATAAGCAATTGCTGTTCTGCCGTAGGTGTGCGCGGCAGAAAAGCGGATAAGTCAGCAGTAAAGTGGCTGCGACTGATAATGACCAGGCTGACTACGATTAAAGTTAGCCAAATAGCGATGGCAACGCGGCCACGTCGTAGGTCAGATAAAGAAAGGCTAAATAAATTCAAGGATGAGATAAATTCAATGATTAGTAAACTCTTAATGATCTAGTTTATGGCGCTGGTAAAGGCGTAATCGTCATTAGAGAACTGTCACCATCAGCCTGACTTATCTCTATGGTGCGCAGTGCGTTAGCCACACCTTTAATGTTGATCTTTGTCACTATTTTTTTCATTTTATCCTCAATCGGCAACAAGGTAAGGCTCCAACCCTGTTCCTCACCTTCCATACTCAATTTATAAGTACGCTCTAACGCTTTGCGATCGCCTGCCAACGTACCGCGTATGCTATCGATGAATGCGGCTATCTCAGGATAGTTTTGCAATGACAGTACATGTTTTTTACCACGCTGCTCTACTGTCAATTTCCCTTTCTCCAGCAACATGCTTTCAGGTTTTGGTTTGAGAGTCCGCTTTTCCAAACGATCTGGTGCAGTATAAAAAAGCTCACCGGATGATTCCACAGGCTTATCAAGCATGGCGATAGATTTTGTCTCTACAAAACTTGCATGACCATCGCGTGAAGTTGCAAGCGATTGCATCAATTGGTCTATATCCCAATGAGCATCAGCACGAACCGTGAATGTTGCCAATAACAAACTAATCAACAGCAGATGCTGTGATATTAGTCGTAGAAATTTAGTAATTAGCTTTAATGTTCTATTCATGTCGCTTTATTCACTTTTATTATTTAACGATGCTGGTACAGATTGCCAGTAATCGAAAAAATTAAACCAGTTATAAGGTGCCAGACGAGTATAGCGGTTCAATAAATCTGTGTAGCGTGCAATGGCCATTTGTACGGCTTGTTCACGTTCATTTCTAGGAATATCGGAAAAGTCCGCCAGCGTTTCAAAATGCACTTGGTAACGGTTACCCCCCATATACAGCCCTGCCATGAACACCACTGGGCGCCGCAATAACGCAGCCATCCTAAATGGCCCACTTGGAATACCTGCAGTAGCGCCTAATAAGTTCACTTGCGCCATTGGCTCATTACCCAATGTACGATCTGAAAGCATGCCAACTAACATACCATCGTCCAAGCGCTCCTGCACTTGTAGCATAGAATCGATACGCCCCAAGGGAATAACGTCCATAGAGGCTTCTGGGTTGATAGCGGCCAGCATACCGTTAATTTTTTGGGCGTTATCTTCATGCATCACCATCGCCACTCGCAAACCCGGCACTTGCCGCCCGATCGCACGCATAACCTCGAAACTGCCAAGATGTGCACCCATTAAAAATACACCTTTGTTCGCATCTATCAAAGGACGAATGTTTTCTTCGCCTTGTATGTCAATATCAAATAAATCATAACGGCGGTTAATCAGGTAGATGCGATCATGTATCGTGGATGCAAAGCAGAAGAAATGTCGATACAAATCTAGCCAAGTCGCAGGACGCCCTAAAACACGAGGTAAATAACCTAACGAGGCACTGCGACTATCTGGCGCAAATAATACAAAATAAACCGCAATCAAATGTAGTACTGAACGAGCAACTGTGCGGCCAAGTCGTAATGATATCCAACTCATCACACGCAGCATCAGCATATTGCTACGCTCCTGCCTCTTAAGCCACGTTGCAGATGTTGGAGATTCAGATCTTGAAGGTTTAGATTTTGAGTCTAAGTTTTTAGTAAGCTGTGTCATAAAATCTGATTACTTAACGCGAAGCTACCTATCACAATTTGACGAGTGCCTTCAAGCACTTCAAATTTTATATTGCCATTTGCGAGTTGTTCATGCTCAATCACTACTGCTTCATTAGGTTTTAATGGGCTGAGAAATTTAACCGAGCTAATTTGCCACGCTGTTACTGTAAGGCCAGTATCAGCTACTACAGCGTGCATGACTTCATCTAACAATACTACACCAGGCACAATCGGCACACCTGGAAAGTGCCCTGCGAACACAGGATGGTCTGCGGGAATTTTTAAATTAGTCTGCTTTTTCATATACTACTTTCAATACTTACGCTATCACTAGCAGCTACACTTATACTTTTTGCAATAAGCTTTTGTAATGCATCGCGAGGCAATTTACCCGTGCTGTTACGTGGCAATGTATCTACAAAAAATAATGGTCTTGGCAGAAAAACCGGGTCTATTCTTAAGCGTAATGCTGAAAGTAAAGCAGTAGCGGTAAGGGTTGGAGCAACGACACATGCACTTAAGCGGGTAACATGATCGTGAGAAGCTTCATCTGGCATGAAAAAAGCGCCATCAATGACACCATCAATAGAATTCAAATGATGATTCAAATTAGCCAATGAACTGCGTTTCCCAGCAATATTAATCAAATCCTGCTTACGACCATGCAATAAAAAGCGGCCTGCGCCATCTGATTCACCACTACCTGATTCAATAGCAGTTAACTCTATAATGTCATTGAGAGGCATTGGTTTTTCTATATGCCCGCCTTCAGCCCAGATATATTCCTCACGTTGTATTAACTTCACGTTGGGTAATAGTTGCCATTCTGCAGACTTTGTAGTCTGGCGAGTGGCTATCTGCCCGGTTTCGGTGCTGCCGTATATTTCGATTAATGGTGCTTTGAGGCTGCTTTCAACCTTGTGTGCCAGCGCCTCGGATAAAGGTGCGGTCGCTGACAAGACCATGGCTAAATCCGCAACATTAAGTTCCGCGTCTAACAACAACCGCAAGTGTAAAGGAGTTGAAACTAGAATACGTGGTGCAGGTGTAGAGATAACAGCACTACAAATATCCGCTGGATAAAACGGTTGTGCGCTACATAGAGCATTGCCACTTTGCAACGGTAATAATACGGTTGATTCGAAACCGTACATATGTTGCGGCGGTATGGTTCCTATAATGCTGTACTGAGTGTCTGTCGTTAATCCAAGCCGCTGAGCCTGAGCTTGTACATTACGCACTAGAGAACCCCAACTTTTTGAGTGTGGAATCGGCGAACCTGTAGATCCTGAGGTAAATACAATGGCCACGAGCTGCTTAACGTCAATCTGCGGCATTATTTTCTTAGCCGCATCGCTACCAAACTGAGGCTTAGAGGTTTTTGGATAGCATATGCGCGACATCGCAATGTCACAATCTGGATTATCATGCAGGCAAAAAACTTCTGCAGAAAATGCCTTTAATTGCTCAACCATCTCTATAGTATGTGTAGGTGGCAACAAACTTACTTTATTGCTGACAATGGCTGCAGCCAGCCCCACCGCAAAATGATAACGGTCACGACATACGTTTAATACATGCTTACCAGCGGGTAGTAGCGTAGCCAAATACTCTACTTCAGCCAAGAAATTCTCAACAGTGATAGCGATGCCATTACGCCATGCGACTATTGCATCTGGAGAACTATGGGTAATGAGAGGCAAAGTGTGCATGGAAATTAAAAGCTCAAGACTTAAAAACTAGACTAAAAAACAGTATACAAAATTAAAAACTTAAAGCACATATCAACTTAACGATTGCGTTCAGCGTGATTTAGATATGCTCGCACTGCATCAAGTATATGTCCAGTAGGCAGGTCAGTTAACACACTGCGACGCACCATAAATTCAACTAAAAACATGAGCGCAACGAGGGGTAGCGTTAAAAAATTCACAAAGATTGACCATATTGCTAACGGTGCCAAAAAAAACAATAAGGTTGAAATGATGATGATCATCGAAAAAAAGACGACCCAAGCTACTGTTACTTGGCGGGCATAATTGACATGTGCTGGGGGTAATGCTTCGTCTCCGTTGATTATTTCTGCGAAATGCACACACAAAGGCTTTCGGCCTTTCTGTAGTGTTAGACCAAAAGTAAGCAATAAAATCATCATAAGACTAATATCCTGTATCCAGAATATTATGTCTGTGTGCTGCCTAACAAATGACCAAGAAAACCAGCAAATAATAATACTGCCAAGCAATAAAGCCAAGCTTTTTACATGGGAACCGGCTTGCCAAGCAAAGGTAATTACTAGCAGAAAAATAGGTATCAAAGCCAATACAGCACCTAGTGAGCTTGCCTGCCCTGAAGCGTTAACATGGTGTACTAATATTGCATAAGTGACAATAATCAGTACCGCACTTAAACCACGCAGGATTTTGATGGCTTTAGGCATATTGCATTATTGATGCATTATTTTGTTTTGTGTATGGCAACATGCTCTGTCAAATTACGTAAGGAGCTGAAAATACGGTGATTATCTTCGCTATCAGATTTAAGCTGCAATCCGTAACGCTTAGAAACGACTAGCGCAACCTCAAGAATATCAATTGAGTCTAGGCCAAGACCTTCGCCATAGAGCGGTGCTTCTGGGTCGATTTCGGCTGCAACGACATCTAGATTCAATGCCTCAACGAGTATTTCAGCGATTTCAAGTTGTAATGTTGGATTATTTTCTACCATGATTGTCTTTTTAGTAAAATAAACTCGCTCTTCATGAGCAAATAGTTAGGGGCTAATAATATAGTCTAATAATATAGTAAAAGTGAACTTCAAAGATTTGATAAACGATTTCAACACCCCAAATTTAAAGTCTGTAGCACTAACTAAAAAAACTGGCGGAAGAGATGGGATTCGAACCCATGTTAGGCTATTAGCCTAAACACGCTTTCCAGGCGTGCGACTTAAACCGCTCATCCACTCTTCCGGAAAGGATATTGCGAAAACGCACGAATTATAGTGCATATTGGAACAAAACCCTATATGCCAACAGGTTCTTTTCTGAGGGGTTTTCAGCCTAGATATCAGGCTATGGTTTGCTACAGGCTAGCAAATGACAGAAACCGAGGGTTATGGAAAGTCATCAAAACTTACTATCCATATACAGAATACAAGATATGATTTTTGAACGGTTTTATTAAATTCTTACACCTTAAAAAATTTACTTTTCAACTGCACCTTTTATATTCCTAGCAGTTTCTTTAGTTGCTTCCAGTGCCTTATTAGCAGCTTCTTTAGTCGCTTCCATCGCTTTTTTCGCCGCATCTCTAGCAGATTCAAGCACTTTCTTAACAGTTTCTTTACCAGACTCCGCCATATTTACAGCAGCTTCTTTGGCTTGATAAGCAGCATCTTTGCTAGCTTCTGCCGCTTTTTTAGCTGAATCTTCAGCCTCAAGTGCGGCTTCTTTAGTGCTTAAGGTCGCTTTCTTGGTCGCTTCCGCAGTTTTCTGTAAAGCAATTTTAGCGGCCTCCTCTGCCTCATATGCAGCTTGTTTGGCAGCATCTACCGCTTTTTGTGAGGCTTCACTGACAGCCTGCTCAGCTCTATCTAAAGCAACTTTAGCCGCCTCTGCAGCTTTTTGTGCTGCCAACTTGGCATCCTCTGCCGCGGATTTTGCACTTTCTTCCACTTTTTGCACAGACGCCTTGGGCTCTGCGATATCATTTTTAGTAGCACCTTCTTCAGCCTGTGCACTAATGTTAGTAAGCAATATAGATAGAATAACCCATTGTTTTACTTGCATTGTTTATTCTCCTTTTCTACTGCTTTACGCTAAAAGCTTATTATTCAATTTACGAATAAGTCGTAGTGCCAACCAACCACCTCGAAACCATTTTCCTATGTGGTGACGTCGCAGTACCTTAAGCAAAATCGCACCACCACTTAACATCAAAAATGGGTGACTTCTCATAAACTTTATCACTACAATACCTTTGTCAGCTATCGCTAGTGATGGACGCAAAACACCAACAGTTTGCGCTAACGCAACCCGTTGCTCTGCAATCTCTAAGATTAGGTTTTCACGTCGTTGAGCCAGCCGATGCTTATTTTCGTTCATAATATTCTTCAGTGAGAATCTAGCTCTTTCACGTCTTTCAGCAATTCGAATAAACTTGCTGAAAATAGTTTAGGCTTAGTTTTAGCTTTATGTTTAGCAGCACACCATGCTACCAAACTCATCGCCAAAAACAAACCTGCCAACGAACCTAATGCAACTAGACGGTGCGTCTCCCAAAAAATAACAACAACAAAAACTACCACCAACACCAAACCAACCGCAAAACAGAACATTGCAGTGATATACCAAGCGACTAATGAGAATAAATACGCCCTGTCTTCTTCCAGTTCAGTGGACAAAAGCTCCAGGCGCGTCTGCGCCGCACTTAGCAATCCAGTCGCAAGCACAACCAAAGACTCTAGCAACCCTTTGCTTTCATTAGGTGTTGTTTCAGCCATGCTAAATCAACTAACGTCGACTTATCAATAAACCAATAACCAAACCTATACTTGCCGCTAAACCAACAGATTTCCATGGATTCTCATGTACATATTCATCAGTGGCTTTAGCTGCTACTTTGGTTTTAGCAACTATTGCCTCTTGAGCATCTACCATTTTAGCTTTTGCAGCCCTAATTGACTCTTGAGTTTTGGCACGCACCTCGGCAAGCTTTTCGCCACTATGGTTGGCCGTCGCCTTCAATAGCGCCTCTGCATCGGCTACTACCACCTTAAAATCGTTGACTAATTGCTCTTTATTCACTTCATTCGCTAAATTTTCCATGACATTCTCCTATTAACATCGTCTTGCGTTATGCAGAATCGCTGATATCCCGTCCAACATGCTGCCCAATCAATACAGAGTTACCTCCTTACTTTGTAAATTCCAATCACTATTTCTAAAGAATAATCCTTAACTACGTTTATCCATGGCGGCCTCAGATTGATTGATGCCGCCTGTGAGATAGGCAATACTAGCAACCTTTTTCACCTCAGGTATTAGGCCGATTGAACCTAATAAATTTATCGGCAATGCCAAACCGAAAACCAACATTGTCATAAAAAGTGCAACCTTTATGACTCTCACGACTAAGCTTCTTTCTTGAGCATGTCGGTTTAATAGCCGCATTACATCACTTCTATATTACGTCTCTTAGAAGTTTCAGCTTTAGGTAACGTAATCTCAAGTACACCATCTTTCAAGTTTGCCAACGTTTTGGAAGCGTCTACTGTTCCGGGCAAAGTGACTGAACGCGCGAACGATGAACTAGAGATTTCATGCCAATGATAATCACCTTTCTCCTCTTTCTCTTCACTACTGGATTGTCCTTTGATCGTAAGCAAATTATCAGTGAGAGAGACGTTAATATCTTTCTTATCGACCCCTGGAATCTCAGCACGAACCAATATATCGGTATCTCTATCAACTACATCAATAGTAGGTAAGCGCTGTCCTTTCGCCTCAAAAAAACTTTCTATCAACGGAATATCATCCCAGTGCCATATTGATGGTCGACTCCGTCCAAAAAAGCGATCAACTGCACGTTCCATTTCTTCAATGGGGTGATGCAGTGATGGCCATGAGTTCTTAGTTGACTCTTTATTTGCTTTCACTGGAATGTTACCTTTGTTATCTGTATCCATTTTTCTACTCCTAATACATACACTAATTAACTCGTCTTATTAAATTGTTACCTGACCCTGTCTGACTGACTGGAGTGTAATTTTCAAGCAACGCCTATCAAACTCATCTAAAACGCTAAAAATCAATTCGCTGCTAAAGCGCATACCATTCATACCTATTACCTCAAAGCGGTGACCAATCACTGAAAGAAAATTTAGATAAGGATTAATCTTTTCATCCAATATCAGTGAAATATCACTCAGTTGCGGTAACAACCTTGATATATGCTGCCAAACCAACCTATTAGGTGCACAACCTAACAACTCAGCACTGGCTTTATTACAGCTCAAAATCATGCCATTCTGTAAAAGCGTGATTGCCGCCGAATTGTTTTCAATCTCTCTATAGTTAACGCTACTCCATGAGAAGGTGCTGTTCAATACAGCACTCTTTTGGTAGAGTTGAATATTGTCTGGTTGAGTAGTCATTTACCCTTCTCCACTCCCACATCAATTTCCGCCTCAGCATCTAACCAGTCTTGCACCTCATGACCTGGCTCATAACCCCGTGCTTCAGCTTTGTAATAAGCCAATATAGCGATGCGTGTAACCCTGTCCTCATTATCCAAGTCCTGCTTCGATTCAGCACCAATCATTGGAATAAAGTTGCGCGCCTTCTTCCGAGCTGATGTCAAAAGTTCCATAATTACCTCCAATACATTTTGCAAAAAACAGGCTGTGCACACTAGAGAATGAGCCGCAACTCTACGCCACTCAAACGCACCGCTGATGGATGTAATCTACTTGACTAGGCAAAATGAGTAAATTCGTGCTAACACGTAAGGGCTTGCCCTTATATGTATGCGATTAATAGACATAGCGCACATTTTTATCTAGACTGGTACCGTTAAGTGCCTAATTTATTTTGATTGGGATACCGTGGCTCATCCATTTAAGGACGTGAATTTTGAAGAGCTGTTTGATGCAGCTGCGGATGCAATGCTACTGGTAGATAACGCAGGTCATGTCATTCAGGCTAATTCTGCAGCGCTACAATTACTAGAATATTCCGAAAAAGAAATATGCGGCCTCGAAGTCGAAGCACTTATACCGGCTAGTTTCAGCAATCATCACCAACACCGAAGTGCTTTTTTTGAAAAACCCGAAAAACGCTCTATGGGTAACGGCAAAGACCTATTCGCATTGAGCAAAAGTGGTAAAGAGCTGGCAGTGAATATCGGGTTAAGTCCCATAAAAACACAGCAACAACTCTTTATCCTCATCACATTTTATGCGGCAGATAAGCGCCGTAATGCCGAACAGGCGCTGCGAACCAGCGAAGAGCGACTACGTATCGCCAAACAAGCCGCAAATCTTGGTGTATTTGATTACGATATTCAAAAGAATATTGTGCATTGGGATGAAAGGATGTGTGAGCTTTGGGGTGAAAAAACTGACAGATCAATCAAGTATAAAAAATTTATTTCAGCAATTCATGTCAATGACCGCGCTGTGATACAGGCAGCAATGGATCGTGCAACTGACCCTTCCACCAACGGTACATACTTAGCAGAGTTTCGTATTATTACCCCTAATCCAGCTATTGAACGGTGGGTGGCCACAACGGGAAGAATGTACTTTGAAGATGGCCGTGCAACCAGGCTTATAGGGGTTGCACAAGATGTGACTGAACTCAAAAAATTAGAAAAAAATCTTCAAGAGCAGCGTGCTGAGACTGAATCTGTTTTTAAACAGCAAGTAGCGGCTCAAACAGCTTCAGCCATAGCACATGAGCTTAACCAGCCATTAGCAGCAATCTCAGCTTATAGTGAAGTCGCATTACATGCCTTAAACGAACACAACCAAAATCCCAGCACATTAAGGCGAGCGCTTGAAGGGTGCGTTGCGCAGGCGCAGCGTGCGGGTACAAACCTGCATGAATTACTTGCATTTTTACAAGCAGGTGAATTGATTACGGAGAGGTTAGACATCAATGATGCTGTCTTAGATGCGTTAAACATCGCAAGGGGAGATGGCTATAAGGAGTTTGTACAAAAACTTCGATTGGACCCAAATATGCCAGCTGTATTGGCTAATCGCATTCAAGTGCAAAAAGTGCTCGTTAATCTATTAAGAAATGCAGTAGAAGCAATGCGTGGAGCAGGTTTACCTAATGCTGCCATTACCATTACAGTAAGAACCAACAAAGACATGAATATGGCACACATTACAGTGCGAGATAGTGGTTCTGGACTTGACACTGAAATTGCCAAGCGTGTGTTTGAACCTTTTTTTACCACTAAGCCTACAGGTATCGGCATGGGTCTTGCCATTAGTCGGGCGTTAATTGAAGCTAATGGTGGGCAGCTTTGGGTTGAGCCAAATAAAAAGCCTGGGGCCACATTTCACTTTACACTGCCATTTGCGCCATGAGCCTTTCTGACAGCACAATTTTTATTGTCGATGACGACCCAGCAATAAGGGATTCCCTCATGCTGATGTTGGCTCAGGAACATTTCATGGTAAACGCATTTGAAAGTGCAGAGGCATTTCTTGCAGCCTGCAAACCGAATAGTTTTGGTTGTGCAATTATTGACATACGCATGCCGGGCATGGATGGCATGCAACTTCAAGAAACACTGACAAAACTTAACGTTGTTTTACCAGTGATTTTTCTGACAGGCCATGGCGACATTCCGATGAGTGTCAAAGCAATGAAAGCTGGTGCGATAGATTTCCTTACCAAACCGGTTACACGTGAAAAACTTTTAGCCTCTGTAAGATCTGCTATTTTAGAATCCGAAAGAATGTTATTAGAAAAATCTTATCAGAAGGAAGCTCAATCTCACCTTGCCATACTCACGGATAGGGAGCGGGATGTGATGTCTTTAGCTGTTAAAGGCTACCCCAACAAAAAGATTGCACGTCTTTTAGGAATTAGCCATCGTACGGTAGAAATTCACAAATCTAAGATTATGCATAAGACCGGCGCTGTCAATTTGCTGGATCTTGCACGGATTGTCCACGAGGGTGATTTAAGCAATTAATCACTCTGCGCATTCAATATAAAGATCATCGCCCTATTACTCAGGTTATCAACATACGTGTTCGCGCGGATTACTTAGTGTGAAATTTCTTGTTACTGTGATTAAAAACTGCAGTACAGAACTCTCTCAAAGGTAGTTCAATTATGTCATTACCTAAAATAGAAACGAGTGTATTCGAAGCAATACTAGCAAGACGCTCCGTGCGTAGTTATAAAGCTAGGAAGGTTGACCGAAGTACAGTTAATATCTTATTGGAGGCGGCTGTAAGGGCGCCTACTGCAATACACCAAGAGCCTTGGGCTTTCATCATCATTCAGGACAAACCGCTTTTAAAAAATTTGTCAGATCGGGCTAAACCGCTATTTCTTGTGGAAGCTCGTGAAAGTGGTTTAGAACGCTCTGGCCACTCATTTGATATTTTTGATTACCCGGATTTCAATATTTTTTATGATGCAGGCACACTCGTTCTTATCTGTGGCAAAACAACATCGCCATCTTTCGTGGCGGACTGTTGGCTTGCTGCAGAAAATCTAATGTTAGCAGCATGTGCAATGGGGTTAGGAACATGCGTAATTGGTAGCGCCCTACCAATTTTCAACATACCAGAGATTAAGTTACAGCTGAATATCCCCGAGATCTTTTCTGTAGTAGCCCCTATTATTGTGGGATATCCAGATGATGAAATTGAACCTGTTTCACGTAAACCACCTATAGTTTTAGAAAGTATCCCTGTGGCTGCAACTAGCTGAAAATATTGATCATCTAAGCTGTATTAATGGCTTAGATGATCAATATTTTATTGTCGAAAAAACCTACTCCCAATGTCGCCAACATTAGATTTTCGGCCAAAACTTCATCCTAGCTATGCACAGCGTGACCATGATGATAGTGCTTACTTATAATTTTTCGAATTTCTTTGATGCGATAAAATGGAGTAGTTACTATCACTAATACCTCACCATGCGACATCTTTTCTTTAAACTTATCTAAGTCAGTATTTAGCAAATTAACGCCCAATAAAGCAGCGCCGATAGCCACAAAAGCCGCTCCCGCAGCTGTAGTGACTGCCAAAATAACGTACCACTTGGAATTGGTATACCAAAGAGGAGAAGTCGTGAGCCAGGAAGGGAACTTTAATACATACAAACCTGCAAATAATCCAAATATAGCACCATACAAAATCCCCCTTTCACCTTCATGCAAAGTATTTGTCTTTTCAAAAGATGTAGCACGCGGTAACTGGCCAAGATCCGTACCAGGCGTTGCGAAGAAATGAATATGCTTATCTTCAACACGAGCAAGAAGCAATTCTTTCCTCACCTGATTGGCGGTTTTAACATCGTGCAGCAAGAATTTTAATTTAACATTCATTTCGTTCTCCCTCACTCATAATAAATACGTTCAACTATTGTACTTGCATGTTCCTAGACGAAGTAAATCTATACTCCATCATGGGAAAATGACATGGTCAGTTGGCCAAGTACCACCATAGACGGCCTCAGGATGTTTTTTGGCGACCAACTTACGAATCTCTTTGATTCGATAAAAAGGCACCAGTAATATCATCAGCACTTTGCCTTCCGCAATCTGCTCTTTGTAAGGTTTGATTCGATGATGAGGTACATGTGAAGCCACTATTCCGGCCCATAACCCACCGCCTATGAAGCCTACTATGGCGCAGAGTAATACAATGATGATTGGTGACGGAGTAGAATAAGGCCAGAGCGGTATCCATGTCGCTAAAAATCCAATCACCGCGCCTAGCAAGGCACCCAAACCCATCCCAATCACCCAGCCATCGATTAACTCGGTACGCTCAGAAACTGTTGCTTGCGGTAAATCACCCAACTGTGTAGATGGGTTTGCAAGAAAATGAATACGTTTAGCACTAAGACTAGCCAACAGAAGGTCGCGCATCATCGAACGTGAGCTCTTAACATCAGGTAATACAAAATATAATCGGCGATTCATTTGAAACTCCTTTCTGGCTAAAGCCAGTATACAAATACAAACAACAGCAACCACACTACATCCACAAAGTGCCAGTACCACGAAACCGCCTCAAAGGCGAAGTGGTTATCATGAGTAAAATGTCCTGCAAATACGCGCCCAAGAATCACGCTCAACATGATGGCACCCAGCGTCACGTGGGCACCATGAAAACCCGTCAGCAGATAGAATGTTGCGCCGTAGACACC
>JBKJUR010000065.1:0-24438 GCA_046590165.1 Methylotenera sp.
TAGATGCTAAATTGTTTTAGAATGGTGACTTAATAAAAAGCTAATAAAATCATCACGCAATTCATGAATAACAATATCGTAGAAATTGATAATCTATCCTTTGGTTACAAGGGACGCTTGTTGCATAAAGGCATCAACATGGTCTTCCCACGCGGTAAAGTGGTGGCCATCATGGGCGGTAGCGGTAGTGGAAAAACGACATTGCTGCGTTTGATAGGCGGCCAGATTAAGCCCAGTGCTGGTGAGGTGCGGGTAGATGGCGATGTGGTGCACAAGCAAGACCGTGATGGCATTTACAGGCTTCGTCGTAAAATGGGGATGTTATTTCAACACGGCGCATTGTTTACTGATTTAAGTGTATTTGAGAACGTTGCTTTTCCAATGCGAGAATTGACAGATTTGCCCGAATCTATGATTAGAGATCTGGTGTTGATGAAACTCAATGCGGTTGGTTTACGTGGTGCGCATGCGTTAATGCCAACAGAGCTCTCTGGCGGTATGGCCAGAAGGGTTTCTTTAGCACGTGCGGTAGCGTTAGACCCCAACATTATTATGTACGATGAACCTTTTGCTGGATTAGATCCCATCTCAATGGGCGTGATTTGTGATTTAATCCGTAGTCTTAATGATGCGTTAGGTGCTACGTCTATCATTGTGTCGCACGATGTTAA
The DNA here is from genome assembly GCA_046590165.1 of Methylotenera sp. Classification (GTDB taxonomy): domain Bacteria; phylum Pseudomonadota; class Gammaproteobacteria; order Burkholderiales; family Methylophilaceae; genus Methylotenera. Next base: position 672 of record JBKJUR010000065.1, read on the forward strand.
AGAAACTTTTTTAATCGCAGATTATGTATATTTTGTGGCGGATGGCATTGTTGTCGCAGAAGGTACTCCGCATGATTTAATGCAATCGACACTGCCGTTTGTGCATCAGTTTGTGCATGGTGAAAAAGATGGTCCAGTACCGTTCCATTATGCTGCTGCAAACTATCAATCTGAACTGCTGCAACAAAAAAGAGTCGGTTAGTATTAGCTACATAAAAAGTGAAGCTGGCCTAGTAAGCTAATTAAGTTAAAAGCCAATCAAGTGAATAATTAAAAATAAATGATTAAATCAAGTCTATTGTTCAATATTGTCTGTACGTTACGCGGTATCGGTAAGCGGATGATAGAGCGTATTTGGCGCTTAGGTGCGGGTGCTCGTCTTTTCTTCCTGACGATCATTTACTCAGGTGAAAGTTTTCGGCGTTTTCATCTAACGTTACGTGAAATATATTCTACTGGTGTTATGTCGCTGATGATTATTATCGTGTCTGCATTTTTCGTAGGCATGGTATTGGCGTTGCAAGGTTATAACACCCTGCAGAAATATGGTTCATCTGAGGCGATTGGTGTATTGGTAGCACTCTCGCTGGTGCGTGAGTTAGGGCCGGTAGTAACAGCTTTGTTGTTTGCTGGGCGTGCAGGTACGGCAATTACTGCTGAAATAGGCTTAATGAAAACGACTGAACAGTTATCCGCGATGGAAATGATGGCAGTGAATCCGATTGCACGTGTGATTGCACCACGTTTTTGGGCTGGCGTTATTTCGATGCCTATACTAGCGGCGTTATTTTCTATGGTAGGTATTTTAGGCGGCTATTTAGTAGCAGTGCCTTTAATAGGAGTAGATGACGGAGCGTTTTGGTCACAAATGCAAGCGAATGTCGATTTCAGAACTGACATCGTTAATGGCCTAATCAAAAGCTTGGTATTCGGTGTTGTTTGTACCATGATTGCTTTGTTTGAAGGATTTGATGCACCACCGACAGCAGAAGGTGTGAGTCGAGCAACAACCCGTACTGTGGTGATTTCGTCGTTCGTAGTATTGGGCTTAGATTTTGTTTTAACGTCATTTATGTTGGTTATATAACCAATAATAGTTATAAAGCATGAAATGTGTAAATTGAGGGGATGTTAAGTGGATAGAACAACAATAGATTTATGGGTAGGGGTTTTTGTGGCATTAGGTGTTGCTGCTTTACTAGGCCTAGCTATGAAAGTAGGAAATTTAACCTCAAGCAAAATTGGTGAAACCTATAGCGTTAGCGCAGCTTTTGAAAATGTAGGAAGTTTAAAACCTCATGCGCCTGTGAAAAGTGCAGGTGTTGTAGTAGGTCGTGTTGATAATATTACGTTTGATAGTAAATCATATGAAGCGATTGTGGTGATTAATATAGATAAGCGCTATAGTTTTCCTAAAGATACATTTGCCAATATTTACACAGCAGGTTTGTTAGGCGAGCAGTACATAGGCCTTGAGGCGGGCGGTGAAGATGATGCTTTGAAAAATGGTGATAAAATTACGCAAACGCAAGATGCTGTGGTGTTAGAGAAAATGATTAGCCAATTTTTGTTTAGCAAAGCTTCTGAAACTAAATCAGACGCAAAAGATGCTGAATCTAAAGTGTCAGATAGTGTAGATGCACCAGTAGTTAAAAAGTCAACCGAATTAGGCGATGCGCCGTTCTAGTAGAGCAGTTTACGTATTCACTGAAGTTTTTTGTACTATAAGGTCATACAAAAAGTATTAAAATAATGTAAGAGTAAAAAAAAGGGTTCCAATGAAGACATTTTTTAAATTTTTGCTAGGCGCTAGTTTGCTTGCAAGTTCGCTATTATCTTTTGGCATTGCAAATGCCGAAATAACGCCTGATGCACTTGTCAAGCAAACTGCAGATGAAGTATTAACAATTATCAAAAATGATAAAGAGATTCAAGCAGGCAATCAGCAGCAATTATATTCTGTGGTTGAAGCAAAAATACTGCCAAACTTTGATTTTGAGCGAGTATGCCGCATGGTGCTTGGTAAAAATTGGAAAGCCGCTACACCTGAACAACAAGTTAGTTTTCAAAAAGAGTTCCGCAGTCTGCTGTTGCGCACGTATGCTTCTGCCTTGGGTAAATATAAAGATCAAGTGATTGAATATAAGCCTTTACGTGCTGAGCCAGATGCAAAAAATGTAAGTGTAAAAACACAAATCTTACAGCCAGGCGGCCAACCAGTTGCGGTTGATTACTCACTTGTAAAAGGTCCTAACGGTTGGAAAGTCTATGATATCGTAATCGAAAACGTAAGTTTAGTGACAAATTATCGTAGTCAGTTTAGCAATGAAATTCGTCAGAATGGCTTAGATAGCCTGAACAAAAAACTTGCAGATAAAAACAAAGTAGCTGGTTAGAATTGAGTTCTAATTTAAATTTAGATTGCATGCAGATAGCGTCAATATGACCAATATTACCCAACAAAATAATCAATGGCGTGTTGCAGGCGATGTGCTGATGGATAATGCTAATGCAATATTAAATCAGAGTGAATCGCTTTTGATGACAAGTCCAATTGAAATTGATTTTTCAGCAGTGACGGATGTGGATACTGCGGCGATTAGTTTAATTATGGAATGGCAACGCCGTGCTATTGCTTCAAACTGTAAAGTGACCTTTACTAGCTTACCAGCCGATTTGACGAGTTTGGCTACGCTGTATGGCGTCACAGAATTTATCCCATTAAGTACAAATTAATAAGTACAAGTTAACGGGTCATTTTTAGCTTTTTCTATAAGCCCATTGCTTTTTATAATAACGTCACCACTTATTAGTAAATTAATACGGTTTACTCATACTTAATTTGTATGGTGGCCGTATTTTTTTAAAATATAAGATTCACAACCCTATGCATTAATTTTTAAATGTATATTTTCCAAGTCAAGCTTACCCGACCTATTACAAAAATCTAATTATAAAATGAACTCTGCAATTAAAATCAATGGCGTACATAAGAGTTTTGGTAGTCTGCACGCGCTTAAAGGAATTGATTTAACCATTGAGCAGGGAGAGTTTTTTGCTCTGTTGGGTCCTAACGGCGCAGGAAAATCTACTTTAATCAGTATTCTTGCTGGCCTGATTAAGCCGACTTCTGGTGATATTGCTGTGATGGGTTTTGATGTAGTGAATCAATATCAGCAAGCCAGGCAGCTACTGGGTGTTGTGCCGCAAGAACTGGTGTTTGACCCATTTTTTAATGTACGTGAGATGTTACGTTTTCAGGCTGGCTATTTTGGTCGTGGCCCAGAAAACGATGTTTGGGTAGATGAGATTCTCGAAGGCTTAGGTTTGGCCGAGAAAGCGAATACTAATATGCGTCAGCTTTCTGGTGGCATGAAACGTCGCGCGCTGATCGCTCAGGCTTTAGCGCATAAACCGCCGGTGATTGTGCTTGATGAGCCTACGGCTGGTGTGGACGTTGAATTGCGGCAACTGATGTGGGAATTTATTAAGAAGCTCAATTACGAAGGCCACACCATTATTTTAACCACGCATTATTTGGAAGAAGCTGAAACATTGTGTAGCCGTGTGGGCATGATGAAGCAGGGCAAAATTGTCGCCTTAGATACTACAGCCAATTTGCTGAATAAATTTGCAGGTAAAAATCTAAGATTAACTTTAGGCGATGTGACACTGCCGGCTGATATTCAACCGTTATTACGTAGCCAAGATGGCGGTATTTTTACCTTTGCGTTGAATGATATGGCGCAAATTGAGTTGGTGTTAGCTAGGTTACGGTCAGCTGATATTAAGGTGATTGATATGCAATTAAACGAAGCAGATTTAGAAGATGTGTTTTTGTCATTAGTAGGCCAATGATGATTAGCCCAGCTTTAAGAGGACCATGGACATTACTTAAAAAGGAGCTGCTACGCTTTTGGCGTGTGGCTTTTCAAACTGTAGCAGCGCCCGTGATTACGGCGTTGCTATACCTGTTGATTTTTTCACATGTCCTTGAGGGTCATGTGCAAGTGTATGACGGTGTACCCTATACCGCGTTTTTGATTCCAGGCCTCATTATGATGTCGGTACTACAAAATGCATTTGCGAATAGCTCGTCTAGCCTTATTCAATCAAAGGTCATGGGTAATATTGTATTTGTCTTACTCACGCCACTTACACATTTGCAGTTTTTTAGTGCATTTCTATGTGCCGCCATTATTCGCGGCTTAGCAGTGGGGTTATGTATTTATTTAGTAGCTTTCTGGTTTGTAGATATAAACATTGTTTACCCTAGTTTGATTTTTGCTTTTGCCTTATTGGGTAGTGCTTTATTAGGCACTTTCGGCATCATTGCCGGCATATGGGCGGACCGATTTGATCAAATGGCGATGTTTCAGAATTTTATAATCATGCCCTTATCTTTTTTATCGGGCGTGTTTTATTCTATACACTCATTGCCGCCTTTTTGGCAAAAAGTCTCGCATCTCAATCCGTTTTTCTACATGATAGACGGCTTTAGATACGGTTTCTTTGGTAAAGGTGATATCTCGCCGCTGATTAGTTTAACCATCGTCGGCGTATCGTTCTTAGTGTTAGCACTGGTTACCCTAAAAATGTTAAAATCAGGCTATAAGCTCAGGGCGTAAATCAAGCTTTGCAGATTAAACCAACAAGTAGTGATCAGAAAAAGGTGATGAGATAGTGTTAAGTGCGCAACAATTAGAAGCCTATATTACGCAACATTTAGACTGTGAACACATCAAAGTATTAGGCGATGATGGTACACATTTTGAAGCGGTTATTGTGAGTGAAGCTTTCGTTGGTAAGTCTATGGTGCAGCAGCATCAACTTGTGTATTCAGCGCTAGGCGATAGGATGCGTGCAGAGATTCACGCGCTATCAATGAAGACGTTGACGCCTGAAAAATGGCACGCACTAAATGTCGGCTAACTTAAAATCAGTCAACTTAACCTCAGCTAACTTGGCGTCAATTAATTAGCACCAGCTCATAAGAATTTATAACCCAGATTTATAATGGGTTGATGTATTGAATTTAATATCAAGTAATGGAGATTCAAATGGAAGCACAAGCAAAAATTAAAGAAACCGTCACCAGTAACCCAGTCGTGCTTTACATGAAAGGCACCCCAAAGTTTCCACAATGTGGTTTTTCTAACTTGGCGACACAAATTTTAGATGCATGTAATGCAAAATATGTAGCGGTAGACGTACTTGCAGACCAAGCTGTACGTGAAGGTATTAAAACCTACGCAAATTGGCCAACGATTCCACAGTTATATATCAACGGCGAGTTTGTCGGTGGTTCTGACATCATGCGCGCGATGTATGAAAATGGCGAACTTCAAACGATGTTAGACGCAGCTAAATAAAAATATAAACAACCTTTAACCGTTAAGTCACAGGATACTCATTGGATAAGCTCATCATACAAGGTGGTAATCGTCTGCATGGCGAAGTCACTATTTCAGGCGCGAAAAATGCAGCTCTACCTATTTTATGTGCATCTTTATTGGCTGAAACACCGCTACATCTGAGTAGTATTGCGGCGTTAAAAGATATTGATACTACGATTAAATTGCTCGGTATGATGGGCGTGAAAATTACACGCAATGCCAGTGAGGTGAGCTTGGATGCCAGCGAAGTAGCTTCTTTTGAAGCCACTTATGAAATGGTTAAAACCATGCGCGCGTCTATTTTAGTATTAGGTCCACTACTGGCACGCTTCGGCAATGCACGAGTTTCATTGCCTGGTGGTTGCGCCATTGGCTCACGTCCAGTAGATTTGCATATCAAAGGCCTGCAAGCAATGGGCGCTGCGATACATATCACACACGGGTATATTCAAGCTAGTACATTGCATCTGCCCAATCGTCGCCTTCAGGGCGCACGCTACTACATGGACATGGTGACGGTTACTGGTACGGAAAACCTGATGATGGCTGCAGCCTTGGCAGAAGGTACAACGGTGCTGGAAAACGCAGCTAAAGAACCAGAAGTGGTAGATTTAGCTGAGATGCTTATTAAAATGGGCGCAAACATCACGGGTGCAGGTACTGATGTCATTACGATTGTGGGCGTAGAAAAACTGAATGGTACAACACATAATGTTGTGTGCGATCGCATTGAGGCTGGCACTTATATGGTTGCAGTGGCAATCACAGGTGGCGAGGTTAAATTGCTCAATGCTCGTGCCGATTTACTGGATGCTGTGATTGAGAAACTACGTGAAGCAGGCGCGACTGTTACCTCGGAAGCCGATACGATTACTGTGAAAAGTGACGGTAAACTCAAAGCGGTGAATATCCGCACAGCACCACACCCAGCTTTCCCAACCGATATGCAAGCCCAGTTCATGGCGCTTAACACGGTGGCGGAAGGTGTGGCGAAAGTGACGGAAACGATTTTTGAAAACCGCTTTATGCACGTGCAGGAAATGCAGCGTATGGGTGCGGATATCAGCATTGACGGTAATACGGCTTTAGTTAAAGGTATTGAATTCTTAGATGGTGCCACAGTGATGGCAACTGATTTACGCGCTTCGGCAAGCCTAGTGTTGGCTGGTTTGGTTGCCCGTGGTGAGACTGTGATAGAACGTATTTATCACCTAGACCGTGGCTATGAGCACCTGGAAGCAAAACTTAACGCACTTGGTGCGAATGTAAAACGAGTTTAAAAATGATTACCATCGCACTTTCAAAAGGCCGTATCTTTGATGAAACTACTCCGCTTTTGGCTGCGGCTGGTATTCATGCGCTGGAAGATCCGGAGTCGTCACGTAAACTGATATTGGCAACTAATCGTGCGGATGTGCGATTGATAATCGTGCGTGCGAGCGATGTGCCAACTTATGTGCAATATGGTGCGGCTGATTTAGGCATTGCAGGTAAAGATGTATTAGATGAGCATGGCGGCGATGGCTTGTACCAACCTATCGATTTGCAAATTGCCAAATGCAAAATGATGGTAGCAGTGCGTGAAGATTTCGATTACTTTGCGTCAATTCGCAGCGGAGCACGCCTAAAGGTAGTGACCAAGTATGTAAAAACGGCGCGTGAACACTTTGCCGCTAAAGGCATGCATGTTGATCTGATCAAGCTGTATGGTTCTATGGAATTAGGTCCATTAGTCGGCTTAGCAGATGTGATTGTCGATTTAGTGAGTACCGGTGGAACTTTGCGCGCAAATAATCTCAAAGCGGTAGAAGAGGTTGGCGATATTAGCTCGCGTTTAATCGTTAACCAAGCTTCACTCAAACTGAATAGAGCAAAACTACAGCCAATTATGGATGCTTTTGTTAGTGCGATTTCGTCTTAACACACAAAGCAATTTTAAATCAATCAATTAAAAAATAGGTTTTAAGTATGAGTATCAATGTCAGACGTTTTTCTACTACCGATAATGATTTCGATGAAAAGCTGAAAGCATTACTTGCGTTTGAAACTGCGCAGGATGATAGCGTTGATGAAGTAGTCGCGAACATACTTAAAGATGTGAAAAAACGCGGCGATACTGCCGTACTTGAGTATACCAATCGATTTGATAAAACTGCCGCTGCCAGCTTGGCGTCACTTGAAATCAGCAAAGATGAACTTGCCAATGCATTAAATGGGTTGCCTGCTGACCAGCGAAAAGCTTTGCAAACTGCAGCCGACCGGGTGCGTAGTTACCACGAAAATCAATTGATGGCTTCTTGGAGCTATACCGAAGCCGATGGTACCTTGCTCGGGCAGCAAGTCACTTCCTTAGACCGTGTGGGTTTGTATGTACCAGGCGGCAAGGCCGCTTATCCTTCTTCCGTATTAATGAATGCGATTCCTGCAAAAGTAGCAGGGGTAACCGAGTTAATTATGGTGGTCCCTACACCGAATGGCGAGAAGAATGCCTTGGTATTAGCCGCGGCGGCTATTTGTGGTGTGGACCGTGTATTCTGCATTGGCGGGGCGCAGGCAGTAGCTGCGCTGGCTTATGGCACGGAAACAGTGCCGCAGGTCGATAAGATTGTCGGACCAGGCAATGCATATGTCGCAGCTGCTAAACGCCGTGTATTTGGTGTGGTAGGCATAGACATGATCGCTGGGCCTTCTGAAATTCTAGTGATTTGCGATGGAAAAACCAATCCGGATTGGGTGGCCATGGATTTATTCAGCCAAGCTGAGCATGATGAGCTAGCGCAGGCTATTTTGTTAAGCCCGGATGCAGAATTTTTAGATAAAGTCAGTGTGAGTATTCAAAAATTGGTAGAAGAAATGCCACGCAAAGACATTATTACTACCTCATTAACCAACCGTGGTGCGCTAATTTTAGTGCGTGATTTAGACGAAGCCGCGCAGATTAGCAATTACATTGCACCTGAACATTTGGAACTTTCCATGGATGAGCCATTAGCATTCAGTAAAAAAATCAAACATGCCGGCGCTATTTTCATGGGACGCGATACTTGTGAAGCCATTGGGGATTATTGTGCAGGCCCTAATCACGTGTTGCCAACGTCACGTACTGCAAGGTTTTCATCACCGCTAGGGGTGTATGACTTTCAAAAACGTTCCAGCTTAATCATGGTGTCAGCCGCTGGTGCGCAGACATTAGGTAAAATCGCTTCAGTGTTAGCGCGTGGTGAGGGCTTGCAGGCGCATGCCAGATCTGCTGAGTTTAGATTGAAAGATTAGCTTGAGAGATTGGATTAACCGCCGTGAGTAAATTTTGGAGTGATGTAGTACATAAGCTAACGCCCTATGTACCTGGTGAGCAGCCCAAGCTAGATAATCTAGTGAAACTTAACACCAATGAAAATCCTTATGGACCCAGTCCTAAGGTATTAGCGGCGCTGAAACTGGAAGCGACTGACAGTTTAAGGTTATACCCAGACCCTAATTCAGATGCACTTAAAGCTGCGATTGCACTAACGTATGGATTAGAGGCTAAACAAGTATTTGTCGGCAACGGTTCTGATGAAGTGCTGGCGCATGTATTTCAGGCTATGCTCAAACATGACAAACCCTTATTGTTTCCAGATATTACTTATAGCTTTTACCCAGTCTATTGCGGTTTGTATGGCATTCAATATCAAACTATTCCGTTGCGTGAAGACTTTACCATCAATATTGACGACTATAACCAGCCTAATGGCGGCATTATATTCCCTAATCCAAATGCGCCCACAGGCATCCCGCTGGCCTTAGCTGAAATTGAAAAGCTACTACAAAAAAACACTGAGTCAGTGGTAGTGATTGATGAAGCCTATGTAGATTTTGGTACAGAATCTGCCGTGGGCTTGATTAATCGTCATCCTAATTTGCTGGTAACACATACCTTATCTAAAGCGCGTTCTTTAGCAGGCTTACGTGTTGGTTATGCGCTAGGTGCGGTTGATTTAATTGAGGCGTTAATACGCGTAAAAGATAGTTTTAATTCATATCCTATTGATCGGTTTGCGTCTGCTGGTGCAATCGCCGCTATGCAAGATACTGTTTACTTTGAAAAAACTTGCAATCAGGTAGTGGCGACCCGTACGGCACTGATTCAAGATTTAACAAAGCTAGGGTTTGAAGTGTTACCGTCTGGTGCGAACTTTATTTTTGCTAAACATCACTCTGTAGATGGTGCAGCGCTTACATCCCAATTACGTGAAAGAAATATTATTGTGCGTCACTTCAAGGTGCCAAGCCGGGTTGCACCTTATATACGCATTACAATTGGTACAAATGTGCAGTCAAAGATACTCGTCAATGCATTAACTGAAATTTTATAGCTGCATTTCTTACTAATACATTATTATTTGAATGTATTAGCAGTAGTCATTAGATGAAGATACAGGAATAAATACTTAAAATATCGAAAATAAGCGTGAAAAGTTTGAACTTTCGCACTAACTGCGGTTATTATGTGGGTTATGTGCGTTTTGTGCACAATATAAAAAAATCATGATTAAAATCATGGCTAAGTATAAACATAAGTTTAATTCGTATTTTTAATCCAAATAAACCAGACGCTGGTTTATTTTCAGTTGGAGGATGTATCGTGGCACAAACCCAAATGGCATTAGATTCATTAGATTTCGACGGTACCGTCGCTTTAGCAACTAAAGTTGCTCCACACGTAGATATTCTGGAAATTGGTACACCATGCATTAAGCATAACGGTATCAAATTACTAGAAGTGTTGCGCGCTAAATTTCCAAATAACAAAATCTTAGTTGACTTAAAAACAATGGATGCTGGTTTCTACGAAGCTGAGCCATTCTACAAAGCTGGTGCAGACATTTGTACAGTATTAGGTACTGCAGATTTAGGTACGATTAAAGGTGTAATCGACGTTGCTAACAAATATGGTAAAAAAGCACAAGTTGACTTGATTAACGTTGCTGACAAAAAAACACGTACACAAGAAGTGGCTAAGTTAGGCGCGCATATCATTGGCGTACATACTGGTTTAGATCAACAAGCTGCTGGCCAAACACCATTCAATGACTTGAGCATGGTTGCAGGTTTAGGTTTAGGTGTTGAGATTTCAGTAGCTGGCGGCGTTAAAGCTGCTACAACACAACAAGTTAAGGATGCTGGCGCAACCATCATCGTGGCTGGTGCAGCTATTTACGGTGCTGCAGACCCTGCTGCTGCTGCTGCAGAAATCACTTCGATTGCACACGGTAGTGCTGCAAGCGCTGGCGGTGTTAAGAAATTCTTACCTTGGATTATTGCTGCAATTGTATTAGTAGTGTTGTTCACAGTATTAGGTGGCAAAAAAGAAGCACCGGCAGAAGCTGTAGATGCAGCTGCTCCAGCAGAAATGGCTGCTCCTGCAGAGGCTGCTCCAGCCGCTGAAGCACCTGAGGCTGCGCCTGCTGAAGCCGCTCCGGCAGAGGCTGCACCTGCTGCTGCACAATAGTTTTTACAAACTACTACCAACAATAATAGTTTGTTGTTGGTAGAAATTAGCGGATGCTAATTTAAGCAGAGCTTAGCAAAGCCTAGTAAAGATCATTAATATCTTGCTAGGCTTTGCTCTTTTTTTGGGTTCATTTTTTGAGCCTTTTATTGTATTTTTACAGGCTTTATTAAGTTTAAACTTATATCTGGTTTGATAAAATCCGGTTTAGGTTAAAATGACAGTATTAATTAAGATTTACACTTTAAGTGATTCAATATGCGCTCCGCTGAAGTAATAAGAAATACATTGGAAACACAAATCACGGTTACCATCAATTTGGATGGTACGGGCGTTTCTCAATTCAATACAGGTGTGAGCTTTTTAGACCACATGATGGATCAAATCGCTCGTCACGGTATGATGGATATTAGCGTGAACGCTAAGGGTGATTTGCATATTGATGCGCATCACACGGTTGAAGATATTGGTATTACCTTAGGCCAAGCTTTTGCAAAGGCGGTAGGCGACAAAAAAGGTATACGTCGTTATGGTCACGCATATGTGCCATTGGACGAGGCATTGTCACGTGTAGTGTTAGACATTTCTGGCCGACCAGGTTTGTCATTCGGTTGCACATTCACTCGTGCAGCGATTGGTGAATTTGATGTAGATTTATTCCATGAATTCTTCCAAGGCTTCGTAAATCACGCCAACGTTACATTGCATATTGATAATTTAAAAGGTCATAATGCTCACCATCAAGCGGAAACAATTTTCAAGGCATTCGGCCGCGCGCTACGCATGGCAGTAGAGTTTGATGCACGCATGGAAGGTATCATGCCATCCACTAAAGGCAGTTTATAACACTGAGTTTATAAGCATTAGCTACAACTATGAATCTGGCAGCATGAAAAAAATTGATATTGCGGTAGTAGATTATGGCATGGGTAATTTGCGTTCTGTGTCTAAAGCCCTCGAGCATGTAGCACCTTCAAAAACTGTAGTCGTCACTAGTAATCCTGATGAGATTGCGAATGCGGAACGTGTGGTGTTTCCAGGGCAGGGCGCTATGCCAGATTGTATTCGCGAGATGGATGCACGTGGCCTGCGTGAGGCGGTATTGGATTCGGCTGTAAATAAACCATTTTTAGGCATCTGTATTGGCCTGCAAATGCTGTTCGAAGAATCGGAAGAAGGTCATGTGGCTGGTTTAGGTTTGCTAAAAGGCCAGGTAAAACGATTTGCGGCTGCGGACATGAAAGATAGTGATGGTGCTAAGTTAAAAGTACCGCATATGGGTTGGAATCAAGTCTACCAAGTCAATAATGGCCAAGCCAATCAATCAAAACCACATGCTTTGTGGCAGGGAATTGAAGATGGTTCACGTTTTTATTATGTGCATAGTTATTATGTACAGCCTAAGGATGCCACGATCATTAGCGGCGCTAGTGAGTATCCGAGTCGCTTTACATGTGCAATTGCTACAGATAATTTGTTCGCAGTTCAGTTTCACCCAGAAAAAAGTGCGAGTGCAGGTTTGCAATTATTAAGCAATTTTGTAAACTGGGTGCCTTAATTTACATGCAGAATCGATTCACCTAGACGCTTAATTTGCCTATAAGTTGGCATTAAGTATTTTTAATCAAATTATTACTATTACATTTATCTACATCAAAATTTACTATGTTAATTATTCCAGCAATTGATCTCAAAGACGGCCATTGTGTGAGGCTAAAACAAGGTTTAATGGAGGAATCTACTGTATTCTCTGAGGATCCAGGCGCTATGGCGCGTCATTGGGTTGAGCGTGGTGGTAAACGCTTACATTTGGTTGATTTGAATGGTGCATTTGCTGGAAAACCGGTAAATGAAGCGGCGATTAAATCTATTGTCAAAGCTGTTGGTGGCGATATTCCTATTCAACTTGGCGGAGGCATTCGCGATCTTGAAACAATCGAGCGCTACTTGGATAGCGGTATAGATTTCGTCATTGTCGGCACTGCTGCAGTTAAAAACCCGGGGTTTTTACATGAAGCCTGCTATGCATTTCCAGGGCAGATTATCGTGGGCCTAGATGCTAAAGATGGGAAAGTTGCGGTCGATGGCTGGTCTAAACTGACAGGTCATGACGTGATTGATTTAGCTAAAAAATATGAAGATTACGGTGTGAGTTCAATCGTCTATACTGATATTGGTCGTGATGGCATGTTAACTGGCGTGAATATTGAGGCGACGGTTGCCTTGGCACAGGCACTTACGATTCCTGTGATAGCTTCTGGCGGTGTGACTAATTTAGATGATGTGCGCAAGCTTTGTGCCGTTGCCAGCGAAGGTATAATCGGTACGATTACTGGCCGCGCTATTTACGAAGGTACGTTAGACTTTACAGCAGCACAAAAACTAGCGGATGAATTAAGTGCTCGCTAAACGTATTATTCCTTGTTTGGATGTCACTGACGGCCGTGTAGTTAAAGGGATTAACTTTTTAGCGTTACGTGATGCAGGCGATCCTGTAGAAATTGCGAAACGTTATGATGATCAGGGCGCTGACGAACTTACTTTTTTAGATATTACAGCCAGTTCAGATAATAGAGGTTTAATTCTACATATCATTGAGCAAGTGGCCTCACAAGTGTTTATCCCTTTGACAGTAGGCGGCGGCGTGCGTGAAGTAGAAGATGTCCGCCGATTGCTTAATGCAGGCGCTGATAAAGTAAGTATTAACACCACAGCTGTGTTAAACCCACAAATGGTGGCAGATGCAGCTAGTCGTTTCGGCTCGCAATGTATAGTAGTAGCGATAGATGCTAAAAAAGTAGACAATCAACCATTCCAGTGGGAAGTATTCACGCATGGTGGTCGCAAGGCTACTGGCTTAGATGCTGTGAAATGGGCAGAGTATATGGCTAGCTTAGGCGCTGGAGAGTTGTTAATCACTAGTATGGATCGCGATGGCACAAAAATTGGTTTTAATAACCCGTTAAATCTCGCGATTTCAGAAGCTGTAGATGTCCCCATTATTGCTTCTGGCGGCGTTGGTAACTTACAGCATTTAGTGGATGGTGTAAAAGAAGGCGGCGCTGATGCAGTGCTGGCAGCTAGTATATTTCACTACGGTGAATATACGGTCAAGCAAGCAAAAGAATATATGGCGCAACATGGAATAGAAGTCAGGCTATGAATTGGTTAGATAAAATCAGCTGGGATGCGGATGGTTTAGTGCCTGTCATAGCACAAGAACATGACACTGGCCGTATACTTATGTTTGCGTGGATGAACCGCGAAGCTTTGCAACTGACTAGTGATACTAAGCAAGCTGTTTACTGGTCGCGGTCGCGAAATAGATTGTGGCGCAAAGGTGAAGAGTCCGGTCATGTGCAGAATGTGCATGAAATCAGGCTAGACTGCGATGAAGACGTTGTGCTGATTAAAGTAGAGCAAATCGGTGGCATTGCTTGCCACACGGGTCGTCACAACTGCTTTTTTAAGAAATTAGAGAATGAAAACTGGTTAATAGATCAGCCAATCATTAAAGATCCTAAAGATATTTATTAGCTAAAAGCTTACAACCATGAATGATGTATTAAATAGATTAAGTGAGTTGCTTGAAGAGCGCAAAAGCGCCGATGCGAACGCATCATACGTCGCAAAATTGTATGCTAAAGGCATAGATAGCATACTGAAAAAAGTGGGTGAAGAGGCCGCAGAAACGATTATTGCTGCCAAGAATGGTGATAAAGAGCAGTTGATTTATGAAACTGCAGATCTGTGGTTTCATACCTTGGTGATGTTAGCGCATGCTGGTTTAAAACCGCAGGATGTCTTGGATGAATTGGCAAGGCGCGAAGGTTTATCTGGCATTGTTGAGAAGGCTTCCAGAGCCGAGATTGGAACTTAATAATGAGCGAAGAGTGTGTTTTTTGTAAAATCGTAAAAGGCAGTATTCCATCCAAGAAAATCTATGAGGATGACGATGTAATTGCTTTTAACGATATTCATGCGTTAGCAAAGGTACATTTTTTGATTGTGCCTAAAATGCATGTAGAAAGCTTGGCAAGTTGTGAAGCGCAACATCAGTCTTTATTAGCTAAGATGCTACTGCTGGCACCTAAGCTTGCTAATGACCAAGGATTAGCTGGCTTCCGCACGATGATTAATACGGGTGCAGAGGGTGGGCAAGAAGTGTTTCATCTTCATTTTCATGTGTTTGGTGGTAGTGATAAGCTACCTAAAACCTAACAGCAAATTTTTTATAATAGTTAGAGAAATTATTTCTTAGGAGCATCAACATGGGTTCATTTAGTATTTGGCATTGGTTGATCGTGTTGTTGATAGTGGTACTAGTATTTGGCACTAAAAAACTGCGTAACATGGGCGGTGATGTTGGCGGAGCAGTGAAAAACTTTAAGGATGCAATGGGTGCAGAAAAGGCCGGGGTAGATGCTGACGAACTGAACACAATCAAAAAAGTGACTTCTGCCAATTTAATTGAAGCTGAAGCGGTTGAAGTTCCAGCAGTAAAGGCAGCGCCTAAGAAGAGAGCGCCAGCCACAAAGCCAGCGGCTAAAAAACCTGCTGTAAAAAAACCTGTGGCAGCTAAGCCTAAAGCAACAGCCGCTAGCAAAACCAAGTAAATTATAAAATAACGCTTCATTTTTACTAAGTCTTAACTACTATGTTTGATGTTTCTTTTTCTGAGTTAATGGTTATTGCAGTGATTGCATTGATCGTCATCGGCCCGGAAAAGTTACCTAAAGTGGCGCGTACATTGGGTGCGCTCACAGGTCGTATGCAAAGATACGTCGCGCAAGTTAAAGAAGAAGTGAATCGCGAAGTAAGATTTCAAGAACTGCAACAATTGCAACAAGAGATTCAAGAAACAGCTACTAAAACACAAGCTAACATGCAACGTAAAGTGGACGGATTAACTAGGGAGCTAGATTTTCAAGAAGTAAATATTCAAGAAGCTAATTTCAAAGAAGTTAACTCTCAAGAAGTAGGCGCTGAAAGTAAAAAAGTAGCTAAAGAAATTACTTCAGATTCTGCTTTGGATGATAGTCAAAAGTCTGCAGTAAAAACACCTGATGCAAAAACATAAGTATACCAAGTGACACCCACCGATAATTTTATTTCACATTTAATTGAATTGCGTGATCGATTATTGCGTATTGTCATTGGATTTATTGTCGTTTTTATTGGTTTTTTCCCGTTTGCAAATAAAATCTACGCATTACTCGCTGCGCCGCTTTTAAGTAAATTACCTGCTGGTGGACAGATGATTGCTACGGCAGTCACTACCCCATTTTTTGTGCCTATGAAAGTGGCTATGATGGCAGCATTTATTGTGTCATTGCCGCATACTTTGTATCAGGTATGGGCTTTTGTAGCGCCAGGTTTGTATGCACATGAGAAGAAATTCATGATTCCTATGATTGTGGCAAGCAGCTTACTGTTCCTTGTAGGCATGACATTTGCGTACTTTCTAGTATTCCCAGTGATATTTGGTTTTATCGTCGGTGCGGCGCCAGAAGGTGTAGCCGTAATGACAGATATTGGCAATTATTTAGATTTTGTGATGACACTGTTTTTTGCATTTGGTATTGCATTTGAAATACCAATTGCCGTAGTGATGGCAGTACGTTTTGGTTGGGTAACAACCCAGATGCTAAAGCAAGCGCGTGGTTATGTCATTGTTGGCGCCTTTGTCATTGGCGCCATATTTACTCCGCCTGATATTATCTCTCAGTTTATGCTGGCTGTGCCTATGTGGTTACTATATGAGATAGGTATCATTGTGGCAAAATTTACTAAGCAAGCGCCAGAGCATAAGATTTTACCGCCAACATAATAGCTACCATTCATCGTTTCTCTGAGTCAAAGCTCATCCTGAACCAAGACTATTCGCTGGCCGCGACTGGTTTTGGTCTTTTACCAATTATTACGGTAATGTCTATTGTTTTTTCAGCACGTGCAATTTTTAAGATGGCTTTTTGATTGGGAATTAAGCCAGCTATTATATTAAGCATTCCGCCACTATCTGGTACTGGTTTGCCATCAATGGCTAATAAAATATCCCCTGCATGCAATCCTGCTTTGTCTGCTGGACTGTTGCGTAACACACCTGCAATCAATGCACCTTGTGTAAGGTTAAGTTTGAATGATTCAGCTAGTTCTGGTGTAATATCCTGCGCTTCAATACCAACCCAGCCACGCGTTACATTACCCTGAGTGACAATTTGCTCCATCACTTGGCGTGCTAATGTTGCAGGTATAGCAAAACCAATCCCCATAGAGCCGCCGCTACGTGAATAAATGGCACTATTCACGCCCACTAAATTCCCTTCTGTATCAATCAGTGCACCCCCGGAGTTACCCGGATTAATCGACGCATCGGTTTGGATAAAATTTTCAAAGGTATTGATGCCTAGATGGCTACGACCAAGCGCACTGACGATACCTTGCGTCACTGTTTGCCCAACCCCGAATGGATTACCAATGGCGAGCACTACATCACCTACACTTAACTTATCTGAACTGGCAAAAGTAATTGCGGGCAAATTCTCAGCATCAATTTTGATGAGTGCTAGATCAGTATCTGGGTCAGTTCCTACCACTTTGGCCGTCATTTTTCGGCCATCTGCGAGCGCTACTTCAATTTCATCTGCTGTGGCGACCACATGATTGTTCGTTAAAATCAAACCTTGCTCAGTAACGATAACCCCAGAACCCAAACTATTTTCAGGTTGTGCCGGTCCATCCATACCATCTAATTGGTCACCAAAAAACTGGCGAAATGCAGGGTCGTCTAGATATTTTTGATGTGGATTGGCGGGTGCGTTTTTGCTGGTAAAGATATTCACCACAGCAGGCATCGCTTTTTTAACCGCCGTACTGTATGAACCAGCTAAATTAGCATTCACACTAGGCGTGACTTGCTTAACAACCACGGCGTTATTTGTTTTAAGCAGCAGGTTCGGATAAAACATACGTACAACAAATAATATTGCCAAGCTTGCAGTGACCACTTGCGCAAAGATAAGCCATAATTTTTTAGCTAACTGATTCTTCATAGTATTTAATAATAAGCTTTAAAGTGATTAAGATTTATAGGTATTGCGGTAGTACAAATAATTAAAAATAGGCACAATTTAAGTTAATTGAATTTGATTAAGTATATCTTTAATACCAATATAGACATCAATTGAACCGTATAATTGTTAATGAGGCTTTGCTGCCAAAAATCAATATGATAGTTATCAAAAGGCAATAGACAAATGGTAAAAATCAACGAGTTAACTCATTATACCCAACAACTCTTAGAAGTTGAGCGTTTCAAGGATTACTGCCCAAATGGCCTGCAGGTTGAAGGCAAAAATGAGATTCGCAAAATTGTTACTGGTGTTACCGCTAGTATGGCTCTACTAGAGGCAGCACATAAGGCGGGTGCTGATTTAATTTTAGTCCACCATGGTTATTTTTGGCGTAATGAAGATCCTAGAATTATCGGTATTAAGCGTAATAGAGTCGCATTTTTATTGCAAAACAAGCTGAATCTGATGGCTTATCATCTGCCACTAGATGCACATCCACAATTGGGGAATAATGTGCAACTTGGCAAAAGATTAGGCATCGTGCCAATTGGTTTTGCTGGAGAGTCGGGCATTATTGCGCATGGCCGGTTAGCAAAAGCCGTGAGTCTACATGATTTTGCAAAACAGCTAGAAGCCGCGCTGGATCGAGTGCCATTAGTCATCGGCGATTCTCAAAAAACTGTGCAGAACATTGCTTGGTGCACGGGCGCGGCGCAAGGTTATATTGATACAGCCATTCAGTTGGGTGCGGATGTCTACATCAGCGGCGAAATCTCAGAACAAACTACGCACCAGGCAGTCGAAAACAACATATCTTATATTGCAGCTGGCCATCACGTAACAGAACGTTATGGAGTACAAGCTTTAGGTGAACATTTAGCTGAAAAATTCAATATTAGTCATGAGTTTATAGATATTCACAATCCAGTTTAATTGTTTTATTTCAGTTACTTATAAAATAAGGCTTTAATTAGGCGGCAATAAACTGTATAATCTCGCGCTCCTAATATGCATCATATTATGTGATTAGTGGAATTGAAATTATTTTGGCGAAATCTTAAATCTGCCCCGAATTTATTGAACTAGATTTTAACTACTTAATAAATCTAGTTTATTACACAAGTTTGTATTAAAAGGTTAGTAATTTTTGTTAAGCAACAATGAAGCTTGTCTCAAAAGGGCGAACTTCATTTTTCAACTCATCATGAGGAAAACATGTCAGACAATCAGCATGGCAAGCATCAAGTCAGTTCTCCAGAAGTCAGTTTCACAGAAGTCGGTTCCTTAGAGTCAATGCACGTGCAGATAGATGCAGAAAAGCGTAAATTCTTAATTGCAACATCAGCCGTAGGTGCAATAGGCGTTGCAGCCGCAGCCGTACCATTTATTACCAGTATGACACCGAGTGAGCGTGCTAAAGCAGCAGGCGCGCCGGTTGAAGTGGATATTAGTAAAATTCAATCAGGTACAATGATGACTGCAGAGTGGCGTGGTAAGCCCGTGTGGATTATTAACCGTACTGATGAAATGACAGCAGAATTATCAAAGCACAACGATCAGCTTTCTGATCCAAATTCTGAGGTAACTTCACAGCAGCCTAGTTATTGCAAGAATGCTGATCGTTCTATCAAGCCAAACCTAGCTGTCATTGTGGGGATTTGTACTCACTTAGGTTGCTCGCCTTCTGCTAAATTAGAATCAGGTGGTGATATGGGTGAAAATTGGTCGGGTGGTTTTTTCTGTCCATGTCATGGTTCTAAATTCGATCTTGCTGGCCGCGTGTATAAAGGTTCTCCAGCACCTATTAATTTAGTCGTTCCACCTTACAAATATTTAACTGACAACACTTTAGTTATTGGCGTTGATACTGAAGCGAAGGCCTAATCATGATCGATAAAAACAAATCAGTATTATCAAGTGTGTTAAATGATGGCCTGAATTGGGTGGATGATCGCTTTCCACTTACCAGCAATATCAAGGCACATTTAACTGAATATTACGCGCCAAAAAACTTTAATTTTTGGTACTTTTTCGGCTCACTAGCACTGTTAATATTAGTACTTCAGATTGTCACGGGTATTTTCTTAACCATGCATTACAAGCCAGATGCTGAGTTAGCGTTTGGTTCTGTAGAGTACATCATGCGCGATGTGCCGTGGGGTTGGTTGATTCGCTACATGCACTCTACAGGTGCTTCCATGTTTTTTGTAGTGGTGTACTTGCATATGTTCCGTGGTGTTATCTACGGTTCATATCGTAATCCTAGAGAGCTGATTTGGCTATTCGGTGTGGGTATATTCTTATGTTTAATGGGCGAAGCATTTTTTGGCTACCTATTACCATGGGGTCAAATGTCCTACTGGGGTGCACAAGTGATTGTGAATCTGTTCTCGGCCATTCCGTTTATTGGCCCAGATGTTTCCGAGTGGTTGCGTGGTGATTACCTCGTTTCTGATGCTACCTTAAACCGCTTCTTTGCATTTCATGTAATCGCTTTACCCCTCGTGCTATTGGGCTTAGTAGTTTCACATTTAATCGCGCTACATGAAGTGGGTTCAAATAATCCTGATGGTATTGAGATTAAAAAGCTAAAAGATAAAAAGACAGGTATTCCACTAGATGGTATCGCTTTTCATCCTTATTACACGGTGAAAGACTTGGTTGGCGTTACAGTGTTTTTGATGGTGTTTTCGGCGATTATTTTCTTTGCACCTGAAATGGGTGGTTACTTTTTAGAAGCCAATAACTTTGTACCTGCAGATGCGCTAAAAACACCCGCACACATTGCACCAGTATGGTATTTCACGCCTTATTACTCTATTTTACGTGCAGTTCCACCTGTTATGAATTCGCAGTTCCCGGGTGTTGCAGCAATGGGTTTATCGGTAATGGTGTTTGCCCTGTTACCTTGGTTAGATAAGGGTGCGGTTAAGTCTATTCGTTATCGTGGTGCGCTGTATAAAAAATGGCTGGCCGCATTTGTAGTGAGCTTTGTTATTTTGGGTTACCTAGGAACGGTGCCATCAAACGTATGGGGTCAGTTTGGTGCTTGGTTAGGTGGTGCAGACCGCGCAACAGTCGTGGCGCGCATATTTACCATTGTTTACTTTGCATTTTTTGCACTTATGCCGTGGTACACCAAGAAAGATAAAACCTTACCAGTGCCAGAGAGAGTAACGGGATAATTAAAATGAAAACTAACAATATAATGAAAAAAGCTTTATTAGTTTTAGCGCTGGTTCCGTTATTTGCACTGTCATCAGTTGTGCTTGCTAATGAAGATGTACATTTGGATAAAGCGCCTATTGATGCTGCTAATCACGAGTCCTTGCAACGTGGTGCGCGTACATTTGTGAATTACTGCTTAAATTGCCATAGCGCTAATTACATGCGCTACAACCGTTTATTGGAAATCGGATTAACGGAACAGCAAATAAAAGATAATTTATTATTTGCAGGCGATAAAGTTGGTGACCAAATGAAGGTTGCGATAAACAAAGTTGACGCTAAAAAGTGGTTTGGCGTGGCGCCGCCGGATTTGTCAGTTGAAGTACGGGCGCGTGGTGCAGATTGGGTTTATACCTATATGCGTGGTTTTTACCGTGATAGTACGCGACCCACTGGCTGGAATAATGTTGCTTACGATAAAGTTGCAATGCCACATGTTTTGTATGAGTTGCAAGGTGAGCAAACGTTAAATCATGAGACACATCAACTAACCCTGACTAAACCTGGTCGTTTGTCTGTGGCTGAGTACGATACTTTGGTTGGCGATCTAACCAATTACATGGCCTATATGGCTGAACCTGCAAAACACCAGCGCAACCGTTTGGGCTGGTTTGTACTACTGTTTTTAGGAGTGTTGTTAGTACTTACTTACAAACTCAAAAAAGCTTATTGGAAGGATATACATTAATATGATGACTTTATACTCAGGGACGACTGATCCCTACAGCCACCGATGCCGAATTGTTTTATTCGAAAAAGGCATGGATTTTCAAGTCATTGACGTTGATCTTGCGAATAAACCAGAAGATTTAGCCGTGATTAATCCCTATAACCAAGTGCCAGTGTTGGTTGAGCGTGATTTAGTATTATCAGAAGCAAACATTATCAATGAATACATTGATGAGCGTTTTCCTCACCCGCAATTGATGCCGCCAGATCCAGTCATGCGTGCACGTGCTAGATTGTTTTTGTACAATTTTGAAAAAGAATTATTCGATCATATTAAAGATATTGAGTCTGGTGATGATGCAAAAGCGGACAAGGCACGCATTACTATCCGTGATAATTTAACGCAATTGGTGCCTATTTTCTCTAAACAAAACTATTTGTTAGGCGATGATTACTCAATGTTAGACGTGGCAGTAACGCCATTGTTATGGCGTTTAGGCCATTACGGCATTGAGTTGCAAAACCAAGCTGCGCCTATCCTGAAATACGCAGAGCGTTTATTCTCAAGACCGTTATATGCTGAAGCTATGACTCCTTCAGAAAAAGCAATGCGCAAGTAACTTACAAAATGGCTGAATTCACCCCAACTAAGCCCTACATGCTACGCGCCATTCACGAATGGTGCGTAGATAATAGTTTGACGCCACATTTATTAGTGGTGGTGGATAGTCAAACGCGTGTGCCTATGGGCTATGTGAAAGATGGTGAAATCGTACTGAATTTAAATTACACCGCCACTAAAGACTTGCATATTGATAATGAGCAAATCACATTCTCAGCACGCTTTGGTGGCGTTTCACAAAACTTATATGTACCAATGAATGCAGTAAAAGGCATTTTTGCACGTGAAAATGGGCAAGGTATGTTTTTTGAGGTGGAAGCCTCGTTGCCAGCTAAAGAATCGCCAAAAACGTTAAAAGATATCAGCACTTCTTCTCTCGAAAGCCCGTCAACACAAGCTTCTGGTGAAATAAAAGCAATAAATAGTAAAAAACCTACATTAACTATCGTAAAGTAGCTTAACTTTTACGAAAATATCAGTATAATACGCAACTCAAATAAACGCCGGATTAGCTCAGTTGGTAGAGCAGCGCACTTGTAATGCGAAGGTCGTCAGTTCGATTCCGACATCCGGCACCAAATTCTTAACAAATACCGATTTGTGCATTTGACATCTAGTCAATATTTCAGCATAATCGCGGGTTCGGTTTGGAGGGGTGGCCGAGTGGTTAAAGGCGACGGACTGTAAATCCGTTCTCTCAGAGTACGAAGGTTCGAATCCTTCCCCCTCCACCATATTTGTAATACTAAAGTATTAAGTTGTAAAGTTTGAGCCTGATGGCTGAGGTTTAAGTAGGTGTACGGTTTAGACAGGTGCGCGGGTGTAGCTCAGTTGGTAGAGCTTCAGTTTTCCAAACTGAATGTCGCGAGTTCGAGTCTCGTCGCCCGCTCCAAGCGATTGAGTTTACAAGACGTGAATTTAAAGCCAGTGGTCTTGAAAAAGGCATGGATTTAAGAAGATAAGCGCCCATGTGGCTCAGTGGTAGAGCACTCCCTTGGTAAGGGAGAGGTCGCGGGTCCGATTCCCGCCATGGGCACCATGACTGATTTAACTGGCTTATTCAGCAGGGTAGTAATTAGAAGTTGTTTTGAGTAGTACCACTTTAATTTGAACAAGTTTTATTAATTCTAATAAAGCTTATGGTTAATAAAATATTGTAAAGGACTGAAGCAATGGCAAAAGGTAAATTCGAACGGACCAAGCCGCACGTCAACGTCGGCACGATTGGCCACGTGGATCACGGTAAAACAACATTAACGGCAGCGATTACCACAATCCTGTCTAAAAA